>JAWPMO010000001.1:3105391-3726469 GCA_033344875.1 Ilumatobacteraceae bacterium | reverse complement strand
TGGTACATGGGTCCGAGGGTCCGGAGAGCTGCCTCGACACTACCGAGCGAACTCTACTGGCCGGGCCACGCCGAACAGGAAATTCGGCGGGCTGCCGCGGGTTCGTGTTCGGGCGGCACACCACGTCGACGGGCTGGTTGGCCGGACCTCGTCTCCTGCTCGACGGTCGGTCGGATCGGGTCGACACCCCAGCGTATCGAGGTGATCCGGGCAGCGCAGCCGCCCGACGACCGTCGCCGCAGGACCGCCGATCAGGCGCGATCGGGGTCCGCGGCCCCGCGCGCGATCCGGTCGAGGTCGAGGCGCCGATCGACCAGGGAGGGGTCGACGCCCAGCGCGAGGGCGGCGTCGCGCACGCTGCGACCGGTCTGTCGAGCGTCGTTCACGATCTCCTCCACCCGCTCGTAGCCCAGGTCCTGGTTGAGCGCGGTCGCGAGCGGGAGGCTGCGCGCGGCCAGCGCCCTGGCGTGCTCGACGTCGGCGGTCACATCGGCGATGCAGCGCTCGACCAGCGTTCGGCACCCGTTGGTCATGATCCCGATCGATTCGAGCACGGCGTCGGCGACGACGGGGATCATCACGTTGAGCTCGAAGTTCCCCTGCATCCCGGCCACCGTGATCGTCGTGTGGTTGCCGATGACCCGAGCGCAGACCTGGAGCACCGCTTCGGGGATGACCGGATTCACCTTCCCCGGCATGATCGACGAGCCCTTCTGGAGCGCCGGGATCGCGATCTCGGCCAGCCCGGTGTTGGGCCCGCTCGACATCCACCGCAGGTCGTTGCAGACCTTCGTGAGCGCGGTCGCGAGCACGTTGAGCCCGCCGGAGACGGCGACGACGGCGTCGTGGCCGCCCTGACGGGCGATCCGGTCGGGTGGCGAGCTCGGACGGATCGTGAGTCCGGCCCGATCGGCGACCAGGTCGAGTACGCGTGCGGGGAAGTCGGGGTGACAGCCGAGTCCGTTGCCGACCGCGGTGCCGCCGAGCGGGACCCGGGCGAGCTGGACGAGCGACGACCGGATCACCTCGGACGCCTCCTCGATCTGGACCGCCCACGACGCGAACTCGTCGCCGAGCAGCACCGGCACCGCATCCATCAGGTGGGTCCGGCCCGGTTTCACCACGTCGGCGAATTCGGCGGCTCGGGCCCGCAGCGCCTCGACCAGGGCGTCGGTCGCGGGAACGAGACGGAGTTCGATCATCTCGCACGCCGCCAGCCGCATCGCGGTCGGCATCACGTCGTTCGAGCTCTGCCCCATGTTGACGTGGTCGTTCGGGTGGGCGAGGTGGTCGGTGAGCGCGGCGACCACCTCGTTGACGTTCATGTTCGTCGACGTGCCCGACCCGGTCTGGTACACGTCGACCGGAAACTGGTCGGGGTACTCGCCGTCGACGATCCGGTCGGCGGCAACGACGATCGCGTCGGCGATGTCCCGGTCGAGCAGCCCCAGGTCGGCGTTGACGGTCGCTGCGGCCGACTTGATCAGTGCGAGCCAGCGGATCAGCGACGGGTGCATCGTGCGGTCGGAGATGCGGAAGTTCTCGATCGCGTGCTGGGTCTCGGTCCCCCACCGACGTTCGGCGTCGGTCACGAGGCCGACTCGATCTCGTCGACATGCCGACGCCACGCCTGCCGGATCCGCTCCGTCGCCACGGCGGGCTCGACGTCGTCGACCGAGACGGTCAGGTCGGCGCGCTCTCGTATTGTCGGATCGACACGCGCCACGTAATCACGGAGCGCGCTCAGCGGATCGGGGCCGAGTACGGGGTGTTCCCGGTCACCGAGCCGATCGACGACGACCTCGGGGCTCGCGTCGAGCCAGACCAGGTACGCGCCGGCGACGTCGTCGGGGCGAACCTGCTCGGCGACACGTCCACCGGCGCCGTAGACCACCGAGCCGTGGGTCGCGAGGACGCGCCGCAGCACCTCGATGTCGTGGGTGCCGTCGTCATCAACGCCGGACCCGTCGCCACCGCCGGGGTCGCGGTCGAGGCCGGCGACCGAGTCGTGGTCGACGTAGGGGCGATGGAGCTCGTGCGCCACCATCCGCCCGACCGTCGAACTCCCCGCGCCGGGCGGACCGAGCACGACCATGTGGACGTGACGGTCGGGGTCGGTGCCGTCGCCGGTTCCTGCGAGCCAGTCGGCGTCGCCCGACCGACCGCGTTCCGTCGGTCGGACGGGTTCTGGTGGCGATGTCGCCTCCATGTCGTGTCCTCCGTTCGAGTCTGTCGACGCCGAGTGCGGCACGGGACGTGCTCGACGTCATGACACAGGCATACCCCATTCCGTCGAAACATGCACATTGCCGGGTCGTCCGGATCGGATCGCGGCGGTCGCGCTCCCGGCAGGACGTCGACGTCAGTCGTCCACGAGGGCGGGCAGACCGAAATGGCGACGACCGACGGCATCGAGATCGTCGACGGTCGGCCGGCCCGTGAACCCGGCTTCGAAGTGCTCGTCGGGGAAGTCGCGGGGGCTGAGCCCGGCTTCGAACCGTTCGAACATCGAGGCGCGGTAGGCGTCGTTGCGCTCGCAGCTGGGCGTGGCGGCGATGTACATGACGTTGCCCCAGCGCGTGTCGTTGGATGCGTCGGCGACCGAGTGGATCACGTCGCTGTGCCACCAGACGGTGTCGCCGGGCTCGACGGCCGGGATCGGCACGAGCGCCGGGAGGAGCAGCTCGTCGGCACCGAACCGGTTCGGCGCGGGCTCGGGCTCGGCCCCCAGGAGGCCCAGCTCGCCGGCGATCCCCCGCAGCAACATGTACGCCGCCGCCCGCGGGATCGGCAGCAGGTGCAGCACGCCGTCGTCGGGGCGCATCTCCGACAGCGCGGTCCAACCCTGGAATGTCCGGAACACCGACGACGGCGCATCACGGTCGGGGTCGGCCGTGGTGCGGTACGCCGCGTCCCACGGGTCGTACGCGTCGAAACGTCCGGCGAGCACCTCGCGGAAGACGTGTTCGTTCTCCGCGATCCGCCAGCCACGGCACGACGCCGCATCGGAGTGCGGCGGCAGTCCGCTCGCTTCGACGCCGGGTGCCCTCCGACGCAACCGGTCGGGGTAGCCGATGTCGTCGTCGGGGTCGAACCACGACCGGCCGTCGGACTCGTGCCGCCACAACGAGTTCAGGAACGATCGCGTCGCCTCCATGTGCTCGTGCTGTCGGGCGGCGACCTGTGACGGCGACCAGTAGACGCCCCAGATCCGGCGGCCGCCGCCATCGGGGTAGCGGGCGAGGTACTCGTGTTCGAAGCGGTTCTGTTCGAGGTAGCGGGCCACGTCGTCGTCCCACTGCTCGGCGAGGGATCGGTCGAAGGTGCCCCGCACGACCGTGCACCCACGTCGTCGGACGGCGTCGACCGTCGAGTCGTCGACCGTTCCGGCGGCGATGTCGGCGAACGACACGACGGGGACCGCCGCGCCCTGTTCGGACTCGACGACGACGGCCGCGACCTCGGTCCGCATCCGCTCGGCGGCGATGCCGAACAGTTCGGCCACACGGTCGGGGGTCAACCCGTGCCGGTCGAGCAACGCAGCGAGCCGCGGGTCGATCACAGCAGGATGTCGAGTGTCATCGCTCCGAACAGGACCGTCACGTACGTGATCGAGTACCCGAACACCCGCATCGAGGCGGTCGCCGTCGGATGCCGACCGAGCCAGAGGGTGGCGGCGATGAAGATCGCCCCGAGCACCACCGCGGAGATCGAATAGAGCCAACCGAGGTCGGCGACCGGGATCAGGATCAACGTGCAGGCGACCATCGCCAAGGTGTGGCCGACCATCTGGCGGACCGCGTGCTCGAACGGGACGACGGCCGGCAGCATCGGGACGTTGGCGGCGCGGTAGTCGTCGGCGTACTTGATGGCGAGCGCCCAGAAGTGGGGCGGCGTCCAGAAGAACATGGCACCGAAGAGCACCACCGGGGTCCACGAGAGATCGTTCTGGACCGCGGCCCACCCGACGAGCACGGGGACCGCGCCGGCCGCGCCGCCGATGACGATGTTCTGGCGGCTCGTGCGCTTGAGCCACAGCGTGTAGATACCGACGTAGAACGCGGTGGCGGCGAGTGCGAGCACCGCCGACAGCAGGTTCGCGCCGGCCCACAGGACCGCGAACGCGACGACCTCGAGCGCGACGGCGAACACGAGCGCGTTGCGCGGTTCGATGACGCCGGTGACGAGCGGCCGGTTCTTGGTCCGCTCCATCAGCTTGTCGATGTCGCGGTCGACGAACATGTTGATGGCGTTCGCCCCACCGGCGGCGAGCGTGCCGCCGACCAGGGTGATCAGCACCAGCCAGGTGGACGGCCAGCCGCGCTCGGCGACGACCATCGTCGGCACGGTGGTGATCAGCAGCAACTCGATGATGCGCGGTTTGGTCAGCGCGATGTACGACCCCACCGTGGACGTCGCGGGACGGCGCGTCCCGTGAGCGACGCTGCCCGGCGCCAACCGGGATGGAACGAGTGGTCGGCTGCCGACTGCCATGGTGCCGCCATCGTACGGCCCCGCCGACGAACCGGCCAACGTGCCGGCGCGACCCGTTGACCGATGGTTCCGGCACAATGGAGTCGTGCCCACCACGCTCGAACCGACCCAGGTCCAAGAACCTGACCTCGACGAGCACCTCGCGCCCGACCACCCGTGGATCGTGCTGGTCTGGAACGATCCGGTCAACCTGATGAGCTACGTCACCTTCGTGCTCCAGAAACTGTTCGGGTACTCGACGGAGAAGGCGACCGAGCTGATGCTCGACGTGCACCACAAGGGTCGCGCCGTCGTCGCCAACGGCAGCCGCGAGCAGGCGGAGATGCACGTGTTCCGGCTGCACGAGCACGGCCTGTGGGCGACGATGGAGAAGGACGGACCCGATGCCTGACCGTCGACGCCGACCGTGATGGGCATCTTCCGCCGCCCCGTCCGGCGGTCCGGTTCGGGTTTCGTCATCGACCTCCACGACGAGGAGGCGGCGCTGATCCGACGGCTCGTCGGGCAGCTGCGCGCGGTGCTCACCGACGACGACCCCGACACCGAGGCGCAGGCACTGATCGTCCGACTCTTCCCGGTCGCCTATCCGGACGACGACGAGATGGAGGCCGAGTACCAGCGGCTGATGCGCGACGAACTCGTCCAGTCGAAACTCGCCGCGTTCGACATCATCGACGAGGCGGTCGGTGGCGATGCGCCGATCGACGAGGGCCGGCTCATCGCCGTGATGCAGTCGATCAACTCGATCCGACTGGTGCTCGGCGTGATCCTCGACGTCTCCGACGACCCCGATCGCGACGAGGTCGACCAGGACCTCGAAGACTCACCCGAATACCACCTCTACGGGTATCTCAGCATGTTGCTCGACGCCTGCGTCCAGGCGCTCTCCGGCCGCTGATCCGGTCCCGCCGGGCTCCGGCGTCAGCCCTGGTCGGCGAGGCCGGCCAAACGCTCGACGGCGGCGTCGAGGACGTCGAGCCGCTTGCAGCAGGCGAACCGCACCAGGTGACGGCCGTGTTCGGGGTTGGCGTAGAAGACCTGGTTGGGCACGGCGACGACACCGATCGACTCGGGCAGGCCGAGGCAGAACGCGACCCCGTCACCGTCGGGGCGCACGGGACGGATGTCGACGGTGGTGAAATAGGTCGCCTCCGGCCGGTAGGCGATCAGCCCGGCGGCCTCGAGCCCCGGCACCAGACGATCGCGCTTGGCCTCGAGGTCGGCGGCGAGCGCCTGGAAGAACGTGTCGGGCAGCCGCAGACCCGTTGCGATCGCCGGCTGGAACGGTGCACCGTTGACGTAGGTCAGGAACTGCTTGGCGGTCTTCGCCGCGTCGATCATCGGTGCCGGGCCACACATCCAACCGATCTTCCACCCCGTGGTGTTGAACGTCTTGCCGCCGGACGAGATCGAGATCGTGCGCTCGGCCATGCCCGGCAGCGTGGCCATCGGCACGTGTTCGGAGCCGCTGAAGACCAGGTGTTCGTACACCTCGTCGGTCACGACCAGGATGTCACGCTCCTGGGCCACACCGGCGATGAACTCCAGTTCGTCGCGGGTGAACACCTTGCCGGTCGGGTTGTGCGGGGTGTTGAGCAGGATCAGCTTCGTCGACGATGTGCACGCGGCCAGGAACCGTTCGCGGTCGAAGCCGTACCGGCCGTCGTCACCGGGCTCCAGGACGACGGGCTTGATCACACCACCGGCCATCGCGATGCACGCCTGGTAGCTGTCGTACATGGGTTCGAACAGCACCACCTCGTCGCCGGCATCGAGCATGCCGAGGAGGGCCCCGGCGAGCGCCTCGGTCGCTCCGGCGGTGACGAGCACCTCGGTGTCGGGGTCGAAGGTCAGCCCGTAGAACCTGAGCTGGTGTTCGGCGATCGCCGCACGCAGGTCGGGCATGCCCGGGCCGGGCGGATACTGATTGACGCCCGACCGGATCGCCTCGACCGCGGCGTCGAGCACCTCGATCGGGCCGTCGGTGTCGGGGAATCCCTGGCCGAGGTTGATCGCGCCGGTCGACGCCGCGAGCGCCGACATCTGGGCGAAGATCGTCGTCCCGAAACCGGCGAGCTTGGAGGTGAGCGCGTGTTCGACGGTGGCCACGCCTCGCAGCGTAGACAGCCGACGGTCAGGCGTGCGTATGGACCAGGCTCGGCTGAGGCGGCTTCGGGGCCGCCACCTTGCACGTCACGCCCTCGCGCTTGGCCTCGTACATCGCCTGGTCGGCGGCGACGACGAGGTCGTCGAGCTGTTCGCCGTGCTCGGGCCAGATCGCCACACCGACGCTGACCTTGACCCTGAGCGCTGCCTCGATGCCGTCGAGACGGGTGCGACCGCCCACCTGTTCGGCGAGTTGGAGCGCACGACGGCTGCCCATCTCTGGCGTCGCGATGCCGGGCATCACGACGACGAACTCGTCGCCGCCCCATCGAGCGACCACGTCGTGGTCGCGGACCGCCTTGCGGAGGCGGGATCCGACGACCTTCAGCACTTCGTCGCCGGCGATGTGTCCGTGGGTGTCGTTGATCTGCTTGAACCCGTTGAGGTCGAACAGCAGGAGACACACACCGGTCTCGGACCGGTCTGCGGTGGCGAGGATCTCGGCCGCCCGACGTTCGAACTCGCCGCGGTTCGGCAACTTGGTGAGCGAGTCGAAGCTGGCCCGCTCGTGCAGGTTGCGTTGCTCGACCACGAGCGTCACGCCGGCGAGCAGCAAGAGCACGACGGCGAGCGAGAAGATGATGAGGTAGAAGCGGAATTCGTCGCCGGGCAGGCTGACCTCGGCGGGAACCATCGCGCTCACGTAGACGTTCGGCACACCCTCGACCGCGGCCGTCGTCTGTCGCCGCCCCTGGGCGTCGGAGAACCCGCCCACCGGGACATCGGCCGGCAGGAGCGTCGTGGCCTGCACCGTGTGCGCGGTGCGGCCGTCGACGATGCCGATCCCGATGGGTGCGGCGGCGAACACCGTGACGTGGGGGCCGGTCGCTTCGATCGTCATCAGCGAGTCGTACACCGACACCCCGGTTGCAGCCTCGGCCGGGCCGGCGAGGTCGGAGCGTCGTTCCTGCTCGGCGTCGACGATGTCGGCGGCGGGCATCGGTCCGTCGCCGGCGCACGTGGATCCACCGGCCGTGATCACGCAGACCCCGAGGCCGGGGTGGACAGCGGCCAGCGCTTCGGCGATCTCGACCGTGTTGGCCGGATCGGCGCCACCCGCGGAACGGGAGGCGACCGACGCTGCGTCGACGAGCGCCGACAGTCGTGCGCTGCCGAGTTCGGCGGACGAGGCCAGGCTCGCATCGCGGTCACGCGCGAGCTCGGACGTCCGGACGGCGTAGCCGACCACGATCGCGACGATCAGCACCAGGCTGAACACCAGCGACGCCCTTCGAACCAACTTCATGGTTCGTCATCGGGCGGCGGCAACCCGACTTGAGGGGCCCACCCGAATCTTGAGGCGGGCTTTGCAGATCCGACCCGATGACAACGCTATTCCGGGGCATCACCCCGCAGCCGTGGGGTTTCGATCGCCCGACCGGGTGACGTTATTCGGTGCGGTATGGCGGGGGTGTGCCGCCGGCGGCCTCGATCGCGGTGCGCGGGTTGCGATTCGGATCGCCGATCGAGTCGAGCGAGGTACGGAACAGTTCGAGCGCCTCGATCCGACCGTCGTCGCTGATCTCGGCTTCCATGATCTTCTCGACGGAGGGCGCGAGGTCGGCGAACTCGCTCACGAGTTCGTGCGCGATGCGCTCACTCGGAGCCAGGTCCTCGGGGTCGATCGAACCGTCCGACCACCTGGTGACCTTCTTCTTGGCCTTCGCCATGATTCCTCGCTCTCTGAATTGGTCGAGCGAGACGGCTTGGTCGGCGACGTGGGAGACGGCCTCGAACCCAAGCGAGACGACTCACCCAAGAGCCCGCACCGTACCAGCACGGGAGCCGGACACTCCGGTCGTGCCGGTCAGCGCCGGGCGGCGAGCCGCAGCGCCGTCAGCCCGCGGATGACGAAGGTCGGGTGATACGACGGTTCTTCGAGCAGCTCGAGATCGGGGAACCGGTCGACGAGGCCGGCGACGGATCGCGTGAGCTCGGCTCGGGCCAGCGGAGCCCCGATGCAGAAGTGGAGACCGCCGCCGAACCCGATGTGGCCGGCGTCGCCGCGCCCGACGTCGAACTCGTCGGGACGGTCGAACCGTCGCGGGTCGCGCTGCGCCGAACCGAACCGCATCGCGACGACGTCGCCGACCTCGACCGGTTGTCCGGCGATCTCGACGCCTGGTTCGAGCACCCACCGTTCGAACATCTGGAGCGGGGCGTCGAACCGCAACAGCTCCTCGACCGCGGTCGACGGGGCGACCTCGCCACCGACGAGTCGCCACCGCTGGTCGCGGTGGTGCATCAGCGCCCGGAACCCGTTGCCCAATGTGTTGACCGTCGCCTCGTGGCCGGCCTCGACGAGCACCATCGCGGTCGAGACGATCTCGTCCTCGGTCAGCACGTCGCCGGCATCCTCGACCTGGACCAGTTGCGACAGCAGCCGATCGTCGGGGTGCCGCCGCTTGGCCGCGATCAGATCGCGGGTGTAGGCGATGTACTCGCCGGCCGCTTCGTCGGCCGACCGCTTGACCTCGTCGGAGGCGCGCAACTCGTACATCTTGACGATCGCGTGCGACCAGTCGAGGAGCCGCTGCGTGTCCTCGATCGGGACACCCAGCATCGAGCAGATCACGGCGACGGAATACGGCTGGGCGTAGTCGGCCAGCAGGTCGAACTCACCGAGTTCGGCGCACCGATCGAGCAGGGTGTCGGACGTCGACTCGATCAGCGGTTGGAGCCGGGCGATCGACGAGGGCGTGAAGACCTTCGAGATCAGCCGTCGGAGGCGGGTGTGGTCGGGCGGCTCGAGCGCCAGCAGCGACCAGGCCTCGTGCCGGTGGAAGTCGGACCAGCGCGGGTCGGGATCGGGCTGTCCGATCTCGGCCGGCGTGAACCGGTGCGAGTAGTCGCGGCCGAGTCGCCGGTCGCGCAGCGTCGAGTGCACGTCGGCGAACCGGGTGACGACCCAGTGGCCGGCCGCCTCGTCGCGGTAGATCGGCGTGGCCTCCCGGATCGCGTTGAGCGTCGGGTACGGATCGGCGATGAACGCCGGGTCGTCGACGTCGAAGCGTGCGTACAACTCGTCGCGGTCGGACATGCGCGCAGGCTACGCGCCCGCTCGCGGACCACACCAAGCCCGGGCACGCCACCCGATGTAGGTTCGTCGGATCGCCACCACCTCCCAGGATCGAGCACGCCACGGCGAGCGGTTGTCGGCAGCAGCCCGGCGGACCGCGATCCTCGACGTCGCCCTCGACATCCTCCGAGCGGACGGCGAGCAGGCGATCTCGATCGGTTCGGTCGCTGAGCGGGCCGAGGTGACCCGGGCGCTCGTCTACAAGCACTTCGACAACCGGGACGACCTGGCGATCGCCCTGTACCGGCGCGAGGCGCAGCGGCTCGACGACCACCTGATCGAACTCGTGCGCGGCGCCGACGGCGGGTTCGAATCGAAACTGCGGGCACTGGTGCGCGGCCTCCTCGACGCGACCGACGTGTGGGGCCGCGTGTTCAACCCGTTGAGCGGGACCCCGGCCGGACCGATCGGACGCCGGGAACGCCGGGAACGTCAGGACCGCACGATCGGCTTCTTCGCCGACCTGGCCGCGCGCGACTACGGCCTGCCCGCCGAGCGGGCGCACCTCGCGATCCGTGTGTTGTGGGGCGGACTCGATCCGTTGATGTGGCAGGTCCGCCCGACCAGCGACACCGCCGAACGCGACGCGCTCGGCGACCTGTACGTGCAACTCGTGGTCGACGCCGTGCGCGGCATCGACACCTGACACAGCGTCGCGGCCAGGCGGTCAGCCCGGTGTCGACGAGTTGGTGGTCCCGATCGGCACGACCAGCGGCGTGTGGCTGACGGGATCGTCGATCACGACGCATCGGAGTCCGAAGACCTGCTCGACACGCTCTGCGGTGATGATCTCCCCCGGAGCGCCCGACGCCACGATCTCGCCACCGCGCATCGTCACGACGTGGTGCGCGTACCGACAGGCGAGGTTCAGGTCGTGCAGCACGACCACGATCGTTCGACCCGCGTCGCGCTGGAGCGCGGCGACGAGATCGAGCACGTCGATCTGGTGGCTGATGTCGAGGTACGTGGTCGGCTCGTCGAGGAGGAGCAACTCGGTCTCCTGGGCGAGCGCCATGGCGATCCACACCCGTTGACGCTGTCCGCCCGACAGCTCATCGACCGCCCGATCGACCAGTGCTGCGGTGCCGGTGGCCTCGAGTGCGGACAGCACGGCGGCCTCGTCGGCGTGCGACCACTGCTGCAGCAGCGACTGGTGCGGCGTCCGCCCGCGCGCCACCAGGTCGCCCACGGTGATGCCGTCGGGGGCGATCGGGCTCTGCGGCAGCAGGCCGAGCTGTCGCGCGACCTCCTTGGTCGGGAGCCGGTGGATCTCGCGACCGTCGAGGAAGATCGAGCCGCTGCTCGGCCGCAGCAGACGTGACAGCGCCCGGAGCAGGGTCGACTTCCCGCAGGCGTTCGGTCCGACGATCGCAGTGATCCGTCCGTCGGGAATTTCGATGTCGAGACGGTCGGCGACGACGTGACCGTCGTAGGCCAGCGTCGCCTGGCTCGCTGCGAGTCGGGTCACGCTTCGCCGACGTCGCGGGCGCGACGGGTGAGTTCGACGACCGCGCCGCGCACCTGACCGGCATCGTCGAGCGGACCGTCCGGGAACCCGAGGCGGGCGACGCGGAACCCGGCGGCGGTGTCGACGTACAGGGTCATCCCGTGGCGGTCGATCGCGTGCACCGTCGCGGACGTCGCCGTGTCGAGACCGCCGAGCCGGCGGGCGATGTCGAGGCATGCGTCGGCGTGGTCGGCGTTCATGTGGTCGATCGCGGCTCGCGCACGGGGGAGCACCGGGTCGGCCGGAGCGGCGGCGATGGTGGCGCCGTCGACCCAGCTCATCGAGCCGAAGCCCCCGACGAAGCGGGCCGACACGATCTCGAGTCGCCACCAGCCGAAGTCGGCGAAATCCATGTAGTTCGCCGTCTGCGGGTGGCGGGCGAGGTGTCGTTCGACGTCGGACGGCGTGGCGTCGAACGGGCGCAGGTCACCGACGATGCTCGCCCGCGGTTCGTCGAGCGGATCGTGCGTGTCGTCCGACGAGCGAGGCGCCGCGACGAACAGTCCGGCGCGTTC
Source organism: Ilumatobacteraceae bacterium (assembly GCA_033344875.1). NCBI lineage: Bacteria > Bacillati > Actinomycetota > Acidimicrobiia > Acidimicrobiales > Ilumatobacteraceae > Ilumatobacteraceae bacterium. The sequence goes on along the minus strand of JAWPMO010000001.1, from coordinate 3,714,708 downwards.
GACCCGGCGCGCGTTCTGTGTGTGTTCGGCCATGTCCGACAGACACATGAGCGCCGACCCGTCGGTCAGCACCGAGAACGCGGCGAGGCTGCCGTACGGATAGCCGCGCTCGGTGATCGTCGTCAGCGACCCGAACCCGGCCGCGACCAGGAGTGTGCGGACGAGTTCGGCGTGCGAGGGGAAGTTGGCGGGATCGCCCGCCACGGGCGGCGCCCCGGCGTCATGGGCATCGGTCACGGACATGTACGTCTCCTGGAAGTGTCGAGGGTTGCCGGCATGGACATCACGATTCGGTCGGCGCGCGGTCGCGGAGGTCGGCGATCAACGTGGCGAGGAACGATCCGGCGCGCGGGCCGTTGCCGAGCATCAGCTGGTCGTCGTACGACAGCACCGCTCCCGCCACACCGGCGGGGGTCCTGGCCAACGCGGGGAGCGCGTCGAGCAGGCCGGTCACGCCGCCGACCGATTCCAGGCCGGAGGCGGGGACGAGCAGGACGTCGGGGGCGGCGACGAGCATCGCCTCGTCGGTGATCGGCGCCGACTCGACGACGCCGAGTTCGTCGGCGACGTCGATGGCTCCCGCGGCCTCGATCAACCAGTGACTCGCGTAGGCCTCACCGAGGACGAGCTGCGTACCGCTCCCCCGCACGTACAGCGTGGCGACGCGCAGACCGGTCGGCGCGTCGGCGACGGTGTCGATGGCGGCGTCGATCTCACCTTGCACCCGCTCGGCGAGGGTTCGACCGCGATCGGGAACGCCGAGCGCTTCGGCGACCGCGAGGATCTTCTCGGCGGCGCCGGTCGGCGTCGCCTCGTCGGGCACGACGACGAGTGGCACACCCACGCGTTCGAGGTCGTCGAGCGTCTCGGGTGGTCCGGCGAGGTCGGTCGCGATCAGCAGCGTCGGTTCGAAGGCGAGGATCGGCTCGGCGACGAGCGCACGCTGATACCCGATCTGCGGGAGGGCGTCCGCTGCCGGCGGATAGGTCGCCGAGAGATCGGTCGCGACGACGCGGTCGCCCAGACCGAGCGCGTACACGATCTCGGCGACGTCGCCGTCGAGCGGGATCACCCGCTCGGTCGAAGCGACGTGGACCTCCGCTCCCCGGTCGTCGATCACGGCGTGACCGTTGGGGGACACCACCCGTGCAGCGGTGGTCGCGGACGTCGCCGCCGTCGCGGTCGGCCCGGTCGTGGTCGGTGCAGTCGTGGTCGCACCCGTCGCGTCCGGCGCGACGACGGTGACCGGAGTGTCCGGCGTCGCGACCGAACCGTTTGAACCGCACGCGGCTGCGACCAGCACGATCGTCCAGATTGCCGAAGTCGGCCGACGCCGTGTCACAACGTCCCCGTCCGGGCTCGTCGGGTCAGCAGCCAGATGAGGTACGGCGCACCGACCACTGCGGTGAGGATGCCGACGGGCAGTTCGGTCGGGGCCAGCACCCGGCGGGCGGCGAGGTCGGCCACGACCATGACGAAGGCGCCGACGAACGCCGCCGGCACGACGCATGCGCCCGGGGTCTTCACGAGCCGACGGGCGACCGGACCGGCCACGAAGGCGACGAACGTGATCGGCCCGGCGGCGGCGACGGCCAGTGCGGCGAGCCCGACGGCCAACACGACGAGGACGAGTTTGGTGCGGCCGGTCCTGATCCCGAGCGCCGCCGCGGCGTCGTCACCGAGCTCGAGTCGATCGAGCGATCGCTGTCCGAGCACGATGAGCGGAGCGAGCAGCGCCAAGGCGATGCCGACGGTGCGCACGTGCGACCAACTGCGGCCGTTGAGCGAGCCGGTGAGCCAGACCGCGGCTCGCTGCACGTCGTGGATGTTCGCTCGCGTGATCATGTAGTCGACGGCGGCCGATGCCGCGAAGCCGATGCCGATCCCGACGAGGACCAGGCGCGATGCCGCCAGGCCGCGCTTCCACGCCAGCAGGTAGACGAGCAGCGCGGTGGCAACACCGCCGGCGACGGCGCCGGTGGCGATCTCGAGGCTCGAGCCGCCTGCGACCACGATCATGAACACGGCGCCGAACGCCGCACCCTGCTGGAAGCCGACGATGTCGGGCGACCCGAGTGGGTTGCGGACGAGGGACTGGAACACGGCGCCCGACATGCCGAGCGCGGCGCCGACGAGCATCGCCGTGAGCGCCCGCGGCAGGCGGAGCGTCTGCACGATGAACTCGGCATCCTCACCGCCGTCGCCGAACAGCGCTGCCAGCACCTGTCCGATCGAGAGCGGGAAGTCGCCGACCATGATCGACCAGCACGTCACCGCGAGGGTCGCCGCTCCGAGCGCGGCGCAAATCGCCACGGCGCGAACGTCGATCCGGACCGAGCACCATCGCGTCCGGACGACCCGGCAGCGCGACCGGCAGTGGCGGTCGGTCCTCCCGATCGCCGCCCGGGCCGACGGCGTCACGGTGGTCACGGTCACAGCCGGATCACCCGCATCCGGCGGACGAGCAACACGAAGGCCGGACCACCGATGCCGGCGGTCATGATCCCGACCTGGATCTCCCCGGGACGAGCGACCACACGCCCGAGCGTGTCGCAGACGAGCAGCAGGGCCGGCCCGGCGATCGCGCAGACCGGGATCAACCACCGCTGGTCGGGCCCGAACCGGGGCCGGACCGCATGCGGCACCACGAGACCGACGAACCCGACCGGGCCGACCGCAGCGACGGCGGCGCCGCACAGCAGCATGATCGCCAGACCACTGACGGCCCGTGTCCAACCGACCTTCGTACCGAGCGCAGCCGCCGTGTCCTCGCCGAGGGCGAGGACGTTGAGCGGGCGTGCGACGGCCACGGCGAGGACGAGGCCGGTGACGATGAAGCCGCCGAGGTTCCACACGATCTCCGAGTCGCGGCCCGACAGCGAGCCGACGGCCCAGAACCGGAACTGGTCGAGCGTGCTGGTGTCGAGCAGCGTGACCGCTCGGGTCAACGCGAACAGCAGCGCGCTCAGCGCCGCTCCGGCGAGGGCGAGTCGCACCGGCGTCGCTCCCCCACGACCCACCGAGCCGAGGAGGTACACCACGACGGACGTGATGGCGGCGCCGGCGAACGCGAACCAGACGAGCCCGAGGACCGAGCCGACGCCGAACGCCCAGATCCCGACGACCACGGCGAACGAGGCACCGGCGTTCACGCCGAGGATGCCGGGGTCGGCGAGCGGATTCCGGGTGACGGCCTGCATCAGCGCACCGGCGACGCCCAGCGCCGCGCCGACCAGCAGCCCGACGATCGTGCGCGGCAATCGGAGTTCGCGCACGATCAGGTGGTCGGTGTTCGTCGGGTCGTACGACGTGAACGCCTCGATCACCGATCCGACCGGGACCGCCTTCGCGCCGACCGCCAGCGACGCGATGACGACGGCCGACAGCAGTGCGACCAGGGTGGCGACGTCGACGGCACGTCGTCGGCCGAACCCGCACCGGCCGTCGTCGACCCTCGCCGCCGTGCCGGGCGATTCGTCCGGCGCCGCGGTGACGGTCCGAGGGGCAAGCGTAGTAGGCATAGCGACCAGAGCATATTAGGCTTGCCTAACAGATTGCGAGTCCGTGATCGCGCCGGGCCGTCGAGACAGCGGTCCGGCGACCGGCGACGGCCCCCTGTCGCACGACCAGCACCCCGAGGAGCCCCATGCCATCGACCGACCAGCAGCACGTCCAGTACGGCACCGTCGAGGCCGTCGATCGACTGACACCGAGCATGATCCGCATCGTGTTCGGCGGCGCGGGGCTCGCCGGCTTCACACGGACCGATGCCACCGACCAGTACGTGAACGCCGCGTTCGTCCCGGACGGAGTGCCGTACTCGGTGCCGTTCGACCCCGATGCGGTTCGGGATCTCGACCCGGCGATGCGGCCCCGCAACCGGCGGTACACGGTCCGAGCATGGGATCCCGACACGCGCCGGTTGACGATCGACTTCGTCGCCCACGGCGACGCCGGGTACGCAGGCCGGTGGGCACAGCGGGCGACCGTCGGCGACCGCCTCCAGATGGCCGGGCCGAGCGGTGACTACCGGCCGGATCCGACGGCCGCGTGGCACCTGATGGTCGGGGACGAGAGCGCCCTCCCGGCGATCGCCGCGTCGATGGAGGTGCTCGACGACGACCGGCGATGCGAGGTCATCGTCGTCGTCGACGGCCCCGAACACGAGATCGCGATGCCAGGCGGTGCCTCCGTACGCTGGCTTCACCGGTGCACGTCGGCGGCGCCCGAGGAACTGCTCGCGGACGCGGTCGCGCGCCTCGGGTGGCATCCCGGACGGGCCGACGTGTTCGTGCACGGCGAAGCAGCGGAGGTGCGCGCCGTGCGACGCTTCCTGATCGCGGAGCGCGGCGTCGATCGATCGGCGGCATCGATCTCTCCGTACTGGCGGCGAGACCACACGGACGAGGCCTGGCGCGAGGTCAAACGTCAGTGGCTCACCGAACAGGCGCAGGACGTCTGAGACCCTCGGCGGCGACCTCAGCCACCGAGGAAGGTCACGAGCCCGTCGACGAGGCGCATCTCCCCCTCGATGCCGCATGGCCGAGCCGGTCGAGTTCGACGTCATCACCGGATCGACGGCCGCGCCCTCGTCGGGACCGGAGCCGCCACCGCCGGGGATCGGGACAGCGGCCAGGAGCGACACCGACCGCGGCACACGTAGTCGCGACCCCTACCGTATTGCGTTAGGTATCCTTAACATGTATGGTCACCGGCCATGTACGACGGCGACCGTCACCGGGACGACCATCCGAGCGCTCACGACAGCGCCACCCGACGCCGTCTGACCCGCCTCCGCGAGGCAACGTGCCTCGCCCACACCGTCCCCGGCGTCTCGTTGCGGCTGGTGATGGCGAGCGGGGCACGGATCCTCGTGTCGCACAGCTGCCTCGGCGCCACCATCGCCCCCTGCCGGCTGCGTTCGGTGCTGCTCGCGCACAGCGCGGCCGCCGACACCGCGACCCGGTCGGTACGACACATCGAGCTCGTCGGCGGACTCGTGCACCTCGGCGCCGGCCTCTTCCAGTCCTCCACCGACGACGACGAGCGATGGTTCGTCACCTCGCTCCCCGACGACGCGATCGTCGAGATCGTCCGACGGCGCCCGGCCGACGACGCTGCGATCGGCGGCCCGTCGATCGCGGTGACGGTCAAGCCCGACCCCGCTCTCGGACTCTGCGCCGTGCGGATTCGCGATCGACGGCCCGATCGTGAGTCGGCCCTCGATGCCACCGCCGCCTGGCTCGTCGCCACCTGCCTCGTCGACGAGCTGATCGCCGACACCACCGGGCAACCGCAGCACTGAACCACCAGATCATCACCCCCGACACAGGAGAACACCCACGTGAGAGTCACCAGCCACCGCCTGATCTCGGTCGTCGTCGCAGCAGCGTTCGTCGCTGCGTGTGGCGGCGACGACACCGTCACCGACACGGCACCGACCGAGACGGCGACCGACCCCGCCGCGAGCGCCGAGGAACAGCCGGACGAGCCCGCCGAATCGAGTGACTCGGCCGACATGTCCGAGTCGTCCGAGTCGTCCGAATCGACGGCGCCCGGCGACGACGAGAGCGAGGAGGCGGCGGCCGCCTTCCCCGTGACGATCGAGCACAAGTACGGCGAGACGACGATCGACGCCGACCCCGAGCGCGTCGTGTCGATCGGGTTCGCGGAGCACGACGGCATCCTCGCCCTCGGCGTGACGCCGATCGGGGTGCGCGACTGGTACGGCGACCAACCGTTCGCGACCTGGCCGTGGGCGCAGGACGAACTCGGCGACGCCGAGCCCGAGGTCATCGCCGCCGCCGAGCTCAACTTCGAGCAGATCGCAGCGATGCGGCCCGACATCATCCTCGGTATCGCGTCGGGCATGAGCGACAGCGACTACGCTACGCTGTCGACGATCGCGCCGACGATCGCCCAGCCGGGGGAGTTCCCCGACTACGGCACGCCGTGGCGGGAGCAGCTCGCGGTCACCGGTCGGGCGCTCGGGCGTACCGCCGAGGCTGAGGCCGTCCTCGCCGAGACCGAACAGCGTTTCGCCGACGCCCGCGCCGCCCACCCGGAGTTCGAGGGAGCCACCACGGCGGTGGCGTTCACCTTCGAGGAACTGCCGGGCGCATACTCGTCGAACGACATCCGGAGCCAGGTGATGGCCGAACTCGGATTCGTCATCCCGCCCGAGTTCGACCAGCTCGCAGGCGACAGCTTCTACTTCAGCGTCAGTCAGGAGGAGCTGGCGACGCTCGACGTCGACACGCTGATCTGGATCCTCGGTGACGAGTCGGGCTACGCGGCCGTCCGGGCGATGCCGTTGCGGCCGACGCTGACCGCCTACACCGAGGGTCGTGAGGTCGTCGCCGACCCGCTGTTGAGCGGCGCGTTCTCGCACGCCAGTCCGCTCAGCCTCGAGTTCGTGATCGACGAACTCGTGCCGGAACTGGCCCTCGCCGTCGACGGTGACCCGACCACCGTCGTGCCATCGGCGATCGCACTCGACGACCCGGACGACGGCGTGCTCGACGACGACGAGCAGGCCGCCGCCGCCGCCTGGTCGACCGTGTTCGATTCGACGATCGGGTTCGACGTCAAGGCGCCGTACCTGGAGTCGTCCGACGAACTCCGCGCGACCGTCGAGTCGTACACGGCAGCCGGCGAGGCGATGGGCGGCATCGGCCTCGCGCCGACCGCTGTCCGCGTCGACGGTGACGTCGCGACCGTGACGTACGACGTGCTGTTCGGCGACGCCACCGCCTACACCGCCCTCGACGGTGAGATGGCACGCGTCGACGGCGTGTGGACCGTCGGGCGCGACGAGTTCTGCACGTTCATGGCCTCGGCCCGCAACGCCTGCCCGTCGTGATGGTGGACCCGCTCCCGTGGGGCTCGGTCGCGGAACGAGCGTTCGGGGTCGTGACCTGCTCGATGTGCGACGGGAGCGGGACGACGCTCGTCATCGGCGTTCGGCTGCCGTGTGCCTGCCGGCCGTTCGAGCCGGCGAGCGTGACCCGGGCGGTGACCGGGTGACCGCGCTGGCACCGGACGTTGCCGCTGCGCTCGACCTCACGATCGAGCACTTCAACGCCAACCATGCCGACACCGTGCTGTTCGTCGCCCGACACCTGGGCGGCTGGGCGGCCGTCGTCGATGCCGAGATCGTCGCCGTCGATGCTGCCGGGATCGATCTCGACGTGGTCGTCGACGGACGGCGGTCGCGGTCGCAGATCGGTTTCGAGGCGGTTGCGACCACGGTGGACGACGTTCGCGCCCAGGTCATGGCGACGATCACCCGGGCCCGAGCCGCGGCCGGCACCGCGGTCCCGCTGACCAGCGTGGAACGCGAGCTGGCCGCGGTGGCGGGTCTCGCCACGTTCGTGACCGGGGTCGTCGAGGTTCGCGACCTGACTCCGAACCTGCGCGAGATCGTGCTCGCCGGCGGGTTGAGCGACTTCCCCTCCGTCGGCGGCGACCAGTTCGTGTACCTCATGGTGCCGCGACGGGGCGGTCCGGAGATCCCCGACGGCTACTCGATGGTCGACCTCCGGGACGCCGACCCCGACACCGCTCCGCTCGCGGCGTACTACACCGTGCGAGCGTGGGACCCCGGCCGGCATCGACTGACGCTCTGGGCGGTGCTGCACCGACACGAGGGCGGCGTCGGCGGGTGGGCGGCCCGTTGCCAGGTCGGCGACCGCGTCGCATGTTGGGGGCCTCGCGAGGGCTTCGGTGCGACCCACGACGCACGACCGCACCTATTCGTCGTCGACGAGAGCGGTCTGGCCGCCGTTGCCGCGCTGATCGACGAGCTACCACCCACCGCCCCCGTACGAGTGATCGCCGAGACGATCGACGCCGACCACGAAATCACCTTCACCCGCAGCGATGTCGACGTCACGTGGCTGCACCGCGGCGGAGCCGCGCCCGGCACCGGGGCCCGGCTCCTCGACGAGGTGCGCGCCACGGTCACCGACGGAGCGGAACTCGTCGCATTCGGCGCCGCCGAGTCCCGGCAGATCACCGCCGTGCGCAAGTACCTCCGCCACGAACTCCGCATGCCGGCCACCGCCGTGTCGATGACCGGCTACTGGCGTCGCACCGACAGGCACTGAACCCTCGAGAATTCCGTGACGGGCGACGGAGGCGGGTGATGACAGATCCCGGCGCCGGCGGCACCCGGACGAGCACGGGCCGCGGCGACGGCCCATCTGCCAGCCCTGCTGGTTTCACCCGCTCGTCCGACTCTGCGAGCGGGAGGCTCGGGTGGCCGGCACAGCGGCCGCGATCGCGCCGGCTGCAGTCACGAGTCGCGCACCGCGATGCACCACGGTCGAGCGAGCGAGGCCACCACGAAGAAGACCGCGACGACGGCAGCGGTCAGGGGCCACCACGTGGCGAACGCTGTGAGGAGAACGCCGACGCCGACACCGACGGCCACGAGCATCCGGCTCGTGTAGCGGCGGCAGATCGTTCGGAACGAGCGCGGACGAGTGTCGGCGCTCTCGTTGATGGGGGTGTGTCGACGGCGCATACGAGATCTCCCCGTCGCTCGTACCCGAATACCGTGCTTGCGACACGTCGCTCGTGCACCTCGTTCGATCGAGACGACCGAACCCACCGCGACACCCGACACGAACCGTGAACGGCAACTTGTCCGGCGGTCGATGCACGGCGTCGGCAGTCGGTCGTGTCGGCTCCGAATGTCGAACGTTCGCCTCGGGTAGTTGTCCGGCATGTCCGATTCCGTGATGTTCGCGCCACCACCGACCGACACCGCTGCGCCCAACGCCCATGATGTCGCCCGCACCCGTGACGAATGAGTCCAACGGCGGCGAAGACGTCGCTCTCCGGACGTCCGGGCTCACGAAGCGGTTCGGCGACCACGCTGCGGTCAGGTCGATCGACCTCGAGGTTCGCACCGGTGAGATCTTCGGCCTACTCGGACCGAACGGCTCCGGCAAGTCGACGACGATGCGGATGCTGGCCGGATTGATCAGGGCGTCGAGCGGGGAGGCGGTGGTACTCGGCGCCGAGCCGGGAGCCCAGCCGACGCGCGTCGGCGCGATGATCGAGGAACCGGCGCTCTACCCCTACCTCTCGGGCCGACGGAACCTCAGCATGCTCGGTCGGCTCGTCGGCGCCGACGACGAGGCCGTCACCCGCCAGCTCGACGTCGTGGGGCTCGGGGAGGCAGCCGACCGGGTTGCGGGCGGCTATTCGACGGGCATGCGCCAACGGCTGGGAGTCGCCTGCTCGCTCATCCACGATCCCGAGTTGTTGCTCCTCGACGAACCGAGCGCCGGGCTCGACCCGTCGGGCGTCGTCGAGATCCGCGAGCTGCTCGGAGAACTCGGTGCCCAGGGTCGGACGATCGTCGTCTCGAGTCACATGCTCACCGAGATCGAACGCGTGTGCGACCGAGTCGCGGTGCTCAGCAACGGGGAACTCGTGTTCCAAGGCGATCTCGACGAGCTGCGCCGCCGCGATGGCGACGAACTCGTGGCGCGTGTGGCCCAGGTCGACATGGCGGTGCGCGCACTCGCCGAACTCGGCGTCGACGTACGACACGACGGGAACGGCGATGAGCTGGTCATCCTCGCCTCACCGCATCAAGCACCGGAGATCACGCGGTCGCTGGTGGCGGCGGGTGTGGATGTGTTCGCAATCTCCGAGCGCCGGCGCAGTCTCGAAGAGTCCTACATGGAGTTGACGTCCACGTGAAGCAGGCAGTCCGGTTCGAGTTCGGCAAGCTGCTCCGTCGACCGGCGATGTGGTGGGCGACCGTCGCCGCAGCGGTGATGGCGATCGTGTTCGGATACCTCATCCCGTACCTCGTCGGGCCCGGGACCGACGGCTCGGCCGCCGGGAACAACGGTGCCGAAGCGGAACCCGGGGAGGGATATTCCGTACCGCTCGAGTTGCTCCTCCCGGAACGCCTCGTGGAGAACGCGATCAGCGGGTTCCCCCTGTTCTATCTGGCTCTGGCGCTCGTGCTCGGCGCGTTGAGCTCGGGCAACGAGTACCAGTGGCGGACGATCCGGTCGCTGGCGCTCTGGGGTCGTGGGCGTACGACCATGATCGCGGCAAAGGCATTGACCCTCGTCGTTTCCGTCGTGTTGCTCGCGGTCGCCGCGTTCGTCGCCGGGGCCGCGAGCGCGCTGACCATCGCCGCCATCGAGGGGGCCTCCGCCTCGCCACCACCCGCCGTCGAGCTGGTGCGGGGCCTGGCGGCGGCGTGGCTGATCCTTGCGGTCGGCGCCGGGATCGGACTGGCAGGCGGAATCATCGCCCGTAGTGGCGGCACGGTCATCGGCGCCGGATTGGTCTACCTCTTCGTGGTCGAGCTCCTGCTGCGCAACTTCGCTGCCGAGTCCGAGTTGATCGAGGCAGCGGCGAAGGTCCTTCCGGGCACCAACGCCGGTTCGCTCGCGGGAAGCTTCGCCGAAACCGCCGAAGGAGCGCCCGGCGTCTCGGATCTCGTCGGCGCGACGCAGGCGGTCGTGGTGCTGCTCGCTTGGCTGCTGGTCAGCATCGTTGCGGCCACCGCCACCTTCACGCGGCGCGACATCTCGGCCTGAGAACGAATGGGGGACGTGCGGCCTGTTCGATGCAGCTCCTACACGTGGAGGCGAGGGTCACCGCTGGCGACGAACCTCGCGAATCGTGGAGAGGAGGGAGTCGAACGAGTCGGTGAACTTCCGGAGGCCGTCGCGCTGGAGTTCGTCGGCGACTTCGACAAGTGGACGGGTTCGGCGCTCGATCGTGCTGAGCGTCTCCATGATCGACGTGCGATCGAGATCATCGAGGCGGCTGATGTCCAGGCGCTCGAGGCCACACGCGGTATCGAGCGTCTCCCGTTTGAGGGTCGCAACGCTGTCGGGGGCGACGAGTTGGGCGACGTAGTCGGTCTCGGCGAGGTCGTCCGTCTTCGGCGACGTGCTCGCCCACAGCAACTGTTGGGGGAGTGCGCCGTCATCGGCGAGTTGGCGCCACTCCCGACGTTCGTTCGCGTCCCGCCACTCCGCCTGGACCGCCGCAGCCGACAGTACGGCGGCGCGATGGCGGAGCTCGTCGGGCAGGTCACCGTCGAGAGCAGCGTCGATGCGTGACAGAAAGAACGAGGCCACCGACGTGACGCCCATCGAGCGACCGTCTTGGCGACGTCGGTGCATGCCACGCTCGTAGGCCCGTCGCGCCGCTTGCCACTGGCTGATCCCGAACAGCAGGGTGACGTTCACGTTGATGCCTCGGAACGTGAGTTCCTCGATCGCGTCGATGCCCTCCGCCGTGCCCGGCACCTTGATCATCACGTTGTCGCGGGCGATTCGGTCACTGAGTTCGACGCCCTGGCGGACCGAGTCGACTGCGGACCGTGCCAGACGCGGCGAGAGCTCGATCGACACATAGCCGGTCCGACCACCGGACGACCGGTTGATCGCTGCGAACAGGTCCGCGGCCCGACCCACGTCGCGTACCGCAAGATTCCAGAACACCTCGTGGTCGTCGCCCTCGGCGTCGACGATGAACTCGTCGTATGCGCCCTCGGCAATCGCCCGATCGAAGATCGTCGGGTTGGCGGTCACGCCGGTCACCCCACACTCGTCGCGGAGGCGTTCCAGCGTGCCGTCGTCGAGGATCGTCGTCGAGATGTCATCCAGCCAAATGTGCTGGCCGATCCGAAGCATGTCGTCGAGCGCGGTCATCGTCACGTCACCTACCCGAAACTCCGGTACACAATGCGCCGCTCCTGCCGCTTGTGGCCACGTTGCTGGCCCCCCGACCGATGAGCGCTGCATCCGACGACACGCGCCGGGCCACCATCTGCGACACGATCGTCTCGATGTCACCTCACGCGTCTGGCAGTTGCGCAGAGCGGGTAGTCATCGTCCGTGGATGTCACCGACTCGACCATCGGGAGCGGCCGTGGATCGGCATGACGAGCCGGGTCACCCTCGCCGCTCTGGCAGACCGTTCGACCCTCGTGGGGAACACTGCTCCCCGCCCCTGACCGACGACGAACGTCGGCGCTTCGACGAGATCACAGATCGGATACGTGAACGTCGGCAGGCGGGCACCCTACGAACGAGGCTGCAGAACAGAACATGGACATGGGGCCTCCTCGCAGCGATGAGCGCAGGGCTCGGATTCGCCGCCCTCGGCCGGCTGCCGATCGTCGTACCGTTCGCCGGCTTCGTCATGACACTGATCGCTGTCTCCCAGATCACCCGACTCGCGCCGAATTCGAGCTGGTGGTTCGAGGCCAAGTGCCGGCTGGGGCTGGAAGCCGAGCGATGAGCCATCTCGATCCACCATCTCGATCGTCCATCTCGATCAACGACCCGCTGCGACGAGTTGGTTCGACAGAGCCGTTCGACCTCGCGACCACGTATGCCGGCGTCCGATGTCGGGAACGAGATGTCCATGGAGCCAACGCAGAGGAACTCGACATCCACCGTTCGGTCCGCACGCCGACCACCTGGTAGCCGAACCACGACACGCTGCCGGCGGGTCGCCGCGGCGGGCGGGCTGCTGGTGGCGGCACTGGCCGGGTGCGACGACGGCGACGCCATCGAAGACGACGCGCGATCCGTCGTGTCCGAGGTGGGCGAGGCGGCCGACGAACTGGCCGAGGACACGATCGAGCTGGCGGCCCGCAACATCGCGAGCACCCAGGGTGCCCAACAGTTCGAGAGCGCCGGGCATCCGCTCGACGGCGACCTGGCATGTGAAGCAGACGCGGCCGACGACGTCACGGCGGTGGAGGTCGACTGCACGGGCGTGACGCAGGCCGGTGGCCTCGCGACGTTGACGGGCGCTACCTCCGAGTTGCCCGGTGCGTCGGTGACCGAGCTCGACGGTGTTTTCGTCGGCACCGTCGACGACGAAGAGGTCTTCCGCACCGAACGCTTGGGCAACTGAGTCTCCTCGCTCCCGCGCGGGGTTTACGGCGGAGCCATCGCGGGAAGGACTCGGCCGGAACGCGTCGGTCGGATCTGAGCGGCCTCGGTTCGCATGAGCGAGGAACCCCAGGAAACGAGGGAGTCGAGTTGTCGTCACCACCATCGAACAGCAGTCCGCACGGGCAGCCACGGCCGCGATGTTCGAGGCTCGCGCCGCTCGACTCAGCGGCGCAGCCGAGCCCCTGATGGACGTCGGTCTCTGGCACATGGCGGGCCGGCTGGGTCTGGCGTGCCTGCTCGGCGGGATGCTGGGCATCGAGCGCGACCTCAAGGGCCACGAGGCCGGTCTTCGAACCCACATGCTCCTATCGCTGGGAGCAGGGCTGTTCGCCCTGGTGTCCGTCGCCTCGTTCGACGACTTCATCGATGCCGATGACCCGAACATCCAGGTCGATCCCAGCCGCATCGCCTCGTACGTCGCGGCCGGCGTCGGCTTCATCGGCGGCGGCACGATCGTGAAACACCGCGGCGAAGTCACGGGTCTGACCACGGCGACGTCCCTGTGGGTCGCAGCGGCAATCGGAGTCGCGTGCGGGCTCGGGCTGTGGCAGCCTGCACTCATCGTCGCCGCACTGGCGCTGGGGTCGCTGGCCGTGCTGCATCCCATCTCACGAGCGCTGGATCGACGATCCGGGACCGGCGACGAGGCGGCATGAGCCGTCGCGGTGTCACCCGTCCGATGGCCCAGGTGGAGGGCGACAGCGACCTGGGGAGCTCCGACGCGTCACGCTCGGACGAAACCCCGCTGGAACGTCACCACCGCCTGACGGTCTGGATCCCATGGACGATCATCGTGATCGGCATCTGGTTGATCCAGTCGCCATTCACGCTGGGATACCTCGACGAGCGGATCTGGGCCGTTCCCAGCGGTGGACGCGGCGTCTGGTTCTCCGACGGGACGCACGATCTCCTGCGGGCTCGTCTGATGACCTGGTCCGACGTCGTCAGCGGCGCGCTGTTGGTCGGCTTCGGATGGGCGATGCTGCGCCCCAATCGTCCGGTCACGTGGTGGGCAGCCTGCGGCGTCGGTGTGTGGCTCGTCTTCGCGCCGGTCGTGTTCTGGTCGCCGAGCGCGGCAGCCTTCGCAAACGATTCGTTCATCGGGTTGGGCGTGATCGCGCTCACCATCCTCGTCCCGGGCATGCCGAACATGGCGCGCTACATGCAGATGGGGCCACCTCGCCCGCCAGGGTGGACCTACAACCCGTCGAGCTGGGACCAGCGCTGGATCCTCATCGCACTCGGCTTCGTCGGGCTGCTCGTGTCCCGCTACCTCGCCGCATATCAACTCGGCTACATCGACACGGTCTGGGACCCGTTCTTCGGTTTCGGTGGGGGCACCGGGCGCGTGCTCGACAGCGACATGTCACACACGTGGCCCGTCTCCGACGCCGGCATGGGAGCGGTGGCCTACAGCTTCGAGTTCCTGATGGGCTACATGGGCGGGCCGGCGCGATGGCGGACGATGCCGTGGATGGTCACGATCTTCGGGATCCTCGTCATCCCACTCGGACTCGCGCACATCGCGCTCGTCATGTCGCAACCGGTCGTCGTACACGACTGGTGCACACTGTGCATCCTCGCGGCCGCAGTCATGCTGCCGATGATCCCACTCGAGATCGACGAGGTCGTGGCGATGGGTCAGCACGTGCGCGACTCCGCGCGTCGCGGCGACCGGAACGGCTCGGTCTGGACGATCTTCTGGTTGGGCGGCAGCGGTGACGACAGCCAGCCCGATGAGCGCACACCGGCGGTCCACCGGTTCCCGGACGAACCGGTCGCCGCTCTGCGAGCTGCGACGTGGGGCTTCGTGGCGACGCCGTGGCTCCTCGTGTCCACCGCGCTCGGCATCTGGCTGCTGTTCGCTCCGGCCGTGTTCGACGTCGACATCCGAAGCGGTGCCGCCGATGTCGCCCACATCGGGGGAGCCGCGGTGACGGTCTGCGCCGTCATCGCGATGGGCGAGGCGGTGCGGGCGATGCGATGGTTGAACGTCGTGGTCGGGCTCGGGGTCGCCGGATTCGTCTGGCCGGCCGCCACCGACACCGGCTACGCCCTCGCCGTGACGTCGACTGGCGTCGCCGTCGCCGTTGCGGCAGTACCGCTCGGGGCCGTGCGCGAACGGTACGCCGGCTGGCAGCGCCTGATCGTCTGACAGCCCGGGGTTCGGCGCAGCGGGTCGCCGTGGCTCACAGCAGGCTGGTCGTCACGCCGACCAGCCGGATCACGATGATCGCCCGGCTTTCGGTATCCGTGCGACGCACATCACCACCCTGGCGGGCAGCGCCGTCGTCGACACAGTTCGCTCCGGCTGCATCGAGGGCGAAACCGGCGGGCACACGAGGTCCGGCGAGCCGTGCGCAAATCGCGACCGCGCTGCGCCAACGCCGGCTGAGCTTCCTGGTCGACCTCAGGACTGTCCTCCAGCCGCCCCGCCGAACTCGCCGAGTGCTCGCGAGCGAGCCTTCCGGGGATGAGACCAGAGGGCGAGGTCCCATCCCCGGCTCCCGGTATCCATACCCGAGCCGGGCGACTGGTATTCACCCCGGACGAGGCGCACCGCGGCGTGTTCACCGCTCCCGGGCCGTGCATGCGCGACGGTCCTTCGGGGGTACGCATCCGGACATGCATCCTCGTGGCCACCCCTTCCCGGAGCGGTGAGTATGCTCGGATGGCTGCCCACCGGGTTGCGGTGGGCGTTCGCCGCGCTCGTCGTCGGTCTGGTCGTCTGGTGGTTCGTACTGCCGCAGTTCGACGAAGCCGAAGACGCCCTCGATCTCGTCGCCGACGTCGATCCACTGCGCGTCGTCGCGGCCGGAGTGCTGGTGGTGGCAGCATTCGTCGCGCAGGCCCAGATGGTCCGAACGGTGCTCCCCCGGCACGAGACGCCCCGACTCTTCGACGTCGTGCGCATCGAGTTGGCAGCTGCCGCTGTCAGCCACACCGTTCCAGGTGGAACGGCTGCCGGGACGGCACTGGGGTACCGACTCCTGACCGACTCCGGTGTCGATGGGACCTCGGCCGGCTTCGCCGTGGCCGTCCGGGGCGTGGGATCGTCCGTCGTGCTCAATGTGGCCCTCGGATCGGCGCTCGCCGTGTGGATCCCGATGAACGGGTTTCACGCGAACTTCGGTGTCGCCGCGACGGTTGGCGCCGTCGCCCTCGGTGCCGTCGGTCTCCTGACCGCCGCCGTGACGCGGTCGGCAGCTCGGCTCGTGGACACGATCACCCGGATCGCCGGAGCGATCCCCGGCGTCGAGAAAGACGAGGTCGGGCCGCCGGTCGATCGCTTCGTGCAACAGGTGCGAGAACTCGTGTCCGACCGCCCACTCGCTCTCCATGTCGGCGGCTGGGCCGCAGCGCATTGGCTCGCCGAAGCTGCCGCGCTGTGGATCATGCTCGGTGCGTTCGGGTGGTCGGGCAGCCCGCTCGCGATCTTCATCGCGTTCGGCGTCGTCAACGTGATCGCCGCCGTGCCGATCACACCTCGTGGGCTCGGCATCGTGGAGGCGGTACTGATCCCGATGCTCGTCGCGCTCGGAGCGCCTGGCCAGGTTGCAGCCCTCGGCGTACTCGCATGGCGCCTCCTGTCGTTCTGGGCCCCGATCCCGGTGGGCACGATCGGCTACCTGTCGCTCCGCATCGCCGAGCCCAGGGTCGGCGACGAGGACATGTCAGGAGCACGTCGTCGCACGATCCGAGAACTGGCGACTGCACGCCGGCCGCCCACAACGACCGTCGATGAAGCGACGGACACCGAGTCCTGACCCAGCGGAGTTCTGCCCAGCGGTGTTCTGACCCAGCGGAGTTCTGCCCCAGCGAGCGTCGCCGGTCGCCTTCGACGCAGTTTGGGGGGGCGGACACGCAACCATCACCCGCCGACGTCGATGATCGGTGCCGACGTCGTCTCGGCCGTCGCCTCAACGCAGCCGAGAACTCCCACCCGTCCGGTCGACGAAGAACAGTTCCACCGCCTCGACACCGGAGACTGCGTCAGCCGCCTCGGCGATCGGTGCCTCGTCGTCGGAGTGGATGGACACGACGAGGAGGTCGGTCTGCTCCTCGTCGACGAAGCTGTCCCGGTACGCGGCGCCCCACCCGGTGCCGGTCGCGAAGCTGATCATGCCGCCGGCCACGAAGCCGAACGCAGCGCCGCCGAGCAACGCCCCGATCAGCACCGTGGTCGACCCTTCCATGATCCAGACGGCGACGGCGACCACGAACGCCCCGAGGACGGCTCCGGGGACACCCCCGCGCACGACACGAGCAGCGGCGTGGCCCGTGACCCCCGCAGCGTCGGCGCGACCGGATACGTCCCGTTGTTCCGGTGAGGTACCTCGGGCGAGGAAGCCGACGGCGCGATCCTCGGGGAGGATCCGTTCCCACGCGAGCACCACCGATCGGGCAGCGTCCGGATCACGCGCGATCGCGACCGCGTTGTGCCGGAGCAGGACGGGTTCGGGTTCCGACGTCGAAGCGAGGTCGGCGACGGGCATCCGTCGCTCGACCCACTCGCGAACGCTGACGCTGTCCTCGGTGCCGGGGTCCGGTTCAGGAGACATCACGCGCCGATCGTTCCGAGGACCTGCCCGTCGTGAGCGAGGCGAGTTGTTCGGAGCCGAGCAGGTCGCGGTGTCGCTCGCCGACGGCATGCTTCGATGTTCGTCGCCGGCGGGCGTGATGCCGGATGCCGGCGGGCGTCGTCGTGTCGTCGAGCCATGGTGGACCTCCTGTCGTCGCGATCTGCCTGGTACCCACCTACCCGTCGCTCGGCGCATCCATACGCGCGACCCCGTCGCTCGGCGCATCCATACGCGCGACGATCGCCGGTGACGTGTCGGACTGGTCGGCGACATCGGCGCTCGTCCCGACCAGGTCGCCACCGACCGGCGGTGCATGAAGTCGACGACCGTCGGGTAGGTCCGTCGACATGGCACCTCCAACTCGTTCGGAACTCGTCTCGCTCCGACGCCGCCGAATGCGCTTCACCCGCGTCGTCATCGTGTTGACGTTGTTCGCCACGGCGGTGTCGGTCGGACGGCCGGTCGCTCCGGCCGGTGCGGCGGTGTCCGCAACCAGCAGGATCGTCGACACCCGGCCGAACGGCACGACGATCGACGGGCGATTCGAGGCGACAGGACCGGTGAGCGGTGGCACGGTGCTCGAGGTGGCCGTCGCCGACCGGGCGGGCCGGATCGAGGCTCCCGCTGCGGCTGTCCTCAACCTGATCGCAGTCGATGCCAGCGGTCCCGGCCACGCCGTCGTGTTCGAATGCGGGACGGCACGACCCGACACCTCGAACCTCAACTACGGGGCGGGCGAGGTCGTCGCCGTCCTGGCCGTGGCACCGCTCGACGATCGGGGTCGGGCGTGCATCTACGTGCTCACGACCACGCACCTGGTCGTCGATCTCACCCACCTGCTGACCGACGAGGAGTTCGAGGACCAAGGTGTCCCGATCCGCCTGGTCGATTCGCGAGCCGGCGGCCGAACGGTCGACGGCAGGATGAGTTCGATCGGCCCGGTCGCGACCGGCGACATCCTCCGCGTACCGGTGACCGGCCGGACCACGCTCCCGACCGGGCCGCTCATCGTCTCGATCGCCGCGGTGGACGCCACCACCCCGGGCTACCTCGCCGTGCATCGCTGCGGGGCGAGGTCGGAGCCGGCGTCCACCCTGAACTTCGCTGCCGGCGACACGATCGCCGTCGCCGCATTCGTCGAGCCAGACGCCGCCGGGGACATCTGCATCGCGACCGTGGGTTCGACACACCTCGTCGTCGATCTGATGGGAACGCTCGAAGCGGCGGAGATGCTGCCCTCCTCGGGTCGACTCGTCGACTCGCGCCCGGGCGGAGCCACGGTCGACGGCGCGTCCTCCGGCGTCGGTGTTCGTGGGCCGCACTCGTCGACCGCCGTCCAGGTGGTGGGGAGAGCCGGCGTTCCCGCCGACGCCTCGGCGGCGATCCTCAGCGTGACCGCGGTCGGCGCCCGCCAACCGGGCTTCCTGACCGTGCACGTCGGCGACCGACCCGTCACGTCAGCTGTCAACTACGGCGCGGGCGACACCGTCGCGAATGCGGTCATCGCACCGATCGACCAGGCCGGTCGTACCTGCATCTTCAATCACGGTGCGACCGATCTCGTCGTCGACGTCGTCGGATGGATCGCCGGCGAGCCCGCGACGACGTCGCAGACCTGCCCGTCGCCCGAACCGCTGTTTCCGAGCCGCCGACTGGTCGCGCTCTACGGCAACGACACCGATGCGCGGCTGGGGGTCCTGGGCGAGCAGCCCCCGGACGAGGCCGCCGATCGTCTGGCGGCCATCGCCGAGCCGTACGGTGCCGGTGACCGGCCGGTGCAGGGAGCATTCGAGTTGATCGCCACCATCGCGACCAGCTCGCCCGGCGACGCCGGCCTCTATCGATCCCCGTCCAGCGCCGAACACGTCCAGCGCTATCTCGACGCGGCCACCGAGCACGGGTTGCTGTTGATCCTCGACATCCAACCGGGCCAGGGCGACTTCCTGAGCGAGCTTCGTCGATACGAGTCGTTCCTCCGTGAGCCGAACGTCCACGTGGCCCTCGACCCGGAGTGGAACGTCGGACCCGGTCAGGTGCCCGGCGACGTCGTCGGGCAGGTCGACGCCACGGAGGTCAATGAGGTGGCCGACTACCTCGCCTCGCTCGTCGCCGAGCACTCGTTGCCCGAGAAGATGCTGGTGGTTCACCAGTTCCAGGCGCGGATGCTCACGCGCCGCGAGTTGCTCCGGGAACCGGCGGGTGTGGCGATCGTGATCCACATGGACGGCTTCGGCACGCAGGCCCAGAAGCTGGGCACCTACGACATCGTCGCGGTGGACCCGCCGCTGCACAACGGCTTCAAGCTGTTCTTCGACGAGGACATCGACATCTTCGAGCCATGGGAGGTGCTCGATCTCGCTCCCGTCCCCGATCTGATCACCTACCAATGAACCGGGTTCAGCGGCTGCGACGGCCGGCGGCCGGGCAGGACCATGAATCAAACTCGCTCCAATCGGGTAGCTGGTCCTCATGACGACCGTGCTGTTGGCCATCGACGAGACCGATGCTGCGCACTTCGCCGCGCTGACCGCGGTGTCGCTGTTCGGGCCCGACGCGACCTACCTCGCCGTACACGTCGAGCCGGCCGCCCACGGGTCGACCCCGCGCTGGGGTCCGATCTACGGCTACCCCTACCCGCCGGTCCCGGTCGTGTCGGCGATGCGGCTCGACGGGGGTGCCGGAACGCAGGATGCCATCAACGATGCACGCCTCGTTGCCGCACAGCAGGTCGCAGCACTCGGCGTCGACGCAGCTCCGGTCGGTGAAGTGGGCGATCCGGCCACGGCGATCGGTGCCGTGGCGAGCGAGCACGACGTCGACGTGGTCGTGCTCGGCGCCCACCAGCGCGGGTGGTTCGGTCGCCTCTTCGACGATTCGGTGGTCGACGATCTCCGGCGCGTCAGCGAGGTGCCACTTCTCGTCGTCCCGGAGCCCGACCTCGGCTGATCACCGATCCGTGACCGTGTTCGATCACGGGAGGTGCCGGCTGTCGCTCAGTCGGCGCGACCGACCGCCAGCGCTGCCGTGACCAGGTCGGCGATCGCTTCGGGTTCGTCCCGCTCGACGGTCGGCCATCCGTCGTCGTCGGTACCGATCTCGACGCCCGGGTTGTGGACGATCGAACCATCCGGAAGCACGAATGTCGGACTGCCCGGCACCTCGGTCGCGAGCTGGTCGAGGTCCGCCCAGAGTTCGGCACGCGGTCGACCGGTGCGGATCTCGACGCTCAACCGGTCGACATCGAGATCCTCGACCTCGGCCGCGACCTCGAGAACCACCGGGAAGACGGCGATGCAACGCCACTCGGCGAACATCGCGCGCCGCAGCGCGAGGTCGAGTGCCGCGCTCTGCGCCGCCCCCTGCTCCTTGGCGGCCTGTACCGCTTCGAGGGCCGGCAACGTGGACACGGGAAACGACCACGGGTCGAGCGGTTGCCCCCAGCCGGCGTCGGGTTCGAGACGCTCACAGAGTGGAATCTCCCGGTCGAGCACCTCTTTCGGCGTCGGCCGGCCGTTGATGAGCTCGAGCGGAAAGGCGCGATGGTCGACCGGCAGCTCGACGTCCAAACCCCGACGGAGGCGCTCACGTTCGAGCCGGTGGATCGCCACGTGCGCCCACGGACACCCGATGTCGCTGACGACGGTGATGCCGAAGTCGGTGGCGTGCAAGGTGGCGTCGAGTCGTGCGTCGGTCACGTCGACTGGACTACCCGCGATCCGGCGGTCACAACCCCGCAGCTCGCCCGCGCGGTTCAGTCCACTCGCTCACCGGACGCCCGGGCAGCCGCTCACTCCGTCACCGCGTCGCCGGTCTCGTCGTGCGTGTCTGCGCTCTCTGTGTCTGCGTCGGCCGTCGTCAAGCCCTGCGTGTCGGCCGCGCGCCGTCCGACACCGGATTGCCCGGTGACGACGTCAACGTCGTCACGATGCTCATCCAGTACGTCGTGGTCCGGTTCATCCTCGTCGCCCGACGGATAGGGGTCGGGCACGATCTCGCCGTGTCCGTCCCGGCGGACTCCGGCTCCCAGCACCTCCGACGTCGAACGTTCGACGGCGCGGCGCTCGGTCTCGTCGATCGCGCCGTCTTCCGCTCCGGGTTGGTCGAGTGTCGGGTCGTCGTCGCCCGGTGGCCCGGTCATCGCGTCCTCCCAGCATCGGGCCGGGACATGGTCGACGTCGGTGTCGATCGGCGTGTGTGCTCGCTCACGGACCGACACCTACCCGCCAGGCAGGATCGGCAACCGTCGGACGGACCACGCACCCACGTCGCGACCCGGGCGCCGCCGGCGTCGACCGTGGTCGCCGGCATCGAGCACCAGCGCGACGTTCGCGTCACCAAGGTTTGAGCCGGCGCACATCGGGGAACCTTGAAGACCTCGACCGGTCCTGGACCTTGATCGCGTCGTCGACGCGACGAGCAGCGACGGCACGGCGCTGACGTCGCATCATTCGCCCGAGATCCGTGCCGGAGGTCCCGAATGCCTACGAAGTCACTGTCGGCGTCGTGCAACGTCGACCGAATTGCCCGCCGATACCGCCGAACCGGCGATGTCGAACTGCGAAATCGCATCGTCGAGGAGTACAACTGGTTCGCAGAACAGTGTGCACGACGGTTCAGCGGACGTGGGGAACCGCTCAGCGACCTCACGCAGGTCGCCCGGCTCGGTCTGGTGAAGGCTGCCGACCGGTACGAGCCGGACCGTCCGACCACGTTCGAGAGCTACGCACGCCCGACCATCGACGGGGAGATCCGTCGACACTTCCGCGACCGGACGTGGGCGCTGTCGGTCTCACGTACGTCGAAGGACCTCCGCTCGCTCGTGCTGGGCACGAGCGAGCGGCTCGAGCAACGACTCGGACGCCCGCCGACCGACGAGGAGATCGCGCAACGTGCCAACCTCGACCGGGACGCAGTCACGACGACCCTGCACGCGAACGCCGCGTACCGAACGACGTCGATCGACCGTGAGGACGGCGAACACGGCAACATCGCCGACCGCCTGGTCGCCACGAACCTGCAGCTGCCGGAGCCTGTGGAGCGGCTGGACGTGGTGAGGCTCGTACAGAACCTCGACACACGATCGAAGAAGGTCCTCTACTGGTACTACTTCGAGGATCGGACCCAGAAGGACATCGGTTCGGAACTCGGCATCGGCCAGGTGCAGGTGTCGCGCCTGCTCAAGTCCGCGCTCCGCCGGCTCCGAAGCGCGGTCCGCGTCGACGCCGCGTAGCCGGGCGAATCCGTTCGGACGTCCGGCCGGGGGCCCGTCGGCGATCACCGGACGCGTCTGCCCGATGCTCGATCGGGGTAGTCGCGCGGTATGGAGGAGGACACAGGATGATGCCGGACCACGATCACGGGGACGCGCCGGGCGAGGCGATGCCCGTGGAGGTGCTCGGATTGCAGGTCGAGCCGTCGACGGGACTGTCGATCGTGCTGCTCGGGCGACTCGAGGCGTCCGATCGCGTGCTGCCCATTTTCATCGGGCCGACCGAGGCTCAGGCGATCGGCTTCGCGCTCGCCGACGTCGAGCTTCCTCGACCCACCACCCACGATCTGTTCGTCGCTGCGATGGACGCGGCGGGCGCCGAGGTCAGCGATCTCGCGATCGTCGCGATGGCCGAACGGACGTTCATCGCCGAACTGGGGCTGCACACCGAACACGGCGATCGGAGGATCGACGCCCGGCCCAGTGACGGTCTGGCGCTGGCGCTGCGGGTCGATGCTCCGGTGACGGTGCGTCGCGAGGTGTTCGATGCAGCATCGGTGGCGATCATGCAGGACCCGTCGCAGCCGTTCACCGACGACGAGATCGATCGGATCACCCAAGAGTTCAGATCGTTCATCGACTCGGCCGACCCAGACGACTTCGCCGATGGACCCGACGAACGGGGGGATGGGGACGTCTGATGTTCCGTCCGAAATCGAACCCCGGACGTCGGGAGGTCTCCCGGTCGTGCGCCGTGCTGTCGATCGTCGCGGCAACGGGCGTTGCGTTCTGGTTGGCCTCGTTCGCGCTGGCGCCGAGACTCCATCCGGAGCGCCATCGACCGTCGTCGTGACCCGTCTGCGGAAGTGATCGGCGTCAGAACACCGGTGCCCGGCTGGTCTCGCCGCGGCCGACGAGTTCAGTCGGCGAACACGGCGCGGGTGTGCTCGAGGAAGAACGTGTGGTCGTGTCCGGCATGTGGGTCGTCGTCGTTGTACTTGGCGGAAGCGGAACCGTCCGGGACCAGGTCGGCGGAATAGATGGCGCCCACCGGGCACACGCCCGGTTCGTAGCAGGCCGTGCACGCCGTGCATTCGTCGACGTTGACGTAGAGCAACGTGTCGGCGAAGATGCCGATCGCGTCCGGGGCCGGCTGATGGGTGTTCACCACCCCCGCGTCGGGTTGATCCTCGGCGAACAGCACCCCTTGTCCGGGGTCGTACTCGTAGATGCACTGCACCGGGCACACTTCGACGCACGCGCGATCCTTCGTGTCGATGCATGCTTCGGTGATGATCGCGACGTCTGCCAATCGGGGCCTCCTCGTCGGTCAGGGCCGGGCGGTGGTTCGTCGCCCGACCGCCTCGTCCGCTCCGTACCCTGATTCGAGCGCCCGCAAACGTCTGCGCTCGCTCACGTTGGTCCACGCGCGACTCGAGGATGGTGCGTCCCCGACAGCAACACATCGCAGCCTCCGGGGTGCGCGCTCGGCATCACGTCCTGCGGACCTCGTGAAGCCCTGGGCGAGAACGCACGAGGGCCCCGCCTCTCGGCGGGGCCCTCGTTCGGTATCGGACCTGGTAGATCCGTGGATCCGGTCAGCGCGCCCGTAGGGATTCGAACCCCAAACCTTCTGATCCGTAGTCAGATGCTCTATCCGTTGAGCTACGGGCGCTGAGCGGGGAAGATTCTAGACCGGTCGGACGACGAACCCCACTCGGATCCGCAACGACCGTCCGCGACGCTTCGGTCAGGTCAGCCGTCGTAGGTCGACCAGGGGGACCAGCTGTTGCCGGCGCGCTGCCAGATCGCGTACGCCGCCCGCACGTTGAGGAGCGGGTCGTACAGATCGGACGACGAGGTGATCCCCAGATCGTCGAGCCAGCTCCGGTGCACGTTCCAGTAGATCTGGAACACCCCGTAGCAGCACCACCCGTTGTAGGCGGTCGGGACGAAGCGGCTCTCTCGGTCGGCGATCGTGAACGCCGTGTCCCACTCGCTCTCCGGGAAGATGCTGCGGATGACGGCCTTGACCTCGTCGACCGAGGCGCCGGTGCCGGGAGAACCGGACGGCGTCGTCGACGCCACCGTCGTGGTCGGCGCGTCGGTCGTGGTCGGCGCGGCCGGCGTGGTCGTGTCGGTCGGCGTGGTCGTGTCGGTCGGCGTGGTCGTGTCGGTCGGCGTGGTCGTCGGGGTGGTTGTCGGCGGCGTCGGCATGGTGGCGCCGCTCGGCAGGCAGATGTCGTCACCGGCGAGGATGACGGTGTGGACGGTCGCCAAGTTCTCGGCCATCAATGCGGTGGGCGAGACACCGGCGGCGTCGGCGATGCCATACCACGAGTCGCCGGGGGCAGCGGTGTAGGTCTGCGGGCACTCGGGGACGATCCGCTCGGCGGCGACCTCGGCGGTGGCCGCACCGGAGATACCCGAGTCGACGCTCTCGGTCGCGTCGCCGACGGACACCGCCGTGGAGGAAGTGGCGTTCGCCGCCGCTTCGGTGGACGTCGTCGTGTCCGAGGAGGAGACGCCCGGCGCGGCCGACGAGGCGACGACGGCGGTCGTCTCCGATGCCGAGGCCGCGTCGGTCGGGGCCGACGCTTCGCCGTCGACGGCGATGGACGGGTCGGTCGCTGACGGTGCGGTGTCGGCGACCGGGGCGGCACCCGCCGCGACGCCGCCCTGCTCGACGGGCGCGTCGATCTGGAACGTATCGGGCCCCTCGGGAGACGACGGTCGCAGCGCCAGGGCCAGCGGGACGAGCAGCACCCCGACCAGTACGAGCGCGCCGAGGCGGGTGAGCAGCGGGTCGACCGCACCGAGCCCGAGGCGCTGTGTCGCTGGGCCGACCGGCGTCAGCGGCAGGTCATGGTCGTGGTCGCGGTCGTCGTCGCGGTCGAGGTCGAGACGATCGTCGAAGTGGCCGGCGGCGAGATCCCCGATCGTGGCGTGCGCACGCCGATCGGACATCGACGGAGCTGTGGGCCGAGGCGCACCGTGCGCTCGTGTGCGCCGGACCTGTCCGGTCGGGTCGCGCAGTTCCACCCGCTGGGGACGGAAGGCGGCCACGCCGTCTCGCAGCGCCCGCATCGAACCGGTGTCGTCGACCCGGCGATTGCGGCGGGTCGACCGGTCGCCCTGCGCCCATCGGTCGTGCCGGTGATCGGCACCCCAGAACTCCTGGGTCAGGTCGGCGCTGGTCTCGTGTTCGTGATCGAACGGAGAGGTGTCGTCGGAACGTCGCATCGAATCGTGGGGTGTTCGGTGTGTGGTCACGCCCGTCGGTTGCCGACGTGCGAACCCCAGGTCTACTCGTTCCGTCATCAAACCGCAACATCGTCGTCATCGAACCGCAACCAAATGACACCGTTGTAAGCAACTCGATCGCGGTGCTCGCGGTCGTCGTGGCGGAGAAGGTGGGATGTGAACCCACGGACCGAGTCACCCCGTTCAACGCCTGAGCAGCGCATCGCGGGCACGGACCCGAACGCGAAACGAGCCGAACCCCAAGGGGTTCGGCTCGTGGCGGAGAAGGTGGGATTTGAACCCACGGACCGAGTTACCCCGGTCAATGCCTTAGCAGGGCATCCCATTCGGCCGCTCTGGCACTTCTCCGCCAGCGAGTCTATGTGCGGACGGTCCAGAAACCGAACCCGGTGCGCGCCGCTGCCGGATCAGTAACCTGGGCGACGGAACGGTGGCAGAGTGGACGATTGCACCCGCCTTGAAAGCGGACGACCTTCACGGGTCCGGGGGTTCGAATCCCCCCCGTTCCGCCACACACCCCGGCTGGTCGGCACCCCTCAGGAGTCGGTGACCGGGAGGTAGCGGCGCAGTTGCGTCACGTGACCGGGTTCGAGTTCGTCGAGCGACCGCACACCGAGCAGCTTCATGGTGCGCACGATCTCGTCGGAGAGGATCGCGATCGCCCGGTCGACGCCCGCACGTCCGCCCGCCATCAGCCCGTACAGGTAGGCCCGGCCCACGAGTGTGAAGCGGGCGCCGAGCGCGACCGCAGCGACGATGTCGGCACCCGACATGATGCCGGTGTCGATCATCACCTCGGTGTCGCCACCGAGTTCGGCCACGACCGACGGCAGGAGTTCGAAGGGCACCGGTGCCCGGTCGAGCTGGCGGCCGCCGTGGTTCGACAGCAGCACACCGTCGACGCCGAGCTCGACGCATCGGCGGGCGTCGTCGAGCGTCTGCACGCCCTTCACGACGACCTTGCCGGGCCACTGGTCCTTGATCCACACCAGGTCGTCGAAGTCGACCGTCGGGTCGAACATCGAATCGAGCAGTTCGGCGACGGTCCCGTCGAAATTCTTGAACGACGAGAACCCGATCGGTTCGGTGGTCAGGAAATCGAACCACCAGCGCACGCGCGGGATCGCGTTGAGGACCGTACGGCCGGTCAGCGTCGGCGGGATCGTCAGCCCGTTGTACCGGTCGCGGAGACGGGCACCGGCGACCGGCACGTCGACGGTCACGAGCAGGGTGTCGAACCCGCTCGTCGCCGCCCGCTCCATCACGGCCATCGAGCGGTCGCGGTCCTTCCACATGTACAGCTGGAACCAGTTCCGTCCGTTCGGGTTCGCGGCCGCTACCTCCTCGGGTGTCGTCGTGCCGACGGTGGAGAGCGAGAACGGGATCCCGGCGGCACCGGCCGCCGCGGCCCCCGCGCGCTCGCCGGCAGTGTGCATCATCCGGGTGAAGCCGGTCGGGGCGATCCCGAACGGCATCGCCGACGTGCCCCCGGCAACGGTGCAGGACGTGTCGACATCGGAGACGTCGCGCAGGATGGCCGGGTGGAACTCGATGTCCCGGAACGACTGTCGTGCCCGTGCGAGCGTCAGCTCGCTCTCGGCGGCACCGTCGGTGTAATCGAACGGTGCCTTCGGCGTGACCCGCTTGGCGATGTCGCGTAGGTCGGCGATCGTGTGGGCACGCGCCAACCGCGCCTGCGTGCGGTTCAAGGTGGGCCGTTGGAACTTCAACAGCTCGGCGAAGTCGCTCGGTTTGGGTACCTGTCGTGTCGTCATGTCATCCTCCCGGACGCGCCGGCCTGAGCCTCACGTTCCTGTTCTGCCGTTCAGATCTTGGCCTGGCCGACCGCGATCGACCCATATGTGCCGCTGGCCGTCCCTGCACGATCCGCGTTGCCCAGTGCCCGTCTCTGGCCCGGCTCGTCGGCCGGGTCGGCACCATTCGCTGGATGACTCGTGGATCTCCACGCGGGTGATGTCTCGTGCACGAACGTGCCTTTCGACATCAGGCCGCGGTTGCCGACGATGTGTACGCGTCGAGCGTGACGTCGACGATCGTGTCGTCGAGCAGCCTGCGACGCCCCAACGATGCCATCAGTCGGCCAACCAGCGCCGGCCCCGACTCAGAGCGAGATGTCGAGCCCGAAGTACTCGCCGAACTGGGCGACGTAATCGTCGAGTGTCTCCGCACGCCCCAGCTCGACCCACTGCTCGTCGGTCATCGCCGCCCGCCCGGCGACGATCTCGGGTCCGCCCCAGCTGACCGGGTAGCGGAGCTTCGGATCGTCGGTCTCGATCGCGTGCAGGATGACCCGGGCGACCTCGACGGCGTCGGTCGCGTGGTGGTAGCCGGCCGCGAACATCTGCAGCATGCGTTCGTAGTGGGGCCCGTACGCACCCGATTCGTTCGGTGCGTCGGCGTTCTTGCCGAAGATCGACGACTTGGTGACACCGGGCTCGATGATCGCGACGCGCACACCGAACGGGGCCACCTCGATCGCGAGTTGCTCGCTGATGCCCTCGAGCGCCCACTTCGCCGCGACGTACGGCGCCTGGGCGATCCCGGCCAGTCGCCCGGCGACCGACGTGATGTTCACGATGGTGCCGCTCCCACGCACGCGCATGCCCGGCATGACCGCCTGGAGACATCGGACCGCGCCGCAGAGGTCGACGTTGACGACGTCGAGCAGCCGCTCCGCCGAGGTCTCCTCGACGACACCGTTGCCGCCGATGCCGGCGTTGTTGACCAGGTGGTCGACGCTGCCGGCCTGTTCGAGGATCTGCGCGAAGCCATCGCGGACCGACGAATCGGAGGCGATGTCGAGCTCGACGAGTTCGATGCCGACCCCGCGTTCCTCCGCCGCTTCGAGCAGCTTGCCCGCCCGTGCGATCGATCGGACCGTTCCGAACACATTGTGACCGGATTCGGCCAGATGCAAGGCTGTGGCACGCCCGATGCCGGAGTTGGCACCGGTGACGACGGAGACGGGGGCTGCACTCATGGCTGGAAGAGTAGGACAGACGCTCCTCGCGGCTGCCACCGTCGTGGCCTCCGTCGGCGCAGTTCCGGCAACGTCCGACGACACCCCGGCGAACGCGCTCGCGACGTCGGCGGCGACCGCATACGCGCCTGTGGGTCCGCTTCGACTCGCTGACACCCGCGAGCGAGCATGCGGCTGCACCCGCCTCGACGCCTCGACACTCCGGGTCGACATCGTGGGCCGTCCGGGAATCGCACCCGACGCGACGGCCGTCGCCGTCACCGTGACCGCGCTCCCGACCTCGACACCGGCGTTCGTCACCGCCTACCCGGGCGGAGCCGACCGCCCGCTCGCGTCGACGCTGAACACGCGGACCGATCGCGTCACGTCGAATTCGACGATCGTCCCGGTCGGCGACGACGGAGCGATCGAGCTGTTCCAGTTGGTGCCCGGCGAACTCGTCGTCGACGTGTCGGGGGTGTTCGTTCGAGCCGAGTCGTCGCGGTCGGGGCGGTTGGTCTCGGTCACCACGCGACGGCTCGTCGACACCCGCACCCCCGCCGGTGGCGCCAAGCCGCTCGGCCGGAACGGCGACCTCACGATTCCGCTCCCGGCGGGGGTCGATCCCGACGCCACCGCGCTGGCCGTCAACGTGACGAGTGTCGGCGACCCGGCTCCCGGCTACCTGTCGGTCCGGCCGGCCGGTACACCCGTGCGGACCACGTCGTTCATGAACCTCGACGGCAGCGGCCAGGCCACGGCGGCATCGCTGATCGCTCCCGTGTCGCCGGCCGGCTTGACGATCCGGTCGTTGACCGGCGGTCACGTCATCGTCGACCTGACCGGTTGGTTCACGGGGCCCACGGCCGCCGACACGACCGACGGGCTCTTCCATCCGTTGAGCCCGACACGGCTGCTCGACACACGCATCGACCGCCCGCGGCTACACCCCGGAGGTGCGATCGAGCTCCCGATCGACGCACACGTCCCCGGAGGGGCCGCTGCCTCGGTCGTCACGAACGTCACCGTCACCGACGCCGACCGCGCCGGCTTCGTCACCGCATACCCCGCCGGCGCCCCACGGCCGGCGACGTCAGCGGTCAATCCGGCCTTCTGGAACCACACGATCGCCAACACCGCCATCACCCGTGTCGGCGACCGCGGACTCGCGTACTGGTCGCTGGCCGGCACCGACCTCGTCGTCGACCTGGCCGGTTGGTTCGCCGGGGCCTCCGTCGCGGCGACCACTCCGCCACCGCCCAACACGCCGACCCGGTCGCGGGTGATGCTCGTCGGCGACTCGACGCTCGCCGGAATCGACGTCTACACCGACTCGTGGGCTGCCCTGCGCGGTTTCGACTCGGTCATCGACGCCGAATCGTGCCGGCGTCTCCTCCGACCGTCGTGCTTCAGCAACGTCACCTACCGCACGCCGAACACCGCGGTCGAGGCGATCCTCGGGACGCCCGGCACGCTCGACATCGTCGTGGTCAAGGCCGGGTACAACGACTGGTTCAGCGACTTCCCGCGCGAGTTCGACGCGGTCGTCGACGGCGCCAGAGCGAAGGGCGCACACACGATCGTCTGGTTCACCCAGAACGAGACCGTGCGGCGCGACACGGCGCGGCGGGCCTACCAGGAGAACAACGTCGACCTCCGTCGACTGACGACGCTGCCCCAGTACACCGACGTGGTCCTCGCGGACTGGTTCGAGTACAGCGACGGTCGGCAGGACTGGTTCCACGACGGCACGCACGTCACGCGAGCGGGCGCCTACGCGATCACCGACTACGTGGCCCGCTGGATCGCCGCGCTCGAACACCGGCCGTGCCCGCGCCCGTGGACCGTCGGCGCCCCCATACCCGACCCGTGTCCGGCACCCGACCTAATCGGTCCGGTGCCCGACCCGATCGGCGTCACCTCGTAGCGTTCAGGTGCCGACGCCGCGGCGGATCTCGCCGACCCAGTCGTCGGCCGCACGCCAGCGTTCGTCGGCGTGCTCCCGTGCGTCGAGGGCTCGCTCATCGGCCCGTGGCCACGACCCGAAGAACTTCACCGCTCCCTGCTTGGCGTGCAGCGCCCGCATCGTGTCGGCCATCAGATCGTCGGCGACGTGACCCTCGGCGAACACGATGAAGCAGTAGTCGCCGAGCCCACCCGATTTGGTCGGTCGCGAGATCAGGTTCGACAGGTTCAGGCGTCGGGCTGCGAACTCCTGCAGGATCGAGATCAGACTGCCCGGCTCGTCGGCACGCTGGTAGACCACGAGCGCCGTGCGGTCGTGCCCGGTCGGTGCCGGCACGCCGCTCCGCGCCACCACCACGAAGCGGGTCTGATTGGCCTCGTGGTCTTCGATGTTGTCGGCCAGTACATCGAGTCCGTACCGCTGCGCGGCCACCTGCGGAGCGATCGCGGCGAGACCTGGCGTCTCGTCGTCGCTCACCGCCTGGGCCGCGCCGGCGGTCGACACCGCGGTCCGGATCTCCGCGGTCGGCAGGTGCTCTCGGAGGAACCGGTGACACTGCGCCGTCGCGACCGGGATCGACAGCACCTCGGTCACCTCGTCGAGGCGGGTCCCCGGTCGTGCCGCGAGACACATGTGGATGTCGAGCACGACCTCGCGGACGATGATCAGTTCATGGTCGAACGCGAGCGCGTCGAGCGTGAAGTTGACCATGCCCTCGGTCGAGTTCTCGATCGGCACGAAGCCGAGATCGATCTCGCCGGCCGTGACGGCGTCGAGGACGTCGGGCACCGTGCGGAACGCCGTGACCTCACCTCGGACGAGGTCGACCTGGGTGCGGAGCGCCTGCTCGGTGAACGTCCCGAACGGTCCGAAGAACCCGACGCTCGGCGGAGCGCTCGACGGGTCGACGGACGGTTCGCTGGTCATGGGAGACGAGGCTACGCGGCCGGCCCGCCGCGACCTGTGCCGATTCGGAATGTGTCTGGCACGATGGCGGCGTGGACGAGGCGAACCTGCGTGAGTTGATCGACGGCATCCGCGACGGGTCGGTGTCGGCCGACGACGCCGTGCGCACCCTGCGACGGCTCCCGTTCGCCGACGTCGGCGACGCTCTCGTCGACCACCATCGAGCATTGCGGCAGGGCGTCCCCGAGGCGGTCTACGGCCCGGGCAAGTCGGCCGAACAGTGCGTGCGGATCGTGGGCGAACTGCTGGAGCACGGCGAGGGGCCGGTGCTCGTGACCCGCGCCGACGGCGACCAGGTCACGGCACTGACCGCCGCCCATCCAGGAGCCGAACAGCACGGCACCACGCTGCTCTGGCGGCGACCAGCCGTCTCGAACGGTCGACGGGTCCTCGTCATCACCGCCGGCACCGCCGACATCCCTGTCGCCGACGAGGCCGCCGTCACCCTCGCCGCCTACGGCATCGAGGCGCACCGCCGTCACGACGTCGGCGTCGCCGGGCTCCACCGACTGCTCGCCCACCTCGACGAGATCACCTCCGCCGACGCGATCATCGCCGTCGCCGGCATGGAGGGTGCCCTCGTGAGCGTGATCGGTGGCCTCACCTCGTGTCCCGTCGTCGCCGTGCCGACCTCGGTCGGGTACGGGGCCGGACTCGACGGCGTGACCGCCCTGCTCGCGATGCACGCGTCGTGCGCGAGCGGCGTCAGCGTGGTCGGGATCGACAACGGCTTCGGTGCCGCATCCGCCATCGTGCGAATGTTGCGGGCATGACCCCCACCGTCTGGTTCAACTGCTGCGCCGGGGTGGCCGGCGACATGCTGCTCGCCTCGCTGATCGACGCCGGCGCCGACCGTCTGGCCGTGATGGACGCCTGGGGCGCGCTCGGTCTCGACGGGTACGCCGCGACGTGGGAACCGGTGCAGCGGTGCGGCGTCGGGTCGTTGTGGACCAACATCGCGATCGACGCACCCGACCACGACCACGACCACGACCATCCGCACCGGCCGGCGAGCGAGGTGCTCGCGCTGATCGCCGACGCCGACCTGCCCGCACCGGTCGCCGCGAACGCGCTCGCCGTCTACCGGCGGCTCGCCGAGGTCGAGGGAGCGATCCACGGCATGGACCCCGACGACGTCGAACTCCACGAGGTCGGCGCACTCGACTCGATCCTCGACGTGGTCGGCGTCTGCGCCGCACTGCACGACCTCGGCGTCGAGCGAGTCACCTATTCACCGATCGCGGTCGGCCACGGCACGGTCGACACCGCCCACGGTCGGCTACCCAACCCGGTGCCGGCAGTCACGAGACTCCTCGTCGCGGCCGACGCCCGGACGACCGGGGTCGACACCACGATGGAGCTGTCGACGCCGACCGGCGTGGCGCTCCTCACCGTGCTCGGCGACGCATGCGGGCCGATGCCGGCCATGACGGTCGCTGCAACCGGGTTCGGTGCGGGCACCGCCGACCCTCCGGGGCGTCCCAACGTCGTGCAGGCGATCGTCGGCAGCTCCGAATCGGTGGCCGCGCCCGAGGCCGACTCGACCGGCCGACCGTGTCACCTGCTCGAGGCGAACGTCGACGACGTCACCGGCGAGGTGCTCGCGCACACGATCACCTCGCTCCTCGCCGCCGGCGCCCACGACGCGTGGGTCACCCCGATCGTCATGAAGAAGGGCCGCCCCGCCCACACCGTCAGCGCGCTGTGCGACGACGCTGCGTTCGAGCAGACGCGTCGGGTGCTGATCGACGAGACCGGCACGCTGGGAGTACGGGCCTCGGTGGTGCGGCGGTGGCCGCAGCAGCGCGTCGAGCGCAGCGTCGAGGTCGACGGCCACGAGATCCGGCTCAAGGTGAGCGGGCACCGCGTCAAGGCCGAGCACGACGACGCCCGGCGCGCTGCCGCATCGCTCGGGCTACCGCTGCGCGAGGTCCTGGCGCGAGCCGAACAGCTCGGCTCCCTCGACTGACGACACGTCGACGTCGCTCCAGGTGTCGGTCGGGCGTCAGCCGATGGTGAGGTTGCTCGTCACGAGCGACTCGAGCTCGTCGATCGGCCTCCCGCCCGACCAGCGGGCGGTCACCGTGCCGTCACCGTCGACGAGCATCGAGAACGGGAACCCGCCGATACCGAAGTCGGCCGCCGCGATGTAGGTCTCGCGCTCGGTGTCGATGCCGTCGGGGATCGCCGGGAAGGTCCAGTCCAGATCGTCGAGCCATTCGCCCGGAGGCCAGTTCGGCCGACCCGGGTTGAACGCCGTGCTCACCCCGACGACATTGACGCCATCGGGGATACGTCCCTCGTCGCGGAGCTGGTTGATCACCGGGATCTCGTCGTTGCAGTGCGGGCACCAGTGGGCCAGGAACACCACCCAGGTCGGTCCGTCGACGGCTGCGTCGATGCGGACGGGCTCACCGTCGAACGTCTCGCCGACCAGGACCGGCGCCGTCATCCCGATCGCCGGATCGTCACCGCCCTCGGGGTACGGCGGCAGTGGATCGCCGACGACCGCGAGCGGGCCGACACCTTCGAGGAACTCCTCGGGCAGATCGGGAGCGATCGTGGGCACCGGATCGCCGGGGTCACCCGGACCGGCCGAGTCGTCGGTGGCCGTGTCGTCGGTGGCCGTGTCGTCGGTGGTCGTGTCGTCGGTGGCCGTGTCGTCGGTGGCTGCCGGCGGGTTCGTCGCCGACGCACCGTCGTCGTCGCCCCCGCACGCGGTCAGCGCCAGTGCACCGGTCAGCCCGATCGTGATGATGCGGCGGGAAAGGTTCACGGGATCTCCTCGGGGTCGACCGAGTCGAACGACACGGTGTTGAGCACGATGATGGACACGAAACCAGCGAGTGCCATCAACGCCAACGTCACGAAGCCGAACGCTTCGAACCAGACATCGGCACACGACGGACCGAACAGGGCACACGACTCCGAGTCGTTCAACCAGCCCCACTCGATCATGACGTGGTAGGTCGACACGGCAGCCCCGATGGTTCCCAGCGGCAGGATGTACCAGCGAGCGGCGCGGTCCCGGCGGAGCAACGCGACCAGGGCGACGACGGCGATCGGGTACATGGCGATCCGCTGGAACCAGCACAGCCGGCACGGGATGTAGCCGGCGCTCTCGGAGAAGTAGAGGCTCCCGGCGGTCGCCACGGCTGCGACCGCGAACGTCAACGGCGCTCGCATCGCCACGACGGCCCTCCCGGCCGCCGCCGCAGCGGGTACCCGGGGTGCCAGCACGCGGGCGACCAGGATCAGCACGGAGCCGACCCCCGCGACGATCGCCAACAGCGCCGTCAGATTCTGCATGGTGTCGACCATCCGTCCAGTATGTGCGACCGAAGCGTCCAGATGGCAGCAACGTCGTCAACTCGTGACGAAGGACCCATTCACACCCCTCGACACCTCGTCGACACCTCGTCGACACCTCGTCGACACCTCGCCGACGGACCGTCGGCGAGAGCGGCCACGGGGGCACCGAGTAACGATGCGCAGCACGAACTAGGGTGACCACCTATGCAGGAATACTCCTCGATCAGCGTGTCGTCCTACGAGGCAGGTACGCTCGCCGACCAGCTCACCGAACAGTCGCGGGCCGGGTGGACCGTGGTCGCGATCGTGCCGACCGGGAGCTCGGTCACCGCGTACCTGTCGCGCGATGCCGATGGCACCGGCCACTCCAACCAGCGCGACATGCCCGTCGTCGCCGCCACCCCGACCCCGATCGACACCGGGGCCGACTCGGCACCGGCCGACGAGCCTGCCGACACGCCCAGCGACCCCGTCGCCGAGACACCGGGGTGGGCCGCCGGCGTCTCCACGACCGCCGCCGACGAACCCGTCTCGGGCGACGACACCGGCGACCACTTCACGGTGGCCGACGAGCCGGCGGCCGAAACTGCACCGACCGAGCTCGGTGGCGCCGCGGCCGGCGCAGGTGCCGCACCCGCCGGCTGGTACGCCGATCCGTCGTCACGATTCGAGCTCCGGTACTGGGACGGCACCCAGTGGACCGAGCACGTCTCCCGGGCGGGTCAGCAGTACACCGACCCGCCCGTCGCCTGATCCCGGCCTCGCCGATCGACCCGGGACGTACCCGGCCGTATCGGCCAGCATGTCGCTCCCGTTTAGCGTGGAGCAGCTGACCTGACATTTCCTCGACGCCGATACCCTCGCAGCCATGCGCGCCACGTCGATCGGACACGCTGGAATGCTCGTCGAGACCGACAGCGGCTCGATCCTGTGCGACCCGTGGTTCCTCCCCGCATTCTTCGGCTCGTGGTTCGTCTTCCCTCGGAACGACCAACTGAGCGACGACCTCCTCGAACGGATCGAGCAGGCCGATTTCCTGTACGTCACGCATCTGCACGCCGACCACCACGACGAGCCGTGGCTGCGCGAGCACCTTCGGCGTGACATCCCGATCCTCCTTCCCGGCTATCCCACGCGCGAGCAGCGGCGGACGCTGGGTCGGCTCGGGTTCACCGAGTTCGTGCCGACCGTCGACGGCGAGGAACTGGAGATCGCTCCCGGTCTGACGATCGCGATCCACACCGAGGTGTCGATCACCGACGGCCCCGGTGGCGACTCGGCGATGATGGTCTCCGACGGGACGTCCCGACTCGTGAACCAGAACGACTGTCGGACCACCGATCTCGACGCGCTCCGTTCCCACGGCCCGGTCGACCTGCACTGGCTCCAGTACTCAGGAGCGATCTGGTACCCGATGGTGTACGACATGCCCGACGACGAGAAGCGGCGATTGTGCGAAGCCAAGGTCGACAGCCAGTTCACGCGGGCGATGAAGTACGTCGAGGCGATCGACGCCCGAGCGGTCGTCCCGAGCGCCGGCCCACCCGCATTCCTCGACCCGGACCTGTGGCATCTCAACGTGATCGACGGCGACGAGATGTCGATCTTCCCCGACCAGCGGGCGTTCCTCGAACTGCTCGCCGACCGCGGCCGGCGTGGCGAACTCGCCATCCCCGGCACCGAGTTCGAGGTCGGTCCTGACGGGATCACGACCCGGCACCCGGTCGCCGAGCCCGAGGTCGCTGCGATCTTCGACGACAAGCGGACGTACCTACGCGACTACCAAGCCGATTGGATGCCGTGGCTCGACGACATGAAGGCGTCGTGGCCGAGCGCATCGACCGACCTGCTGTCGACCCTGGCCGCGTGGTGGGAGCCCCTCCTCCGCATGGCGCCGACGCTGTGCGACGCGGTCGGCGCCAACTGTCTGTTCCGCGCCGGGGACCTCGAGATAGTCATCGACTTCCCCAACGCACAGGTCCGGCCGTTCGACGGCGAACCGTACGCGTTCCGGTTCGACATCCCACGACCGCTCGTCGAGCAGGTCGCAGCCGATCGGGCGGTCGACTGGTCGAACTCGCTGTTCCTCTCCTGTCGGTGGACCGGTTGGCGCGCGGGCGACTTCAACGAGTACCTCTACAACTTCTTCAAGTCGCTGTCGGTCGAACGAATGCGCCGCACCGAGGCCGAGGCGATCCGCAAGCTCGACCCGCCGACCGAGACCGAGGCCGAGATCGAACTCGGCGACTACGTCGTGCAGCGCCGTTGCCCGCACCGCAACGCCGACCTCACGGTGTTCGGCGAGATCGATTCGGGCCGTCGCGGCGACGTGCTCGTCTGCACGCTCCACGGTTGGAAGTTCGACTGCGACACCGGCCGCTGCCTGACCTCGGCCGATCACCCCCTCAAGATCCGCCGCCGCTGACGCCGGCCCTGCCGGACCTACGGCACCGTGGTCGGTGTCGTGGTCGACGTGGTCGAGGTCGTCGAGGTCGTCGGCGCAACGGTGGTGGTCGTGGTGGTCGTCGGCGCAACGGTGGTGGTCGTCGTGGTGGTCGTCGTCGTGGTGGTGGTCGTCGTGGTGGTGGTCGTCGTCGTGGTGGTCGGTACCGGCAGCTCCACGGAGATGTCGAGCGTCCCCGTTGCGGTCGCACCCTGCGGGTCGGTCACGCGGTACCCGACCGAGAACTGCCGCCCGGCGGCGACCAGTGGCGCCGAGACGGTCACCGAGAGCCCGGCGACCGTGATGGTGAGGGGCGTCGGGTCGCCGATGATCGCGAGCGTCAACGGACCGCCTTCGGCATCCGTCGCAGGCACCGGCACCGTGACGCTCGTCCCGGCATCGAGCTCGATCTCGACCGTGGGCGCCACGGGAGAACGGTTCACGGTGACCGTCACGGTCGCCGGCGACGACGTCAGTCCGAGCGAGTCGACGATCGTGTACTGGAACGTCGCGACACCGAGCCCGCTCGCGGCATCGATGCGGAGCTGACCGTTGGCGAGCTGCTGGATCGTGCCGGCCTCGCCGTTCGAGAAGACCAGGTTCGCCGGCACCGCACCGAGGCTGATCGGGTCACCGTCGGGATCGGAGTCGTTGGCGAGCGGCGACACGACGACCGGGTCGTTGGTGATCGCCACGGCATCC
Source organism: Ilumatobacteraceae bacterium (assembly GCA_033344875.1). Lineage (NCBI taxonomy): Bacteria > Bacillati > Actinomycetota > Acidimicrobiia > Acidimicrobiales > Ilumatobacteraceae > Ilumatobacteraceae bacterium. The sequence continues at coordinate 3,676,327 of JAWPMO010000001.1, read as the reverse complement.
GGCTGTGCGACCGGTGCCAGATTCACCAGGTCGATCACGACGGGTACCCGAGCCTGGAGCCCCCCGGGGTCCGCCACGATGATCGTCATCTCGATGCGGCCGCTGCGGCCGGCCGGGTCGACGAACAGCGCGCGCTGCTCCTCGACGACGGTGATCCACTCGGGGAGGTTCTCCCAACCGACGATGGCCAGGGGTTCGGCGTCGGATGCCAGCGCCGAGACCGGGATCACGACCTGCTCGCGACGCCCGATCGCCGTCTGGTACGACGTCGCCAGCGGGTCCTGGTTGACATCGATCACGACGGTCCCGACCGCCTGGATCCGACACGAGTTCCGTACCGCGTAGTTGAACGTGATGTTGCCGTTCTCGCCGGCCGGCGGTGTGTAGACGCCGCTCGGTGCGGACAGCGGCGCCCCGACGTCGACGACCGTCCCGTTGCCGGCGGTCGCCGTGAGATCGATCGCGATCGGCTGCTGATACCCGGTCTGGAAGAAGAGATCGGGCGCCGTCGGGCGCGATTGGGTACACGGCAGCACCGTGATCGTGACCGTCGCGTCGTCGGTCGCCTCGCCGTCGTCGACTCGGTACACGACGGTGGCGGTACCGCTGGCGTCGGGAACCGCCACGAAGACCAGCGCGCCCGACTCCAGACGGGCCGTACCCAACGCCGAGTTGGGAGCGCTCACGATCGAGAAGTCGAGCGGGTCACCATCGAGGTCGATGTCGTTCAGCGCGATCGGGATCGAGATCGTGCCGCCGTTCGGCACCGTCGCCGCATCGTCGCCGGCGACCGGGGGACGGTTGGGTTCTTCGAGCACCGTGAGGACGACACGCGCGCTCGCGACGAGGTCGTCGTCGTCGACGATCGAGTAGCGCACCACCACCTCACCCACGTAGTCCGGCTCGGTGGTGATCGTGACCGACGCATCGTCGAAGGTCACCGTGCCCGTACCGGCGACCACGATGGCGTTCGTGACGCGGAGGTCACCGACGTCGCCATCCGGGTCGCCGTCGTTGGAGAGCACCGCCAGCGTGGTCGGGACGGCGGGACCGGTGATGGTTCTGGCGTCGTCGTTGGCGAACGGGGCAACGGGGTCGGGCTCCACGATGCGGAACACCAGCCGGCCGGTCGTCACGCCGGTCGTCGCGTCGCCGACCTGGTAGGTGATGGTGGTGAACCCGGTCACCGGTCCGGCGGTGAACTCGATCCGGCTACCCGTTCGCGTGGCGGTACCGAGCGTCGGTCGAGTGCTCGACAGCACCCGGAGTTCCGACCGCGGTCCGTCCGGGTCACTGTCGTTGGCGAGCACGTCGACGGTGGTCGTCGTGCCGATCACGATCGTGACGTCCTCGTCGTTGACCACCGGAGCGGCATTCGTGATCTCCGGCTCGAGCACGCTGACGACGATCGTCGCATCATCCCGAAGTCCCTGGGTGTTCCCTACCTCGTAGGTGCAGCTGAACACCCCGGCCCGACCAGCCGGCGGCGTGAAGGTCACCCGACCGTCGGCGGTGACGACGGCTCGACCACCGCCGGCGCAGCCGGGGCTGCCGACGATCGTCGGACGCTCGCCCGACGGGTCGCCGTCGTTACGGAGCACGTCGAGCGTGACCGGCACGTCGACGTCGGTCGTCGCCGCGTCGTCCTGCGCGAACGGCGGCGCAGCGATCGCCTCCGGGAGCACGCGGACACTGACCTCGCCCACCGCCGTTCCTCCGTTGCCGTCGGTGATCGTGTACGTGAATCGGTCGATCGCGATGTCGTCGTCGGTCGCGATCGGCGCCGCCGTGTACAGAACCGCAGACCCCTGGACGGCGATCGCCCCGGCGTTCGGCACGTCAGCGTCGCGCTCGACGCTGACCAGGATCACCCGGTCGCTGTCCGGGTCGCTGTCGTTCGCGAGGACGTCGATCACCTGGGTCCTACCGACCACCGCCGACGCGGTGTCGGCGTTCGCGATCGGCGGGCGATTCGGTTCGAGATCGGCGATGAGGGCGACGAGCACCGACCCGTTGACCACGTGACCGAACCCGTCGTCGACCGAGTAGAAGAACGGTGAGAGTTCGGCAGCCCCGGCACGAGCGATGATCTCCAGTTCGTTGCCCCGCACCCGGACGTCGATCCCGGGCGGCATCGGCTGGACGAGGCTGAGGCTCAGGCGATCGCCGTCGGGGTCGCGGTCGTTCGCGAGCACGGGCAGCGTGACCGCGATGTCGCGCCGGACACGCACCGCGTCCGGTTTGACGATCGGTGGCCGATTGTCGTCGGTCGGCTGGGCGATGTCGACGCGAACCGCGACCGGCTCGCCGACCGCTCCGAACGTGTCGACGGGGCGGTACGTGAACGTCGCCGTTCCGGACGCGCCCGCCGGTGGTCGGTACAGCAATCCGGGGAGCCCCGACGGCGCGTTGGTCTCGGTGATCGTGCCGCCGACATCGGGAGGTGTGAACGACGCCACCCTGAGCGCGTCTCGCTCGGGGTCGATGTCGTTGAGCAGGACGTCGATGATCACCGCCGCGTCCGGTCCGGTCTCGGTGACGTCGGGGGCACCGATCGGGGCCTGGTTGGGAGCGTCGACCGGGAGCAGCTCGATATTGACCGTTGCGGTGGCTTCGGTGCCGTCGCCATCGACGATGGTGTACGTGAACTCGTCGAGGCCGACGAATCCCGGCTCGGGTTGATACAGCACCGTCGTGGCGTTGGCGATCTCGACCTTGCCGAAGCCCGGCCGGTCGACACGGAACAGCGCGATCGCTTCACCGTCGGGGTCGTAGTCGTTGGCGGTCACCGCGATCGGCACGCTGGTGCCCGAGCGAGCGGTCACGGGGTCGTCGACCGCGACCGGGGGGTCGTCGATGCCGTTGTCGTCGGGTTCGCGATCGGCATCGCCGGTGCGGTCTTCGCCGCCGCGCACGCTCGGCACCTGACCTCCGGCACCCTCCTCGAGCAGCTCGCCGGCTTCGCCGAGCAGTGGGGTTGCCTGATCGTCTTTGCGGATCGCGGTGATACCCCACGGGTTGACGGCCCAGACGACGCCGCCGTTGACCTCGTCGATCCAGACGAGGTCGGTGGAGGCGGCGACCTCGAGCGAGGCGCCGGGTGCCGGATCGGCGACGACGGCGTCCTCGATGGTGCCGTCGCGCCAGTCGAGCCGCACGATCTCCGACGGCGAGCGGCGAACGAGCGCTGCCGCGTCGCCGGCGATCGCGAACGAGTCGGCACCGTCGATGTCGAGTCCGTCGATCGTCACCGACTCGTCGAAGCCGTCATCGCCCACGCACCACAGTCGGTCGTCGCCACCGATCCACCCGCAGGGTGCGGTGGGGCCCGGGATCTGTACGACGAGTTCGTCGATCGCGACGTCGGCGGGCATGTCGATCCACGCGCCGGTACCGAACCGGACGCGGCCTCGTCCGGCGTCGAGGATCAGCGGGGTGCCACCGACGAGACTGAAGCGAGCGTCGGACAGGCCGCCGACGATGGTCTGACGCCCCGTCGTGGTGATTCGCGACAGGCGGCCGGCCGCGATCGTCCACACCGCCCCGTCGGGTGCGATCCTGGTGGCGTCACCTGCTCCGCCGGCGTCGATCTCGAACGGGAGCGGGTCGCCACCCGGAGGGAGCAGGAGCCCCTGGGCCGAGGCGGGGTCGACAGCGACGAGCCCCGCCTGGCTGACGCCGACGATCGTCGTCGGCTCGGCGACGAGTCCGATCGACTGGGGTGGCCCGAGCCGCAGCGCCGACGCATCGATCGTTCGCGCGGTCGCCGCCGACCGGTCGACGATGACGACGCCGCTCGCGCTCTGGGCGACTTCGAGGACTTGCCCGTCCCCCGTGGTGTTGAGCCGGGCGAGGGCGCGGCCCGAGAATCCGTCGGCGAGCACGATGCGCCCGTCGCTCTGGTCGACGAACCACCGGGTGGCGCGCGGCACGGTGGCGTCGAGCGCGGGAAAGCCGTCGGCACGAACGGCCACGATCACACCGGTCAGCCCGATGACGACCGCGACCACCACCGACAGCACCCGTTGCCACGGAACGGCCTGTGACCTCACGTGCTCAGTGTGCCACTCCCAGCGTCAGGACGCAGCGCACCGGACCGCCCGCAACGCAACGATCCCGCGGCTCCGGCAGCGAGGAACGCGCCGGAACGACGCGATCAATCGTCGAGGAACCCGGGGCGCTCGCCGAACACGGCGATCGCCTGTCGCAGCGGCACGAGATCTCGACGCTGCCGACGTTCGGCTTCGGAACGCGCGCTCGTCGCGGCGGCCTTGGCCTCGGCGAGTTCGGCACGGAGCCGGCTGTTCTCGTACTCGAGTTCCATGACGCGCCGGATGCCTTCGAGGTTCATCCCCTGTTCGGCCAGATCGGAGATCCGTTGGAGGCGCTCGATGTCGGCGTCGCTGTAGCGTCGGTTGCCGCCCTGCGTGCGTGCCGGCTGCACGAGGCCACGCCGCTCGTAGATGCGCAACGTCTGCGGGTGCATGCCGGCCAGCTCGGCAGCGACCGAGATGACGTAGACCGCGTGGGTTCGTGACCGTGGGCTCATGATGTTACGTTCCTCGTCTCCACCGTAGCCGCGGCGGCGAGTTGCTCGATCGCCTCGCGTTCGGCGTCGGTGAGTTCGGTGGGCACCATGACGTCGATGGTGACGATGAGGTCGCCGGTCGAGGTGCCGGAGCGTTTGGACTGCGTGGTGATGCCCCTGCCCTTCACCCGATGCCGCGAGCCGCTCTGGGTGCCGGGCTTGATGCGGAGTTTGACGGTGGGGCCGTCGAGCGTCGGCACATCGATCTCCGCGCCGAGGGCGGCCTCGGGGAAGGTGACCGGCACGTGCACCGTGAGGTTGTCGCCGGATCGGCCGAAACGCTCGTGCGCCTGGACCGCGACCTCGACGAGGAGGTCGCCGGCGGGGCCCCCGTTCCGTCCGGGCGCGCCGCGTCCGCCGAGACGGATGGTCTGCCCGTCCTTGACCCCGGCGGGGATCCGGACCTTGACCTCACGGGGGCGACGTTCGACACCGCTGCCGCGACAGGTCGGACACGGATCGGTGATCACCGATCCGGTGCCCTGGCAGTTGCGACACGGCGTGGAGAACGAGAACATGCCCTGGTTGTCGTCGAGCACACCACGGCCGCCGCACACCCCGCATCGGGACGGCTGTGTGCCCGGCTTGGCGCCCGACCCGTCGCAGGTCGAGCACTGCGCGTCGCTGGTGAGGTGCAACGTGGTCGTGAGACCCGTCGCCGCATCGGCGAAGTCGAGGGTGAGTTGCGCCGTCAGGTCGGCGCCGCGCTGCGGTGCGGCCGCCCGGTGACCCGGCTGGCGTGCCCCGCGCCCGAACATGTTGCCCAGCAGGTCGCCGATGTCGCCGCCCTGCATGTCGCCGACGTTGAACGAGAAACCGCCGGGGCCGCCGCCCGGCCGACCGCCGGCCATCGGACCGAGCCGTCGGACCTCGTCGTACTCGGCCCGTTTGGCCGGGTCGCCGAGGACGTCGTAGGCGGACGACACCGCCTTGAAGCGTTCTTCGGCGGCGGCGTCGCCGGGATTCTGGTCGGGGTGGAGTTCACGGGCGAGCTTGCGGTACGCCTTGGTGATCTCCTTCGCCGACGCGTCGGCGGCGATGCCGAGCACTTGGTAGTAGTCCTTCTCGAACCATTCGCGCTGTGCGCTCATCCGTGTTCACCTCCTTTGATGTCCCAACTGCCCACCCTGACCGCTCCGAGCTCCGCTCGGCGTCGCGGTCACCGGGCGGATCCATGTTCCCGGGGCTTCAGTCCTTCGTTCTGACCATGGCGGGGCGGAGCGTCCTGCCCTTCCACGTGTAGCCGCTGCGGAGCACCTCGGCCACGACGACGTCGCCGCCGTCACCGGGTTCGTGGGCGACCGCTTCGGCCACCTCGGGGTCGAACGGCTTGGTCTCGAGATCGAGTGCCTCGAGACCGTGCTTCTTGAGCTCACCCAGCAGCACGTTGAGGAGCGGTCCGACCTCGTCGGGATGCTGCAGGTAGGCGGCCTCGGCGGCGTCGAGCACCGGCAGGAACGCTTCGGCCAGCCGCCCGGTCGCCCGGTCGACGTCGCCGGCGGCCTGATTGGCGCTCCGTTTGCGGAAGTTCTCGAAGTCGGCCTGCAACCGCATCGCGGCGTCTTTGTACTGGTCGCGCTCGGCGACCACCGCCGCGATGTCGATCTCCGCGGCCGAACCGTCGAGATCGAGGTCACCGACCAGCGCGTCGAACTCGCCGTCGACGTCATCGTCGTCGACGTCGGCGACGTCGCCGTCACCGAAACCGGACGGCTGTGCGCCCTCGTCGTCGGTGACGGCGTCGTCGGGGTCGACCCGCGGGACCTGGCCCGTGTAGTCGTCGACTTCGCTGCCGCGCTCGTCGTCACCGGGCACGGCGCCCGGGACGTCGCTCACGATTCCTCGCTCTCGCCCTCGTCGACGATCTCGGCGTCGACGATGTCGTCGTCGCCGGCCGACCCGGCAGCGTCGCCCTGGCCGCTGGCCGAGGTGCCGGTGGCGTTCGCATCACGCGCTGCCGCCTCGTACAGCTTCTGGCTGAACTCCTGGCTCGCCGACATGAGCTTCTCCGTGGCCTCCTTGATCGCCGCGGTGTCGTTGCCGCCGAGCGCCTCCTTGAGCTCGCTCAGCGGGCCCTCGACGGCCGCCTTCTCGTCGTCGGGCACGTTCTCGCCCTGATCCTTGAGCACCTTCTCGGTCTGGTAGACGAGCGAGTCGGCGTTGTTGCGGATCTCGGCCTCTTCACGCCGCGCCTTGTCCTCTTCGGCGTGGGCCTCGGCATCTTTGACCATCTGATCGATGGAGTCCTTGTCGAGGGTCGACTGACCGGTGATGGTCATCGACTGCTCCTTGTTGGTGGCCCGGTCCTTGGCCGCGACGTGCACGATGCCGTTGGCGTCGATGTCGAACGTGACCTCGATCTGGGGCACGCCGCGGGGGGCGGGCGGCAGATCGACGAGCTGGAACTTGCCGAGCGTCTTGTTGTAGCTCGCCATCTCGCGCTCACCCTGGATGACGTGGATCTCGACCGACGGCTGCATGTCTTCGGCGGTGGTGAACACCTCGGTGCGCTTGGTCGGGATCGTCGTGTTGCGTTCGATCAACTTGGTCATGACGCCACCCTTGGTCTCGATGCCGAGGCTGAGCGGAGTCACGTCGAGCAGCAGGACGTCCTTGACGTCGCCGCGCAGCACACCGGCCTGGACCGCGGCGCCGACCGCGACGACCTCGTCGGGGTTGACCGTCTTGTTGGGCTCCTTGTCGGTCATCGACTGCACCAACTCGGTGACGGCGGGCATCCGGGTGGAGCCGCCGACGAGGATCACGTGGTGCAGGTCGCCCTTCTCGACGCCGGCGTCCTTGAGCGCTTGCTCGAACGGGATCCGGCAGCGCTCCATGAGGTCGCTGGTCATCTCCTGGAACTTCGAGCGCGTGAGCGACTCGTCGAGGTGGAGCGGCCCATCGGCGTTGGCCGTGATGAACGGCAGGTTGATCTGCGTCGACTGGGTCTGGCTCAGCTCGATCTTGGCCTTCTCGGCGGCCTCCTTGAGGCGCTGCATCGCCATGCGGTCGTTGGACAGATCGACGCCCTGGGCGCTCTTGAACTGCTGGACGAGCCAGTCGATGATGCGCTGGTCCCAGTCGTCACCGCCGAGGCTCGTGTCACCGTGGGTCGACTTGACCTCGAACACGCCGTCGCCGATCTCGAGCACGGACACGTCGAACGTGCCGCCGCCGAGGTCGAACACGAGCACGGTCTCGTCTTCGGCGCCCTTGTCGAGCCCGTACGCGAGCGCGGCTGCGGTGGGCTCGTTGATGATCCGGAGCACCTCGAGGCCGGCGATCGTGCCGGCCTCCTTGGTGGCGGTGCGCTGGGCGTCGTCGAAGTACGCGGGGACCGTGATGACGGCCTGCGTGACGGTGTCGCCCAGGTACGACTCGGCGTCGCGCTTGAGCTTCATGAGCGTACGAGCGCTGATCTCCTGGGGGGTGTAGGTCTTGCCGTCGACGTCGTCGGACTTCCACGACTCACCCATGTGGCGCTTGATCGAACGGAACGTGCGATCGGGGTTGGTGATCGCCTGACGCTTCGCGACCTCGCCGACCAGCACCTCGCCGGCCTTCGAGAACGCGACGACGGACGGCGTGGTGCGGCCGCCCTCGGCGTTGGGGATGACGACGGGTTCGCCGGCTTCGAGCACGGCGACGACGGAGTTGGTGGTACCGAGGTCGATACCGACTGCCTTGGGCATGTGAAACGCTCCTCTTTCGGATGGTCGGGGGAGAACTTGCGTTGAGTGGACTCAAGTCTAGGGAGGGGCGATCCCGTCGGCAACGCGGCCGCCAGGAAACCTGAGTCGATATGACTCAACTTCTGTCGGCGCATTCTGTCGGCGCATCCGGGAACCACGCCGGGACCGACGACGTCCAAACCCTCATGCGCCGTTCGCCGATCTCCGTCATCCTGGTGTCGCTCCTCGCACTCGCCGCCTGCGGCGAGGCCGACCCGACCGGTGGGTCGCCGGCCGCGCCGAACTCGATCGACCCGGCACCGACCGACCCGACCGAGCCCACCATCACGCCCACCACACCCATCACGACGCCCATCACCACGCCCAGCACGACGCCCGGGGAGACCCCGAGGTACGACGCCGAACGGATGCGCGCCGACCTCGCCGCCGCCCGCGAACGCTGGACGGCGCAGAACTGGACCTCGTACCGGTACACGTACACGCCGAGCTGCTACTGCGACCGACAGGAGGTGACCGTCGAGGCCATCGACGGCCACACGGTCGACTCGGGCGGACTCGACTGGGCACGCACGATCGAGCAGTGGTTCGACGAGATCGACGCGGCGATCGGCACCGCGGCCGACATCCGGGTCACCTACGACGCGACCGGGGCGCCCACGTCGCTCTACATCGACGTCGAGGAGACGATCGCCGACGAGGAGTTCGGCTACGAACTCATCGCCCTCGAGCAGGTCACGGACAGCCTCGACGCCTTCCTCGACGACGACTACGGGTGCGGCTACGGATTCGCGGCGGCGAACGCCGGCCAGACCGTGTCGATGGTGGTCGGCTTCGTCGACATCGACTGGGAACAGGGTCCCGTCGCCGGCGCGTACGACCTGGCCGATCTCGACGGCGCCATCCACTTCGGCGTCGACCTGATGGCCAACTGGTGCGACGACGTCATCGAGGAGGGCGAGCCCGAGCCCCTGGTCGACGAGACCTGGAACATCGTGAGCGGCACGCTCGAGGTCTCCCCGACCGACAACCGGCTCGCGACGGGCACGTTCACCGATGTCGTCGCCGTCGACGCCGACGGCCACGAACACCTCCTCGGCGACGTCGAGATCGCCAACGGCATGTGGGGCTTCTTCGCCGGCTGAACGTGCCCGATGCGTTCGGCGACCGCGGCGACCGCTGACCGGTCGGACACGTCGAGCACCTCGGCGGACGCGGACCCACCGGCCTCGCCGATCGCAGCGACCAGCGCATCGAGCGGCTCGGGTCGACGACCGGACACGACCAGGACACATCCGGCGGCGGCGAGCTTCTTGGCGGCGGACTCCCCGATGCCGGTACCGGCTCCGGTGATCCAGACGACCTGCCCTGTGAGATCTCTCATGCGGGGCGCACGGTAGTGCGGCGGCGCCGAGGGGGATCAGCCGGAGAGGTGCTCGGGGCCGAACGAGTCGGGCAACAGTTCCGCCATCGAGAACGATTTGCGCACGCCGTCCGGCCCGGCGTTGTGGACCATCGTGCCGTCGGTGGCGAACTCGCGGATCTTCTGCCGGCACCCACCGCAGCAGGTGCCGAGCGCCTCGCCCTCGCACACGGTCACGAGCGCCTCGATCTGTCGTTCGCCGGCGGCCACCATCGCCGCGATCGCTCCGGCCTCGGCGCACGTTCCTTCCGGGTAGGCGGCGTTCTCGACGTTGCACCCGACGAACACCGAACCCGACGGGGTCCGCAGTGCCGCTCCGACCGGGAAACGCGAGTAGGGCACGTGGGCGTTGTCCTGCACGATGCGGGCTGCCGCGAAGAGTTCGGGTTCGATCGTCGGATCTCCGGCCATCATCCGATCGTACGGGGCCCAGGTGGAACAATGAAGCCACGATGCAGGCCTACTTCCGCGACGCGGTCGGAACGGATCTCCCGGCGCTCGGCGCGCTGCTCCGCGGATCGAGCGGCGCCGACAGCGGCCCGGACGGCTCGACCAACGGCTCGTACCGCGACGCACTCGCCGAGATCGACCGCACGGACGGCAACTACCTGCTCGTCGCCGAGTACGACCGTCAGATCGTGGCCGTCCTGCAACTCGTCGCCTACCGGCAACTCCACGAGCGCGGCGGACGCACCGCCCAGATCGTGCTCCTCCGGGTGGCGGAGGAGTACCGGACCAGCGGGGTGACCGGGATGTTGGTCGATCACGCCGTCGGCCGGGCCCGCGACCTCGGGTGCCGACGGGTCCAGGTGATGAGCGGGACCGACCGGAGCGACGAGCATCCGTTCTGGGAACGAGCCGGCTTCGTCCAGCTCGACCGCGGCTACGCCCGCCCGCTCGACTGACCCGGCACGAACCGGTCCCATCCGCACGACGCTCGGGACCGAATCATCAGCACTCCCCCACATCGGCCGCCCGGCCCGTTCGTCGTGAACGGCCGGGCGGTCTCGCCGACGAGCGGCGCTCAGTTGGTGCCGGTGGCGTCGTTCGTGCCGGTGTTGCCGGTGGCGTCGTTCGTCGTGTCGGCGGCCGTCGCGTCGTCGCCGGCGAACTTCTTGGCGGCGTCGTCGATCTTCTTCAGCTTGTCGGTGTGCTTGCCGCCGGTCTTCTTGTCGATCGCGTCGGTCGCCTTGTTGACGCTGGACGCGATCTTGTCCTTGTTCTTCTCCGCGAGCGCCTTGGCCTTCGCGATGTTGCGCTTGTTCAACAGTCCCATGGACCACTCCTTGTCTCGTCGTCGATCACATGACCTCGATCCATGCAGCGTAGGTGCGCTTCGGCGACATCGGAACGGCGGCCGTGAGCGGTTCGTAGACTCGATGCCATGACGCTCGAACTCGCGAAGCTCCCGTCGTTCGCCGGCCGACCCGGACCGGTGCTGCTGGTCATCGCCGACGGCGTCGGCGTGGCTCCCGCCGGGCCCAGCAACGCCGTGACCGTCGCCGAGACACCGAGACTCGACGCGCTCGAAGGCGGCGAGCTCTACACCGAACTCGCCGCCCACGGCCCCGCCGTCGGGTTGCCGTCCGACGACGACATGGGCAACAGCGAGGTCGGTCACAACGCACTCGGTGCGGGCCGCGTGTTCGCCCAGGGCGCCAAGTTGGTCAATCGCGCCATCGAGTCGGGGGCGATCTTCGAGACCGAGACCTGGAAACAGGTCGTCGAACACTCGAGGCACGGCGGCACGATGCACCTGCTCGGGCTCCACTCCGACGGCAACGTGCACTCGAACGTCGGGCACCTGTACGCCCTGCTCCGCCGCGCCGCCGACGACGGTGTCACCAGCGTGGCGGTCCACATCCTCCACGACGGCCGCGACGTCGACGTCCGTTCGGCGCTCCGCTACGTCGAACGCACCGAGTCGGTGCTCGCCGAGATCAATGCCGCCGGCGAGAGACGCAACTTCCGGATCGCCTCGGGCGGCGGTCGGATGAAGATCACGATGGACCGCTACGGCGCCGACTGGCCGATGGTCGAGCGCGGCTACCGGTGCCACACGTTCGGTGAGGGACGGCCGTTCGCATCGGCCGCCGACGCGGTCGAGACCATGTACCGAGAGGCCGATGAGTCGGGTGCCGGCACCGGCGACCAGAACCTCGCCGAGTTCGTGGTCGTCGACGACGCCGGCAACCCGGTCGGCACGATGCGCGACGGCGACGCCGTGGTCATGTTCAACTTCCGCGGCGACCGGGCGATCGAGATCTCGCAGGCGTACGACGACGACGAGTTCGAGCACTTCGACCGTTCCGACGGCAACGGCCATCGCCCTGACGTGTACTTCGCCGGGATGCTCGAGTACGACGGCGACCTGCACGTCCCGACCAACTTCCTGGTCGATCCGCCCGAGATCGAGCGCACGATGAGCCACTACCTGTGTGCCGAGGGCGTACGGAGCTTCGCCGTGAGCGAGACCCAGAAGTTCGGTCACGTCACCTACTTCTGGAACGGCAATCGTTCGGGCTACATCGACCGATCGCTCGAGCACTACGTCGAGATCCCGAGCGACAACGTCGAGTTCGACGAGACCCCGGCGATGAAGGTGCGCGAGATCACCGCCGAGGTGATCGACCTGCTGCGATCCGGCGAGTACCGATTCGGACGCCTCAACTTCCCGAGCGGCGACATGGTCGGCCACACCGGCAACCTCGAGGCCACCGTCGAGGCGATGGCCGTGATCGACGAGTGCGTCGCCGAGCTCACGACCGTCATCGAGGAGCTCGACGGGGTCCTCGTGTTCACCGCCGACCACGGCAACGCCGACATCATGTACACCGAGCAGAACGGCGAACGCTCGGTCAAGACGTCGCACACGCTCAGCCCGGTGCCGTTCGCGATCTACGACCCGAACTACGACGGCGAGTACCACATGGCACCCGTCGCCGACGCCGGCCTCGCCAACGTCGCCGCCACGCTGCTGAACCTGCTCGGCTTCGAGGCGCCCGACGACTACCGCCAGAGCCTGATCGAGTTCTGACGCGTCGGCGACCCCGCACGCGACCGTCGCCGACGTCGCGGGGCGCGGCTACTCTTCGGGCATGGCGTCGAAGGCAGCTCAGCTCGAACATCTCAAGTCCGTCCCGATGTTCGCCGGGTGCTCCAAACGCGAACTCCAGGCGATCCTCAAGGCCGGTGACGAGATCGTGATGACCGCCGGGACGCTGATCGTCGATCAGGGCCAGATGGGTCGCGAGGCGTTCGTGCTGCTCGACGGCGACGTCACCGTCCGCCGGAACGGTCGCAAGGTCGTCACGCTCGGCCCTGGCGCCGTCGTCGGCGAACTCTCGCTGCTCGACCACGGACCGCGCACCGCCAGCGTCATCTGCGACACCGACTGCACCCTGTTCGTGCTCGACCAGCGGCACTTCCAGCAGGTGATCGAGCAGCACCCGCAGATCGCGATGAAGCTCCTCGGCACCCTCGCCGGCCACATCCGCAATCTCGATCGCCAGTCCTTCGGCTGACCCGCCGCTCGTTCGCGGGGCATGAGCCGTCCGGCGACCTTCTGCCGAGGCGGTACCGGCGAGTAGCGTGTGGCGCGTCATGAGCGCGCACGACGACACCACCGCTGCAGCCACCTCCGGGCCCGGCCGCATCAAGCCCCATCACCTGGCCCTCGGGCTCGGGATCGGCATCGCCGTCTTCACGGTGATCTCCGGCATCGTGCCGCAGATCACCGGGTGGCACAACGACAACGCGATCCACCGGACCGTGTTCGTCAACGTGCCCGATGCCCTGGTGGTGGCGTTCTACACGATCATCCCGGTGATGCTCGTGTGGGGCTCGATCCAGTTCGCCAACCGCATGAAGAACTGGGAGCGCGGCGCACCGGCCAAGCGCAAGACCACCGCCAAGAACGCCAAGAAGCGGGCCGGTGACTTCCGCGCCGGCGTCTACATGCAGACACTGCTGCGCGACTCGGCCGCCGGCCTGATGCACTCGTTCATGTACTTCGGGTTCCTGGTGCTGCTCGGCGTGACCACGGTGCTCGAGGTCGATCACCAGCTGCCCGAAGAACTCAAGTTCCTCCACGGCCGCACCTATCAGGCGTACTCGTTCGTCGGCGATCTCGCCGGTCTCGTGTTCACGGTCGGTGTGCTCTGGGCGATCGTGCGCCGCTACGTCCAGAAGCCGTATCGGATCCGCATCAAGTCCAAGCCGGAACACGCCGTCATCCTTGGCACCTTCCTCGTGCTGGGTGTCACCGGTTTCACGTCGGAGATGTTCCGGATCGCGGTCGAGGGCACCCCGAGCTACGAGCGGTACAGCTTCATCGGGTACCCGCTCGCCCAGACGGTCGACGGCCTGTCGCTCGGTGCACTCGAGACCTGGCACCAGTGGTCGTGGGTGGCGCACGTGCTCTCGTTCATCGTGTTCCTCGCGATCCTGCCGGTCACCATGCTGCGTCACATGTTCACGTCGCCGCTCAACATGTACCTGCGCGACAAGGACCGTCCGAAGGGCGCGATGAAGCCGATGCCGAACCTGATGGAGACCGAACTCGAGTCGTTCGGCGCATCCGTCGTCGAGGACTTCACCTGGAAGCAACTGCTCGACACCGACGCCTGCACGATGTGCGGGCGCTGCACCAGCGTGTGCCCGGCCCATGCCACCGGCAAGCCGCTCGACCCGCGCGAGATCGTGCTGAAGACCGGCGAGGTCATGGCCGCCACCGGCAACCCCCAGGTCAGCCCCCCGCTCGGCACCGACGCCGAGATCACGATCGGCGCCAACAGCCTGTTCGAGCGCATCACCCCCGAGGAGATCTGGGCGTGCACGAGCTGCAAGGCGTGTGACGAGATCTGCCCGGTCAACATCGAGATCCTCGACAAGATCCTCGACATGCGGCGCTACCTGTCGCTGATGGAGTCGAACTTCCCCGCCGAGCTCGGCAACGCGTATCGGGCGATGGAGAACCAGGGCAACCCGTGGGGTCTCAACCAGGGCGAACGTGGCGACTGGGCGAACGATCTGGCCGAGGTCACGGTCGTCGATCCGGGCGAACCGTTCGAGGCCGAGTACCTGTACTGGGTCGGCTGTGCCGGTTCGTTCGACGACAAGAACAAGAAGGTCACCCAGGCGATGGCCAAGCTGCTCACGCGGGCGGGCATCGACGTCGCGATCCTCGGGCCGTCGGAGATGTGCACCGGCGACTCGGCCCGCCGATCGGGCAACGAGTACCTGTTCCAGATGCTGGCCATGCCGAACATCGAGATGCTCGACGGCATGGGCGTGAAGAAGATCATCACGCAGTGCCCGCACTGCTTCAACACGCTGATGAACGAGTACCCGCAGCTCGGCGGCAACTACGAGGTCGTGCACCACACGCAGCTGCTCGAGTCGCTGATCGAGTCGGGCCGACTCGACGTGTCGCAGGCCACCCTCGAGGAGCGGATCACGTACCACGACTCGTGCTACCTCGGCCGCCACAACGACGTCTACATGGCGCCCCGCAAGGTGGTCGGTTCGATCAAGGGCATCGAGATCGTCGAGATGGAACGCAACGGCACCACGGGCATGTGCTGCGGCGCCGGCGGCGCCCGCATGTGGATGGAGGAGGACATCGGCGTCAAGGTCAACGACGAGCGCGCCGCCGAGGCCCTGTCGACCGGCGCCAGCCGTGTCGCCACCGCCTGCCCGTTCTGCTACATCATGCTCGACGACGGCGTGAAGGGCGCGGGGGTCGAAGAAGACCAGGTCAAGGTCGCCGATCTCGCCATCCACCTGCTCGACGCGATCGAGAACGGCGAATCGAAGATGGCGCAGCCCGATGCACACCTCAACGTGCCGCTCGGGACCCCGCTGCGGGTACCCGGCTTCTCCGGGCAGGGTTCGACCGCGGGCACCGCCACGCTCGAACCGGCGACCGAGGCCACCGGCGACGAGATCACCGAGACACACGAGATCTCCGACGCGGCCGGCGACGATCTGAAGTTGCTCGTCGGCATCGGCCCGGCGATCGAGGAGATCCTCAACGGTGCCGGCATCCGGACCTTCGCCCAGATCGCCAACTCGTCGGTCGAGTCGTTGCAGGACATCCTGCCAGACCTCCACGACAGCCGGGTCGAGCGCGAAGACTGGATCGGTCAGGCGCGCGCGATGGTCGAGGCGATCGAGCGGGGCGACGATCCGACCGACGTCGCTCGCGGCGACCAGAGCTGACATCGGTCGGTCGGCGGCGTTGCCGTCTCGCGCGATAACGCGTTCAAGCGGGCGTTGCCGGGTGCCGATGAGCTGGCATGCTTCGACCACCGTCGGCCGAGAATCTGCAGCGACTGTGTGTCGCCGCTCGCGCCTCGGACTGTGACCTGGATCGAGCACTGTCGGACGTCGGCGTCCTCCCGCCGGCCGACCTGACCGAGATCCGCGACGTGTTGACACGGCTCGACACCGAGGTCGCACGTGCTCGCAACGCCGAGGGTCACGTGATCCTCCAGGTGGTCTGGCATGCGCAGCTCTCCGCCCTGATCCACCAGGACGGTCGCGTCCAGGTGCTCACCAACGCTGCCTGATCGATCGGCGGCGCTCAGCCTGCGGTCGTCCGGTACCGGTCGCGGACCCCACCGGCATCGTTCGCCGGATCGACCCCGGCACCCGCGCCCAGACCCCAGGTGCTCGCGAGGTCGCGGAACGACGAAGCGGTCACGACGGCGGCGGCCTGTGCCGCGGCGCCCGTCGCCACCGTCTCGTCGGTGTCGGGAACGATGATCGGCTGCCCGAGCAGATCGGCCGCGCGCTGTCGATAGGCCGCCGACCGGTTGCCACCGCCGACGAGGAACACCCGACCGTCGACCGTCGCTCCGACGGCGCGGAGCGCGTCGACCCCGTCGAGCAGACCGCACAGCACACCGTCGTGCGCGGCGAGCGCGAGTTGCTCGCGTGTGGTCGTGTTGGTGAGTCCGGCGAACGTGCCCGTGGCGTCGGGCAGGTTCGGTGTGCGTTCGCCGTCGAAGTACGGCACCAGGGTGACCTCACCCGGGTCGTCGGCTGCCGCGAGTGCCAGGTCGGCGAGACCGGCAGGGTCGGTACCCAGCCAGCGCGCCACGGTGTCGGTCACCTTCGTGGCATTGAGCGTGCAGACCAGTGGGAGGAAGTCGCCACTCGCACTGGCGAAGCCGGCGACCGCTCCGGACGGGTCGTGCGTGGCGCTCGCCGACACCGCGAACACCGTGCCGGAGGTACCGAGTGAGATCGCGACGTCGCCGGCCTGCAGCCCCAGGCCGAGCGCCGCCCCCATGTTGTCGCCCGTGCCGGGGCCGACGGCGACGTCGGGGCGGAGGCCGAGCGCGGTCGCTGCCGCGGCCGTGAGCGAACCGGCTCGCTCGCTCGGATCGAGTACCCGCGGCACCCGCCCGAGCCACGTCGCGCCGTCGCCGCCGGTGGCGGCTGCCAGCAGGTCGGACAGCCCGACACCGCTCGTCGGGTCGTACCAGCCGCTGCCGGACGCGTCCCCTCGGTCGGTGACGTGTTCCCCCGTGAGCCGCCAGGTGAGGTAGTCGTGCGGCAACATCACCTTCGCCACGCGGGCCAGCAGTTCGGGTTCGTGGTCGGCGACCCAGGCGAGCTTCGTGATCGTGAACGCGGCGACCGGCACGCTGCCGGTCCGCTCCGCCCAGTGATCGGCGCCGAGGTCGTCGACCAGGCGGTCGGCCTGCGGCGACGAGGTGGTGTCGTTCCACAACTTGGCCGGGCGCACCGGCGCCCCGGCCGCGTCCAGCAGGACGAGCCCGTGCTGCTGGCCGGCGACCGACATCGCCACGACGTCGTCGCGGTGGTCGCCGAGCTGCTCGACCGCGCTCACCAGCGCAACCCACCAGGCCTGCGGGTCCTGCTCGGACACCGGCGGCGCGGTGGGCGGATGCTTGGCGGTACCGGTCGCGACGACCTCACCGGTCTGCAGATCGCGAGCCTCGACCTTGGTCGACTGGGTCGACGAGTCGACGCCGACGACCAACTGCCGCGCCATCGCTCAGCGAGCCCGCTCGATGTGGCGGGCCACCAGGTGCTCCAGCGCCTCCTGTCGGCCGCTCACCGGCTGCGGCTCGGCACCGGTCATCTGGGCGTCGTGGAGCTGCTGCAACGTGACCTCGCCGTCGAGGATGTCGGCCCGGTCGTTCCAGCCGGCGTAGCGCTCGTCACGGCGGCGGTCGATCTCGCCGTCCTCGATGATCGACGCCGCGGCCAGCAGCGAGCGGGCCATCGTGTCCATGCCGCCGATGTGGCCGTGGAACAGGTCGTCACGAGCGATCGACTGGCGACGCAGCTTGGTGTCGAACATCAGGCCACCGGTCGTGAACCCGCCGCCGCGCAGGATCTCGAGCATGCCGAGCGTCATCTGCTCGACGGACTTCGGGAACAGGTCGAGATCCCAGCCGAGCCGATCGTCGCCGGCATTGGCGTCGATCGACCCGAAGATCCCGGCGTTGACCGCCGTCGCGACCTCGTGCTGGAAGTCGTGACCCGACAGCGTCGCGTGGTTGACCTCGATGTTGACCTTGATCTCGTTCTCGAGCCCGTACTTCTGGAGGAACGCGAACACGGCCGCGACGTCGTAGTCGTACTGGTGCTTGGTCGGCTCCATCGGCTTCGGCTCGATCAGCAGCGTGCCGTCGAACCCGATCGCGTACTTGTGCTCGACGACCATGTTCATGAACCGGCCGAGCTGGTCGAGCTCGCGGCGCATGTCGGTGTTGAGCAGCGTGTCGTAGCCCTCCCGGCCGCCCCAGAGCACATAGTTGGCGCCGCCGAGCCGGTGGGTCGCGTTCATGCAGTGCGCGACCTGCGCCGCGGCGTACTGGAACATCGCCGGGTCGGGGTTGGTGGCGGCGCCCGACATGAACCGGGGGTGCGAGAAGGCGTTGGTGGTGCCCCACAGGAGGTCGATGCCGGTGCGCTCCATGTGCTCGGCGGCGAGGTCGACCAGCTCGTCGAGGTTGCGGGCCGATTCCGCGAACGTCGCGCCGGCGGGTGCCATGTCGACGTCGTGGAACGAGAAGAACGGCGCTCCGAGCTTCTGCACGAACTCGAACGCCGCCTCCATCTTCAGCTTGGCGGCCGCCATCGGGTCGAGACCGGCGGCAGCGCCGCTCGCGGTCATCGGGTTCCACGGGCGATCGAGCGTGCCGCCGCCGAAGATGTCGGAGCCATCCCACGCGAACGAGTGCCAGTAGCAGACACCGAAGCGCAGGTGCTCGGCCATCGTCTTGCCGAACACGACGCGGTCGGCGTCGTACCAACGGAAGGCGAGCGGGTTGTCGCTGTCGGGTCCCTCGTAGCGGATCGGCTCGGGAACGGTGTCGAAGAACTCGGTCATCATCGTCTCTCTCTGGGGGTGTTCGTGGCTGGAAACTCGGTCGGGGAAGGCGGGGTCACGGCGGTTCGGGGGACGGCTCGGACGACGATGGAGCGATCGCCGCGAGTGTGTGCCAGCGGGGAAGCACGGTGTCGGCGATCACGTCGGCGCGGCGTTCGGCCGGGCAGCGGGCTGCCTCGCCCCACAGCGCACGGCCGACCATGAAGCCCGATCCCCCCGCCTCGAGCGCCGCCGCGACCTGCTCGGCGAACACCTCGAATCCGCCGCCACCCGACAACAGCGCCCATGGCTGTTCGCATCGCGCGGTGACCGCTGCGCAGGCGGCGACACGCTGGTCGTGGTCGACGACCACCGCCGGGTCGACCGGGAACGGCAGCTTCAACAGGTCGGCGCCGGTGTCGGCGAAGTGCTCGACCGTGGTCAGCACCACCCGGGCTCGTTCGGCCGCGTCGTGCACGGCGTAGAACAGCGGTTCGAGCACCAACGGGAGCCCGGCGCGTCGACACTCGGCCAGGACGTCGGCGGCGACCGCTCGCTGGGCGGCGGCCAGCGGCCGATCGGGATGGTACGGCAGGAGCAGTTTGGCGGCGGACGCCCCGCTCGCCGCCGCCTGCTCGACCGACCAGCCGTCGAGGATCGTCGTCGGGCCGGCACCCGGGTCGCCGAGGTACCCCTGCGACTCGAGCGCAGCGATGAAGCCGACACCGGGGGCGAGCGATCCGTCGTCGATCAGCTGCGGGATCGAGTACTCGGGTTCGAGCATGACCCCCGTCGCGAACGGCGACACCGCTCGCACGAGTTCCGCCTTGATCGAGGTGAGCAGTTCGTTCGGGACGGATTCGGGCGCGGTGGGTTCGAGGAACAGCCGCAACGAGTCGCGATGGTCCACCGCGAGCACGCGGAAGACACCACGGTCGTCGCGTAGGCCGTCGAGACTCACCGGACGCAACTCACGTGAGGGGGACGACGGGCAGGCTCCAGGCACCGGCGTCCCAATCGGCTTCGATCCAGGTGTGGTCGGAGTGGAAGCACGGCGGCGTCTTGCGGTCGTCGAGTTCGAGCTCGCCGGCGAGGTAGTTGAGGAAGTACATGTTCGAGCCGGGCGAGGCGACCGACGTGTGGTACCCCTGCGGCACGAGCACCGCGTCGCCGTCGCGGGCGACGACGACCTCGTCGAAATCGTCGCCGACGCCGGCGAGTCCTGCGCCGTCGGTGAAGTTGCGGTGGAGCACGTACCCCTCCGGACCCTGCAGGCGGAAGTAGTACACCTCCTCCAGGTACGGCGAACCGTCGACGCCGTCGTGGCGGTGCGGCGGCCAGCCGGCCCACGTGCCACGCGGCACGTACACCTCGTAGAGGATCAGGTGCTCGGCGGGCAGCGGGTACGCGAGCGCGTGCACCACCTGGCGATAGGACGATCCACCGCCGCGGATCTCGCTGCGCATCTCGGACGGTTCGAACACGCGCACCGGCAGCTTGCCCTCGGCCGGTGCCGACCCGACGGCCACGACGAGCGCGCCGTCGGTCTCGATCGTGAAGTCGACGCCGGGCGGCACGTAGACGATGCGGCCGACCTGGTCGAACACCGACGTGCGGGTGACGTCGACCGTGAGCCCGTCGACGAGCACGCGGCCGGCACCCTCGATCGTGACGATCGCGGTCTCGCGGTCGGTGGTGCCACCCCGGTGCGGCGAACCGGCGCGTACGTCGTGGATCGCGAACGCGACGTTCGACCAACCGGCGGACTCCGGCGTGATGTCGAGCAATGTGCCCGGCCCGTCGGCGGGGCGGATCGGGCCGGATCGGGTCGTGCTGGTCATGTGAGTGCTCCTGTTCGTGCGCGTTCGTCGCTGAAGCGTTCGAGGATCTCGACCGTCGTCAGCGGTGTCGTGCCCAGTCGGGCGGTGGTCAGGTCGGTCGACAACGACGTGTCGTACGGGACCGCGTGCCGCATCATCGCCGCGTCGTCGGGCGGGCCGAAGTCGAGCAGTTCCCGGTCGAGGCCGAACACGTCACAGGTCGCGTACGCGAGCTCGCGGCGGCTGACCGGTTCGGAGCCGCAGCAGTGGAAGACGTCGCGCGGGTCGTCGAGTCCGGCGATCGCATGCATGATCCGGCCGGTCTCGCTCGCCAGACTGAGGGTGGCGACGTTGTTGATGTCGGGCGCCTCCCACACGGTGAACCGGTTCCCGGTGGAGAGCGCGTCGACGATCGAGGCGGCGAGGTAGCCGTAGCCCAGATCTTGCGAGCGGGGGGTCGTCGGCCGGGCCCGGTGGTGGCCCTGCACACCCGACACTCGGGCGATCGCCCCGCGCTCGCAGCGCTGCGACACGACCATCTCGCTCGCGAGCTTGAGGACGCCGTACAGGTTGATCGGGTTCGGCGGCGTGTCTTCGGCGGCCGGGCCCTGTGTGCCGTCGAACACCCAGTCGGTCGACACCAGGATCAGCGTCGCGCCGATCCGATTCGCGGCGTCGCCGAGCACCTCGGTGGTGCCGACGTACGAGTGCCAGGCGAGGTGCCGGTCGGCGTACATCAGGTCGTGGTCGTTGAGGATCATCGCGTGCACGATGACGTCGGGCAGGTACCGCTCGACGCTGGCGATCAGCGCCGCGTCGTCGAGCAGATCGAGCGATTCGGTGGACAGCCCCGGGTCGGGGTGCGCCGACCGCACCGGGCAGTGCACGTCGGTGTCGGGCATCGCCGCGAACTCCGACGCGATGTTCGATCCGACGAACCCGGTCGCTCCGGTGATGTAGGCGCGCATCAACCGACCTCGGCGACGGGGACGATCCGGCCTTCACGGGCAGAGGTGAGCGCGGCGATGCCGAGTGCGAGCGGCGCGCGGCCGTCGGCCATCGACACCGGCGACGGTCCTCCGTCGCGCGCCAGGTCGCGGAACGCCGCCCACTCCGCCAGGTACGACGGGATGTAACGATCGAGGAAGAAGTAGGGCACCGTCGACTGGTGGCCGCCGTCGGCGTCGCGGAACACCGTCGTGGTGCTCAGGGGGTTGTCGGACATCGCCAGACCGGCCGACCCGAACACCTCGACGCGCTGGTCGTAGCCGTACACCGCCTGGCGCGAGTTGTCGATCGTGGTGATCGCGCCGTTCTCGTGTCGCATCGTGACGACGATCGTGTCGAAGTCGCCGGCCGCTCCGATCGCCGGATCGACGAGCACCGCACCGTGGGCGAAGACGTCGACGACCTCGCTGCCGGTGACGTACCGCGCCATGTCGAAGTCGTGGATCGTCATGTCGTTGAAGATCCCGCCGGACACCTCGATGTAGGAGATCGGCGGCGGCGCCGGATCACGGCTGGTGATCCGGCAGAGGTGGACGTCGCCGAGGTCGCCGCGCTGCACCCGATCGCGCACCGCGCGATGGCTCGGGTCGAAGCGGCGGTTGAACCCGACTTGCACCGAGATGCCGGCGGCGTCGACCGCGGCGACGCCGCGGTCGACCTGTGCGAGGTCGAGCGACAGCGGCTTCTCGATGAACACCGGCTTGCCGGCCGCCGCCGCGGCGACGAGCAGGTCGATGTGCGTGTCGGTCGACGAACAGATCGCCACCGCGTCGACGTCATCGCCCTCGATCAGCGACTCCGGGGTGTCGGCGACGCGACCACCGAACCTGGCTGCCGTGTCGTTCGCTGCCGCCGTCACGACGTCGTACACGGCGCCGAGCGCAAGGCCCTCGACGCGGCCCGCGATCAACTCGGCATGCATCCGGCCGATTCGGCCGCAGCCGAGGACACCGATTCGAAGGTCAGACATGGGTGTTGCTCCTCACGGTGAGATGCGTGACGATCCGACCGGCGATCTCGTCGACGTCGTAGACACAGAGCGCCGTACGGATCGGTTTACGCGTGGGTTCGCCGGTCACCGCGTCGACGCGTCCATTGTGCTTCGGACACTCGATCTGCCCGTCGACGATCGCACCGTCGGCGAGATGGACCTCGGCGTGGGTGCACAGACCGTCGGCGAGCGACAGTTGCCCGTCGGCGAGGCGACAGACGACGAAGGTGCGGTCGTCGATGTCGACGCGACGCAGTTGCCCGGCCTCGAGCGTGTCGGCCGCGCCGATGTCGAGGCCGCCGTCGGCGTGTCGAACCCAGTTGGTCTCACCGACGTCGATCCGTTGCCGGGTCGCCGACGGTACGTCGGGCACGTCGAGCGGGATCTCCCACGTCGGGTCGGTCGACTGCCGACGCAGCGCGTGGAAGATCTCGCGATACGCGGCGAGTGTGTTCGGCTTCCGGGGTGCGAGCTGATCGCTGATCTCGTCGTGCAGGTCGGGCAGCGCCCGGTACGGCACGCTCGGCAGCAGGTGGTGCTCGACGTGGTAGTTCATGTTGAGATACAGGAACCGGAACACCGGGTTCATCGCCACGCTGCGCGTGCTGTACCGGTGGTCGAGCACGTTCTCGCGCATGCCCGCGTGTTGCGTGATGCCGAAGAACACCACCAGCCAGCCGCCGTAGATCGTCGGCAGGCCGATGAACATGAGCGGCACGATCGTCCAGGCGACGAGGCTCCACACCGCGACGGCCCCGACGATCGCGACCATGATGCGCGATTCCCACACGACGCGTCGGTGCTCGGTCTCCGGCACGAAGTTCTTCGCGTCGTCGTCGAGGCGACCGGCCGCATGCCGGACGAGACGGGCGAACATCTGCGGGCCACCCTGCAGGTGGGTGAACGCGAACACCGCGCGTCCGACACTGGGCGGTCGCTGGAACACGATCTCGGCGTCGCGGCCGACGATGATCGTGTCGGTGTGATGCCGGTAGTGCGACCACCGCCACACGGTCGGGCCACGCCACAGCATGAACGAGGCGAGGTGGTAGATCACGTCGTTCGCGAGCGGCGAACGGAACGCGGTGCCGTGACCGCATTCGTGCCAGCGAGCGTCGGCGGCGCCGCCGTACAGCGCACCGAAGACCATGAACGCGGGAATCGACCACCACGACCAGATCGTCGAGTACGCCCACACGCCCGATGCGACGATCAGCGCCAGCCACAGCGCGACGTCGACGGCGGCCCGTGTGTTCGACCGGCGTTGCAGCTCTCGGAGTCGCTCCGGGTCGATCACGGGCGCGAACCACTCTGCGTTCGCGAGGCCGCGCTCGACCGCGGCGACCGACGACGGTCCGGTCAGGCTGTAGTCGGTCACCGGTCGCCGTCCGGTTCGAGCAGGGGTGGGAGTTCACCGGCGCCGGCGCCGAGCACCGTCTGGTCGTAGTCGATGATCGAGCCGGTCATCATCCCGGCGTCGTCGCTCAGCACGAAGGCGAGGGTGCGGGCCAGTTCGTCGGTCTTGATCAGCCGACCGAACGGCCGCTCGGCCTCGGCCCGCTCGAGCCAGTCGTCGCCACCGCCGTGGTACTTGCGCTGGATGAGGTCTTCACCCGGCGTGTCCATCCAGCCGGGGTTCACCTGCACGACGCGGATGTGGTGGCGCATCAACTGGAACGCGAGCGACTTGGTGAGGGTCAGCAGCGCGCCCTTCGAGACGCTGTAGGCCGTGATGAAGTCGGGGCCGCCGTACCCGGCGACGCTGCCGATGTTGACCACCGATGCCGGCCGGCCCTCGCGGCGTGCGATCCGGGCGACGCCCTGGGTCAGGAGGAACGGCGCACGGACGTTGACGGCCATCATCCAGTCCCAGAAGTCGGGCGTGGTCGTCCAGACGTCGCCGCGGTCGGTCACGGCGGCGCAGTTGGCGAGATGGTCGATGTGACCGAAGCGGTCGTCGGCCGCGGCGATCAGCGCGTCGATGTCGTCGGCCGAATCGAGTTCGGCAGCGACGAACACGGCCTCGCAGCCGAGCTCCCCCAGCTCGGCGCAGACGTCGGCACCACGCTCGGCATTGCGACCCGTGACGACCGCACCCGCGAGACCCTCGCCCGCCATCCGGAGCAGGAGGGCACGCCCCAGCCCTTGCGTCGAGCCGGTGACCAGGGCGACCCGCTCGTGGAACCGACCGCTCATCACCAACCCACCCGCTGATCCGACTTGCCGGCGTCGACCTCGGCGCGAGCGGCGACGACCTCGGGACGGTCGCTCACCTCGGGCACGCCGACCTCCCAGAAGGCGCCACCCTCCGTCCACGAGTACGCATCGGTGCGCAACGCGATGACGGTGGTGCGGTCAGCCTCACGGGCTCGCAGGAACGCCGCCCCGAGTTCGGCGATGTCGGCGACGGTCTCGGTGCGACAGCCCATCGCCGCCGCGTGGGCGGCGAAGTCGACGCGCACCTCGTCGAGGATCTTGGCGTCGGCGATCAGGTTGTTGAACGGCACGCCGCCCTGGTTGATCTGGAGCCGGTTGATCACCGCGAACCCGCCGTTGTCACAGACGACGACGATCAGCTTGTGGCCCGACAGGACCGAGCTGTAGAGGTCGCTGTTCATCATCAGGTAGGAACCGTCGCCGACGAACGCGACGACCTCACGGTCGGGCAGCGCCATCTTGGCGCCCCACGCGCCGGCGATCTCGTAGCCCATGCACGAGAAGCCGTACTCGGTGTCGAAGGAGTGCACGACGTCGGATCGCCATCCGTTGACGAGCTCGCCCGGGAAGCCACCCGCCGCGGTGAGCGCGTACGTGTCGGCCGTGGCGAGGCGGTCGACCGCTCCGACGACCTGGGCGTAGGTGGGCAGACCGCTGTCGGCGCTGCTGTCGGGCGCCGCGATCTTGTCGATGTAGGCGTGGTACTGCGCGACCTCGGATGCGCAGGTCGTCGACCAGTCGTCGGGCGCCCGGTAGGCACCGAGCGAGTCGGTCAACTGGGTGAGTGCCTCGCGGGCGTCGGCGACGAGGGGCAGCGCCAGGTGCTTGGTGGCGTCGAACCGGGCGGCGTTGAGCCCGATGATCCTCACCGACTCGTTCTGGAACACCGTCCACGAACCGGTCGCGAAGTCCTGCAGCCGCGTGCCGACGGCCAGCACGACGTCGGCCTCGGCGGCGAGATTGTTGGCGCTGGTGCAGCCGGTGACGCCGATCGGTCCGGCGTGCAGCGGGTGCGACTGTGGCAGCGACGTGCGACCGGCCACCGTTTCGACGACGGGGATGTTGTGGCGCTCGGCGAACCTGCGCAGCTCGGACTCGGCCTCCGACCAGTGCACACCGCCGCCGGCGATGATCAGCGGCTTCTCGGCGGCTGCGAGCGCGGCCGCGGCACGAGCCAGTTCGCCGTCATCGGGGCGCGGGCGGCGCGGCTCGTGCACGACCTCGTCGAAGAACCGCACCGGGTAGTCGTACGCGTCGGCGGCGATGTCTTGCGGCAAGCCGATGAACGCCGGGCCGCAGTCGGCGGGGTCGAGCATCGTGTTGACCGCGTGTGGCAGCGACTGGACGACCTGCGCCGGGTGCGTGATGCGATCCCAGTAGCGGACGACCGGCCGGAAGCCGTCGTTGACGGTGGTCGACGGCGTGCCGAAGTGCTCGACCTGCTGCAGGACGGGGTCGGGCACACGCGACTGGAACGTGTCGCCGGCGATCAGCAGCAACGGCAGCCGGTTGGCCATCGCCACCCCGGCCGCGGTGATCATGTTGGTCGCGCCCGGCCCGATCGACGATGTGGCCACCATGATCTGCCGGCGCTTCGTCGCCTTCGCGTACGCCGTGGCGGCGAGGGCCATGCCCTGTTCGTTCTGGCCGCGCCACGTGGGCAGCTCGTCGCGGTGCTGTTCGAGCGAGTGCCCGAGGCAGGTGACGTTGCCGTGCCCGAAGATCGCGTAGACACCGGGGAACAGCGGCACGGTGTCGCCGTCGATCACGGTCTTCTGGGCGATCAGGTAGCGGACGATCGCTTCGGCGGTGGTGAGTCGAACGGTTTCCATCAGGTGCCCTCCCGGAGCGAGACGACGTCGGTCCAGCTGCCCGTTTCGCACGATCGCAGCCACGCGGCCTGGAAGCTGACGTAGTCGACGGCTTCGGCGAAACCGGGCTCGTGCTGGACGCCCGAAGCGACCGCCGACAGGAACTCGTAGTTCTCGATCACCTTGAGGTCTTCGTACCCGATCGAGTTGGCGTCACCGGGTACGAAGTGACCGTGGTACGGGTACCGGTCACCGGCGTAGACCTTGGTGTAGCCGCGGGGCGCCGCACCCGATTCGTCGCTGATGAACACCTCGAGTTCGTTCATCGTCTCGAGATTCCAGCGCAGCGCACCCTTGGTGCCGTAGACGTCGAACGCCATCTGCGACTCGGGTCCGATGATCGCCCGCGACGACTCGAACGTGCCGCGGGCACCGTTGTGGAACGTGACCATCGCTGCCGCGTAGTCCTCGTTGGTGACCGTGCCCGTCGGGTCGGCCGGCGAGCCACGGTCGTAGTGGGTACCACCTTCCCGGGGCAGCGGCCGATCCTTGATGAACGTCTCCATCGTGCCCGACACCGACGTGATCGGGCCGATCAGCATCGTGGCGAGATCGACGGCGTGGGAGAGGATGTCGGACGACACGCCGTACCCCGCCTCGTCGACGAGGAACCGCCACGACAGCAGCCCCATCGGGTCGGCGCCGTACATCGAGAAGAAGCGGCCGCGGTAGTTCGTGATCTCGCCGAGCTGTCCCGAGTCGATCAGGTGCTTGGCGTGCTGCACGAGCGGCGCCCAGCGGTAGTTGTAGCCGACACCGGTGATGACGCCGGCGGCACGCGCTGCGGCGTCGACCCGCACGGTCTGATCGGGCTTGCCGCCGACCGGCTTCTCGCAGAACACGGCCTTGCCGGCCTCGGCCGCGGCGATCGCGAGTTCTTCGTGCATCATGTTCGGCGCCGTGACGTAGACGACGTCGACGTCGGGATGTTCGACGACCTTGCGCCAGTCGGCGGTGGCCTCGCGGAACCCGAAGCCCTCGACCGCCTCGATCTGCCGCTGCGGGACGCTGTCACCGCAGATCACCAGGTCGGTGTCGAAACTGCGGTCGGGGAACAGCGACGAGATCCGCGCCGCCGATCGGGAATGGGCTTGTCCCATCCAGCCGAATCCGATGACGCCGATGCCGAGTCGGCGGCGGGAACTCATGATGGTGCTCCAGTGGTGTTCGAGGGGGTGGTGTTCGAGGTGGTGCTGGACGTGCGACCGGCGATGAACGCGTCGACTTCGTCGGCGGTCGGCATGGCGTCGGCGCAGGTGAGGCGTCCGGCGACGATCGCGCCGGCGGCATTGCCGTACTCGACCGAGCGAACGAGGTCCCAGCCGCTGAGCAGGCCGTGACAGAAGGCGCCACCGAACGCGTCGCCCGACCCGAGGCCGCAGACCACGTCGACCAGGAACGGCGGGATCCGCTCTCGCACACCGTCGGCGGTGGCGACCATGACGCCCTCGCCACCGAGCTTGACGACGGCGATCTCGAGCCCCCGTTCGAGCAGGCGGTCGGCCGCCTCGTCGGGGTCGCGAGTACCGACCGCGATCTCACATTCGTCGCGGTTGCCGATCGCGACGGTGACGTGGTCGAGCATCGGTGCGATCTGCTCGGAGGCCTCCGCCGGCGAGTTCCAGAACATCGGGCGCCAGTCGAGGTCGAGCACGGTGTGCGAGCGTCGACCGCGTGCGCGCAGCAGCTCGGTGACCGTCGAGCGGCTCGGCTCCCAAGCGAATCGGGAGGCCGGTACCCAGAACAGCGGGACCTCCCGGACGACGTCGAGATCGACGTCGTCGAGACGCAGGTTCTGGTCGGGTGCGCGCGGCTCGCGGTAGAAGATGATCGTCGGATCCTCGGGGGGATCGAGCTCGGCGAACGCCAGCGGCGTCTTGAGTTCAGGATCCGACGTGACCCAGCGGGTGTCGACGCCGAAGGTGTGTTCGAGCGCGTGGGTGATGTAGCGCCCGAACTCGTCGTCGCCGACCTTGGTGACGGCAGCGGCGTGGTGTCCGAGTCGGGCGGCGGCGACGGCGACGTTGGTCGAGGTGCCGCCCACCGACTTGCGCAGCGTGGTCACCTCGGTCATCGAGACACCGACCTGCTCCGCGTAGAGATCGACACTGACCCGCCCGATGGTGAGGAGTTCGGGGATCGTCATGGGCGCGGTTCAGCCGCCGTTGCCGGTGGCGGTCTGCAGTTCGTGCTCGAGCGCTTCGAGCTCGGCACCGCCGGCCATGAGCTGGGTGAGTTCGTCGACGGTGATGTCGTC
Organism: Ilumatobacteraceae bacterium; assembly: GCA_033344875.1. NCBI lineage: Bacteria > Bacillati > Actinomycetota > Acidimicrobiia > Acidimicrobiales > Ilumatobacteraceae > Ilumatobacteraceae bacterium. Next base: position 3,647,111 of record JAWPMO010000001.1, on the reverse strand, counting down.
CTTGGCGAACGACCCCATCGACTGGCCGCGGTTGAGGATGAGGAATCGGTTGCCGACCGGGTACGCGTGGCGCGGGTTGTGGGTGATGAAGATCACGGCGAGACCCTGGTTGCGGGCCTCGACGATGCGCTTGAGCACGACGCCCGACTGCTTGACACCGAGTGCCGAGGTCGGCTCGTCGAGGATCAGCACCTTCGCGCCGAAGTACCCGGCGCGCGCGATCGCCACCGACTGGCGCTCGCCGCCCGACAGGGTGCCGACCGGCTGCTCGGTGTCGCGGATGTCGATACCCATCTTGGCCATCTCCTCCTTCGCGATCCGCTTCGCCTCGGCCTTGTCGATCCACTGGAGCGGGCCGATGCCCTTGGTGGGTTCGGAACCCAGGAAGAAGTTGCGCCAGACCGACATCAGCGGCACCATCGCGAGGTCCTGGTACACGGTGGCGATGCCCTTGTCGAGCGCATCGCGGGGCGAGTCGAACTTGACCTCATCGCCGTTCACGCGAATGGTGCCCTCCGACTGCTGGTGCACACCGGCGAGGATCTTGATGAACGTCGACTTTCCCGCACCGTTGTCGCCCAGCACGCAGGTCACCTCGCCCGCGTTGACGGACGTGCTCACATCGCTGAGGGCGATGATGTTCCCGTAGTACTTCGAGATGTTGTCGAGTTCGAGCAGATGCTGTTCAGCCATGTCGGTTCTCCTGGTCGGTCTCGGTCGAGGCGGTCGGGTCGGTGCGGCCGGTCATCGTCGGAGCGTCTCGGCTCGGGTGCGGATCGATCGGTTGGCGATCACCGCGAGCAGGAGGATCACGCCGAGGAAGAGGTACTGCCAGTCGGAGTTCCAACGGGCGTACGGGATACCGAGCGTGCCCATCGCCACGATGAGGGCACCGATCGCCCCGCCGAGCGCCGTGCCGTAGCCGCCGGTGAGCAGCGTGCCGCCGACGACGGCGGCGATGATGTAGTTGAACTCGAGTCCGTTGCCGGTGTTGGCCTGGATCGTGTTGAGGCGGAACGCCAGCAACATGCCGACCAGCCATGCTGCACCGGACACCAGCATGAACAGCTGGGTCTTGGTGCGGGCGGCCGGCACACCGACCTGGCGTGCTGCCTCCTTGTTGCCGCCGACGGCGAAGGTCCAGCTGCCGAACCGGGTGTTGCCGAGCAGCCAGACCATGGCGGCGGTGAAGACGATGAACCAGACGTTGCGCATCGAGAACTTCGCGGGCGCGATCTCGGCGAGGATCTCGGCGTTGGTCGTGAAGAGCAGCTTGACGACGATGCCGATCGTCGCGACGACGAGGCCGGCCTGGACGAGACGGGCGCCGACACGATCGGCCTGGGGGTGGACCCGGTTGCGCTCGTCGAACACGAACCCGACGACGCCCCACACCAGCACCATCAGTGCGAGCGCCAGCAGGACGCTGAACGTCTCGGCGCGGAACTTGACCGCTTCGGATTGGGCCTGGACGACGAAGGCGGTCGTGGTCACCATGGCGGCGACCAGCAGCGTCACGGCGAAGCGTGTGGTCGCTCCGGTGCCGCGGGCCCGGTGGGCGGCGATCGCGAACGACGTGCCGGCGGCGATCACGAAGACCAGCATCAGCGTCGCCCGGAAACCCTGGTAGGTGAACGGGAAGAAGAAGTTCTCGGCGTCGTTGGCGTCCCACAGGATCGAGGCGAGGAACGCGAGCACGAGCGACCCGACACCGATGCCGACGAACTTGGCGACGCCGGCGTCCATCACGAAGCTCTCGCGTGTGGCGCTGGGCTGGAACCGCCAGGTGGCGTAGCCGAACAGGGCGAGCAGTGTGCCGACCCCGATGATGGCGGCGCCGAGCCAGTTGCCTCCGGTGCCGTCGGTGACGTGCAGCGTGACGATGCCGGCGACCGTCGCCCCGACCCCGACGAGGAACTGGACGAGGCCGATCTGCTTGAGGCCGTCCTTGCGATGTTCGAAATGCATCTCGTACACGGCGAGCACGATGATCGCGATCCCGAGCAGGACCGCGATCGTGTAGACCGCGTCGCGCCCCCCGAACTGGTGCTGCGCCCGGTCCCACTCGGCAGCGAAGACCTTCTGCCAGAAGGCGTGACCCGATGAGTCGCGGATGTCGCCGACCTGGATCTGGTCGACGATCAGCTTGGAGAAGCCGAGCTTCATGCCGCGCAGGACGAAGAACGTGCCGAGGGTGACGATGAAGCTCGGGAGCTTCGTGCTCTCGACCATCCAGCCGTTGAAGAAGCCGATGCCCAGTGCGATCACGAGCGAGAGCGGCACGGCGATCCACAGGTTGAAACCGGCTCCGCCGAACTCACCCGCCTCCTTCGAGAGCAGGATGACGAGCATGCCCATCGCCCCGGTGTTGGCGCCGGACGACAGGTCGAATTCACCGCCGACCATCAGGACCGACACGGCCACGGCCATGATGCCCAGGATCGAGGCGTTGTCGAGGATGTTCGACGCGCCGTTGGCGGTGCCGAACGGCACACTGACCGCCCAGAAGAAGACCCAGACGCCGATCGCGCCGATCATGGCGCCGATCTCGGGTCGGATGAAGAGCCGCTGGAACACGCCTCGATAGGCGAGACGTTCGTCCCCGCCGGCGGCCATGGCTCCGGTTGCTGCTGCGACAGTCGAATCACTCATCGTGACGATGTTCCCCTCGGATTCCGATTGCTGTACGTGATCTCGCGACCAGTGTCGCGAATCGTGGTGCGAGTCTTCGGTGCGGAGACGGGGGCCGACCTCCTGGTCGACCCCCGTCCACACCGGGTGCCGGTGAGATCACCGGCCGTCGTCAGGTCAGCGAGTGCCTGCGTCGACGAGTGCCGCGACCTCGGCCGCGTTCTCGGGTGTCACGAAGCCCGGGCCCGTGAGGATCGGCTGGCCGCCGCCCACGGTGTTCAGGTTCGTGACGTTCAAGTAGAGGAGCAGGATCGGCATGTAGCCCTGCACGTACTGCTGCTGATCGACGGTAAACGCGATGTCACCGGCTTCGATGGCCGTGATGATCTCGGGCGTGATGTCGAAACCACCGATGCCGACGAGGTCACGGCCGGAATCGTTGGCGGCGTTCAGACCCGACACGGCGATGACCGGGCCGGTGCCCATGAAGCCGTCGATGTCCGGGTCGGCCGTGAGCGCAGCGGCGATCGCGCCCTGCTGGGCCGTCTGGTCGGCGTCGAGGCCGACGAACTCGGACACGACCTCGCCGGAGAACGTGTCCTCGAGGCCGTCGCAGCGCTCTTCGAGCGCGACGTTCGACTCTTCCTGACGACCGCAGAACACCTTGGTCGCACCGAGGTCGTTGAACCGCTCACCGGCACCCTGGCCGGCGATGAACTCGGTCTGGCCGACGTGGGTGATGGCACCGATCTCCTGGTACTGGTTCACGCCGGAGTTGAGCGTGATGACCGGGATGCCCTGGCCGACGGCGTCCTGGAGCGGGCCGACCAGCTGGTCGGGGCTCGGGAGCGACGAGGCGATGCCGTCGACACCTTCGGAGATGGCGGTCTCGATCAGCTGCACCTGGACACCCGGATCGTTGTTGGACCCGGCCCAGACGCAGTCGACGCCGAGGTCGGCGCACGCCGCGTCCATGCCGCGCTTGACGACCGACCAGAACGGTCCGTCGTCGGAGTGGGTGATCATGTGGAACGTCAAGTCGGAACCCTGAGAGGCGTCGACGGTGTCGTCGCCCCCGGTGTCGGCCGTGTCGTCGCCCCCGGTGTCGGCGGTGTCGTCGCCCCCTGTTTCGCCCCCGGTGTCGGCGGTGGTGTCGTCACCGGTGTCGTCGGCCGTCGTGTCGTCGTCGCCGCCGCAGGCAGCGGCCACGAGCGACAGCGCGGCGATCGGCACCAAGATGGTACGCAGTTTCCTCATGTTGGAATTTCCCCCTTGTTGTGTGTTTCGAATGGTGCAGCGATCGCCGAGGCGATCGATTGCAGATACACGACGCTGCGGGCAACGTCGCGGAATGGGCCTTCACCGTGGGTCGGGAGACCGTCGGTGAGAGCGGCGTCTTGTTCGATCACGTAGCGGCCCTGGTAGCCGGCGCCCTCGAGGGCACGGACCACCTCGGCGATCGGCGCACCGCCATCGCCGAGCGGCGGGAAGATGCCTGCCTGAACGGCCTGCATCAGCGTGAGCTCGTCACGGTTCAGCGGTTCGATCAACCCCACGTTCACATCCTTCAGATGCACCAGCACCACCCGGTCGACGTGGTCGACGGCGAAGGTGAGCGGATCCATCCCCCCGATCAGCATGTGCCCGGTCTCGAGCACGAAACCAACCGTAGTCCGTTCGAGAACACGCTGAATCTCCGCGGCGGTCTCGACGACGGAGTCGACGTGCGGGTGGAACGCCTGGACGAGTCCGCGCTCACGGCACAACTCGTCGACGCGGGCGAGATGGTCGAACAGCGTCGACCAGTCGTCGTCGGAGAGTTCGGGCCGCTGCCAGTCGTCGGGGTCGCTCACCGCACAGGTCACGAAGTGCGACGCACCGGCGGCGGCGAGACGATCGGCGCTCGCTGCGGCGCGGGCGAGCATGTCGTCGGCGCGGTCGGCGTCGTGCAGGCAGAGGGCGTTGAAGCCGCCGGTCAGCCGCATGCCGAACCGGTCGAGCAACTCGCGCAGTTCCGTGGGATCGGTCGGCAGGTAACCGATCGAGCCGAGTTCGGTCGCCGTCAGGTCGAGCTCGACCATTTCGCTCAGGACTCGATCGACCGGAAGCTGGGCGCCCCAGCCCGGCACTTCGCAGATCCCCCACGAGATGGGCGCGGAACCGACGCGTTCCAACAACGAACTTCTCAACTGCTTCCCCTCGGCATTAGAGCGCTCCAATGATTGAAGCGCTCTCATCCTTGTGCTTGTATCGGTCGAAGTCAAGAGCTGTTCAGGGGAACCATGGCGAAACCGACGATGGACGATGTGGCGCAGCGAGCCGGTCTCTCGCGGGCGCTCGTCAGTCTGGTCATGCGGGATTCCGACAAGGTGAGCGACCGGTCGCGTGCCGCCGTGCTCGACGCAGCGGCCGAACTCGGGTACCGCCCGAACCTCAATGCGCGGCATCTCGCCAGCAAGCAGACGCGCACGCTCGGACTGATCATCAACGACCTGCACAACCCGTATTTCGCCGGGGTGGTCGACGGCGTCAAGGCGGCCGCCGATGCGTCGGGATACCGCCTGCTGCTCAACAGCGCGTTCATCTCCGACCGTGACGAGGTCGCGGCGCTCGAGACGTTCGTCGACTTCGACGTCGACGGCGTCATCCTGACCGGTGCCCGGATCGCCACCGCGGCGATCGAGAAGGTGGCGCGATCGATCCCGGTCGTCGTGGCGAGCCGCCCGATGACGTCGAAGCTCGTCGACACCGTCAACAACGATGATGCCGCGGGAGCGCGGCTGGTGGTCGAGCACCTCGTCACGCTCGGGCATCGCCACATCGTCCACCTCGATGGCGGGCGCGGCGCCGGAGCGAGTCAGCGGCGGACCGGCTACAAGCGGGCGATGGAGGCGGCCGGGCTCGAACCACACCTGGTGCGTGCCGGGTTCACCGAAGCCGCCGGGGTGACCGCCGCGGAGGCGGCGCTCGCCGACGCGCGTCCGGTGACGGCGATCTTCGCCGGCAACGACATGAGTGCGCTCGGAGCGCTCGATGCACTCGACGACGCCGGATGCCGGGTACCCGACGACATCTCGTTGGTCGGCTACGACAACACGTTCGTCGCGGCGCTCCGCCACGTCGGACTCACGACGGTCGACCAGGGCCGTGACGAAATCGGCCGGAGCGCCGTCGACATGCTCATCGAGCGGATCGAGCACGGACGTACCGAAGCTCGCCACCTGACGCACCCGCCGTCGTTGATCGTCCGTGAGACGACCGCATCACCTGCTGCGTGACGATCATCGGGGCCGGCCGATGCGGACCACGTTGCCGCTCGGATCCGTCAACGCGAATTCACGCATCCCCCATGGGGTGTCGGTGATGGCGCCGATCGGGACGTCGGGTGCGTTCGTTCGAATCGCACGGTGCCACTCGTCGACATCGCTGACATGGAGGTACGCACCGACCACCGATCCGCCGGGCGCCGCCCCGGCGGCGAGGACGAGGTGGAACATCTCCCAGCCGCACGTGCGCACCCACGCGTAGCCGGCGTCGTAGGCGACGACCGCGAAGCCGACCGACCGGTAGTAGGACATCGCGGCGTCCATGTCGTGCACCGGCAGGACCGGGTGCACCGTCGGCCGGCGAGCGACGTAGGGCAGGGGCGACTCGGTGTTCTCGGGTGACGGCAGCCACCGCACGCGACTGCGGACCAAGTGGGTCAGGTGGCGGCCGGCCTGGCGTACATTCCCCATCACCGCAAGCTAGTTCGTGCCCGCGCCACCTCACCGGCGTGCAACTCGGTCGGCCGCTCGCGGTCGTAGTCTCTCCCGATGGCACGACTCCGCGATCTCGGTTTCACGATCGGCACGTTCCCGACCGGAGGACTGAACGCGATCACCGACGTCGGCGGTGTGTCCGTCGGCCACCGAACCGTCGTCCGCGACGAACCTCGGATCGCACGCACCGGCGTCACGATCGTGAACACGCGCCCGCCGTCCGAGTCCGACGATCTCTCGAACGGCGGCATCTGCTCGTTCAACGGCAACGGCGAGATGACCGGCTCGCACTGGCTCGCCGAGTCGGGTCTGATCAGCGGCCCGATCGGCATCACGAACACGCACCAGGTCGGTCTCGTCCGCGACACGCTGGTCGCGGCCGAGGTCGAGCGCGACCCGGACGCGTCGTGGTGCCTGCCGATCGTGGGTGAGACGTACGACGGGTTCCTCAACGACATCGACGCCTTCCATCTCACCGCCGACGACGTGCGGGCCGCCATGACCGACGCCGCGGAGCGCGGTGACGGCACCGTCGCCGAGGGCAACGTGGGTGGTGGCACCGGCATGGTCTGCCACGAGTTCAAGGGCGGGATCGGCACCTCGTCACGGGTGGTCGAGACGGCCGGCGGGAGGTACACCGTCGGCGCGATCGTGCAGGCGAACTACGGCGCCCGCGGTCTACTCCGACTCGACGGCCGACCGGTGGGCGCGGAGATCGACGAGCACGCCGTGCCGCTCCCCACCGACCCGGCCGTGGCCGACGCGGGTTCCATCATCGTGGTCATCGCGACCGACGCTCCGCTGCTCGCCGATCAGTGCACGCGGCTCGCGCGCCGCGCCACGATCGGGTTGGCGCGGGTCGGTGGCACCGGTGGCAACGGCAGCGGCGACATCTTCCTCGCGTTCTCCACCGCCAACCGTGTGCCGCTGCGAGCGACGCGGCCGGTCTCGGTCGAGACGTTGCCGGCCGACGCGATGACCCCACTGTTCAACGCCGCGGCCGAGGCGGTCGAGGAGTCGATCTGGAACGCGCTCTGCGCCGCCGAGACGATGACGGGCCACCTCGGCCGGACGGTCCACGCGATCCCCCACGACCGGCTGGTCGCGCTCCGCTGAACGCTCGGGGCAACGCGCTCAGTGCGAGCGGCGACGGGCCGCGAGCGCATCGAGACGTGCTGCGAGTTCCTCGGGCGAGGCTCCTTCCGTCAGCGCGTCGCGGAGGATGTCGAGGTGCGACGGCGGGGTGAGTCCGCCGAGCGGCGGGTCGTTGTCGAGGTTCGTGGGGAACGCGTAGCCGTCGGCCACTGCGGTCAGCGCGTTGCCCAACGCGTCGGCATCGGTGCCGGCCGCCTGCCGGTCGAGCAACGCCGGGTAGACGGCGTTGGTCATCCGAATCCGGTCCATGGTCTCCATCGCCCTGGCCATCGCCGACGAGATCTGGAGCAGGTTCGCCATGCGGCGCACGTCGGCGGTCACGTTGGAGCCGGCCGCGTGGAACAGTGCCGGGTTGAAGAACACGATGTCGCCCTTCGCGAGCGGCAACTGGGTGTGGTGCTCGTCGAAATAGGCGATGAAGTCGGGGTTGCGCCACGCCAGGTAGCCGAGCTCGTACTGCTGCGAGAACGGCAGGTACATGGTGGGGCCGGTCTCGACGGGCATGTCGCAGTGGGCGACGGCGCCCTGCAACGTGAGCATCGGCGAGAGCCGGTGCGTGTGCGCCGGGTACGACTCGGCCTGATCGTCGGTCATGAACCCGAGGTGGTAGTCGCGGTGCGGCTGCTGTGCCTGACCACCGGGGTTGACCACGTTGACCTGCGACGAGATCTGGTAGTTCGGGCCGAGCCACGCCAGCGCTCCGAGCGCGGCCATGTCGTTGGCGTAGTAGTCGACGAAGACGTCGGGCGCCTCGACGGCGAGCTTCTCGATCGCATTCCAGACGCGATCGTTTGCTCCGGGTTTGGCGTAGTGGTCGCCGACCGCGCGGCCTTCACGATGCTGCTGTTCGATCATCGCCTCGAACGCGCTCGTCGCCCGATCGACAACGGCGTGGTCGAACGCACCGGCGATCACGAAGATGCCGGCACCGCGGTCGAGCACCTCGGCCAGCACGTCACGCACCGCGCGCTGGGAGGCCGCGTCGGTGATCACGTCACGGAGATGCGACGCCTCGAACACGGGCACCCGCTGCTCGAGGCGAGACGCGAACTCGGGTGTCGGTGTCGGCTGCTCGATGATCGCGACGAAGTCGTCGATCCGGCACAGGTGCCGGCCGAACGTCGGGAGTTGATGAACATCGGTCATGGTGACCTCCAATCGATCAGGGTGGTGGTGTGGCGTCGAGTCGGTCGACGAACTCGGCGACGACGTCGTCGGCGACGGTCACCAGGTGCTCGGGTTGCGGGTACGAGCCCGCGTCGACGTCGGCGCGGAACTCGGCGAACGCCGCAACCCGTTCGCGCTGGAGCCGATCGTGCTCGGCAGCGAAGTCGCGGTACACCTTGGCGTGACGCGGGCGGTGGCCGCGGGTGTACCCGAGGATGTCCTCGGCGAACAGGTATTGCGCGTCGCCGCCGACGCCGGCACCCATCGAGAACAGCAGCAGCGACGTGCGCGATGCGATCTCGGCGGTGATCGGGGCGGGAACGACTTCGATCTCGGCGGCGAACGCACCGGCCGCCTCCAGCACCCTGACCTGGTCGAACACGGCGGTGGCGCTCTCGACGGTCTTGCCGACCGCCTTGAACCCGCCGGTCCAGGTGCGGCGCGATGGAATCAGACCGACGTGACCGACGACAGGGATGCCCTCCGCCGCGAGGCGGGCGATGATCTCGGTGCTCGCCGCGCAGTACACGGCGTCGCCGCCCGCGAGCACGGCGGCGTGGGCGGCGCGCAGGTAGTCGTCGGTGGTCGCGAGCACGCCGTACTGCAGGCCGACCTGGACGAAACAGTCACCGGCTGCTTCGCGCATCGCTGCGTCCCAGTACGACATCTCGATCGACAGCACGTCGATGCCGGCGGCCGCGCACGCCGCCGCTTCGTCGGTCGTGGTGACGTAGACCATCGACAACTGCCGCTGCCCCCTGCCGGCCCGCAGGTCGGCGACGGTCGGCCGTGGACGATTCACGACGGCCGCACGATCGACGCGGCGCGGTCGATCGCCGCCTCGACGTCACCGTCGGCCGGATAGAGCAAGGAGCGTCCGACGACGAGGCCACGAACGTTCGGCACCTCCATCGACCGCTCCCACGATGCGTAGGTCGCCTCGGGGTCGGGGCCCGGGCTCCCACCGAGGATCAGCGCCGGCAGCGTGGTGCAGGCGAGCATGCGCGCCGGATCCTTCGCTGCCGGCACCTTCAGCCAGGTCGCGGACGACGTGCCGCCGAGGCCCGACCCGATGGCGACCGCCCGGAGCAGCGCATCGTCGTCGTCGAGCAGCTTGGCGGCGCCGGTGGCGGGGTCGTGGTGGTACGGCAGGGGCTCGACCATGATCGGCAGGCCCGCAGCGGCGCACTCGTCGACCGCCCGTGCACATGCCTCGAGCGTCGGTGCGGTGCCGGCGTCGTCGTCGGCGAGCCGCAGCAGCACCTTGCCCCCGTCGAGACCGTGATCGGCGATCGTGGCCGCCGAGTACGCGGTCATGCGGTCGTCGAGCTCCCAGTCGGCGCCCATGATCCCGCCGCGGTTCATCGTGCCGAACGCGAGCTTGCCGTCGAGCGCACCGAGCAGCGCGAGCTCTTCCATGATGTCGGCGCTGGCGAGCACGCCGTCGACCGAGTCGGACGACAGCGCGATCAGCAGCGACTCGAGCGTGCGGCGCCGATCGGCCATCGCGAACGGTTCCCCCGGCACGCCGAGCATGCCTCGCGCGCTGTGGTCGGCGGCGACGATGAACAACCGGCCGTCGGTGAGCAGCGGACGGCGGGGACGCGCGCGGAGCATCTCGAGCGGGCGCCCGGGATCGTCGGCTCGTGTGGCGATGAGTTCGCCCCATCGGTCGTCGGTCAGATGCATCGAACACTCCCCTCGGCGCCACCGGACGGCACCGCCCCGCGTCAGTGTAGAGCGCTCCAACCCTCCGGTGAAGAGCCGGGTTTCGAGATCGCCGTTCGGCCGATCGAATGTCGTCCATGTCCACCACGCACGTGCTCTCGCTGACCTGCGCCGACCGGCCCGGGATCGTCCATGCCGTCACGGCGGGAGTGCTCGACGTCGGCGGCAACATCATCGAGAACTCCCAGTTCACCGATCCCGACACCGACACGTTCTGTATGCGCATGGTCGTCGCGACCGCTGACAGCAGCGACGACCTCCGCGATGCCGTCGCCGGCCGGCTCGGGGATCGGCCCATCGAACTCACCGTTCGTCCGATCGACCAACGGCCGAACGTGCTGATCATGGTGTCGAAGTTCGACCACTGCCTGGTCGATCTGCTGTACCGCTGGCGCAACGGCGGGCTCGCCGTCGACATCCCGGTGATCGTGTCGAACCACCCCGACTGCGCCGAGGTCGCCGAACGGTACGACATCCCGTTCCGTCACCTGCCCGTCACCCGCGACACCAAGGCCGAGCAGGAGGCGGAGATCAAGGCGCTGGTCGCCGAGCACGACATCGATCTGGTGGTGCTCGCTCGCTACATGCAGATCCTGTCCGACGACCTGTGCGCACACCTGCGTGGGCGGGCGATCAACATCCACCACTCGTTCCTGCCCGGTTTCAAGGGCGCCAAGCCGTACCACCAGGCCCACGAGCGCGGCGTCAAGATCGTCGGCGCCACCGCACACTTTGTCACGGCCGACCTCGACGAGGGTCCGATCATCGAGCAGGACGTCGCCCGCGTGACCCACGCCCACACCGCCGAGCAGTTGGTCGCCCTCGGTCAGGACACCGAGCGACTCGTCCTGTCTCGCGCCGTGCGCGCGTGGGCCGAGGACCGCATCCACCTGATCGGCAACAAGACGATCGTCTTCAGCTGAGTCGATCCGTCGGGTCGATCCGTCGGGTCGATCGGTCGGGTCGCCCGCCGCAGGGTGGCGGACGCCGTGGGTCAGGAGGACCGAGCGGCGCGGGCGGCCCGCTGCATCCGGATCGCTTCGGGCGTCATGATCTCGGGCGTGATCGGATGCGCCGAGTCGGCGACCACGAACTGGGTCATCTTGCGCGCCCGTTCCGAGAGCTGCTCCCAATCGGATCGATTGATGCCCGGGATCAGCGACTCGCGGAACCAGGGCGCGTAGATCTCGAGGTTCGGGATCGCACGCGCGCGGTCGGACACGTTGGGGGTGCCGCCGTGCCAGGCGCGCGTGTCGCGGATCTGGACCGCTCCCGCCGGCGCCGGGCAGACCGTGCTGAGACGCATCCACTCCGGCTCGGTCTCGAGCGACGGGATCTGGCCGCGCTGGTACTGGCTGCCGGGGATCTGGCGCGTCGGTCCGTTCAGCGGCGTCACGTCCTGCGGCAGGAAGTTGATCGCCATGTACGGCGTCGGGATCTCGCTCATCGTCAGACGACCGGACGGGTCGTGGAACGACGACACCGGCGACCGCTCCTTGGAGATGAAGTCGTGCACGTCGGCATGCAGCGGCTGGTAGTTGACCGCGCCGGCGAGGCAGAAGTCACCGCTGGCAGCACGCAGGATGTAGTCGTCGTTCTCGAAGATCGCCTCGATGATCGGGGTGAGCGTCGGGAGATCGAGCAGCATCTGCCACTCGGGCCGATGAAGCATGCTGCGCGTCGAGCTCGTGCCGCCGAAGGAGTACCGGTGCGAACCACGGTTGCCCGCACGGTCGGCGTTGTCACGGGTGACGATCTCGCTCATCATCTCGTCGCAGCCGGCGCGGAGGAACTCGGTCTGCTCGGGGGTGAGCACGTTCTCGACCACGACGAAGCCGTCGCGTCGGAACACCTCGACGGCGCGGTCGATCTCGTGCGGCTGGAACCGCTCGAGACCGTGGATGCCGTTGTTCTCCAGGAGGTGCTCACGGAGCTCGACGACCTCGGGATCGTCGGGCGAGTGCTCGGCCCAGCCGAGATCGTGAGGGGAGATGAGTTCGGCACTATCGGTTGACATCGGTCATCCTTTCATTCCTTGGGCAGCGACGCCCTCGACGAAGTGTCGTTGAGCGGCGATGAAGGCCAGCACGGGCGGGACGATCGCGATCATCACGCCGGCGAGCACGAGGTGTGGGTTGTCGCCTGCCCGTCCGCCCAGCACCTGCAGCGCGAGCGTGAGCACGCGGTTCTCCTCGTTGCCGAGGCTGATGGTGAGCACCGGCCACAGGAACGAGTTCCACGCGTAGAGGAAGGCGAATGCCGACAGGGCGGCGATCGGCGGTCTCGACAGCGGCACCATGATCCGCCACAGGATCGTCCATCGGCTCGCGCCGTCGATGAGTGCGGCCTCTTCGAGCGACCGCGGAATCGACAGGAAGAACTGTCGCATCAGGAAGGTGCCGTACGCCGAGAAGATGAACGGCACGATCAGCGACACGATGCCGTTGATCCAGCCCATCGAGACCATGAGCTGGTGCAGCGGCACGATCAGGACCACGAACGGGATCATGATCGAGCCGAGGTACATCATGAAGATCTGGTCGCGGCCTTTGAACCGGAGGCGGGCGAACGCGTATCCGCCCAGCACCGAGGTGAACACCTGCCCGAACACGACCAGCAACGTGACCAGGATGGAGTTGGTGAGCGCCCGGTCGAGGCGCTGGAGTTCGAGGACCTCACCGAAGTTCTCGGTCCGCAGCGACGTCGTCTTGACCGGCTCGCCGTCGGACGGCAGTCCGAAGTACTCGACGGTCGGGTCGTCGGGCACCACGAACCGGGCCGCGGTGGTGCTCCGGACGCGGACCACCTCGATCGATTCGTCCTCGTAGGTTGCCGTACCGATCTCGCGTTCGCGCTCGCGACCGTTGACCAGCACCGCCATCCGCTCCCCGCTGCCGACGAAGTCGTCGTCGTCGAGCAGGAGGTACGTCGATTCGTCGTCGGGCGTCGCGACCGGGGCGTACACGCCGGCGGAGACGCCGTCCTCGACCAGTGCGACCTCGACCGTCTCGCCGTCGATCTCGAGGTCGAGCAACGGTGCCGGTTCGTCGAACCCGGTGACCTCGACCGTCGCCGGCGCACGCGGGATCAGCGTCGGCGGGTAGTTGTAGACGTCGGCAGGAGCCTTGAGGCTCGTACTGAACGCCACCACGAACGGGAACAGCACGATGACGCTGAACCCGATCAGCACGGCGTAGGTCAGCGCCGCCGAAACCTTGCGCTTCCGGGTCCGTGGGGGTGAGGTGCGACGGCTCATGCCATGGCCTCCGTCCCGTTGCTCTTGTTCCGTTTGAACTGCACCAGCGTGATGCAGAAGATGAAGCCGAACAGCACCCACGAAACCGCTGATGCGTAGCCTTGCGAGAAGTTCTGGAACCCTTGCTGGTACAGGTAGAGCACCGGTGTCAGCGTCGAGTTACCGGGGCCTTCCGGCGGTGTCATGAGGACGAACACGATCTCGAACATCTGGATCGAGTTGATCGTCGTGATCGCCACGACGAAGAACGTCGTCGGCTTCAACATCGGCAGGGTGATGTATCGGAACTGCTGCCACGAACTCGCACCATCGAGGCGGGCAGCTTCGTACAGCCCGACCGGGATGCCCTGCAGACCGGCGACGAACAGGACCGAGTTGAACCCGAAGGTCATCCACGCGAACACGATCGCGATGGCGAACAGCGCCGTGCTCTGGTCGGTGAGCCAGCGGATCTCGTAGTCGCCGGGTAGGAAGACGGTGAGGAGATAGTTCAGCCAGCCGACCGAGGCGTTGAAGAGTTGCCGCCAGATCAGCGAGATGCCGATGACGCCGGCGATGCTCGGGATGAACAACACCGCCCGGAAGAACTTCATCCCGGGCAGCTTGCTGTTGAGTAGGTTGGCCACGACCAGGCCGGGGATCACGCTGGCCGGAACGGCGACGGCCAGGAAGATGACGATGTTGCGCAACGACTGCCAGAAGGCCCGGTCGATCGCCGAGATCAGGATGTTCTGCCCGAACAGGTTGAAGCGGAACGCTTCGGCGTAGTTCGTCTTCAGCGCTTCGCTGGCCGGAGCCGTGGAACTCTCCATGAACGCGATGTCGACGCGGAACAGGTCGAAGTAGTTGTCGAACCCGACGAAGCTCTTGTCGCCGAGGGCGTCCCAGTCCCAGAACGAGATGAAGAGCGAGAACACCAGCGGCCCGGCGAAGAAGAAGAGGAAACCCAGCACGTTGGGCGACAGGAACAGCAACCCTTCGATCTGTTCTTGTCGCCAACTGGTCGTGCCGTAGTCATTCCTCGCACGGGCGCCCCACATCACGCGCATCGCGTATGCGGCACCGGCGATCAACGCCACGAGCACGAGGGAGCGGACGTCGACAAGTTCGCCGGCGATCGCGACGACACCGTCGATGATGCCCATCGCGAAGATGAACACGACCGCGCCACCACGCACCATCCACGTGCCGCCACGACGGAGATGCGGTTGCCCGATCCGGTCGGAGAACAGCATCCACAACCAACCGACGAAGGGCACGAGCAACCAGTAGATGGCCCCCTCGAAGCGGGTCGCGAGTTCGTCGAAACCTTCGAAGACGCCGACCCTCGACAGGAGGACTGCCGCGCTGACCACGATCGTCAGGTAGTTGACCATGATCGAGACCGTGCGGCCCATGTCGCGGTGCCGGTGCAGCGGCGCGACGACGAAGATGTTGGCGATCATGCCGAACGCCGACAGCCCGACGAGGATGTGCCGAAATGGGCCGACCAGGTCGGCACCGGGGCCGGTGATCGCGCCGATGAAGGCCACCACGAAGAAGACCGCGAGCGCAGCGTGCCACGTGACGACGAATCGGTAACGATGCCCCGACGGACGGTCAGGGACCGAGGTTGGCGATGTCGCTTGTTCCAGTTTCATGGGTGCACTCCGAGGGGGAGGGTGTCACCACCCTCCCCCTCGTCGAGAGGACTCAGCCCCCGAAGGCGGCGTTGTTGGCCTCAGTGCAGATGGTGTCGGCGAAGCTCTCGATCGATTCGTCGCCGCTGATGACGTCGACCACTCGGGAGTTCACGGTGTCGTAGAACGCCGGCCAGCTACCGTTCCAGAGCGGGCCCTCGGTCTCGGGGTTCTCCGTCAGACCTTGGATGAAGGCCTGGTTGTTCTCCGGCGGTGAGTAGGTCAGGAAGGCGTCGATGTTCTCCTGGTCGCTGCGGCTCGGGATGTTCGTGCCGAGTTCGGACAGGCCCTGCTGCACGTCGGGCGAGGTGAGCGCCTGCACGAGTTCCCAGGCCTCTTCGGGATGCTCGGTCTCGGCGTTGACGACGTAGGCACCCCAGAACAGCCAGTTGCTCGGACCGCCGGGGCCGTCGGGCAGCTTCACGACGTCCCAGTTGAACTCCGCCAGGCTGCGGACTGCCGGGACGGTCCAGCGACCGGTCACGTTCATGCCGACCGAACCGGCGAGGAACGGCTCGGAGGAGTTCTCACCCCACGAGACGGTGTTGCCGGAGGCGAAGAAGTCCCGGGCGAACGTGAGACCTTCGAGGGACTCGGCCGAGTCGAGGCCACACGCGGTGCGATCCTCGTTGTACATGCCGCCACCGGCCGCATTGACCCAGTAGCTCCAGGTGCCCCACCAGGCGTCGGCACCGAAGCCACGCACTTCGCCGCCGAGGGCGGTGATGTCCTCGGACACCTCTTGCAGCGTGGTCCAGTTCCATTCGCCGTTGGCGGCGAGGTCGCGCGGATCCTCGGCGCCGGCCTCGGCGATGAGGTCGAGGTTCAGGTAGAGCGCAAAGGTGGACACGTCGCGAGGGAGGCCCCACAGCGTGCCACCGGGCTCGCCGGCCTCGTGGTCGTAGGTCAGGTGGTACATCGGACCTTCGTAGAAGTCGCTGTCCGAGTGGTCGGTCGCGTCGGCGATGTCACGCATGTCCAACAGCAGGTCGCGCGTCGCGAAGTCGGCGATGCTGGCGCCGGGGATCCAGAACACGTCGGGTGCCGTGCCGGAAGCCAATTCGGTCTTCAGCAGGTCGGTGTACGACGTGCCGTCGTTGGCGCCGGCCTCGTAGGAGATGTCGAGATGCGGCAGGTCGGCGTCGATCTCGTTGCTGATGTCGGTGTAGACGTCGGCTTCGGACTGGTTCGCTGCCTGTGTACGCCACCGGAGTGGCACGGCATCGCCCGACGGGGCTTCGTCCTCGGTGGCCGGCTCGGAGGTCGTGGCGTCGGCATCGCCGTCGTCACTCCCTTCGGCGGTGTCTTCGGCCTCGCCGGTGTCTGCCGCCGACTCGTCGGGTTCGGCCGACGTGTCGTCGTCACCGCCTCCGCACGCGGCGAGTGCAAGACCCGCTGCCATTCCCAATGCAACCAGGCGACGACGCGCCCCACGATGTGTTCCAGTCCTCATCGAACCCCCTCTGACGTGCTATTGAACCCGTGTTCAATAGATTGTTGACGGACGGTACAACAAGGCGCGGTGGCCGCGCAAGGTGGAGCGCCGACGCCGCAGCGGTGGTCTACCCCGCCCGGGTCGCCGAGAGATCGGCGTCGTCCCGCTCGGCGGCGAGCAAGGCCTGGAGCGAGGAACGAGCCGCGGTGAACATCACCAGCTCGATCTCGTCGCGTTCCACCTCACCACGCACCATCAGTGGCCACAGGACCGGCGTCACCGAGGTGAAGAGCGTTGCCCAGACCTGCGCTCGCGCCGGCCGCACCCCGAGCCTGACGATCAGCTCGGTCCACCAAGCAAGATCGGCTTTCCGGATCTCGCGCCGCCGTTCCTCCCACACCTTCTCGAGCTGCGGCTCCGAGATCAGTCGGTAGTAGACGATGCCGCCCTCCTCGATATTGTCGAGGAACCACCGCGTGTTGTCGACCAGGCGCGCCTCGAACAGCTCCTCGACCGTGCGCCCCTCGAGCTGCTCGTCGATCGGCGGCATCGTCTCGATGTTCCAGAATGCCGACACCCGTTCCCAGAGCGCCATCAACAGCCCCGCACGGTTGTCGAAATAGGCGTACAGCAGCCCGCGCGAGACGCCCGCCCGCCGCGCGACGTGTTCGACCGTGAGCTCCGAGACACCCTCGCGCTCGACGATCTCGGCCGCGACGTCGAGCAGGTGTTTACGACGTTCCTCGGGCGCCAGTCGGGGCCGGGTCCGCCCTCCAACTTCGATTCACTCATCGCAACGACTCCGTGCGATCGTTCCGTTCTGCCCGTCCATGAAGTGGAACACTAGTGAACGCCACGGGAGCGGCTCCCGGGCGAGACGTCGCAGTGGTGCCGGGTGAACGCTCATGCTCACCGGCACCACCCCGAACCGCTCGGCCCGTCGACCCGGGCGATCGGACCACCAGGAACGACGCGCCGTCGCGCCGCCGGTCAGCGGAAGTTCTCGAAGTAGCGGCTCGGGGTGGGGCCACGTTGGCCTTGGTACTTCGAGCCCGCCGCACCCTTGCCGTACGGGTTGTCGGCCGGGGTGGTCATCCGCATGAAGCTGACCTGACCGATCTTCATCCCCGGGTAGAGCGTGATCGGCAGGCTCGCGACGTTGGCGAGCTCGAGGGTGATGTGGCCGTCGAATCCGGCGTCGATGAACCCGGCGGTCGAGTGGATCAGCAGGCCGAGTCGGCCGAGACTCGACTTGCCCTCGACGCGACCAACGAGGTCGTCGGGCACCGCGACCCGTTCGAACGTCGACCCGAGCACGAACTCCCCTGGGTGCAGCATGAACGACGCGTCCGGGTCGTCGGCGTCGATCTCGATCAACTCGGTGAGGTCCTGCAGATCGTCCTTCACGTCGAGGACCGCGCGCGTGTGGTTCCGGAACACGCGGAACAGGTTGGAGATCCGCACGTCGATCGAACTCGGCTGGATCAGCGACTCGTCGAGCGGGTCGATCACGATGCGTCCCGCCGCTAACTGTTCGCGCAGGGTCCGGTCCGAGAGGATCATGCTCGCCGACTCTAGTGACCCCGATTCCCGGTCTACCCACGTCGCCGGCCGTCAGTACGGTGACGGCGTGTTCATGCCCCGCGACTTCACCGAGTCCGACCGCGGCGCCGTCGCGACGATGGCGCGTGCGGCAGGGTTCGGCCATCTCACCGTGGCCGGTACCGACGGGTTGGTCTCCACGCCCGCACCGTTCCTGATCGACGACGACGCGACCCTGGTACGAGCGCACCTCGCCCGGCAGAACCCGGTGCTCGCTGCGGCACCGGCCGACGCACTGTTGGTCGTCCCGGTCAGCGACACGTACGTGTCAGCGGGTTGGTACCCATCGAAGGCCGAGCACGGCAAGGTCGTGCCCACCTGGAACTACGAGGTCGTGCATCTGCACGGCCGGCTCGTCACCCACGATCCCGAATGGACGCTGCGGCTCGTCCGTGACCTCACCGATCATCACGAGGCCGAGATGCCGTCACCGTGGTCGGTCGACGATGCCCCGGACACCTACATCGACGGGCTGCTCCGAGGGATCGTCGGCATCTCGATCGAGGTCACGCGGGTCGACGCCAAGCGGAAGCTGAGCCAGAACAAACCGCCAGGTGATCTCGACGGCGCCATCGCCGGGCTACGGTCCGGCGATCGACGCGGGGCTCATCGGGTCGCCGATGCGATGGACCGACAACGTCACGAGGAGTGAGCTGCATGGCATCGGGCATCGGTATGGATCGAGGCATGGAGCACCGCATTGAACCGATCGGCTTCGTCGGCGGCGGGCGGACCGACCGGCGCGACGACGGCTGGGATCGTGAGTTCGCCACGATCACGTTGACCGACCGGTTCACCGACGAGTCGCTGATGGGGCTCGACGCCTTCTCGCACATCGAGGTGATCTTCCGGTTCCACACGCTGACCGACGACGAGGTCACGACCGACGCCCGCCACCCCCGTGGCAACCCCGACTGGCCGCGGGTCGGCATCTTCGCCCAGCGCGGCAGCAAGCGACCGAACCGGCTGGCCGTCACGATCTGCCGGCTCGTCGGCGTCGACGGTCGGGAGGTTCGGGTCCGGGGGCTCGACGCGATCGACGGCACGCCGGTGCTCGACATCAAGCCGGTGATGCGGGAGTTCCTCCCGCGCGGCGAGGTCGTCGAACCGGCCTGGGTCGGCGAGCTGATGGCCGGCTACTGGGAAGGGCCCGACATCGCCGACGACGACGCCTGAGCGGCGGGGGTCGGTCTCCTCTGCTCAGTGGCGGAGCTTGCCGAGGGTGTCGGCCTTGACCGCGCCGCGACGGCCGACCGGCTGGTCGCCACCCACGGTCGTGTCGACCTCGGTCTGGTGTTCGATCTCGGCGTTGATCTCGGCACCGAGCAACACGATGACCGCCGTGAGCCAGAGCCACAGCAGGATCACCACGACCGCGGCGAGCGAGCCGTAGGTCTCGTTGTACGAACCGAACGAGGAGACGTAGAAGCGGAAGCCGAGGGTGACCGCCACCCACGCCAGCACGGCGAAGATCGAGCCGACCGACACCCACTTCCAGTGCGCGGCGCTCCGGTCGGGGGCGATGCGGTAGAGCAGCGCGAGCGCGCCACCGAACGACAACGCGAGGCCCGGCCAGATCAAGATGTTGAGGAGGCGACGGGTGCCGACACCGAGCCCGGTGCGCGAGATCAGCTCGGGGAAGCCGACGACCACGAAGACGGCGAACGCCACGAACACGATCGCGCCGAGGGTGAGGCCGAGCGCCATCGCCTTGCGATGGAACCAGCTGCGGGTCTCCTCCTCGTCGTAGGCGATGTTGATCGTGTTGACGAGTTGACCGATCGCGCCGGACGCGGTCCACAGCGACAGCGCGACGCCGATGATCAGACCGAACGACAACGATCCGGACGACTGCGACGAGATCGTGTCCAACTGATCGGTGAGCAAGCTGCGTGCTTCGTCGGGCAGCGCGCCGAACAGGTCGGTGATGACCTCCTCGGGATTCCTGCCTCGTGCCACGAGGCCGAGGATCGACACGAGCGCAGCGAGCGCCGGGATGAGCGCGAGGAACGAGTAGAACGCCACGGCTGCGGCACTGAGCCCGACGTGGTCGTCGCCCCACTCGTCTTTCACGCGGAAGGCGATGTCCTTCCAGCCGAGGCGGGGGATCTGGAACGGATGCCGAGCGTCACGACCTCGGCCGACGACCGTGTCGGGCACGCTCGCACCACCCTGGGTCTCATCGGCGAGCTCCGCGGTCACGTCGACCACGTTCGGGTCGGATGGATCTGCGGCTGGCGGTGACATGACGGGTTCAGGACTACCCGCGATCGGCGCAGACGGAACCCACCGGAGAACATCCAGCGGACGATTCCCGCTCGAGGGCACCGCCCGCTAACCTGTCGGACGCCCGCCCAGCGGGCCTCGCGGGTGTAGTTCAATGGTAGAACATCAGCTTCCCAAGCTGAATACGGGGGTTCGATTCCCCTCATCCGCTCTCACCGAGTGACCAGGCAAAGTGCCTGGTCACTTGCGGTTTTCGACGAACCCTGGACGGTCGTCGATTCCAGGTCTAACCTGTGTTCGTGCCTACAACGTGCCTAGAACAGACCGCAACAGGGCGGCACAGATGAGTAGAGCACGCCAGTTCGGCACCATCCGGAAGATGCCCAGCGGACGCTTTCAGGCCCGGTACTGGCACCTCGGTCGGCAGGTGCCGGCAGATCACACGTTCCGCACGAAGGCCGACGCGCGGGTCTGGCTTGCGTCGATCGAGACCGATCTCAACCGTGGCGCACACATCAACCCGTCAGCGGGCTCCGAGCGCTTCGGGGTCTACGCACGACGATGGCTGGACGAGCGCGACCTTCGTGCCCGCACACGCGATACGTACGACTCTCAGCTCAAGTGGATCCTCGAACGCTTCGAGTCCGTTCGGCTTCGCGACATCACTCCAGCCGCCGTCCGCACGTGGTACGGGCAACTGCACAAGACGCACCTCGCCGCGAACACGGTAGCGAAGGTCTACCGATTGTTTCGGACCATCATGGGCACAGCGGTCGAAGACGGCCACTTGCGAAGCAACCCGGTCAACATCAAGCGTGCGGCGCGCGAGGAGACCTACGAAGGGCTACTGCCCACGTACGGCAACGTTGCACGTCTCGCCGATGAGATCGAGCCTCGATTCCGGGCATTGGTCTGGCTGGCCGCGACATCCGGGCTCCGCTTTGGCGAACTGTCAGGTCTGGCTCGTCGCCACGTCGACCTCGACCACTCGACTATCCGAGTGGATCGCGCTCTCACATTCGAGAGGGGCGTTGGGGCAACGTTCGGCAAGCCGAAGACGGCGTCAGCTCATCGAACCGTCGTCATCCCCGAGAGCACAGCGGCGCTTCTGCGCGCACACCTCGACGAGTTCACCGAAGAAGACAGAGATGCCCTGGTGTTCACGTCGGTCAAGGGCCGGCCCCTCCTCTACCGGTACTTCACTCCATACTGGAAGAGGGCGAAGGCGAACGCCGATGTCGACCCGAACGTTCGGTTTCATTCGCTCCGCCACCTGTCGAGCACGACGGCTGCGAGCGCTGGCGCCTCGATCAAGGAGCTGATGGCGCGGATGGGGCACGCCACGTCCGATGCATCGGTTCGCTACCTGAACAGGTCGACGCAGCGAGATGCGGAGATCGCAGCCGCAATGGACATCCGTATCACAGCGGAACGCGACGTGCTCTGACAGCTCCCGATCATGAAAGCGCGTCGACGCGTCGCTCTGTGAGCCACAGGTCGATCTCGTTGGGATCGAAGCGAACGAACTTGCCGATCTTCGCATAAGGGATCTCTCGCCGGTAGACCATCGAGCGGACGAACCCCTCACTCACACCAAGGAGGTTGGCGAGACTCGGCACGTCGTACCACTCGGGTGCAGTGTGCTTCGGCGACGTCGTGTTGCCCTTGCTCATGACACCTCCCTTCCTGGAGCGTGAGCGGCCGCCCGAACCGACCGCTTGCTCTGTTGGTATGTGAACCACGCCGCTTCGTCTGGGCGGTCGAGGGTGCGAATGGGATGGGCCGCAACATCGCCCAACGGCTTGTCGCCGCGGGTGAGACGGTGATCGATGTGCCGGCGAAGTTGTCGACTCGGGTGAGGGTGTATTCGACCGGGCACGGCACCAAGACCGATCACACCGACGCGGTCGCGATCGCTCGTGCTGCGATCCACTCCAAGCATCTGCGTCGGGTGCAGCCTGACGGTCCGAACGTGGCGTTGAAACTGTTGTCGGATCGACGCACCGAACTCGTGCGGTCACGCACCTCCGCGGTGTGCCGGCTGCACAGGTTCTTGCGCGAACTGATCTCGGGTGGGGCGCGACTGTCACTGTCAGCTGAGCATGCGTTTGACCTGCTCACAGCACTTGAGGTCGACAACGTCGCCGATCAGATGCGGGTTGAGCTCGCGATGGAGTTGATCGACGACATCGCCCGGCTGGATCTGAAGATCGATGAGATCACCAAGCGCATCAACGCCACCGTGAAGGCGTCGGGCACCACGTTGACGCGGGTGTATGGGGTCGGGCCGATCAACGCTGCGTTGATTCTCGGTGAGGTCGAAGACGTCTCCCGTTTCGCCACCCGTGATCACTTCGCGAGCTACTGCGGGACCGCCCCGATCGCAGTGTCATCCGGTGATGTGAACCGGCATCGACTGTCACGTTCCGGGAACCGTCAACTCAACCGAGCCATCCACATGGCTGCGGTCACCCAGATCAGATTCGACACCCCCGGACGGGACTACTACCGCCGCAAGATCGCCGAAGGCAAGAGCCGCCTCGAAGCACTCCGCTGTCTGAAACGACGTGTGACCGACGCCGTGTGGCGCCAACTCCAAGTCGACCGGCAAGACGACCAAACCCAAGACGACACCTGGCCACGCCGGCCATCGACACGACAAGGTGAACCGTCGTATCGGTCACCAGCGACACTGCGGATGAACGGCAAGCCGATGCAACCACGACCGACCCCGGTCTAACCTCGGCGTCGGGTTCGGGGTGTGGCCGCAACGAAGAATCAGCCTCGAGGTGCGAGCTGATCACGCGGACGGCACACGCCAACAGACGTCCTCATATGCCCACCCCGAACCCACCTCTTGACAGAGAGGAGCCGTAGCCGTCGTACGACCACTGCCCCGTCGGTGGGTGGTACTTCACCGTGATGCTGCCGCCGTCGTGATCGGAGATGAACGCGGCGATGTCGTCGGGCTCGAGCCAGGTGACGCCGAACTCGGGAGTGATCTCCGCTGCGGTCAGCGGTGTCGGCTGCACGTTGCGCAGCGCCGCGACGTTGCGTTCGAACGTGGTGTCGTCAGGAGCTGCTGCGATCGCGGCGTCGAGCTTGGCGACGACATCGCCAGACAGGTAGTGGGCCGCGAGCTCCCACTCCCCTTCCGGAGTGTGGAAGGCGACCTCAGCGAGTTGGTGGAGCGCCGCCGCTGGATCCGCGTCCAGTTGCGTGGCGACGTAGTCGGTGTCGATGCGATGCCAGCGCGCGAGCGAGTTGGCGACGGCCTGCTCGATGGTGGCCGCCCGGGCGGGCCAGTGTTCACCGCTTGGGTCGAGGATCGGACGTTGCAGGATTGCGGCGGGGGTTGCCTGGCCGGTGTCGTCGTCGAAGTCCTCGAGCGCAGCGACGGACCACCACGACGGGTCGGTCCGGAAACCTTCGAGCTTCGGGTAGCGGCGACGAACCTGGGTCCGTTCCCCAGTTGCCTCGTCGACGTTGTCGTCGTCAGTGTCGCTGCGGCGTTTGACCGGTTTGACGGCGACGAGGTCGTAGGCGTTGAGCGGTTGGTCATAGGTGTCGCGGTAGTTGGCGTACAGGTCCGCCAGTTCGATGCGGCCCTCATCTGTGGGTGCGTCGAGGTATTCGAGCGCTCGGTCCCTCATCGTGACCAGCAGCCGCAGCTGGTTGCGGTTCTTGGCTGCGCATAGATGTTCGAGCCCGTCGCGAGAGAATCCGGTCGATGAGGACGGGTCGGTCACGATCGATCCGGCGGGCAGCGCCCGTCCAGCGGTCGTGCTCGCCGCTATGGGTTTCGGTTCGTCGATGGCAGGTGCGTGTCCGGTCGGCGCCCACTTGAGTTCGACCCGCTCGAGCACAGCGGCGAGCGATTCGTGTGCCGGCCGGTCGCCGGTGACGGTGAAGTTTTCTCGTCGGTAGGCACCGCCGGGCTCGACGACGCCGAGCACATGATCCGGATGTTGGCGCCAGTACCGGTTCACCGGAGTCGAGGTCTTCTCGTCGAGCCTCAGGTCTTCGACCTCGGTCCAATCTGGGGTCGGTCGCTGCTCGCCGGGTAGCGGGCGGCGCAGGATCATCAGGTCAGTGACGACGTCGGTGCCGGCCTCACGGTGGGTTCGCGACGGCAGCCTGATGGCGGCGACCAGATCGACCTCGACGGCGAGGCGTTGCCGCCACGACCGGTCTCTGGAGTCGAGTGAGAAACGCGATGTGATCACCGCTGCAACACCGCCCGGTCGGAGCATCGCCACCGATCGAGCGATTGCCAGGTTGTGCAGGTTGTCGCGGTGCGGGTTGCCGACACCGGGCTTGTGAGATGAGAACGGAACGTTGCCGACCACCACGTCATAGCCACCGTTCTCGGTTGCGCGGTCGCTCCGGGCGAGGTGCCACTCCTCGATACGCGATTCGGTGACGTTGGCGCCCGTCAAGGCGCGGGCGACCTTGACCGACACGGGATCGATGTCGACCGCATCGAAGCGGATGCGTTCTGGCGCAGCGGCGATCCAGTCGCCCCTGCCACAACCTGGCTCGAAGCCATAGCCGTCGCGGACGCCGCGGCGCTCGAGCCACGCCCACGTCGCGAGGATGACATCGGTGTCGGTGTAGTAGGCGTTGAGGATCGATCCGGCGGCGATCTCGCCGTAGCCGGGCCAGTGCTCCTCGACGCGTCCGATCGCCGCCATTCCCCGCTCGGTGCCGACCCATTGCGCCAGACTCGTCCACGCCCGCAAGACACCGATCTCGTTGGCCGTCGGTGTGCGGCCGCCGAGCTCGGCTGCAAGTCGTGCGGCCTGGGTCGCAGCCCGAGCCCGATCGCGGACCTGACCGCCGTGGCTGCTTGTCAGTCGATGTCGTCGGGGTGCACCAGAAGCGTCGGCAGCATCGGGTACCGGGGCAAGGTGTCGAGGTCGATCGCGAACGGGATCACGGTGTCCTCCCGGTACATCGGCCCCAGTTCGTCGTCGGCGGCCGTCGCCACCTGCCAGACCATCCACTCCACGGTCCGGTGCTGCTTCACCACCGACATCTGATGCCACTCCGCCGTCGGCTGCCACGTCGCGGCGAGGTCGACCACCTGCTCCACCAGGTCGTCCAGCAGTTCCGCGTCCTCCGGCCACGCCGTCACGAGACGATCCCTCAGAGCCGGCGACGCGTAGAACACCAACATGTCCCTCAGAACCTTGCGGCTCGGCAACGATGGCGTCGAATAGGGAAAGCTGCTCATGGGGTACCTCGTGACGTGAGGGACCGGCCGACGCTTCAGGCGCCGACAAGCCCTGATCGTCCCTCGACTCATCATGACCTCCCTGGTCACCTGGCGGGGTGCTCATCGCCCGCCCCCGCCACGGCTCGCAGGAGCAGCACGGGCTCGGCTGGAACGACCACTCACGCCTACAGGACGCAAGTCGGACCGGCTTGTCACCGTCGTCGTTCGATCTACCTCTCAAACTACGGCCACATCGATTCCAATACAAGCCCGCTTGCATTTCGGCGGTGCAGTGGTCAGTAACGTCGCGATCGTGGGCTTGAACGACGTCGCCTCCGCGGCGAACGACATCGATTAGTGGCGCTCGACCACGCCCGTGCGGCCCGCAACGACGCGATCCGCCAGGCGTCCACTGAGGTTCCCCGGCCGGAGCGATCGCCGAGGCCGCGAAGTTCACACCCGCCCGAGTCGGCAGCATCCTCGGTCACCCCCGCCAACGGGTCGGACGACCGTCCAGCACGCCATGCCCGGGCTGATCGGGCGAGCCGTCAGGCGCTCGGTGCGCTGGCGGGGGTCGCCCTCACGACGGGATTGTCGAGGCAGACCGAGTCGGTCACCGGCGCGGGTGGCCTCCGATCGTCTGCGTGTTCGCCCGAACGCTCTGCACCGATATCGGCGGTCCACGAACCTGTCGGCGGCATGGCATCTTCAGCCACAACCTCGTCCAAGACTGCCACCCTCATCGACACCAACTGACCGACCCGCGCATCGAGACTCAGAACATGTGATCCCTCCGAACCCAATCCTGCGATCCGAGCCCGGCGGCGGAATTGCTTCTTCAAAGGAGACTAACTATCCGGACTGGGAGTCGGATCGACGATTGAGCGCTATGGCAAGTGTTTCGCGACCCCGCGCGACGCGCGATCTGACGGTGCCGATCGGACAGCCGATGACGGTGGCTGCCGACGCGTACGGCAGTCCGATGAGTTGTGTCAACACGATCGCCTCGCGTTGGTCGATCGGGAGCGATGCCAGAACGAGCATGACGGGCACGACATCGCCGTGATCGGCGGTGGCTGCGGTCGTTGGTTCCGCTACCGGATCGGTGCGCCTACGGGTGACCCGGCGAATGTGTTCGCGGCATACATTTCGGGCGACTCCGAGCGCCCACGTGAGCGCCGGGCCACGATTCCAGCGTGGCAGGAACTCGATGACGCGGACCAATGATTCTTGGGCGAGGTCGTCAGCGACGTCGAACCGGGTGAGATGCACGCAGAATCGCCACACGTCTGGCTGGATGGCTCGGACGAACCGCTCGAGGGCGTCCGCATCACCGTCTTGTGCGTCGCGAGCGAGAGCGTCGAGGTCGAGCACAAGCACGATCATGCCATACCGATGGAACTCGCTCCCAGCGTGCGGTCATCAGTGAGGTGTGACACAACACGATGCAAGATGCTCGTACGAGATGAGACTGGTCAACGACCAACGACGCTGCGTGAGGAGTGTCACTGGCGGCCGGCCGACGCTCCGTCTGGTTGCCGACATCTACGCGGTCGCGGCCTGACCGTGGCGGTCATCGAACGCCCGGTACCGACGTCTCGTCCTCCAACGGTCGCGACACCCGCCACGACGTACGGCGTTTTCCGTCGACCCGTGCACACGACCGGCTGGAAGTCCTGGCTGTTCACGGTCGATCACAAGAAGCTCGGCATCATGTACGGGGTCGCAGCCTTCGCATTCTTTCTGATTGGCGGACTCGAGGCGCTGCTGATTCGCGCACAACTCGCAGGGCCAGATGGCACGGTGCTCTCGGCTGACATGTACAACCAGATGTTCACGATGCACGCGACAACGATGGTGTTTCTGTTCGTGATGCCGATGGCGGCGGCGTTCGCGAACGTCCTCGTGCCGCTTCAGATCGGCGCACGCGATGTGGCCTTCCCCCGAATCAACGCGTTCGGGTTCTGGTGCTTCCTCGCCGGCGCGATCTTCATCAACACGTCCTGGTTCCTCGGCGGTGCGGCGGACGGCGGTTGGTTCATGTATGCGCCCAACTCGTCGGTGCCGTTCTCGCCAACGAATGGCATCGATTTCTGGACGCTCGGATTGCAGATCACTGGCATTGCGTCGCTCACCAGCGCCATCAACCTGATCGTCACCGTCATCAACATGCGGGCCCCGGGCATGACCTTGATGAAGATGCCGATCTTCACATGGATGGTGCTCGTCACCCAGTTTCTACTGTTGTTCGCCATCCCGGTGATCACCGTGGCGCTGTTTCTGTTGATGTTTCAACGCCAGTTCGACGCAACATTCTTTTCTGTCGAGGCTGGTGCCGACCCGCTGCTGTGGCAGCACCTGTTCTGGATCTTTGGCCACCCAGAGGTGTACATCTTGATCCTGCCGTCGTTCGGCATCGTCTCCGAGGTGCTTCCGGTGTTCTCGAAGAAGCCGCTGTTTGGCTACCCGCTCGTCGTCTTCTCCGGCGCTGCAATCGGGTTCATGGGATGGGGCGTGTGGGCTCACCACATGTTCGCCTCCGGCCTCGGGCCGATCTCGGTTGCCGTCTTCTCCGTCTCGACCATGGCCATCGCGATCCCCACCGGTGTCAAGATTGTCAACTGGACGATGACCCTCTGGGGCGGCAAACTTCGATTCACGACAGCAATGTTGTTCGCGATCGGGCTGATCGTGCAGTTCACGATTGGCGGGCTCTCAGGCGTCACACACGCCGTTGCGCCGTCTGATTCTCAGCAGACCGACACCTACTACGTCGTCGCACACTTCCACTACGTGCTCTTCGGTGGTGCTGTGTTGGGGCTCTTCGCCGGGTTCTACTACTGGTGGCCAAAAGTCTTCGGCAAGATGCTGTCGGAACGGATCGGTCGTTGGAACTTCGGTGTGATGGTGATCGGGCTCAACCTCACGTTCGGACCCATGCACGTGATCGGACTCCAAGGTCAGCCACGTCGAATGTACGTGTGGACCGAAGCGCGTGCCGGCGAGGGAATCTTCAATCTCGGCTTCTGGAATCTTGTTGCGTCATTGGGTTCGCTGGTGCTGGCCATCGGTGTGTTCCTCTTCGTTGTGAACATCGTCGTGTCGCATCGCAAACACGGGCCTGCTCCGCTGGATCCGTGGGATGCGCGCTCGCTGGAGTGGCTCACGACCAACCCTCCGAAGGAACACAACTTCGACGTGATCCCGACCGTGAGCAATCTCGACGAGTTCTTCCACCGCAAGTACGAAGATCGCGGCGTGGACGGGCACCACGACTTCCAACAGATCGCCACGGCGGAGGAGATCATCGCCCAGCAGGAAGCCGATGCCGACGCGCACATCCATCTTCCGTCGCCGTCGTATTGGCCAATCGTGACGGCGTTCGCGCTGCCAATCATCGCCTACGGGGTGATCTTCAACCTGATCCTCGCCGCAGCCGGTGCCCTGATCCTGCTGATCGCCGTTTTCGGTTGGAGTCTCGAACCACACACCGAACCCGACGACGACTCCGACTCCGGGTTCGACACCGACGGAGTTGGACTCGACGTCACTGTGTGAGTGGTGAGGCCGGGAGGAACGGCTGCGCTCCGGAGCATCAAATCGCAAATCTGTGAGTGCGCGTGACTTGACCCGTCGCGGCCCCGGTAGTCGCCACCGTCATTCGTGGGTTACGTCGATGTCCGACGGTGGGGGTTCTCAGTATTCGTAGAGTGCGAGTGTCCCGTTCGTCGCGATCGATTGAACCGCTTGGGATTCCCAGGTCGCTTCGTTCCCACCCA
The DNA here is from genome assembly GCA_033344875.1 of Ilumatobacteraceae bacterium. Lineage (NCBI taxonomy): Bacteria > Bacillati > Actinomycetota > Acidimicrobiia > Acidimicrobiales > Ilumatobacteraceae > Ilumatobacteraceae bacterium. The sequence continues at coordinate 3,617,474 of JAWPMO010000001.1, read as the reverse complement.
TGCCGGGCGAGTCACTGGGCATACCCGTGACAGCGAGTCCGATCAGGTCTGGCCGGTCGGTCAGGAGCCGATCGATCGCGCCGACTGGAACGTGACCCTCGAGCGCATAGCCCTCGATGAGTGCGGTGTGGCACCCGGCCGCTTCGTTCGGGATGCCGAGCGTTGCGCGACGTGTCGCACGGTCAGGATCGTCCCTCATGTCAGCATCGAATCCATGGTCTGCCAGGTACCCGACCCAGCTGGCGCAACATCCTCAACCGGGATCTCGCCACACTTCGACGCGCACGCCGGCTGACGCTGACTGGCCCGCATTCTCCTCAGTGCCGTTGTTCTTCCTGGTCGATTCGCCTCCCAATCCCTCGGTGCCGCACGCAGTGAGTGCAGCGGCGATCGGCGCCGCGACCAGCGCTCGCAGGATCGCGCGACGGCTCAATCTGGCGTCGGGGCTCATCTCATCGACCGGCATTCATGCTCTCTTCCAACGAATCTTGACAACAGCTTGTCTCAGGTCGGCTCCGAGCACAACGCGCCCCGCTAGGTCGAAGGCATGATGTTCGGACATGAACGAGGACGGACGGTGCGACGTACCCTTCGTGGGATCCCCGAACGACATCGCCGTGGCAGGCCGCTCGAACCCTGCAAGTCTGGTGTCGATCAACAGGTCCGTAGCGAGCTCAATCAGTTCATCCTTTCTCGACGACTGCGGGAACCGACCGGGACGGTCAGGTCATTGGTGTTCGTGGAGTGCATCGCCGCGCGAACGATTCTGTCGGCTCAGCTCGATCAGGAGGCCGAGCCCGACGAGGCACGCGTGGCAAACGCTCACCTCGGGCGATGCGCTGACTGCTCCAGATGGTGGACGTCGATCGGATCTGTGACACGCGCGCTCCGGGTTCGACCGGCGGAACAGATTCCCGACATCGCGACACAGGCCCTCGCCCGAAGCAGGCATCGCCCTCGGACCTCGTTCCGATTGATCCGGCTTGGTCTGGCGCTGCTCGCGTCAGTCGAGTTGGTCTTTGCGATCTCTGGAGTCGTTGCGGGTCGTTCAGCGTCGCCGATTCATGACACACAGCACATTGGCGCGTTCGGGGCTGCCGTTGCGGGCGCATTGCTCTTCGTGGCATGGAGGCCGGGTCGCGCTGGCGGTTTGATGCCGCTCGTGTTCGCGCTCGGGTTCGCGATCCCGACGTTCGCAACCGTCGACGTGATCAATTCGAACTTGACCATTGGAGGCGGAGTTCATCATCTCGTACAGATGTGCGGGCTCTCAATGGTCTGGTTTCTCTCCGGTCGCCGACTGGCTGGACCTGGCAAGAGAACGCGTCGACCTACGATCCACTTCTCCGCGGGCGTCGGCATCGCTCGCCTGCGGACGCATCGATGAAATACCGGATTGACGACCTCGCCGCTCGCCTCATCGTGGTGCTCGTTGTCGTGGTGGCTCTCACGATCGACGCGCCGCTTGCAGCGGCTGGACCCCGACAGACCGCCTACCGATCCGCTGACAACAATGGCGTCAGTTCGGGCTCGGGATCGGTGGCGTTCTTCGTCAGCATGGCGGCGGTCATGGTGATCGGTGGAATCGTCGTGTGGACATCTCGACGAGCCAGAAAGCAGTGAACGAGCGGTGCGATCGGTTGAGCTGCTACTGCGCGGGCGGGTCCGGAACGGCCGGCGGCGATTTGTCGCTGTCACCTAGCGATCTCAACGGAAGGTACATGTGAGATGACCCGCACTGTTCAACTCGATCTGCCAGTCCTGCTGCCACATGCCCCAAGCGAGCACGATCCGTGTGTCGATCGGCTGATCTCGACGCTGTCGAACAGCGCCGGGGTCGACGACGTTCATGTCATCGCAGCGGGCACAGACGATCCGAGTCGCGTCTGTTTGCACTTCGATCCCGACACGACGAGCGTGGCCAGAATCCGCAGCCTCGCACGGGCGTCTGGGGCAGAGATCACCGATCAGTTTGGGCACGTGCTCTGGTCTGTCTCAGGCGTGACCCATATTCGCAAGGCTCGATCGGTCGCAGAGTCCCTGAGACGTGTTGACGGCATCGCCGAGGCAGAGGTGACGCCGGGTATCGTCCGCGTCGAATTTGACCGACGAGTGGTCACCGAAGCCGACGTGCGCGACACGTTGTTGCGCCACGGCGTGAGTGCCACGCCAATGACATCCCCTTCGTCGGGCGGTGGCGCGGGTGACGCACCGCTCGTGGACAGCGCCGATGCGGCCGCCGAAACCGCCGACGACGGTCGTGACCAAGATCGCGATCACGAGGCTCATCACCACGGCGGACCATTCGGCGAACGGAGCGAGTTGTACTTCGCGATTGCGTCGGCGGTCTTGTGGACGGTTGGTTTCCTCACCGAGGTCACCGGTGCGTTGGGTGAACAGGCCCTGACCGGCACGTTCATCGCGTCGGGCTTGTTCGGCGGGTACTTCACGTTGCGTGAGGCCATCGACGGGATTCGCAACAAGCGGTTCGAGATCGACTTCCTGATGCTGGTCGCCGCAGCAGGCGCGTTCATTCTCGGCAAGTGGGAGGAGGGTGCGCTTCTCCTGGCATTATTCAGCCTCGGTCACGCTCTCGAAGGGTACGCAATGGGTCGTGCCAGACGCGCCATCGAAGCGCTCGGTGAACTCGCACCTGCGACCGCCATCGTCCGACGGGACGGTTCCGACTCGGAAGTCCCGGTTGAGCAACTCGAGGTGGGCGATCTTGTCCTGGTGAAACCGAACGAACGGATCGCCGCAGATGGCTTCGTGGTCGCCGGAACGAGCAGCGTCGATCAGGCTCCGCTGACGGGCGAGAGCATCCCGGTCGACAAGTCTGCGGTAGACGATCCCGAGGCCGCGGCGCAAGATGCTGCGGGCGTGTCCGAGGAATCGAGGGTGTTCGCAGGGACGCTCAACGGCAGCGGACAGATCGATATATACGTGACCCGCCTCGCCAAGGACACGACATTGTCGAAGTTGGCGACGATGGTCCGCGAAGCCGAGACGCAGGCATCGCCGACACAGCAGTTCACGAACCGGTTCGAACGCCTCTTCGTTCCAACCGTGTTGATTCTTGTCATCGTCGTGATGGTCATCGGTCCGGCGTTCGGTTCCTCGTGGGCGAGCTCGTTCTATCGCGCCATGGCGGTACTGGTGGCCGCCAGTCCGTGTGCGTTGGCGATCGCGACGCCCAGCGCTGTGCTCGCCGCGGTCGCGCGGGCCGGACAAGTCGGAGTTCTCGTGAAAGGTGGTGGCCCGTTGGAGAACCTCGGGACGCTACGGGCCGTTGCGTTCGACAAGACGGGCACTCTGACCGAGGGCAAACCGCGGTTGACCGACGTCATCGCGGCAACAGCCGTCGACGAGAGTGAACTCCTCGACGTTGCCGTCGGCGTCGAAGATCGAAGCGACCACCCCCTCGCCGCCGCAGTCGTGCGTGACGGCACCGCTCGATACGAACGGAGGAGGACAACGTCGGTGAGTGGGGTTGAATCGATCACGGGTCGTGGGGTCAAGGCGACCGTTGACGGCGACCACGTGTTGATCGGCAATATCGCCCTGTTCGACGAGAACGGCGGGCTCGACGACTCGGTGCGCGCCGACGCCGAACAGTTGCTCGAGAATGGGCGCACGATCATGATCGTGAAGCGTTCCGACCGCTTCCTCGGAACTCTCGGGTTGATGGACACACCACGCGCCTCGGCTCAAGCAATGATCAGCGACCTTCGCGAGCTCGGGATCGAGCGTGCGATCATGATCTCGGGCGACAACCAGCTCGTTGCCGACTCGATCGCAAAGCAGGTCGGCCTCACCGACGCATGGGGTGACCTGATGCCGGACGACAAGGTCGACGCGATCGTGCGCCTGCGATCCGAAGAGGGCAAGGTCGCCATGGTCGGCGACGGCGTCAACGATGCCCCGGCCATGGCCAACGCGACCGTCGGAATCGCAATGGGTGCTGCAGGATCCGATGTTGCACTCGAAACAGCGGATGTTGCGCTGATGGGTGACGACCTGGCCAAGCTCCCCGTCGTGATCGGATTGAGCCGCGCAGCAAGTCGCATCATCAAACAGAACCTCTATGCGAGCCTCGGAATGGTCGCATTCTTGATTCCAGCCACACTCGCCGGGTTCGTGGGAATCGGACCTGCTGTGGTGTTCCACGAAGGGTCGACCCTCCTCGTCGTCGGAAACGCCCTGCGACTGCTCGCCTATCGCTTCGACGGTGCCGACCAGAACGGCGACACGAGTCGACCCGCAGTCCGGGTCGACGACCACGCCTGACACGCCCAGTCATCAATCGGGCGCTCCCCGCCGCGTCGACCGAATCGGAACGGTCTCGTGCACCGTGGCATCCCGGGCCGGCAGGTGACCGACCAGCGGGCCGGGCTCTGCTGCCTCGGGTCACACGAACCTGAGATGATTCGAGACCCTCGCACTGCGGCCCTTCAGCCAGGGCGCGCGACCGCGGTGACTTTGTCCCAACTGACGTTCGCGACCTTGACGGTTGTTCCCGAGTTCGGAGCGTGCACGAGCTGACCGCCCCCGAGGTAAATGCCAACATGGCTGATCGGCGAATAATAGAACAGCAGGTCGCCGGGTTGCGCCGAGGCAATTGGAACGTTGGGCACCGACGCTTGCTGTGCACGCGAGTTTCTGGGGAGATAGACACCGGCTTGTCCCCACGCATAGTGGGTCAGGCCGGAGCAATCGAACGAGACACCGGGGAGTGACGTCGCATACTTGTAGGGCACCCCGAGTTGATCCAAGGCCGCTTGTATCGCTACGCCGGCCAGGCCGGAGACCGGTGGGTCCGCTGGCCGCGCGTCTGCTTGGTTGTCATTGTCGCTCGCATCGTCGGCGCCGCCGGAGGGCTCAGCATCAGAGTTCTCCGCGGGTCCGGTGGTGCTAGTTTCGCCGTCACCATTACCGCCTTCACCAAGGTCCTGCTGTTCGCCGGCCGATCCATTGTTCTCGGAGGTCGTTGCCGCGGGGGCCGGTTCGGCGCTGGTTGCGTTGGACCCACTTCCGGTGCGTCCGTCATCGCTGGAGCTGGTCGGCGGCGTCACTGCGGTTGTCGACGTAGTTGTCGATGCTTGCAGCTGCGCGAACGCAGCTGCTGCGCGACGCTCCTCCTCGGCCTCGATCAAGTCTCCAAGCTTCGCCTCCGCGTCAGATCGGGCGGCCTCGTACTCGGCTGTCCGCGCCACCGCGTCGCCTTGCGCCCGCGAGATGGCCAAGGCCAGGGTCTCGGCCTCGGCCTGCTTCGCGTCGAGTACGTCCTTGGCGTCGGAGAGATCGGCGACGGACTGTTCCAAATCGTCGGTGGTTGCCGTGCCCGTGCTGAGGGCTACCCGAGCGTATTGATCACGTCGGAGGGCGTCGCTCTGGGCCGTGGTTCCCGAGAAGAGTGGTCCGAGCACGTCGACACCGGAACCCGTGAAGGAACGAATCGCGACGTCGGCAAGGTCGTCACGTAGTTCGTCGAGGTTTCGTTGCTGCGCAGCGACCTCAGCTTCTGCCTCGATGATCTCGCCGTCGAGGCGGCGCATGTCGTCGACCGCTACGGCGTAGTCCTCCGCGAGGACGTCCGCCTCACGCTGCAGCCGGTCGAGTTCGTCCACGATCCGCTCGACCTCAGCGCGTTGATCGTCGACAGAGGTGGCACCCACTGAAGCCGGCGGCGACAACGATCCCGCTGTCACCATGACGGCGAGCAGGCCTCGACGAAGCAATCTCATATGTTCGCCACCCTAACGAACATTGCGATCATGTTGCTATCGCGTAACGAAAACATGTCGAGAGAGGTCGGCAACGAAACGCCCAGAGAACTCAAGGTTTCCGCTCTGGCTTGGTGGGTTGCTGGTCGGCGCGGGCGACGTCTTGGTCGGCGGTGCGTTCGGCGGTCGCCCAACGGACCCAGATGACCGCCATCGTGACCCAGATGACGGGAAGGGCGCCGACCTTCATGATCGCGCCGGCGAGTTGCTGGTCGTCGAGAGGGTCGAGGCCGACGCGTGGGGCGATCTCATAGCTTCGGTAGAGCGGATTGTTGGCAAACGTCAGGAAGCCGGCTGGGATCAGCGACGAGACGCCGGCGGCGGCGAACAGGAAGGCGCAACGGAGTGGCGGGGACGCGACTCGATGTTCGGGGAGCGGACCGACGACGGGGTACCAGACGATAAGACCGCCGAGAATCCAGATGACGTCGAGGACGAACGATCCAATTTGGCTGACTCGAAGATTGTCGACCGTCCACGGCGCATGAGTAGCAATCAGGATCGCATTGGCGATGACCGCGGCGCGGAGCGGCTTCGAGGCCCACGCGACGAGTTGGTAAGTCTTGGTACGGGCGAGGAGTCGCCGAACCCACCATTCTGGCGCGGCTAGCAGCAGCAGGGGTGCGGCCATGAACGTATACAGCATGTACTGGGTCATGTGGAGTGACGCGAGGTAGCCAGCACCAAGTGTGCCGACCGGCCAATCCGAGGCGAGCCAGAACCCGAAGAGTCCGAACCAGAACGCGACCCGTTGACGCGAGGTCACCCCAACCGAATCGGTATGGCGCCGGCGACGCCGCAGCGTGCGGGCGCGAACAACGACGAGTATTGCGAGAATTATCCACACACCGAGGTACGGCCGCGGGCTCCATGACCAGGGCTCGTAGAGCTGGGAACACCACCACCTCATGGGCACCGACCTCCGAGTCGTCGCACGGTGCTGCTGGGTCCTTCGTGGGTGTCGATCAACGGTTCTCCTCGGCAAGATCGATGAGGTCGACGACCGTGGCCTCGACCTCGACGGACTCATGGTCGGCGAATGACAAGGTGATCGTCACCTTGTCGCCGGACAGCAGATCACGTTCGAGGTCCTCGAGCATCACATGATCACCGAAGGGCTCGAATCGCACGACGACACCGGCGGGCAGGTCCACCGCCTCGACCGGGGTCATGATGCCGCCGCCGTCGACCTCACGCATCTCGTGGAGTGAGGTGCGCGCCGAAAGGACGGTGGCGGCGCCGGTCAGCCGCTCGTCGCCACCCGCCCGGATGTCGAAATACGCTGCCGCGTCGGCACCGGCCGGGGTTGCGCCAATGCGGGCACGTTCGACCGTCAAAGCACTGGGAGCGTTGGCGGTCTGCGCGCAGCCTGCCAACACCATGCTGGCAGCGACGAACGCGAACGTGCGAGCCGGCTTCATGTGTCGACCAGTTTCGAAAGATCCGCAACCCAGTCCGACTGGCGGACGCCGAACGGGTACACGCTGCGAGCGATGCCGTCGGTGTCGAACACGAGCACCTGTGTGGCGTGGCCGACGAGGTAGTCACCGTCCGGATCGGCGGGCTCGGCCACGGCGACGGGCACTCCGGCCGCGACCTGTGCTTCGCGTAGCTCGGCCTGCGAGCCGGTGAGTCCGACGAAGTCAGGGTCGAACCGGTCGAGGAACTCGCGGAGGTCGTCGGGTCCGTCGCGCTCGGGGTCGGTGGTGACGAACACGACGTTGAGTTGTGCGCGCACGTCGGGCTCGAGCTGGTCGAACGTCGCACCGAGCACTGCCATGTGGATCGGGCACGCATCCGGACAGTTGAGATACCCGAAGTACAGCAGTGTCACCTGGCCCGCAGTCTGATCGCGCAGGTCATATGGCCGACCGTCGGTGTCGGTCAGCACGACCTCCGGCATCTCGATCGGCGTCGCGAGTTTTACCCATGCCGATGATGATTGCGACGACGCGCGGGTGAAACCGACGAGCAGCCCGACGCCGAGCACGAGGAATGCAACGACCGCAATCGCGATCACCTGCCGCCGAGGCGACCTCACGTCGGCAGGACCCACCGTTTCCACGACGGGCGTCTGCGAAACAACATCTGTGTGCGTCTCGGATTCGGTCATCCGAGAGTCTCCAAATAGGCGACGATGTCGTTCAACTCGTCGTCGGTCAGTTGATCGGCGCCAAATGCCGGCATACGACGCCAGTCACCGATTCGGCGTTGCAGATCCGGCTCGCGCACCGACGTCACGACATATTCGGCGTCGAACCTCACCGTGTCGCCGTCGGACAGTTCGACATCGTCGGCCCACGACCCGACCCACGACGGTCCGATCGCTGCGTCGTGGTTGGCGTCGCCATGACACGCGGCGCAGCCCAAAACGCGTGCCAGCGTCGCTCCCCGTGCGGCATCACCCTGCAGGTCGGACGCTGCAGACCCGCCACAGCCGGCCAGGACCACAGTTGCGCCCAGCGCCCACAACACGACCAGCGTGGGGCCGACCCAGCCAGAGACTGTCATCGGGTCGAGCACGGCACGGGCGCCGCCGCGGCGATCGATCTCACTGGTCGGTTTGTCACGAATTGCTGCTCCTCGATCGGGGCCGCCGGTCGGCCCGTCCAATACAGGTGGCCGGACCACGGGCCGAAGTTCCCGCCAGCGGCTCGACATGGGCGCCGCGACGCCACGAGTCCGGTCGACCCGGCAACTGCGATGGCCGAAGACGGACCTCGCAAGCTGCGCCCGACGAGCTGCTGCCCGATTTCCGTCATCATTCTGTAACGTACCTGCTCGTGCCCCGACCCCGACACTTCTGGCGGATTGCCGCGCTCGTCGCGATCGCCGGTGTGTCGGCGACCGCCGGGGTAGCCCACGCTGATCACGACGGACCGGCCGCTCAGGAAGCCGCCCGCGAGATTCAGGAGGCCCGCGATCGTGCAGATGCTGCAGCGCAGGCCCTGTTCGATGCTGAGTTGCGCCTGGACATACTCCACACCGAGATCACCGATGCGACAAAGCGGGTAACCGCACTCGAAGCCGAAGTCGTAGCCATGCGAAGTAGTCTGAGCGAGATGGCGGTCCGTCGCTACACCGCTGGCGGAGTGTCGGCGAACCCGTTGCTCGGATCGGTCAGCGATGCGACGACCGACGCGGCGGCGACCGTCCTGGCGAGCGTCGCCACTGGCGGGATGATCGTCGACGTCGACGACTTCGAACAGCGCATCGACGATCTCGATGCCGCCCGCGCCGAACTCGAACAGCGTCGCGCCGAAGAAGTCGCCGCTCAGGACGACTTCGAACGGCTTCGATCCGACGCAGAAGCCGAGATCGTGCGGCTCCAAGAGGTCGAGGCAGACCGCGTCCGCGACGCCGAGGTCCAACACGCGCTCGCACGGGAGCGAGCCGAACGCGAAGCCCGAGAACAAGCCGAACGCGACGCACAGCAACAGGCTGAACGCGAAGCCCGAGAACAAGCCGAACGCGACGCACAGCAACAGGCTGAACGCGAGACGAGCAACGGTGGAGGCACCGCCCCTGCGGCCGACTCGTCCGGATCGACGTCGCCACCCCAGGCGGCGACGTCAACTGGGCTTGCCTGTCCGGTTGACGGGGCGGTCGGATTCTCCGACACGTGGGGTGCCGCACGGTCCGGTGGACGCAGCCATGAAGGTGTCGACATGATCGCTGCCGGTGGCACACCACTCGTCGCGGTCGAAGCCGGAACGGCGACCTTTCGCACGAACCGACTCGGTGGAAATGTGGTGTCGTTGCAAGGAGCAAGTGGCACGCGCTACTACTACGCCCACCTCAGCTCATGGGAAGGCTCGAGTCGTTCGGTGTCGCGCGGCGAAGTGATCGGCTACGTCGGTATGACTGGCAACACGACGGTGAACCACCTTCATCTCCAAGTCCACCCCGCTGGCGGGATCGCGGTCAATCCGTACCCGTACGCTCGGGGCGCTTGCTGACGCTCACCACATGGGTTAGGCACGTCTCACATGTCAGAAGAATCCTCCCCTGCCGACAACGACGACTCCAACGACCGCAGCGTCGATGAACCGGTCGAGATAGCGCCGGATGGCGACACACGCCGAGGGACTCAGAGTGCCGACCCGGCGCAGCAGTTCCTGACGTGGGCCGTGATCGTCCTGATCGTCCTCGCGGCCATCGTGTTTGGCGTCTCCCTCGCCAACCAGGAGCCCGAGACCCGGACAGGCACGCCGGTCACGCCGATGACCACATCGCTCCGATGAGTGTGCATGCCGGAGACGTGTTGGCCGTCGCCTTGCTCGCCGCGATCGTGACACCAGCCGTCGTGGGGATCGCACGAGCAACGGCCAACACCATCAACGGACGTCTCGCCGGCACAGATCGACGTGCCCCGATTCTCCGGGCGACGCTGGCGACAATACCCGGTCGCTTTCCGACCAAGGGGGGTCTCGGCGTTCTCACGTGGCTGACCGCGTGGGTGGCAGCTCAGGTCGTCGCCGCCGTCGTGATTGCCGCCAGCGGGCACGATGATCCTCTCCCGATCCCGGTCCTTGCGATCGCGATGGTCGGCTCTTGGAGTGTGTACGGCATCGCTGTCTGGGCAGCGTCGTGGCGGCTCGGCACCGGCGACATCCGCAACGACGTTGGCCTCACGTTCCGCACGATCGACCTGATCGGCGTCCCGACGGGTGTCGCGATCCAACTCATCGCCATCCCGCTGATCTACGTGCCGCTGCGGGCATTGTGGCCGACGGCGTTCGACGATGCCAGCCTGCAACGCAACGCGACCGACCTGGTCGACCGGGCCGGCGGATTCTCGATCGTCGTCCTGGTGCTACTCGTCGTCGTCGGAGCTCCGCTCGTCGAAGAGATCGTCTATCGCGGGCTGCTCCAACGCTCCGTCACGACCAGTACAACGCGTGTAGCGGGATGGATCACCGTCGCCGCCGTGTTCACGATCGTACACTTCCGACCCGTCGAGTATCCTGGGCTCGCCGTCTTCGCGCTCATCGTCGGCGCCGCGGCAATGAGAACCCGGCGGCTCGGCCTCCCAATTGCGATCCACGTCGGCTTCAACGCCGCAGGCCTGACGCTCGCTCTTTGGTAGCTCCGTCCCAACAGCTAACCCAAGACGAAGTGACAACCGCTACCAGACCCAGAGTTCCGCCATGCCGACAGCAATCAATCGAACCAACAACTCCAGGAGCGGAATCAGCCGCACCCTGACCGCCGTGGTACTCGTCGTGGCCGGACTCGCTGCGTGTGGTGGTGATGACGATGAGACCCTGGTCGGCTATCAGGTCGAACCGGTCCCCCACGTCGGGACCTTCACCGTCGACAACGCGTCCTCCGGTGAACCATTTGTGATGCGCGCCGGCCCCGGCGGCCTCCTGATCGTGTTCATCGGATTCACGAACTGCCCCGATGCCTGCCCAACCGCCCTCGCTGAGGTCCGCTACGCCATCGAACGACTCGGCGAGCAAGCGGCACCAGTCGATGTCGCGATGGTCACCGTCGACCCGACCCGCGACACACCCGACACGCTCACCGCCTTCGTCCGAGGCTTCGTCGATCGCGGCATCGGGCTACGAACCGAAGACTCATCAGAGCTTCGCCGACTCACCAACGCGTTCGGCGCCACCTACGACACCCAGCACGACCACACCGGCGCCACCACCGACGTCGGCCACACCGACCAGACCTACCTCGTCGATGACAACGGCGACGTCATCGTCACGTGGACCGCCGACATGACCAGCGACGATCTGGAACACGATCTCCGGCTGCTGCTCGAGGATCGTCAGGACTGACCGACCGGCACTCGAGGAACGATGAACGTCCGGCATCGACTTCCGGTGGCCGACAGGAATCAAGGTCGCTACCGCGCGTGCATCCGGTGCAGCGTGACGGGTCGACACCGGTGGGGCCATGACCCTCGCAACCGCCGGCTCGTGATGTCGACAGAACACTGAGATGCGCACACGGGCCGGGTCGGCTGCATGTCCAGCAGCCGCTCTGTCACATCTGGACCGCGCATTCCAACGCGGAGGGTCGAAGCTGCGAACGGTCGACTGCTGCGACGTTGCGAACATCGGCGGGGTTGGGCGATCGAAGTTTGGCATCGGTCGACTCATACTCGACAATCCATCCGTTCTCGGCAGCGCCGAGTGTGCCGTCGAGGTTCTGTGATCGCACTTCGATCCGAGCGACCACGTCGCCGTCGGTCAGCCAGACCCCGAGCTGCGGTACGAGTCGAGGTCCAGGTTGCTCCGAGGCCGCGCTGGTCCCGTCGATCTCATCGAGTTGGTCCGCGTCGATCTCGATGCGGTAGCCATCGAGGGGTCGTCCATCGAACTCGCTGGAGCCGAGATACTGCACGCTTGCAGCAACGTCGAGAGCTGCGATGACGAGGTCCGGGGCAACCGGGGGCGGCGTCGGTGCGATCAAATCAGCTCCTAGCGGCTGACCGGCGATCTCGGTGATCGTGGCTCTGTCGGCGTCGCTGAGCGGTCGGGGGAACGAAACCCAGTCGCTGACGAACGCCGGATTCTCGAAGAGTGTGCGGTGAAGCAGGACCGCTCGGCTGTCGGCCGTCGCAACGACGCCAGCAAGATCGGGCTGCTCGTCGAGCCAGGCGACTACTCGCCCGGCGCTGGGGTCGGTGATGCCGCCATATCGGAGATTGCGCATGGTGCAATCCACCACTCGGGTTCCGCCGCTGATGTAGGAGAACTGTGTGGATGATGCGACGTCGCTGCGCTGCAGTCGTACCCGGAGATCATCGATCGGCGACGGCGAGCGCAGACCGGCGGTCACGCTCCAGAGGACTGCGAGCAGCAGTCCGGCGAGCGCGACGAAGGCGACGTTGCGCACTCGTCGCCTTGTCCGAGTTTCGCCGACAGCGTCGGCCGTGTCGCTGGATCGTACAGGTGAGCGGAGTTCCATGTCGGAGCGTTCACCGGCCTCCAAGTCGCGGCCCGATCCGAGGATGTGCCATTGCCGTCGGCAGCGGGCGTCTGCACACTCGTGGGATCCGAGCCTCGCCGTCCGCTCGGCCGAGCCGGCGGGCTGGCGGTGTGACTGCTCGAACCGGGCACGCGTGCCGGTTCGAACCGATTCGACCAACAGGCGACTCGCGATTTCGATCCGGATGCGTCATTTGCGCCGTCATGGCAGAACGGTAATCCAGTAGTCCCAGAATCGCTCGGCGATGAGCGCTGTGAGGGTCAGATACCACACGGTGACGACCACAGTGTGATAGTCGCTCGCGTGGCGTGCGATCCGATCAGCCTGTTCTCGGAGAGTGCAGATTCGTGTGAGATACAACGTCGTGTACCAGAAGACCGGGATCGTGACGACCCACACGATCATGCAGTAGGGACAGAGGGCCCCGATTCGGTACAGGCTTTGGAAGATCAACCAATGCACGAACACGACTGCGCCAGCGGCACCGACCCACAGCGACCACCAGAACCACCTCGCCAGTTGCGCGCCAGCCGCGATGACCGCTCCGACCGTCACGACGATCGCGAATCCGACGATCCCGATGATCGGGTTCGGGAAGCCGAACACCTCGGCCTGGCTGGTCTTCATCACCGACCCGCAGCTGAGAATCGGATTGATACTGCAGGACGGGACGTAGCTCGGATCCTTGAGGAGTGCGATCCGCTCAAGCAAGAGCACGAAGGCAGCAACGAAGCCGACGCCGCCTGCGACCAGATACACCGCGACCAGACGCCTCTGTATCGCAGTCGAGGAGCGCTCCTCATGCGAAGGCTGGGCCGTCGCGACAGGGTCGCCTGGACCGTTGGTGTTTCGACCAATCCTGGGCGATCGCATCTGAATCATCGCTGAGATCCGGGCACCATTCGCGCCGAGCGCCGAGCGCTCGGCCAACGCCACGCGCCGTTGCCGGTGACTACGTGAGTGGGCGAGAAGCGACCGACATGCGTCACTGGTCGAGTGCTGTGTCGATGAGGTCGATCAAGTCCTGGAAGCTGCCGGCCTCGACCTTGTCGCCGTTCAAGAAAAACGTTGGGGTACCGGTCACGCCGAGTGCCTCGCCGTCGGCCTGGTCACGCTGGATCTTGTCGATCGTGGCCTCGTCGTCGTACACAGCGCGGAACTCGTCCATGTCGAGCCCCAACTCTTCGGCGAAGCCGAAGAACACGTCCTCCTGCGAGGTGCTCTGCTCGCCCCACGTGGCTTGGGTTTCGAAGAGCTTGCGGTACATGTCCTCGAAGCGGTCCTGCGCCGCGGCCGCTTCGGCAGCGCGTGAAGCAGCCTCCGAGTTCCTGTGCAGCGGGAAGTAGCGAACGACGAACGTCACGCGACCGTCGTACATACTTCGGAGTTCCTCGACGGCTGGGTACGCCGCGCGACATGCCTCGCACTCAAAGTCCAAGAACTCAACGAACGTGACCCGGTCGTCGTCCGCGACCGACAGACGTTGACTGTCGGGCCTGACGAGCGCATCGTTTGTGTCGTCGATCGGTGCGGTGTCGGCGTCACCGCCCACCGACGCCGCGACCAGGAGCGTAATGCCGGCCAAGACGACCAGGCCCAACGTCACTCGAAGGTTCTTGCTCACGATGAGAACCCCCGAACGTGCGGGGTGGCGTCGCCGGCCGGCTCGCGGTCGCGCAGAACGACGCGACACGTCAGTTGGGTGGAGGTGGTCATCTGGTTCTCACAATCATTCTGCTGTCGGTCTTCATCGGAAATGGTCGGACTCACGGCGAAACTCGCCTCCTGGGCAACGTCAACCGGGGCCGTGGCGGATCGGGTCGGATGTGTCGACCGCCATGAATCGAGGCCCAACCTTGCCAGAGCAGCACGCCGGGCAGTGCCAGTGCCAACTCGGTCGCGGCTACCGCTCCCAATGCGTATCGAATCCAGTCATCCCGACCGGGTCGGGGCGGCGAGACGCGTGCCAACACCTTGGTCGAGAGGACCGGCGCCGTCTCCGCAGGCCGCGCTCTCAGGTGGCGGTTCACGATGCCGATCTCGGCCCACCACGAACGACACGCGGCACACGAGCCGAGATGGGTGTTCGCCCGTCGACCCTCCTCCAGGCTCGCCTCCTGGTCGAGGGTCGCCGACAGCAATTCGCTTGCAACGCGGCAGACCATGTTGTAGGAGTGACCCGATCGGCCCGCCGAGTTCCATTCCGTTGTCCGGCCCGGCAGACTGTCCCGCCGCATCCTCACCATCAGCCGATGACCCCATCCCGACGAACACCTCATGCGAGCACCCTCTCACTCTGAATTCGGAGCACCAACGATGGCTGACCACTCCCGCTGGCGGATCCCCGCCGAGATCGGCGTCCTCCTCGACAACGAGCTGGCCAACGCACGAACGAGCGACGACCCGTGGCCACCGCTCGAACGAGCCCACCTGCTCTCCCAGCCGTGGGCGTGGCCACACGTCCGCGTGCATCTCGCCATGCTCCGTATTGCGATCACCCAACGCGACCGCCGAGAGTTCATCGGGCAAGTCTTGCGCCTCGCGGTCGCCGGCCCTGGATCACTTGCCGGGAAATACCCCGCCGGCAACACCGGCCGAACCACCATGGGCCTCACCGAAACCGCCACACTCCCCGACGACATCGCCACAACCCTTGCCCCCCACATCGCCTCCACGCTGAAAGGCGGCCCGAGGTGATCGCTCCGAGGGCATTCCAGGCACGCTCCGATATCTACAAGCGCTGCCACGAGACCATGTGGTGATCTCCATCTGGCGATTGGCGAAACCGATCGCAGTCGCAGCCACCGTCGCAGCGGGAACAGCTGCCATCGTCGCGACCGTCAAGCGCGCCAACGACGATCAGTCCGAGACCGGCGTGCTCGACCCTGTCGGCGTGCGCAGGTTATACGACCGCGTCGCCCCCTTCTAGGACATCGCCGCCGCACCATACGTTCTGATCGGCGGTCGCCGCCTCGCCCGCCGCGCCGTCGAGGAGCTCCACCTGGACGCCGGCGACACCGTCATCGACCTCGGGACCGGCACCGGCTGGAATCTCCCCCACCTCTCCGCCGCTGTCGGTCCGACCGGCCACGTGATCGGAGTCGACATCTCCCCAGGCATGCTCGCTCGAGCCCGACGCCACCTCGAGCGGCATCGAATCAGCAACGTCGAACTCATCGAACACGACATCGCCACCTATCAACCACTGCGCGAACCCGACGCTGTGATCTCGACGTTCGCCATCGA
This sequence comes from Ilumatobacteraceae bacterium, assembly GCA_033344875.1. Taxonomy (NCBI): domain Bacteria; kingdom Bacillati; phylum Actinomycetota; class Acidimicrobiia; order Acidimicrobiales; family Ilumatobacteraceae; species Ilumatobacteraceae bacterium. The sequence goes on along the minus strand of JAWPMO010000001.1, from coordinate 3,601,497 downwards.
GATGCTCCCCGACTACCACCAGGTCATCGGCCGATACATCAAGACGCTCGCCCCGGCAGGGCGGATCGCCACGACCGGCCTTCGCAACCCGGACCGTTGGCCCGAGTGGCTCATCCGGGTCGGGTCAGCAATGAACCGGGTCTTCGGCGTGTCCGACGACTACCGGAACCACCGTCCGTGGGAGGCGGTCCAAGCCAACACCGACGAGGCCATCTACGTCGAACGCCTCGCTGGGGCGACCTACCTCGTCGTTGGAACCCGACCCGAACCGACGTCGACCACCGGTCAGATCCGGCCATGACCTCAGCGGCTGATCAGAGTGTCGTCGCGCCATCCGAGCACCGCCACCTCGTCGAGCGGCCGATACGTCGGTCAAGCCCAGCGGTACGGAGATCACATCGCTCCCTGTCCGGCGACCCCCGACCGAACGCGCCGCAGGCATTCGTCGCACTGCAACGACTCTTTGGAACGCAGCCTCAGTGATCTCGAGGCGGTTGGCGGGCTCCCGGGTCATGACGAGCGACACCGGGCGCCGCGACACGCCGCGGCGCGTGCCGAAGTACATCGCGGGTGACAGCGATCGCCACAGTTGTTCGATACATCATCGGCGACGCGTACGTCATGACGTCTCAGCCCGCGTGGCGCCGCGACGCTCAGGGGTATTGAGAAGATGCCCCGCCGGGTATGCCCACCGGCATGGGACCCCTGTTGGCGCACACCGGTCAGCCGATCGTGCCCCACGACCTGTGGTCGTCGTGGGGACTCGATCCCGTCGTGTACAACGCCTTGATTCTGTCCGGCTGGCTGTACGGGCGTGGGTTCCGCCGCTGGAGATCGGTTCCGCGGGGCGTTCGGGTCGCCACTGTGGGGCGCGCAGGAGCGTTCTACGCTGGTTTGCTGGTCTGTTGGTTGGCGCTCGAATCCCCCGTCGATGCATTGGGTTCCGCCCTGTTCTCGGGTCACATGGTCCAGCACGAGTTGCTCGCCGTGGTCGCGGCGCCGTTGCTCGTTCTGGGCCGCCCATCGGTCGTGATCGTGCGCGGTCTGCCACGCCGATGGTGGTCTCCGGTCAGTCGGACGATGCGGCGGGCCGTGGTTCGATCGCAGCCGTCGAGTGACGTCACGCTGACGACGGTGGTGCTCCTCGTGTTCCTCGCGTCGTTCTGGGTGTGGCATGCACCGCGGCTCTACGACGCAGCGGTCCGTTCCGATCTGATCCACAGCCTGCAGCATGCGACATTCCTGGGTGGAGCGCTGCTGTTCTGGGCGACGATCTTCGGTCGACGGGTCCGACGCAACGGCTTCATCGGAGCGGGTCTCGTCGCCCCGGCGTTCTTGACCGGCGCATGGGGCGGTGCACTGTTCATCTTCAGCCGCGTCCCGCTGTACGACGCATATCTCGACACCACCGAGCCGTGGGGGCTGACACCGGTCGGCGACCTGAACTTCGGTGGGGCGGTGATGCTGACCGCCGGTCCCGTCTATCTCGCGACTGCCATCTGGTTGTTCCTGCGAGCCGCTCGCCGCAGTGAGCGTGCCGACGGCCTCCTGACGGGCAGCCGCTACCCGTCGCGACCGGAGCCGGCGTTGTGATCCGGAGCTTGTCGTGTCGCAATCTGGACGGTGCAACACGACTCCACTGTGACCGACATACTTGTCGGAGTCCGATGCGAGTCGTGCCAGCGAGGCCTCGACGGCGCACCTGCCGAGAACCAGCTTCGAGCACCGGATGCGGGCGGACGCTCGAATGATCACGGTCATGCTGCTGGCATTGCTCCCGGCGGCCGGCAATGTCGCGGGCGGCCTCCTCGTCGAGGTCGTGCCGCAGGCCGCTCGGTGGCGCAACCTGATGTTGCACATGGCGATCGGCGTCGTCATCGCCGTGGTGGCGCTGGAGATCATGCCCGAAGCAGTCGGCGTCCTCGATCGCTGGCAGATCGCAGCTGCCTTCACCGTCGGCGGTGCGCTGTACGTGCTGATCCGTGCCGGCGTGGCCCGATTGGTGCCGGCCGGGAAGAGTCGGATGTGGATGATCTACGTAGCGGTCGGCGCCGATCTGTTCGGCGACGGACTGATGATCGGCGCGGGAGCGTCGGTCGGCACCTCTGTCGGCTTGACACTCGCTTTGGGGCAAGTGCTCGCCGATGTGCCCGAAGGCGCTGCGTCGGTGCTGACGTTCCGATCCAATGGCGTGAGCCGTTCGCGGCGGATGCTGATCAGCATGTCGTTCGCCTTGCCGGCACTGGCCGGCGCGACGGTGGCATACCTGGCACTTCGGGGAGGTCCGGATAGTTGGCAGTTCGCTGCGCTTGTGATCACCGCCGGGTTGTTCGTCGTCGCGGTGGTCGAGGACCTGGTCGAAGAGGCCCACGAGGGCGACGACGAGTCGCGGGCCTCGGTCTGGGCCGTGCTGGCGGGCTTCGTCGCATTCGCCGTGCTCTCCGGCGCGCTATGACATCGCGATCACGATCAGGTTCCGTGTCTGACCGGACGGTCGAACAGCGGAGAATGTCGGCGTACTGCGTCCGTCACAGTCCCAGGCGCCGGATCGCCTGGTCGTATTCGACGACCTCGATGCGTTGGTTGTCGGCCATCTTCGATGCGAACTCCCTGATTTCGGATCGTCTGGCGCGAGATGCGGCACTGTCGGCCATGTGGACTCCACCGAGGTGGTGGTCCGACATGATGTCGAAGAAGAGCCGGTCCGCCTGCGGTCCGGTGCTCGCCTCGAGTGCGGCGAGCCGAGCCGACGTTTGCATGCCGGGCATCTGTTCCAGGGCGACGGGCATGCCCATCCATGCCATCGCGGTGCGGCCGGGGGCGCCGCGTTCGACACCGGCCTCGTCGAGCCATGCATCCATTCGTTCGATGTCGCGTTCTTGGAACAGGATCACCTCTCGGGCGTACGGCGCGGCGTCACCGTCGGGGTTGTTGTCGAGGTAGATCTCGGAGATCTGCAGTGCCTGCTCGTGATGGTCGACCATGTCCTGGAGGAACCCAATGTCGGCGTTGCCGTACGGCTCCTCGCTCGTGTCGGCGGCAGCCCATCGTGCCCCGGCGATAAACACGACGGCGGCCATGATCGCGACCACAGCGACGGCCATGCCGGTCAGAATCCGACGAAGGGCCTCATCGGAGAGGGTCTGCTCGTCGAGTTCCACATCGTGGTCCACCGAATCCGACGGACGCGTCGCCGTACGGTTCATCCTGCTACCTGCCTGACGCCGCTGTGCGCTTGTGCAGCGCAGGCAGTCAGCGCTCGGGCGAGCCACCGACGGATGGCGCCAATCGGACCGACAACGCCGGCGGCGTCCGTGTTCCGGGGACCCAGGACGTGGGTGACTGATGCAACGCTGGCGACCTCGATCACATTGACCAGTGTGCCGCGCCGGGATGACGCCGACTACTCGGGTGCCTCGCCTTGTCACCTCGGTCCACGACCCAGCGGATCATGAGGGTTGCACCCCCCTGCGGTTCGGTGGCGTTCTGGTGGCGCAGGGAACTCCGACCGGGCAGCGCGACACCAGTACGTTCATGAACTGCAATCAAGCGAACATGGTGGCGTCGACATGCGGGCCCGATCCTGACGCGGACGCCGGCCAGCCGACGAGCCGCTTGTCCGGCTCATCGCTTCTTCCCCTATCCCTCGTATCGCCCCCGACAACTTCGACAGCGAGCACCTAGACGTGAACCCTTCTTACATCCGTCGACTCCTCCTCACTTCGCTCGGCGTCATCGCAGCGGTCACCTCCGTCTCGAGCGTCGCAGCTGCCCACATCGATCCCGACCCGACCGAGGCCCAAGCGGGCAGCACCGTCTCGGTGGGCTTCACCGTCGAGCATGGCTGCGACGGCTCCGCAACGGTGAGCCTCGACATGCGCGTTCCCGACGGCGCAAGGGCGATCGTCCCCGAGCCGCCCGACGGCTGGACCGCTGACGTCAGCGAGCGCGTCGTCACGTTCGAAGGCGGCCCACTTCCCGACGATCGACCACTCACGTTCCGTGTCCGGATGACCCTCCCACACACCCCCGATACGACGGTCTACTTCCCGTTCGTGCAACGATGCGAGACCGGCGAGATCCGCTGGATCGACATTCCGACCGACGGCTCGGGCGACGATCTCGACGAGCCGGCACCCGCAATGCGGCTGGTCGGACCGGTCGCAACAACGTCCCCGACCACGAGCCCGCCCGGGACGAACCCACCGTCGATCACCGACCAGCCTCACACCGCACCGACGACGACAATCACGACCACATCGCCTCCGACTACCACCGTTGGGGTCGCCGCCGGACCCGCGACCACGGCGGCACAGGTGAGCACGCCCGACCGATCCGACGCGGCCCCGATCGAATCGCCCACCACCGATCTCACTCTGGCTTCCGAAGAGTCCTCGGACTCCGCCGCCGGTTCCGTGGTGTTTGCGTTGGTCGTCGCCGGTTTGCTCGTGATCGGCGGCATTGCCACATGGCAGATCAGACGCGCCAAACAATGACATCGGATGCGATGGTCGGCGCCTCCTACGGGCGACAATCCGCTTGAGCGAACCACGGCAACCCGCTGGTCGTGCAACGCTACGCCCTGTGGCATGGACGTCGCCCACGTGAAGGATTCCCGGAGTGTCCCGGGCGGAGTTCGGAGCCTCGTACGCGCCTCGAGCGGCAGAGTCGATCGATGAGGCGTTGGGGCCGTCTGGCTTTCGCTGGGCTCGTTGCCGGGTTCGTGGTGCTGGCGGCACCTGGCGCGGTGAGCGCTCACGCCGACTTGGCAACGTCGGACCCACCCGCCGAGAGCGTGTTCGATGTCGCACCGACCGAGATCGTGCTCACCTTCACCGAGGCTGTCGATCCCACCGAAGACGCGCTCCGGGTTGTCGATGCCGAAGGGACGGCCGTCCCGCTCGGGCCGATCACGCAGGATCTTGGTGCGGACACGATCAGTGCGCCGATCACCGAGTCGCTCGCGGACGGCAGCTATGTGGTCGTCTGGTCGGCCGTCTCTGCCGACTCGCACCCGATCAATGGCGCATTCGTGTTCAGCGTCGGGGCGACGAGCGGAGAGGTCGACGAACTGATCGTCGATCTCAGCGACGCCGATGCCACCGGCGCAGTGAGCAGCGGAACATGGCTTGGCGCAGGCCGATTCGCGAGCTACGCCGGCATGGCGGTGCTTGTCGGGGTGCTTGGCGCGTCGGCGTTGCTGGCTCCGGGCTGCTTGCCGTCGCGCCGAGTCGGCAACGTCGCGTTCATCGGCGCCTACATCGCGATGGCAGGCACGGTCGTGATGATCGGCGCACAAGCTCACGTCATCGGTTCGTCGTTCGCTGACTGGGCAGCGGTGGCCGACACCAGGTCGGGCCGCTGGTGGGTGTTGCGTCTCATGCTGGTTGCGGCGCTGACGATCTTGGTTCCGTGGCGGCACACCCTGGTGCGGCGTGCGACACGGGCGGTCGCCGTCGTGGCGGTCACCGGACTGTTCGGGGTTGTCGCCGCCGGCGGCCATTCGATGTCGAGTCGCTACGTCGCCGTCGCGTTGGCGGCGACGGTCGGCCACCTCGGCGCGATGGCGCTGTGGATCGGCGGTCTCTGCCTGGTTGTTTTTGGCGTCGAACGCAACCAGACCGTGTCGACCGCCGTGCGCTTCTCTCCGTTCGCGCTGGGCGCCGTCGTTGCACTCGCCATCACCGGCGCCTTCAACGGTTGGCGCCAAGTCGGCGACATCGGCGCGATCACCGAGTCGAGCTACGGACGCTGGCTCATCGTCAAGCTCGTCGTGGTCACGATCGTCGTGACCGCCGCGGTGGTCGCCCGACGTCTCGTCCGCCACCCCGCTGCCCTATCGGAGCCTGCGCCAGCCACACTCGAAAGCGTCGGCGCCGCCGCGCCGGTACCGATCGGGTCGGTGGTACGACGCACGGTCTCGGTCGAAGTTGCTGGCATGGTCCTGGTCCTGATCGCGACGGCAGGCCTCACAGGAGCCACCCCACCGAGGCAAGCGACGGCCGTCGATGCTGTCGACGTCACGGTCACCGCCGTGCGCGACGACCTCAGCGTCCAGATCGACCTGCTGCCGTCGGTCACCGGTGGCACGACGATGCACGTCACCATTTTCTCTGCAGATGGCGTCGGTGAGCCGGCCGACGAGATCACCGTGACCGCAGAGTTGGCCGATCAACAGGTCGGCCCGATCGAGATCCCGACCGTGCCCGCCGGACCGAACCATGTCACGACGAACGAAGCGAACTTCCCGCTCCCTGGCAAATGGACGTTGATCGTTACGGCCCGCTTCGGCGAGTTCGACCAAGTGGTGTTCGTTGCCGAGGTCGATGTCACGGCGCCATGAACCGGCGACAATGCCGTGCTTGCGGGTATCGCCGGACCCGGCGGAGCGTGTGATCTTCCAGACTCAAACCTGAGGGACATCACCGGTTGCAGATGTCATCAGTCGCGGGCAATACTGAGGATATGGAGATCGCGTCGGACCGTCTGGAGATCGCAGTAGCCGCCCGCCTGTTCCATGGACTGAGCGACCCGGTCCGTTTGTCGATCTTGCTGGAGTTGCTCGGGGGTGAACGACGGGTCACAGATCTGGTGGCGGCGGTGGGGACGTCGCAGCCGAATGTGTCGAACCACCTCGCATGTCTACGTGACTGTGGCCTGGTGATCGACCGGCCGGCCGAGCGCCGCCAGGTGTTCTACTCGATCGCCCGGCCCGAGCTCCGCGAGGTACTGCTGGCATCGGAGCGTCTGCTGGCCGAGACCGGCCATGACGTCCGCTTGTGCACGAACCCGCTGATGGACGGGCGCCATGGGGACCGTTCCGATGGCTGATGCGTGCTGCGGTACCGCTCCGTCCCCGAAAGGTCCGACGAACACGGAATTGTGCGCAGATGAGGGCCGCTGGCGAGTGTGGGCGGCGACGATCGCTGCGGTGGCGTGGCTGCTCGGGGTCGGTCTCGAGCTCTCCGACTTCGAGACGGCAGGGTGGGCGGCGTTCGTGGTCGCGATCGCGGCCGGCGGTACCACCTTCTTGCCCGGTGCGGTCCGCAATCTGAGGCATGGCAGGTTGGGTGTCGGGCTGCTCATGTCTATCGCGCTCGTCGGGGCGGTCATGCTGGAGCAGTGGGGCGAGGCGGCGTCGTTGGCGTTCTTGTTCTCGATCTCCGAGGCGTTGGAGGACTGGGCCGTAACCCGCTCGCGGCAGGGTTTGCGGGCGGTGCTCTCGCTGGTACCCGAAACCACCCGGCTGCGTCGCGGCACCGATACCGTGGAGGTCCCGTCATCGGAGGTCGAGGTCGGGGATCGGATCGTGGTGTGGGCCGGAGAACGGCTCGTGACCGACGGCATCGTGATCGAGGGCCGTTCGTCCCTCGATGTGTCGGCCGTGACGGGCGAGTCGATGCCGGTCGACGTCGAGATCGACAGCCGGGTGCTGGCGGGAAGCATCAACGGCGGTGGGGTGCTCGAGATCGAAGCGACCGCACCGGCCGGCGAGAGCACCCTGGCGCGGATAGTGCGGGCCGTCGAAGAAGCCCAAGATCGCAAGGGCAAAGCCCAGCGGCTCGCGGATCGGATCGCCCGACCGATGGTGCCCGGCATCTTGGTCGTCGCCGCATCGATCGCAATCGTCGGCTCGCTCGCCGGCGAGCCGAGCTTGTGGATCGAGCGGGCGCTCGTCGTACTGGTAGCGGCGTCGCCGTGTGCGTTCGCGATCTCGGTGCCGGTCACGGTGTTCGCGGCGATCGGCGCCGCCACGCAGGCGGGCGTCGTGATCAAGGGCGGCGCCGCGCTCGAAGCGCTCGGCACGGTCCGGGTGATCGCACTGGACAAGACCGGCACATTGACCCGCAACCGGCCGACCGTGGTCGACGTCGTCACCAAGCCCGGTATCGATCGCGACCGTGCGTTGGCGGTCGCCGCCGCGGTGGAGTCGTCGAGCGACCATCCCCTCGCCACTGCGATCGTGAACGCCACACCCGGACTGCTGCCGGCGTCGCAAGTGCACACCGTCGCCGGGTACGGCATCACCGGCACCGTCGCCGGTCAGACCGTGCGAGTCGGCAAGCCTGGGTTCGTTGACCCAGGCGGGCTCGCCGGCGACGTCGCCCGGTTGCAACGCGACGGTGCGACGGTCGTCCTGGTCGAGATCGACGGTGACACGGCTGCGGCGATCGCCGTGCGCGACGAGCTGCGCTCAGAAGCCGCTGACGTGATCGAAGGACTGCACCTGCGTGGTTTGCGAGTTGTGATGCTGACCGGCGACAACGCTGCCACCGCCGCCGCGCTCGCCTCCCAGGGCGGCATCGACGATGTGCGCGCCGATTTGCTCCCGGCCGACAAGACGACGGCCATCGAACAGCTCAGCAAACACGGGGCCGTCGCGATGGTCGGCGACGGCATTAACGACGCTCCCGCCCTCGCCACCGCCCGCGTCGGCATCGCCATGGGCGCAGCAGGCACCGATATCGCAATCGAAGCCGCCGATATCGCGATCATGGGCGACCGGCTCACCCACCTCCCGGACGTCATCGACCACGCCGTCCGTACCCGTCGGATCATGATCCAGAACCTGGTGCTGTCCGGGCTCATCGTGGCCGTGCTGATCCCGGTCGCCGGGCTCGGATGGCTCGGGCTCGGCGCCGTGGTCGCCACGCACGAGCTCGCCGAGATCGTCGTCATCGCCAACGGTCTCCGAGTCCGCCGCCGCCTTCGGAGCGACACCGCCGACACCGAGGCAACTTCGACGTTCGAGGTCGTCCATGCCTGACCCGCCGAGCCGGACCGGTCGCGATGGCGCACACGACACCGGGCCGAACGTCCCCACGATCATGTTCCTCGATCTCACGTCGTTCACCGCGCTGAACGACACCCACGGTGATGACACCGCCGTCGCCATCGTCGACCTGTTCGTCGACGCCGTCGAACATGCAGTCGCCGGACGCGGCCGGATCGTCAAAACCCTCGGAGACGGCGTGCTCCTCCGAATGTCCAGCCCCGAGGATGCAGTTGAGGTCGCGCACGCCGTGAGCGTTCGGCTCCACGACTACGACCGCACACCGGAGCTGACCGGCGGTGCCACCACCGGACCGGTTGTCGAACGAGACGGCGACGTGCTCGGCGCCACCGTCAACCTTGCATCCCGACTCGCCGCCCTCGCCACGGCCGGCGAGCTGCGGATGACCGACCCGCCCGCACGGGCGGCGTCAATGGCCGGCTGGGCTGTCGAACCCCTCGGTCCCACTCCCGTCCGCGGCCTTCGCGAACCGGTGAGCGTCCACAAGGTCATGCTCTGTGAACCCGACGTCTGCGTCGTCGACCCGGTCTGCGGCATGCGGATCACCCCCGGACCCACCACGCCGACCATAGTCATCGACACGAGACAGCTCTGGTTCTGCTCGCCGACGTGCCATCAACAGCTGACCACCGCCCAGCACCGGCACCAGACCGCGCCATGAGGAGTTGTCGACCACATGATGGACCCCGAGAGATGGTGGGGCTGCGCGCAGGTGTCTAGAAGTAGGACTGGTTCTGAGTGGGACCGCTGCGCTTGGTGGGTGTGGACGTGATGCTGCTTACTTCGACGACTGCCCGAACTGGCGGGCGGCGGCATCGCATCTCGACACCCTGGCGGCAGAGATTCCACGCGACACCCCAGTGGTCGTCATAATTCCGTTGCGCAACCGACATCCAACCGTAACATACCCGGATGCCTTCGACACGGAAGCACTACATCGCCGCTCTCACCGGACTGGTCATCTCGTTGCTCGGACCCCACGTTGCGAACGCGCACGAACGACCATCGTCATCGGAATCAGCCACGGTCGCGCCGCTCGACGCATGCCCGGTCGCCGGCCCGAACAGCTTCATCGACAGCTGGGGCGACGCCCGCTCGTCGGGACGCCGACACGAAGGCGTCGACATGGAGGCCGATCACGCGACCCCGGTGGTCGCGGTGCGCGACGGATCTGCCGAGTTCAAACGCAGCAACCTCGGCGGCAACGCCATCTGGCTGACGGCCCCGACCGGTGAGCGGTTCTACTACGCACACCTCGACGATTGGGCAGGCGAAAGCCGTGTGGTGCAAGCCGGCGAGGTGATCGGCTACGTGGGCCAAACCGGCAACGCTCGCGGTGACCATCTTCACTTCGAGGCGCGGCCCGGCGACACCGCAGTGAACGCATACCCACTAGTCGACATCGCATGCGGGCCGTCAGCCCGACTCGGTCTCACCCCAATCCCGTTCCGCCCACTCCTCCGCTGAACCCCGAGCGGCATGTCTACGACCGGCCCGCAAGCACCGACCGCAGTATCCTGAGACGCCATGTCGTACGTGATCTCTCGCTGGCGGCTCGCGGCCCTGGGCGCCTCGCTCTCACTGGGTGCAGTCGCATGCGGCGGTGACGACACCGACCAGGGCAGCGTGGACACGGCTGTTGACACCGTGGTGACCGCCTCGCCAAGCCGACTCCTCGACGTCGACGACTTCGTCGACTCCGTCGACTCCGAGCCCTCCCCTGTGCTGGTGAACGTGCACATCCCGTACGAGGGACACATCGGCGGCACGGACGCCTTCGTTCCGTTCGACGAGATCGGCGAGTGGGACGACTTGCCGGCCGATCTCGACGCACCGATCGCGCTCTACTGCCGATCGGGCAACATGTCGGCGCAAGCAACCGACACCCTCGTCGATCTCGGCTATACGAACATCGTCGACCTCGAGGGCGGCATGAACGCCTGGACGGCGGCCGGCAATCAGCTGCAGACGAGCCGCTGACGACCAACATGCGGTCGTCGGGCCGGACGGGGCCCGCGCTTGGCACCGCGCGGCCGGCCCGCCGTCTCAAGCCATGGCCGGTCAACCGCACGTTCGAATGCTGGTACCGGTGAAGTCGGGGACGGGGCGCTCCTCGGCTTCGGCCGCGGTCGCGACGGCCCCCTTCTCCCCGATGTCCTCGATCAGCCAGTCCATCTCTGCGATCTCGCGGCGCTGGGCCTCGATGATCTCGACAGCGAGTTCACACACTCGGTAGTCGGCCAGCTCCGAGCGCTCGCTGGTCAAGATGGCGATCGAGTGGTGCGGGATCATCGCCCGCATGTAGGACCGATCCTGAACCGTCGTCTGGCTGCGGACCAACCAGAGCGATCCTGCGAACAGCAGGACGGCAGCGGCCACGATCCCGACGTTGACCATGGTGCTCTTGTACATGCTGAGCATGAAACCAAGCATGATGACGGCCATCGTCGCGCCCATCACTACTGCCATGTAGGCGCGCGTCTCACTCCACCTGACGTGGTCCCACGCGTACGTGTTGAGGTACATCAGCCCGAACATCACGATCGTGGAAGTGGCAATCATCGCCCCGAACCGGAGGTAGCTCATGTGAACACCTCCGGCAGCCGAATGGTCCTCGGCGTTCTCGTCGCCCGTTTCTCTGTCCGGACTGACGTGGGTCCGCTCCACTTCCAGTTCGTCAGGTGCTTCGCTGTCGCGTATTGATCGAGTCTCGTCCATGACCGCACTCCTACCCGAGACACCGATCATCTACTCGACACGTCATAGGACCTCGGTCGAGGTCGATTCGCCTGCAGCACCTAGCTGCGTCGTCGGTCCCGCCACCTAGGGCCCGAACGATTCCAATACAAGGTTGGTTGCATTTCGGCCGTGAAGTGGTCAGTAAGTCGCGATCGTGGGCTTGGACGACGTCGCCTCCGCGGTGAACGACATCGAACAGCGGCGGGCTGCGCTCGATCACGTCCTTGTAGCCCGCGACGACGCAATCCGCCAGGCGTTCGCCGAGGGTTTTCGCGATCGGAGCGATCGCCGAGGCCGCGAAGATCACCCCGCCGGGGTCGGCAGCATCCTCGGTCACCCGCGCCAACGCGTCGGGCGACCGCCCCGACGACCTCGCGCTGATTGACCCAACGTGCGGTCAAACTCTCTGAGCGCTGGTGGCCGCGGCCCGCAACGGTGGGACGTGCCACGTGTGGTGTGTGGCGTGCGTTCGTCAACGTGGTCTTTGCTTCACTACCGGGCACATGCCGACTTTCATGTCACGGCGACTGCTTGCTCGCTGCTGCGCAGGAGACCGCGGCCACAGTACTGTCGACGGCCGTCTGCGCACTCCCGTGGCGACAGTTTAATGTATGGCCAGATGGCGGTATCATCGGCACACACCGATGGGAAGGCATGAATGGCAATCGACTCGAGTTCCGATATTGGAGTAGCGGCGCAGCTCTTTCGTGGGCTTGGCGATCCGACACGGCTGGCGATCTTGGGCGAGCTCCTGGGCGGTGAACGGCGGGTCGTGGACCTTGTCGAGACACTCGGGTGCTCGCAGTCGAATGTGTCGGGGCATCTGGCCTGTTTGAAGGAATGCGGGTTGGTTCTCGACCGGCCCGAGGGCCGATCGGTGCATTATCGGATCGCTACCCCGGCCGTGATCGATTTGCTTCGGCACGCAGAGGTATTGCTCACTGAGGTGGGTCAGCACGTGGCGCTGTGTCGCAACTACCGCACGGGAGACGATCGATGAGTTCCGATGTGGCAGCGGATCTCGCTCCCGGTGAGGTCCCGTCTGGCGCTGATGCGTTGTTGCCGGCGCTGTGGCGGTCTCGGGAGGTGCGATGGTCGGCGGGCAGCGGTCTGCTGATTGCGGCCGGCTATTTGGCCGGGCCGGTCGGTGCCCCGGGTGCGGTGTCGACGGTGCTGTTCATCGTCGCCGCGCTCGTGGGTGCGCGGTTCTTTGCTGCCGAGGCGATCGAGGAGCTGATCAGCGAGCGCGAGATCGGCATCGAGTTGCTGATGACGGTTGCTGCGGTCGTCGCTGGTGCTCTCGGCGCGTGGTCCGAGGCGGCTGCCCTCGCGTTCTTGTATTCGATCTCGGAGTCCCTGGAGGAGTTCACTGAGGATCGCACTCGCGATGCGATCGCCAAGCTGTTGGATCTCGCTCCACGCCGGGTGACCGTTGTCGATGCCGGTGGCAACGAGCGTGACGTCGATGTCGATGAGGTGGCAGTCGGCGACCGGTTCTTGGTCCGTCCGGGTCAGAACGTCGCCACCGACGGCGTCGTGGCGGAGGGTGCCTCGGCGATCGACGAGGCTGCGGTCACGGGTGAATCGATTCCGGTCGACAAGACGGCCGGCGACAAGGTGTTTGCCGGTACCGCCAACAGCCACGGTGCGCTCGTCGTCGAAGCAACGGCCACGTCGGCAACGAACACGCTTGCTCGGGTGGTCGAGCTGGTCACCGAAGCCCAAGAGAGTAAAGGGCAGGGCCAGCGGTTCATGGAGCGTTTCACCGGCGTGTACTCACCCGCCGTGCTCGCCGCCGGAGTCCTGATCCTGATCGTCGGGGGCGCCGTGAGCGGCGAGTGGGGTGAGTGGGCGCTGCGCGCAGCAACGGTGTTGGTCGCCGCTGCACCCTGCGCTCTCGTCATCTCGATCCCGGTCACCTACGTCGCCGCGATGGGCCGCTCCAGCCGCTCTGGTGTGCTCATCAAGGGCGGCGTTTACCTCGAAGAGCTCGGCCGCCTCCGCGCCATAGCCCTCGACAAGACCGGCACCCTCACCCGTGGCAAGCCGGAGCTCACCGAGCTCCATCCGACGGGCACCCTCACCGACAACGAGCTGCTCGTCTTGGCGGCCGCTGCTGAACGGCGCTCCGAGCACCCGATCGCCCGGGCCATCGTGTCTGCCGCCGACCAGCGCGACCTCATGGTGCCCGAACCCGACAGCTTTACCGCGGCCGTCGGCGGCGGCGTCCACGCCAGCGTCGATGGCACCGAACTCACTATCGGCAGCCCTGCCTATGTCACCGGCCAAGGCCACGATCTCAACACGATCAGTGACCTCATCGAGCGCCTCGAGGCGGCCGGCAACACCACCGTGGTGCTCGCCGAACCTGACGGAGTTCTCGGTGTTTTGGGTGTCGCCGACACACTTCGTCCCCGGGCCACAGCGACGATCACCGAACTGCGCGATCTCGGCATCGAACACATCGTCATGCTGACCGGCGACAACCCACGCACCGCTGCCGCCATCGGTTCCGAGGCAGGCATCGACGAGATCGGCGCTGGCCTCAGCCCCGAGGACAAGGCTGTTCGCGTCAGAGACCTGGTCGACCGCTACGAGCATGTTGCGATGGTCGGCGACGGCATCAACGACGCCCCGCCGCTGGCGGCTGCGTCGGTCGGCATCGCGATGGGCACCGCCGGCAGCGACATCGCTCTCGAGACTGCAGACGTTGCACTCATGGCCGACGACCTCGCCAAGCTCACCACCGCGATCAGCACCGGGCGCCGCACGCGCCGTGTCGTCACCCAGAACCTGGCTTTGTCGTTGGTGATCCTCGCAGTGCTGGTCCCCACGGCGTTGTTCGGGATCATCGCCTTGCCCGTCGCCGTGCTCGCTCACGAAATATCTGAGCTTGCGGTCATCCTCAACGGCACCCGCATGGCCCGATGAACTTTCTGCACCGCCAACTCCTCATTGTCGCTGCCGCGACGATCATCGCCGATCTGGCGGCCAAGGCGGCGGCGGTGCGGTGGCTGACCGATCCGGTCGATCTCGGCGTCATCACCGTGCGGGCGACCCAGAACTCCGGCGTGGCGTTCGGCATCGGTGCCGACCAACCTTTCGCCATTGTCGCCGCACTCACCGGCGTGGCCGTCGTCGCGATCGCTGTCGCGGCCTGGCGCGGTTATATGGGCGGACCGGTCGGGGCCGGACTGCTCGTCGGTGGCGGTATCGCCAACCTCACCGACCGCCTGGTCGGCGGCAGTGTGGTGGATCTTTTCGATCTGGGCTGGTGGCCGGTTTTCAACTTCGCCGACGTCGCCCTGACCGTCGGCGTGGCTCTCATCGTGTTCACTTCGCTTCGCGACGACTCCACAATCACAGTCGAGTCAGCCGAGGAGAACGAACGTGTCTGATCTGTTGACCGTCCTGCTGTTGGCCCTGCTTCCCGGCGTCGGTGTCGCCGCCGGAGGTCTCATCGCCGAACTCTCACCGAGTTCCGAGAGATGGCTGAACTGGTCGCTTCATGCCGCCGCCGGAATCGTCATCGCGATCGCAGCCATCGAAGTGTTCCCCGAAGCGCTCGACAGCGTGTCCCGCTGGATGGTCGGCATCGCGTTCGCCATCGGTGGGCTTGGCTACGTCGCGGCACAGCTGTTGATCGACAAGCGCACCGAAGGATCCGGCCGGGTATGGATGATCTATCTGGCCGCAGCCACCGACCTGTTCGGTGACGGCTTGCTCATCGGTGCCGGCACCGCCGTCTCCGCCGATCTCGGTATCACCCTCGCGATCGGTCAAATCATGGCCAACATCCCCGAAGGTTTCGCATCGTTGACCACCTTTCGAGCCAACGACACCCCGCGGACCACCCGGCTCTGGCTCACCGCCGCGTTCATCATCCCCGCCGTTGCTGCTGCATTGGTCGGCTTCCTCGTCCTTCGGGGCCGCCCTGAAGCGTGGCAGTACAGTGCACTCACCGTCGCCGCCGGCCTGTATACCGTCGCCGCGTTCGAGGACGTCATTCACGAGGCCCACGAAAAGACCGATGACAGTCACCGCTCGACCCTCGCGCTGATCGCCGGGTTCGTCCTATACGTCTTCACCTCGGCAGTCCTGAGCTGAGTGACTGCGCCACGTCCCAACTGGGCATCGTGAACGGTGCTGCCGTCGCACATGCCCTCTGCCCACGAAACCCGAGACAACAGCAGGCACCTTTAACATGCACTCACCATCTCCACAGGGAACCCTCGGCTTCTTGCTCCACGGCTACGACTACATCGGCCGCGAGTGCAACCGCCGCGACGCCGACGCGTTCCGAACCCGTCTGCTCGGTGTTCCCGTGACATGCATGCGCGGCGCCGAAGCCGGCCGAGTCTTTTACGACCAGAACCATTTCGAGCGTGCCGGAGTCGCCCCACGCCGTGCCCGACGCACGTTGTTCGGCGAAGGCGGCGTCCAAGGACTCGACGACCACGCCCACCATCACCGCAAGTCCATGTTCTTGTCCCTCATGTCGACTGCTGCCGTCGCCGACTTGGCCGAACGAACCCGGATCGGCTGGAACGAAGCCACCACGCGATGGGAGCGAAGCGAAGCGCCGGTCGTCCTGTACGACGAGGCAGGCCAACTCCTGTGCCGCGCTGTGTTCGACTGGGCCGGGGTACCGATCGACGACGACGAGGTCCCGCATCGCACAGACCAGCTCCACCACCTGATCGACAGCGCCGCCCGCATCGGGCCATCGCACTGGCGCGGACGGCGCGCCCGAACCCAGATCGATCGGTGGGCCGAAGGACTCATCGGCGCCGTCCGCAACGGAACCCTCCACAGCTCTCCTGAACGGGCCCTGCACACCATCGCCACCCACCGCGACAGCGACGGCAGGCTGCTCGACCGACACGTCGCCGCCGTCGAACTGATCAACATCCTTCGACCCACCGTGGCGATCGATCGGTTCATCGTGTTCGCCGCCGTTGCTCTCCACTCGCACCCCGCGTGGCGAGAACGTCTACGGACCGACGACGACACCGTCGAATGGTTCGTACAAGAAGTCCGCCGAACGTTCTCGTTCTTCCCGTTCACCGCCGCCCGCGTGCGCCAACCGTTCGACTGGCGCGGCGTTCACTTTCCCCGAGGACGCCTCGTTCTTTACGACCTCTACGGCACCAATCACCACGACGAACTCTGGCCCAAACCAGACACCTTCGAACCCGAGCGGTTCCGTCACTGGGACGAAGACCCGTTCAGCTTGGTCCCCCAGGGCGGCGGAGACCACGCACACGGCCACCGTTGCCCCGGCGAATGGATCACCATCGAAACCATGAAGGTCGCCGTGGAAATCTTGACCCGTACCATCGACTACACGGTGCCACCCCAAGATCTCCGAATCAGCCACCGCAACCTCCCCACTCTCCCCAACAGCCGCTTCGTCCTCAACAGCGTGCGCCGCCGATGAGCCAACCCACCGTCAAGGCTGCTCGACGTCGACTGCGATCCGATCGGAACTTGTCGATGCCCTTTCATCAGCTCCGCGAGATGGAGTTCAACCTCTTCGGTGCGCTGCATCGACACGATCGCCATGTCCGCCAGTCGCCGACACGAACAGCACGTCCGCCGGGACTGTCAGATCCGCGCCTGGACATCCATGTCGTCGAGCGAACGGGTGGCGCGATATGCGATCCGGGAGCGCTCGACGCACTTGCAGGTCCCCACGCTGCCTGCGAGAACAGACCGGACGGCGACGCCCTCGGCCGCATGGACCTGCCGCCGGCTCGTCCATCGGCCCTGAGAGTTCGGGTCCCAGCACCCGGTCCCCGACCTGGTGCTCGGGACATTCGGCTCGAAGCTTCGGAATGGCGGTGCCCCACCGTTTGGGCGAGCAACCCAGTTCCCTACAGAATGTAGGGGTGAATGGTGCCGTGGGTCCGGCGGGTGACCGTTGAAGCGTATGAGCTGTGGACTCGGGCGTCGGGCTGTCGGTCTTGTCACGATTCTGCTTGGGGTTGCGGTGCTGAATCTGGCACTTCGGACCGACAGTGCAGTTGCGCACTCGTTCTTGGTCGCAACGGCGCCAGCGCAAGGGCAGCGGTTGGATGCTGGGCCCGATCGCATTGTGCTCGAGTTCAGCGAGCGGGTGGATCCATCGACCGTTGCGGTGGCGGTCCTTACGAGCGAGGGTGATCGTGTCGAAACGATCGCACCGGAGGTCAGCGACGATGGGCTTGACGCGCGGGTCGCCGTCGATGAGTGGTTGGACGGGATATTCGTGGTCGAGTGGTCGGCGTTCTCGGCCCTCGACGGCCATGGCTCTTCGGGCGAGTTCGCGTTCGCGATTGGCGACGTGGCTGGAGTGTTGCCGTCGGCAATCTCTGCGACGGACACGGATGTCGTCGACATCGTCACGACGTGGGCGTTCTTCGTCGGCTTAGCAGTGGCAGCGGGCACGCTGCTGTTGACCATCGGCACACCCGGCGCGGTGCGGCCGGGCCGCCGGCGGACGGTGGCCGTCGGGGTCATCGTGGCGATGGCTGCTGTCGGATTGTCACTTGCGCGGGCGTCATCGGGCAGCGGTTGGTTGTTGGGGTGTCTGAACGCGCTCGCGGTTGCACTGGTGCTGATCGGTTTTCGGCGCGGGGCGGTCTGGGCGGCGGTCGCGCTTGTCGTTGCTGCCGGTTCGTGGGCGGCACGGGGGCATGGTTCGTCGACGAACGGATGGCTGGGCTGGTCGATCGACGTGTTGCATCTCGTGTCGGCGGCAGCGTGGGCGGGAGCGCTGGCGTTCGTCGTGGTCATGGCGTGGATCCGTCGGCGTCGCGACGAACCCGTCCTGCCGATGGTGCGCCACTACGCAACGCGGGTGGTCGCACTCGTCGTAGTGACAGGCGTGACCGGGGTTGCAGCCGGTTGGGGACTCGTGCCGTCATGGAGTGACCTGGCGTCGGGTGGCTACGGGCGTCTGGTGTCTACGAAGGCGGCATTGTTGCTCGTCGCCGTCGCTCTGGCCGTCACCGCACGCGTCGGGTTGCTGTCCAGCGATCGTGTGCATTCATTGCGCCGGGTGCTGACGGTCGAGTCGATCGTCGTCGTTGCGGCGCTGGGCGTCGCGGCGATCCTGGTCAACGGTCCACCCCCGCAGCCGGTCAGCGCAGCCGAGGAGCTCCTCGGGCCGCCGCCCTTGGAGGGGGCGGTCACTCGTGAGGCAGGCCTCGCCGGCCAACTCACGGTGTATGTCGGCGCCGACGGTGACCGACTCGACGTGCTGGTCGTCACGCCGTCGGGGCCAGAGCGCGACACGTCGGTGTCAATCGTCACGGCGGGGCCGGACGGAATCGAGGTCGACCTGGCTCCACGGCCATGCGGCCCAGGCTGTTTCACCCAGGGTGTTCCGCTGATTGATGGCACGACCGCACTGCGCGTGTCGGCGTCGGCGAGCGACTGGATCGGTGGGACCTACGTCGCTGAGCTCGATCGGCCGCCTGGACGACTGGCGCCGGAGGTGTTGGTCGACGTCATCGCGCAGATGCGTTCGATCGACACCGTGACGGTGACCGAGACGGTCTCGAGTGGTCCGGGAGCGAGTTCGCCCGCAGGTACCGTGAGCCTCGACGGCGCGGCGTTCATCCAACAGGAGCCATACGCGGCGGGAAACGTGGACGACGTGCGGTTCTACCCTGGCGCTCCCGACCGACTGGTCCTCTATCTGCCTGGCTCGCAGATCTTCGCCGAACTCGACATCGACGATCAACGCCGCCTCGTTGCGGCACGTCTCGTCACCCCATCGCACGAGATCACCCGCACGTTCGCCTATCAATCGAGATGATTCCCGGCTGCTGTGGCACCGATCACGAGTCGTCGCGGTAGTACAGATCCCACGTCTCGCCATCGTTGGTCGAACGGTAGATCCCGGTCCGTTCCTCATCGTCGAACGCTGCCGCGTACAGGGAGTCAGCGGTGGCCAGCAGAGCTTGTGGCTGGCCGGGCAGTGTGCCGCCCGAGACCCAGCCGGACGTCTCGAGGCGGTGTGTGCCGCCGTCGGGTGCGACGCCCCAGAGACCGGCTGAGTCATCCCAGCTCAACGTGACGACCAGTGGGCCATCGATCGTTTCCCACGTCGTACCGCCGTCGGACGACTCGAGGAGGCCGTCGGGTCCGGATGCGATGATGTGGTTGGCGTCGCCTGGGTCGACGGCGAAGTCGAATATTGCGACTGTCGAGCGAATGTCCCACTCGATGCCATCGGTCGAGACCATGAACCGGCTGGTGCCCGAGTCCCAGCCGTAGACCTGGTCGTGTCGGGCGGCGAGCGCATGGAAGTCGACCTCACCGCTGAGCGAGATCGGCGTCCACGTCGCGCCTGCATCGGTCGATTCGATGAGACCGAGGAGTGCGGGCTGCCCTGCCGCACGTCCCGCGGCGTCGGGATGGCCCGAGCCGAGGAAGTGGTCGGCCCCGGCGACCGTGAACCCCATCGTGTCCTGCCGGTCCTGCCCGATCGGTCGTGCCTCGTCGGCATCAGTCGCGATGCGGAACGCGCCGTTGTGGGTGGCGACGATGAGCGCACCATCGGCGGGGTTGATGCCGAGTCCGTGAACATGCGCAACTTCGACATCGCCGACGACAGAACTGGGCTGGTCGTCCGACCCGCACCCACTCGCCAGTGCCAAGAGCGTCAAGACTCCTGTCGCCGCGGCGAGTCGTCTCCGGACAGGTCTCGTCGTCGTGCACATCGGCGAAATCCTACAGGTCGTAAGTACAACTGGCTCGCGCTGGCGAGTCGGCTGCCCTCGAAGTCATGAGATCCGTAGGGGGAATCCACCGATCGTGTGCGTGCTCAGAATGAGCAGCACTCTCGGATGAAGGCCAGTGCCGGCGGGATGGCCGCAACGCACGAGAACAGCGTTGCGGCAACGGTCGTGCCGAGCAGCGCACCCGGCAGGTACATGCCCAGCCTTCTCGTGGCCCCTGCCGCCCCGTGGCCGGCGAGGGCCTCGACGCGGCCTGCAGTGGCCTCGGCAGGCGAGAATGCAGGCACACCGCTGGGTGCTTCGACCAGCGCGAGACCCAACAGCGCCGATCGCAGGGCACCCCGGCGGCGATGGTCGCCGTTGATGGCGACGTCGTCGGCCCACTGCTCGATAGCGGCGCGCGCCACCCGGTCCGAGGCTCGTGCCGGCGGCCACCACGCCAGCACCGTCGCGGCGGTCGCGACGAGACGAAGAATCGCGGGGTGCCGGCACGCGAGGTGAGCCCGCTCGTGAGCCAGGACCGCATCGAGTTGATCGGGTGGGAGTTGGCGGACGAGACCTTCCGACACCACGACCTGGGCCCGAGGACGGGCAACGCAATAGGCGATTGCGGCGACTGTTGGCAGAACGACGAGTTCGAGCTCGTCGCTGTACTCGTGCCGACCGAGTCCGGGCTCGATCCACAGCTCGGCGGATCGACCAGAGATGCGTCGCCATTGATGGACGACGGCGGCGGGGAGGACCAACGCTGCTGCTGCGGCGACCGGGCCGAGCCAGTGGCCGATGGCGGCAAGGGAGCCGAGCATTTCGTCGCACACGGCCGCAAAGGAGTGGAGACCCACGATCGACAACGCGACCGGTGCGGCCACCAGGAGCAACGCCAACTCGACGAGCACGACGGCGCCGGCCAACGCGACGACGCAGAGGATGGTCCACTCTGCCGGTGGGAGCCGTCGCCCGGCGCGGCGAAACAGTACCGGAAGTGAGGCGAGCACGACCGCCGCGACGGCAATGATGGCGAACATCATCAGCGGTCCCGACGACGTCCGTCGAGCATTCGTCGCAGCTGCGTGCGGTCGTCGTCACCGAGCGTTTCGAGGAAGCCGACCATCGCGACCGATCGGTCCTTCGCTTCGCCGAACACGGTGCTCATCCTCGCCGCGACGTACTCGTCGCGGGTCTGCAGCGGTCGGTACGCGTACGAGCGGCCGTCGCGTTGCCGCTCCAACCGACACTTGTCCGCGAGTCTCGAGATGATCGTCAACACCGTGTTGTAGGCGAGGTCGTCACCGATCGCCTCGTGCACTTCGCCCGGCGTCATCCAGCCGCCGTGATCCCAGAGTACGTCCATGACGGCCGACTCGAGCTCGCCACCGCCACGTTGCCTTCGCCTCCGTTTGCTCTCCGGCACGCACACACCTCTCGACTCGTTGGTCCCACACAGCGTAGTGAGTCGCGGCCAACACTCCGCAACCTGCCCTGCCGGCGGACGATACATCTGGGATGCTCTCCAGGCGGGCTGAGTGGGCGGCTATGACGCCCCGCCGACACCAGCGTCACATGATCCGTCGTCGCGGGGAGCGTCATCGGCGTGCACGTCCGATGATGTGTGGGGCAGTGAGGAACGCGAGCGAGCACGGTCTGAAGTCGAAGCGTCGCTCGTCGTCGATCTCGAACCCCGCATCGGCGATCGCCTGGCGAGTGTCGCGGGCTGCGTGACACCCGCCCGCGACGCGTGGCCAGATCGTCTTGTCGGCGACGGTCTGGACGCGAGCCAGCCGATGATCGTGTGATCGAACGTGTTCGAAGAAGCGAAGCTCGCCGCCCGGCCGCAGCACCCGCTTGATCTCTTGAAGGGCACGTGACGGGTCGAGGACGGAGCAGAGGACCAAGGATGTGACAGCGATGTCGAACGACTCGTCGTCAGCCGGAAGGTCTTCCGCTGTCCCCGGCATCACCGTGATCGGCACCGAAGCGCGCTCAGCCTCCTCGGATGCTCGATCCCTCAGGTACGGCTCCGGTTCGACGGCGACGACTTCGACGACCGATGACGGGTAGTGGGTGAAGTTCAGTCCGTTCCCCGCTCCGACTTCGATCACGCGACCGGCGACGCCGCCGAGCAGCTCGTCTCGATGGGCAGCCGTGCCGGCCTTCTCGGCGGCCTGCGAGAACCGGGTGTAGATGCGGGCGAAGATTGGACGCTTGACCGACGACATGGCCACTCCGATCAGGTTCGAGGCGCCGGTTCAGACTCGTCGAGGTCGTCGACACGACCAGGGCTGGGCTCCCGCTCGGCGGGCCGGCGCCGGGCGACGACGATAGCTGCCGCGACGGCGATCGTGATCGCACTCGTCCACAGGTTGACCCGCCAGCCGAGGATCTCGCTCGCGGTGTCGATGCGGATCGATTCCACGCCGAAACGCAGAAGCGCGTAGCCGCCCACGTAGATGGTGAAGAGTTGACCGGGCCGCAGCCGGAAGCGTCGTTCGACTGCGAACACGAGAAGCATCGCGAGGATGAGGTTGCCGAGCGCTTCGTAGAGGAAGGTTGGATGATAGGTCTCGACCGCGGCCAGACCGGCCGGGCGATGCATCGGATCGATGCGAAGCGCCCACGGAAGGTCGGTCGGCTCACCGAACAACTCCTGGTTGAACCAGTTGCCGAGCCGGCCGATGGCCTGGGCGATCGGGATCGCAGGAGCGGCCGCATCGAGGAGCCGAAGCACCGGGATGTTGCGGCGGTGCGCGATCCAGGCTCCGACCGCCGTGCCGGCGACCAAGCCGCCCGGAATACCGAGACCGCCTTCCCAGATCGCGAAGATCTCGAGCCATCGCCCTTCGAAACGTCTCCAGTCGGTGATCACATGGTAGAGACGCGCCCCCACGACACCAGCGGCGACGGCCCAGATCGCGATGGAGCCCATGTCGTCAGGGTCTCCACCTCGTGCGGCCCACCGTCGCTCAGCGAGTCGCGCGGCAGCGATCACTCCGAGCGCGATCATCAGCCCGTAGAGGCTCACCGAGAGCGGCCCCAGGTCGAACTGGTTGAACGACGGACTGGGAATCGAAGCCAACACACTTGCAACCTACACTCTGTAGGATTAATTCCACTCCGCCGATGACGTCTTTGTCGGTGAGTGCCTTGGGGCCCGCTGGCTGGGGACATTGGTTCGGTTCACCTGATGCTCGGACGTCGCAGGCTGCCGTCCGAACGCGAGACCGCGGTGAAAGAGAACCCACAACGTGTAGGTTGAAATCATGAAGCTCATTTTCCGAAACACTCCCCGTCCGTTTCGACGTATCGGCGCCACTGCGGCTGCGGCTGCGGCTGCGGTCGTGGCCGGTGTCGTCGGTGTCGGCTCGATCGCCGGTGCCATCGCCGAATCGGAAGGCGACGACACACTCAGCCACGGGTCGATGATGGACGACATGGAGATGTTGGATGCCGGCCCGATGGGGCGCATGCACGGCCAGATGATGTCGGGTTCGGCCGAGATGCGCCGGATGCACGCGCACATGATGTCCCGACATCCGGAGATGAGGAAGATGCACGCCGAGATGGTCTCGGGTCGTTGATGCGGTGAAGGATCGCCTGGCGACGCAACGCAAACCCGGCGCGGCGCTCTCGCGCTGTGGAGGGAGTCAGCATCGGAGACGTGATCCGGTGGAACGGTTTGCGACACGGTCATATGGGGAAGGTTGACGACCATGCCCGGAGATGTCGTCGTGGTGACGGGGAGCAGTGGTCTGATCGGCTCGCGCGTCGTCCGCGCACTTGCCGAGCGCTTCCAAGTCGTCGGGTTCGACCGGGCGGGCGATCCTCACCCACCGGTGGAGGCCGAATGCGTGTGCGTCGATGTCACGTCGGACGCGAGCGTCGAGACAGGTTTGGCGCGCGTCGCGTACGCGTACGGCGATCGCCTTGCGTCGGTCGTGCACCTTGCCGCCTACTACGACTTCTCCGGGGCTCCGAGCTCGCGTTATCGGGATGTGACGATCGAAGGTACGGCCCGCCTGCTCGACGGGCTCCGGTCGTTCGACGTCGAGCAGTTCGTGTTTTCGAGCACGATGCTGGTCCACGCCCCCGTCGTACCGGGGCAACGCATTTCCGAGGAGTCTCCGCTGGCTCCGACGTGGGCCTATCCGGCTTCCAAGGCGGCGACCGAGCGGGTGATCGCGGCGCGGCGCGGCGAGATCCCAGCGGTGCTGCTGCGCATCGCCGGCGCCTACGACGAGATGGGGCACTCGCCGCCACTGGCTGACCAGATGCGCCGGATCTACGAAAAGCGCATCACCGGCCGCTTTTACCCGGGCAGCCTCGAGCGAGGCTCGGCCTTCGTTCATCTCGACGACGTCGTCGCCGCCATCGTGGCGACGGTCGAGCATCGCAGCGAGCTGCCATCGGAAACCCCGCTGCTCATCGGCGAAGAGGACACCATGAGTTTCGGCGAGCTGCAGCGCGGATTGGGTCGGCTGCTGCACGGTGAGCCAGGGCGCACGTACCCGGTACCCAAGCTGGCGGCCAAGGTCGGCGCCTGGCTGCAAGATCGTCTCCCCGGCGAGGATCCGTTCGTGCAGCCGTGGATGGTCGAACGGTCCGACGACCACTACGCCCTCGACACCAGTCGAGCGCGGGCGTTGCTCGGCTGGCGACCGCAGCACACTCTTCGGGAAACGCTCCCGGCAATGGCCGCAGCGCTACAGGACGATCCGGCCCGATGGTATGACGTCAACGGCTTCGGTGAGCCACCGTGAGGCGGGTCACGGTCGTCGGGATGACGAACTGCAATCGAGTCCGACACTGAACAGGCGACCTGGAGCACGCCGGAATCGATACCGGCGTCTCAGGTCCCGGGGGCGCCCCGGTGATCCACCACGGTGGTGGGGCCCATCACCGCGTCAGCGAGGTCCAGTTCCCGTAGGACTCCCCGATGTGGCCCCGTCGCACGGACAGGAGGGCGACGCCAACACCCGTGATGGCGACGGCAGCTGCATAGGCGGCGCCGGGGTTGGTGAAGAACACGAGCCCGGCGACGACGACACCCGCGGGCACGTTGATGAGCCGAATCGCCCGGACCGGTTCGGCGAGAGCGATGACCGCCGCGACGACCACGAACGCACCGCCGATGTGGGCGACGTCGGCGGCGCCGCTGCGAATGTCGATGCCGAAGACGGCAGGTGCAGCGAGCAGCCACAGGCCGAGCACGGCGACGCCGACGAGATTCCACGGTGCGCTCGCACCCCACAGCGATGCTCGAAAGACATCGCCTGGCTTGTCGTGTGTGGCTGCGATCGTCGGCGTGCGTTCGTCGGGGGTGGAGTCGCTCGCATCGCCGCCCATCCAGAACACCTTCCACGTCGAGCCGTCGCGGTCACCTCTCCGAGCGGCGTCGCGGACGTGTTGGCCCATTGCGACGACCTCGTCGACGGTGAGCGTGATCATCGGCAACATGACCATCGCCGCGAGGAGCGCGAACGTCGACCAGTGATGCACGACCACCGGCTGCGACATGACGAGAGCAATGTGCGACAGCCCCAGGGGTATGACGAGGATGCCGAACAGAGAGACCATCCACGGCATGGTCCTCCAGCGCCCTCTGCCACCCATGAAGCCCATGAGGAACTCGAACGAGTAGGCAACCGTGCCCAGACCAGCGTCGGAAATCGGCCAAAAGTGAGACATCTCCGAATCGAGAACCGGTTGGGAGCCCGACTCGAAACCGAAGAAGGGGTCCCAGACGTGATCGATGTATCCCAACTGGTAAGCCGCCAGGTAGCGGGAGACCACCAGGCCGGCAAAGCCGAGCGCGATCAAAATCGAGCGTTGCGACCAACTGGACGGGTTGTACGACCAGCCGGGAGGCACCGGTGGCCCCATCTGCATGAACTTGATCATGTTCGGCATGCCCGGGATCAAGATGGTCAGAGCGATCACCAGCAACCCGACGATCGAGTCGTTGAGGAAGCCCGAAGCCGTCGGCGACCACAGCACCACCGGGGCGAACACCAGCCAGATCCCGACGAAGCAGGCCGCCCACAGGCTGACCGGACGATCCGGCTTGAGTGCTCGCCAACCCAGCACGACCAACAGCACGCCCGATGCGACGTCGGAGACGGTCATGAGGTTCGCGCGCAGAGCGTCGTGGGTGGCGGTGTCGAAGAACCACACCCCGCGACCGCCGCTGGGCTGCACCCACAGCGTCTCGTTAAGGTACCCGAAGCTGAACGGCGCCAGCACCAGCCAGAACCCGACCAGGATCAACGTCCACGGGATCCACAACGTGGCCCGGTGGTGGGTCTCGAGCAGCTCCACGGTTCCCGGTGACTCTTCGTCGGACTCGCTTGCCGACACATCGCGAATGGCCATCGGTCGGGTGACGCCTCTCGTTGCCATGTTCGGTCCTCCAAGCTGCCGGTCGCTGCGAACCGCCGACGGGTCGAGACGGGCCTGCCGATCGACACGCCCATACGGGTGGTCTACCCTCTTTCGCCGTTGCATAATCGGTCGAACGGCAAGATCAGCGAACATCAGGAGATGACGTAGCTCCTAAATGGTGTAGGTGCTACACTCGCCCTATCCGTTCGAGCGAGGCGGGAGGTAAACAGCCGACCACGGTCTCGTCGACCAAGAAAGAGGACGAACACCATGGAGTTGCTGTACCCGCTGGCTTTGCTGGCTTGCCCCGTCGGGATGGGCCTGATGATGTGGTTCATGATGCGCGGCAGCAAGAGCGACAGTGCCGAGACACCCGGCCGGGACCAGGAGATCAACTCGTTGCGCGCGGAGATCGCGGCGCTGAGACAACGAAGCGACAGCACCCCGCCGGCCTCGCAAACAACTCACTGACTCGCGCACTCGAACCGACGTCGCGTAGGAACGTCGTGATGCGATCAGAGCGCGAGACCGACGACGACGTCGCCGTCCCCGAGCTCGCCGCGACGAGTCCGCGACCGTGGCGTTGGTTGGCCGCGAGCGCGGTCATTGTTGCCGTGATCGGTTTCACGATCGTGGCCTGGGGCCGGTTCGGTACCGATGCGAGCGTGGTCGACTCGCCGTTGATCGAGCGGCCTGCGCCGGAGTTCGAATTACCCGGATTGGACGGAGGCACGGTGTCGAGTTCCGACTACGACGGACGTATCTATGTGGTGAACTTCTGGGCGTCATGGTGTGTGCCGTGTCGCGCCGAAGCGCCGCATCTGGAGGCGTTCTTTCAGCGTTGGTCCCCCCAGGTGGGCATGGTCGGCATCGTGTATCAGGACAACGAGTCCGACGCGCGCGCGTTCCGCGAAGAGTTCGGCTTGACGTTCCCCCAAGCGCTGGATGCCGATGGTGTGGCGGCGATCGACTTCGGCGTGTTCGGTATCCCGGAGACCTACGTGATCGATGCACGTGGCGTCGTGAAGGCGAAGCTGATCGGTGCTGTCGGGGCGACGACGCTCGATGACGTGTTGGCCGAGGTGGTGGCGGGCGACACGTTCATCGAACGGAATGACGACTACCGCACCAGCCCGGACGACACGTGATCACGCCCGACTCACCACGTACCTTGACCTCACTCGCCGGTGCCGGTTTCCGTCTGAAGTCGGGCGATCAGCGCTTCGACCTGTGAGCGCATCGGCGCGTTCGGCGGCGCAAGATCGAGGAACCGTGTCAGCTCCTTGATCGCCTCGGCAGGTTTCGAACCTTCGCGAGCGAGGATCAGGCCCCGGAAGGCATGCGCGTCGGGGTACGTCGGGTCGGCTTCGATCGCGTCGTCGATGCGAGTGAGTGCGTCGTCGGTGATCCCGGCGAGGAAAATGATCCATCCGCCGTACGCGCGTGATTCTGCGTCGGACGGGTCGAGCGATGCGGCTGTGTCGTACTGGGTGAGCGCGTCGACGAGTTGTCCGCGCTCGAGGAGATAGCCGGCGTAGAGACGCCGTGCCGTCGGATCGTCCGGGCGCTCCTCCACGGCGTTCGCAAGTCCTGTCCCGGTATCTCGGCTCTGGGCGTTGCCCGTGATGGTGTCGCCGTCGCCGCGATCCCTCACGGCCGAGGGCAGCAGGACGGCAATCAGAACGACGACCGCGATGAGTGGGGAAATGACGGCGAGACGGCTCCGCCACCTGCGGGACGCACGGGGACGTTGTGGCGGGTCGTGCGATGAATCGTTCGGCGCGGACTCGAGGATCCGTAGGACGCGGGCCGACCGGTAGGTGTAGCCGGCGAGCAGTGACTCGTATCGGTCGTCGGTGAGTTCGCCCGACTCGTGTTGTTCGTCGAGATCTCGGATCGAGCCGAGCAGGAAGTCGCGCTCGGTTTCGAGCGCACGCCGTTGCCGAGAGTTGAGCGACACAGCCCCTTTCGCGTGCGCGGAGCAGTCCACCGTGTCGGTGGACGCATTGGTGGTGGCAGCGTCCACGTCGATCATTTCTCGGGCGTCGGTCGTTGCATCGCACGTGCGACGACGGCGCGATCGTCCGCGGTGGGCTGGTTACCGATCCGGCGTCGCCCCCGCACCAGCGCGACGACGACACCGACGAAGCCGCCGGCCGCGGCCAGTACCGGCGCCCACCAGACGATCGCTCCGAAGCCCGATCGGGACGGTTTGAGGAGAACCCATTCGCCGTAGCGGTCGACGTAGGCTCGGCGGATCTCGGCGTCGCTCTCGCCGTCGGTGATGCGGCGTTCGATGTCGTCGCGGATCGACTGTGCCGTTGACGAGTCGCTGTCGAGCACCGACAACCCCTGGCAGACGGGACACCGCAACTCTGCGGCGATGCCGTCCAGTCGCTGCTCGTCGGACGCGGGCCCGCCGGCGGACCGTGTGGCCACGACGAGTGCGCCGACAGCAACCAGCATGATCCCGAGCCATGAGAGCCGTCGCCGCGCCCGGGGACTCATCGCCCGGCCTCGACCGGTTGGTGCTCGTGGTCGGGCTCGATGCCCGTTGGCGTCTCGACGGGCTCGGCAGGCCCGGTACCGCGAGCGTCGTCAGTGGCGGGTCGGGGTCGGCGGCGTCGCGGCCAGGCGGCGAGGGCAGTGCCGGCGAGCATGACGCCGGTGCCCACCCACAACCACACCACGAGCGGATTGACTCCGATCCCGAGCTGGATCGTGTCGTCGGCGGCCGACGACGACGGCACCAGCGTGAGGTAGACGTCCTCTCTCACACCCGTCCGCACCGATGGCGTTCCGATCAGCTGGACACGATTCGGGTACTCGGTGACGGCAGGTTCGTACACACCAAGACTTCGCTCGCCCCGCTCGATCCGAATCGAGGCCACCTGCGACACTTTCTGATCCGATGTCGTCGTCTCGCTGCCGACGTAGGTGAACCGGTAGCCCTCGAATGTCGTCGATTCTCCTCGCGCGAGTGCGACGTCGGTGCCGGTCGCGAATGTGGACGACATGGTGAATGCAAGGGCGAACACGACGACGCCGACGTGGACGACCAGCCCTCCGTAGAGCCGTCGGTGACCCGCGACTGTCGCGGCGAGCGCCCGCGGCCACGCTGCCCCGGACCGTCGGTGGCTACGGGCGCCGACCGCGAACTGGCGGACCACCCCAGCGACGGCGAATGCGCCGAGCCCGACGGCGAGCACCGGCGCGAGGCCGCGCAATCCGAGCACCACGACGATCGCCATCGTCCCCGCCGCCGCCCAGGCCGGTGTCGCCAATCGACGGTGCAGCACCTCAGCGCTCGCGGCACGCCACGGAAGCGCCGGCGCGACCGCCATCAAGAACAACAGCGCGAAACCGATCGGCATCGTCATGGCATCGAAGTACGGCTCACCCACCGAGATCTGTCGGCCGTCATACGTCTCGGCCAGCAACGGGAATGCCGTGCCGATCAACACGACCGCTGCGAACGCCGCGAACAGCAAGTTGTTGCCGAGGAACGCCGCCTCGCGCGACCACGGCGAGTCGATCTGGCCCGGTGAGCGCAATCGTTCGGCTCGCCATCCGATGAGCGCCACCGAGGTGAGGGTCACCACACCGAGGAAGCCGAGCAGTGCAGGGCCGATTGGTGACTGGGTGAAGGAGTGGACCGAGTTGATGACACCGGAACGGGTGAGGAAGGTCCCGAAGATCGTGAGGCAGAACGTCGCCACGACCAGCGACAGGTTCCACACGCGCAGCATCCCCCGTCGCTCCTGCACCACCACCGAGTGGAGAAACGCGGTCGCGGTGAGCCACGGCAGCAACGACGCGTTCTCGACCGGATCCCACGCCCAGTAGCCACCCCAGCCCAACACCTCGTAGCTCCACCAGCCCCCGAGCACGATCCCCGCCGTGAGCGCCCCCCAAGCGACCAGGGTCGCTCGCCGCGTCTGGACCAGCCAGCTCTCGTCCACACGTCCGGTGATCAGCGCCGCCAACGCGAACGCGAACGGAATGGTGAACCCGACGTAGCCGAGATACAGGACCGGCGGATGGAACGCCATCAACGGGTGGTTTTGCAACAACGGATTCGGGCCGGGCCCGTCGCTTGGCACCACACCCTCGACGAGGCGAAAGGGATTCGCCGGACCGAGCGTCAGTCCGAAGAAGAACGTCGCGACTCCGAGACCGACCAGCGTGGCCCACGCGACCAGCGGATCGTCCGCACGGTGCCGGAACCGGTACACCATGGCGGTCAGGTACCCGGCCAGCACGAGCGCCCACAGCAGGATCGAGCCCTCCAACGCGCCCCACATCGACGCCACCGTGTACAGCAGCGGCGTCGAACGCGAACCGTTCGACGCAACGTACGCGAGCTCGAAGTCGTGCGAGATCAGCGCCCATTCCATCGCCCCAGCCGCAACGATCGCGCCGGCCAGAACCCAGAACACCATGCGCCGGCCGGCGAGCAGCAACATCCGGTCACGACGACGCAAACCAGCCGCCAGCAACACGATGCCGATCCCCGACGCCAAGAGACCCAGCAGGAGGCCGGCCAACCCGAGGAACGCCCGCAGATTCACCGGACGACCTCGCAGCGCGACGCGACTCGATTCAGACTGGGCACCGACACGGTGTAGGAGTGTAGGCGGTCGAACGTGTTCTCTCTACCAGCGCCAGAACGATCATCCCCGTTCAAGCACTCGCCGGCGCGGGACTCGCCTCACGAGTGGACGAGCCGGCGCACGATTCGGGCAATCGAGCATCCTCTGGCGTGGCCAGTCGCCCGTACTGCCGGCTCGTCGTTTGGTGGCAACTACTCATATGGGTCACGGGAGCCCTGGCGACTGATCGAGAGCAGTCAGATCCCCCAGATCACGACGGCGACAATCCAACACGGGATCACCGCAACGAGGCCGGCGATCTGCCACCTCCGGAACCCAACCTCGCTTCCACCCCACCAACCGAACGCGGCATAGAGCACGCCGACGAGGGCGACACCGATGAGGTTGATGACGAAGAGCCGAAGGTTCCCGATCTGCAGCGTCGTGAGCGCGAGTGGCACGAACGACAGCGTGACGGTCACCGCGTGGTCCGAGATCACACTGGTCGTTCCAGGTGTTACCTGGCCGCTTCGCACGACACTGCGCGTCGCGAACACTTCCGGCAACGCCGCCATCGGTGCCGTGATCAAGAGGCCGCCGACGACGGGCTCGATCCCCAAGCCGGACACGATGTTCTCGGTCGACAAGACCGTGAAGAAGGCTCCGACCACGAGGGCGCCCACACCGCCGACGGCGAGGCCGATCTCTCGCGTCGACCATTCGACGTCTTCACCATCGCTGCGGTCCCGAACGAGCGCCTGCGCCGCGTACACCAGATAGCCCGCCGCCAGCAGGACGGCATCGATGGGTTGCAGGCCGCGCCACGGCGCCGGCAGCGTGACCGCTGCGAACCCGGCGACCAAACCGAGGTAGGGCAGAGCCTGCACCGTGACGGCCTGACGATCGATGACCAGGACACGGTCGGCCACATGCCGCTCATGGTTGGCGTGCTCGCCGCCCTCGCTGTCTTCTTGGCCGGTGCCGTTGCCCGCTTCGCCTTGATCTCCCTCGCCGCCGTCGCCATTGCCGAGGTTGCGCCGACGGGTGACGATGAATGCCGTCGTCACCATGATCGGGATGGCGAACACGTTCGCCCCGATCGAGCTGCCGAGGCCGATGTCGGAGACGCCACGAAGGGCTGAGGTCGTTGCGATACCCACTTCGGGGCTTGCGGCGGCGAGCCCGATCAGAGCGCCGCCGGCAGCGACGGAGATCCCCCATTTCGAGCGGAGCTTCTCGAGCGGGGACGCGAGGTGCTCGGCGCCCCAATGGGCGGCCCACACGGAGGCGAGCAGGACGGGTATCCAGACGATGTAGATCACGGCAGGTCGTGTGCGGGTGGCCTTCACCCGCCGGTTCCGGTTCTATACCCAGCGGAGCAGCGGACCGATCGGGAGGAGCGTCAGCGCAGGAGGGGTCGTTGGCCCACACAGCCGCTCGACGAACGGGAACGGGTTGATCGCATCCTGTCCGGCCCGCGTCTCGAAATGGAGGTGGTCGCCGCGAGCGTTGCCGGTCTGTCCCACGTAGCCGATCACCTCGCCGGCTCGAACCTCACGGCTGTCGCCCTCCCAGTCGTCGAGATGCGCGTAGTAGAACCGTTCGCCAGCGTCAGTGGTCAGCCAGATCGCATTGCCGCCGAGGTTGCTGCGCTTGAACTCTGCCGATCCATCGCGTACTGCGACCACTGGTGTGTTGTGATCGGCCTCCATGTCCACGCCTTCGTGTCGTCGTCCCGCAGACCGAGCGTCGCCCCAGCTGTCGTCGAACGTGCTCGAGCCGGCGACCGGGCACGCATTGAGGGACGCGATGGTGTCGCGTCGCGAAGGAACTGTCTGTTCGTGTGCGCTCGCCACCGGCGGACCAAGCCACGCAACACATAGTGCGATGAGCGTGGCGGCGGAGAGTCTCCAGGGCGACAACATTCCACAATGTTACGGTTATGTTGCGGTCACGCAACGGAATGGTGGCGAAAAGTGGCGCGCAGCGTGAGACCTCGGCCACATCTCCATCCGAGCAAGCTCGAGACGGCCCGCGAAGCGATGACGCCCCCAAGCTCGCATTGCTGGAACGGCGAGCGCCAAAGTCCCGGCCGCTGCCGCACGGAGCCAGGGTCAGGCGGCCGCCATGACGATGGAGGATGGCGATGGCGTTCCGCTCAAGCGCCCTCAGGTCGATGGCTCGTCGCACGTCCTCATCGCCAGGGCATCCGACGGAACCTTGCTCTCCACGACGCCGCGCCTCGGCCCCGCGCTTTGGTCACGGCCGGTGTTGTTTGGCCTGGTCGCGTTCGATGCGGTCGACGGGTTCGGCGAAGCGCAGGATGCGTCCGCCGAACACGATGGTTGTCACGAAGAACCAGGTCCAGCCGACGAAGATGCCCGCGATCACGTCGGACACCCAGTGCACTCCGAGGAGCACTCGTGTGGCGGCGACGACGACGGCGATTGCGATGGCAGCGAACGACCACAGGGTGCGCGTGGTGCGCGAGCGATCTCTGGCCGCGACGAGTGCGATGGCGGCCCAGCATGCGGCCGCGGCGGCGGTGTGGCCGGACGGGAACGATGAACTCGAATATCCGCTGAGTTGTGCGATGTCGGGTCGGTCACGGTCGATCAGCAGCTTGAGTCCATTGTTCAGTGCAGAGACGCCTATTCCGACGACGGCCATGTATGCCGCTGGTCCCCAGTCCCGGCGGCGGACGCCGTGGTAGACGCCGAGCAGTGCCATCACGGCCAACAAGTACCCGGTCCCGCCGAGTTGTGTGAACGCGTCGAGGACGCGGGTCGAAGCCGCGGAGGCTTGCTCCGCGCCGTACTCCGCGGCCGACATGTCCCATCGGGCGAAACCTCGTTCGTCTTCGATCGTCGAGAAGATCCAGCCGACGACCAACGCGCACATGAAGATCGCCACGAACGTGACGCCCACGACCGCGCCTCCGACCACGCGGTTGTCGAGCCCGACGATGCTTCGTTGCAGCCACCTGGGAGCGTGACGGACGATCCAGCGCTCGTGTCGTTCGGTGTCGAGCGGCTCGCTCGCTCCAATCATCCGGCGGCCGGCGGCCAGCAGAAACGCGACGACGCCGCCGACGACGAGGACGACGACCGGGATCATCCGTGGTCCCGCGAGCGACTCATCGATGTCGGAGGCGGCGTCGTGTTCATCGGCTGAGGCCGAGGATGCGGCGGGCGCCGTTCGCGACGACACCGAAGATGAACGCGCCGGCGACGAGGTCGGGGATGGCGGAGTCGAACACGATGACGCCGATCGCGGCGGCGATCACGAGCGCGTTGACCTTGATGTCGTTGGCGGTGAAGATCCAGCTCGCCTGCAGGTGCACCTCGCCCGAACGGACCCGGTGCAGGACGACCAGCGTGACGATGTTGCCGGCGAGGGCCAGTGCGGACAGCACGATCATCGAGGTGGGGTCCGGGAGTTCGGTGTCGACGATGAACCGACGGATCACCTCGATCAGTCCGACGGAGGCGAGTCCGAGCTGGAGGTAACCGCTCATGCGCGCGAGTCGCTTCTTGCGAGCGGCTGCGGTGCCCACCGCGGCGAGGCTGAGCGCGTAGACGCTGGCATCCGCGCCCATGTCGAGTGCATCGGCGATGAGCCCCATCGAGCGGCTGATCAGCCCGACGGTGAGTTCGCCGACGAAGAACCCGGCGTTGATGACCAGCGCGATGATCAGCGCGTTTCGTTCTCGTCCGGACCGGTCGGCGGTTCCGATGTCGCTGTTGTCGTCGACGTGACGAGCACCGAGTCCCAACGGTTCTAGTGCGGCGCCGATGGCGTCAGCGCTGGACTGGTGAGCGACGAGCACATCGCGTCGGTCACCGTCGAACTCGATTTGGTCGATCAGGTCGATGTCGGCGAGGGCCATGCGCACGAGCTGCTCTTCGGCGGCACAGTCCATCGCCGGCACATGGAACCGGCTGACGGTCATGACGCGCTCGATTGGGGCAGGTAGTTGGGACACAGCTCGATCCGGGTGCCCGTGATCTCGAGGAGCCGTTCCGCTGAGCGCAGCACGTCGATTACCTCGGGGTGCGCGATTCGATAGAAGGCTTCACGGCCGCTGCGTCGGTCGATGACGACGCCGCACTCCTTGAGGCATTTGAGGTGCCCGGAGATGTTGGCCTGCGACGCGCCGAGCGCTTCGACGATGTCGGTGACCCGTTGCTCGCCGCCAGCAAGAACAGTGATGATGGCGAGGCGGGTCTGATCGGCGAAGCTGCAGAAGAGCTTCGTTGCGGTGGCGATCGTGTACGGAGGCTCTAGTGGTGACTCCACCGCCTGAATCATATCGGTGCTGGGCGATGTAACGCTCTTGAGCGATCGCGCGCGAAACGTGCGACGTCTGCGCCGAGCGTGCACATTTCGCGACGATCGGCAACATTGCAATGGCACGGGCCCGTCGTATGACACCACGGTGTCATGTCGCCTTTTCAGATGGGCGGCCACCCGAACTCGGCGAACATGCGTTGCAGCGGGATGAAGATGGCCCGCCAGACACCCGTCACGAACATGATGCCGACGACGACGAGCATCACGCCTCCGATTGCCTCGATCGTGCGCCCGTAATGGCGCAACCAGCTCAGCGAACCTCGGGCCCGGTGAAAGCCGAGTGCGAGGGCGATGAACGGGAGACCGAGCCCCAGCGAATAGAGCATCAGCAGCGCCCCGCCCCAGGCCACGGTTTGGCTGGCCGCCGCGGTCGCCAGGATCGTCGCCAGCACCGGCCCGATGCACGGCGCCCATCCGAACGCGAACGCCATCCCCAAAGGGAACGCAGATCTCGGGCCGGCCGGGATCCGGGCGAGATCGAGTCGCCGCTCTCGATACAACAACGGGATCCGGAAGATCCCGAGCATCGACAACCCCATCACGATGATGATCACGCCGGACACCCGCACGATCACCGGCAGGTTACGCAGCAGCACCGACCCGACCAGCGCCGCCGACACCCCCAATGCAGTGAAGACCGTCGTGAAGCCCGCCACGAACAACACTGATGCGCGCAACGCCACGCCTCGCGCCTCACGCCGACCCAACTCCGAAACCGGCAGCGACGACATGTACGACAAGTAGCCGGGGATCAAAGGCAGGCAGCACGGCGAACTGAACGAGATGAAGCCGGCCACGACGGCGGCGATCGGTAGCAGCAACACCTCCATATACCTACGGAGTGTAGGTGATAGCGTGCGGGCATGCCCAGCCAAGAGTTCGCAGTCGTGCGCCGTTCCGCCCGACGGGTGTCACATGGGTGACATCCTGACGGGAACATCGATTGCCGCTGCCGTCTTGGGCGGCATGGTCGCGTTGTTCGCCCCGTGCTGCATTTCGGTGATGCTGCCCGCCTACTTCGCCACGTCCTTCCGGCAACGTCGCGCGCTGGTGGCGATGACCTTCGTGTTCGCCGCGGGCGTCGCGGCGGTCATCCTCCCGATCGCATTCGGCGCCTCGGCGGTGACGCGGCTCGTCATCGACTACCACACGCCGATCTTCCTCGTGGGCGGGACGCTGATGCTCGCGATGGGCGCGGCGATGATCGTCGGCTGGAAGCCGTCATTGCCGATGCCAGGCATGCGCGCCAGCACCGATCGCGGTCCCAGATCGGTGTTCGCGCTGGGCGCGTTCTCGGGCGTCGCCAGCGCCTGTTGCGCACCCGTGCTGGCCGGTGTCGTCGCACTGTCGGGCGCCACTGCGACGTTCACAGCAGCGCTGGCGATCGGGGTGGGGTATGTGTTCGGCATGGTGGCGCCGTTGTTCGTGATCGCGCTGTTGTGGGAGCGCTACGATTGGGGCAACGGCGCCTTGTTGGGAGGGAGATCGGTGTCGCTCGGCTGGTTGGCTCGCGGACGGTCCGTGCAGGTCACCACCCTGATCAGCGGAGTCCTGCTGCTCGGCATGGGAGCGCTCGTCATCGCGCTAGCGTTCACCGGGACGACGATGACACCAGGCGGATGGCAGGCGCGCACGGGAGCCCGTCTTCAGCACTACGCCAGCGTCGCGCTGTCGTGGATCGACAACGTCCCCGGTTGGTTCGTGGTGGCCGTGCTTCTCGCAGCCATCGTCTCCCTCGCCCGCCGCGCCGTACGCGAATCCCTCGACGACGCCCAACCTCGGAGCATCGATGGCGACACGGCCGACGAGCCATCGGCTGCCGACCAGAGATCGTGAACAAGGAGAGATACATGAGTACCCGCACCTCGACCAACGACCGACCCTCGACGGCCCCGCAACCGTCGGGCCGCGCCCAAACTCAGGGGGCGGAGCGGCGCCGCGCCGCTCGGCGCCTGTGGACCCGGATCGGCATCGTGCTCGCGGTTGCCGCCGCCGTGTTGTTCTTCGTCGCCCGATCGCAGGACGACTCGACAGCCGGCGTAGACGGCGGGCCCGCCTTCGTCGTCGGCGGACCCGGCCCCGGCCAAGCGGCGCCACCCATCAACCTCGCGTCCGTCGACGGTGGGACTTGGGATCTTGGCCGTGACGGCGCCGACAAGACAGTGATGCTGTACTTCCAGGAAGGAATCATGTGTCAGCCGTGCTGGGACCAGATGCGCACCATCGAAGACAACTTCGCGGCATACCGTGAACTCGGCATCGACGAGATGGTCGGCATCACCGTCGACCCGATCGACCTGTTGCGCCGGAAGGTCGACGACGAAGGCCTCGAAAGCGTCGTGCTGTCGGACCCCGATGTGTCGCTCGGGCCGTCGTACACCGCGAACCAGTACGGGATGATGGGCACCGGCATGTACGGGCACACCTTCATCGTGGTCGGCCCAGACGGCCAGATTCTGTGGCGCGGTGACTACGGCGGCGCCGAGACGGACTACACGATGTACGTCACGAACGAGCACCTGCTGGCCGACCTGAGCGCCGGGCTCGGCGACTCACCCGCGACGTGACCGTGCAGATCACCGTGCTCACCCAGCCCAGCTGCGCGCTGTGCGATCACGCCAAAGAGATACTCGACCGGCTCAGCGGCGAGTTCGACATCAGTGTCCGGGAACTCGCCCTGGCCACACCAGAAGGTCAGCGCCTTGCCGTTGCCTCCGGGATGGCGTTCCCGCCGGCCGTGCTGGTCGACGGCCAGCCGTTCGCGTTCGGGCGGCTCTCCGAACGCCGACTCCGCCGCGAACTGACCCGAGACCGGTGAGTTGAAGCAGAGCGCGGGCCGCGACCCGGGGACGCCGAGCCGACGCCTGCGCCGGGCGCGGATGGTTGCGATCTCACTCGCCGCCGCGCTCGTGGTCGGTATCGGTGGCGGGCTGGGCGCGCACGTCCTGTACAGCGGCGACGACATCGACGTACGGCTTGATCAACCGGGCGAGTACGCCGTGCCGGCACCTGAGCGTCTCTCTCGAGTGGGTGAGCGGTTGCCGGACGTCGAGGTGAGCGGTGTCGACGGGCGCACGGTGCGCACGGGTTCGCTCGTCGGGCCCATACTCGTCGTGAACCTGTGGTACTCCAGCTGTCGACGGTGCGTTCGGGCGCTGGCCGACGTCGCCACGGTCCATGCCGAGCTCCGCGACCTCGTGCGCTTCGTCGGCATCAATCCGGTCGACGACGTCGACACGATGCTCGCGCTCGCCGCCGAGGCCGGGATCGGCTACGACTTGTACCGCGACGACGAGCTCCGCTTCATCGAACAGATTGACCCGATCAGCTACCCGATGACCCTCTTCGTCACACCCGACGGCATCATCGTCGACCAGACCGGCGAGATCGATGCACACGGTCTCCGTGCACGCATCGACGCGATGCTGGCAGATCAACCTCGATGAGGTGAGAACGGCCGCTGTGACACCGGCGCGCGGCGCCGGGGCACTCAGGAGATCATGATCTGGGGCCGTCGTGCTCGTGCTGAACGGTCTGTGCGGCCTCGCGGTCTCGAATGTCCGCCCTCAGTTGATCGACTTCGGCTCGCAGTTGGATCAACTCCGCTTCGCCTGCGTCCGACGGGCTGCTTGCTTGCCGACCGTCCCCAGATGCCGCCTGCGAGTCGCCGGCGGCGCAGCTTTGACCGCGGCTCATTCCTCGCATCATGAACAGCATCGACAGTGGACAGATCAGCACGATCAGCAGCGGCAGCGCAGCGCCGAGAGCCCGAGGCGCGACCACCAAGATGCCGATGGCGACGGCTGCCAAACCGATCACGACCCGTTTGTCGATGCACATCCTCATCGCTCGATCCCTTCCGCGAATCGCTTCGCCTCACACCTACACGATGTAGGCCATACTAACTCCCGATCGGAAGTCTGCAACCCGGTAGAAAACGGTCCGCTCCAACGAGAGGTTCGGCGCCGGAATGCCATCGGAGAACCGTCTTGGCGTTTCGTCGATGGAAGGGACGCCGATGTCCGTGAGCGACCGCCCGGCCGGTACGGACCGATCAGCGCGCGGCCCTACGACCCGGGTTGAGTCGTGGGCGGCGTCGTGGCCGGAGGGCTGACTGTCGTCGTGGTTGGCGTTGATGTGGTCGTGGTCGGGGGTGACGTCGTCGTGGTGGATTCCGGCACTGTCGTAGTCGTCGTGGTCGTCGTCGACGTGGTGGTCGTCGTGTAGTCGGGGTCGGGCCAGTCGAAGATCATCGGTTGGGCGCCGTAGTGCTCGGGTTCTTCGACGCCGTCGAAGACGTACACCATGTCGTCGATCTCGACGAGGTCCTGGATGTAGTCGGCGATGTGCATCGGGTACCGAACGCACCCGCGCGAGGCGGGGTAGCTCGGGACGTTCGACGCACCGTGGATGGCGATCCCGTAGTTGAAGTAGACGGGCTTGTAGAGCCGTCCGAGCTTGGCGTTGCGCCATCCTTCGACCTTGCGTTCGAAGTGGTACACGCCGCCGGGGGTGACCGATCGTCCGCAGATGCCCTTTGTCTCGGTGGTGCCGTCGTCGAGGTCGACGGTCACTTCGTCGCACCACTCGACACCCTCGCCGCTCGAGACGTGGGAGATCACGCGAGCACGGCCGTCGATGAACAGCACCGCGACCTGTTCGGGTAGGTAGATCTCGAGGTGCGTCCCGCCCGGGGTGCGTCGCGGGTCGGTCACCACCTCGTCGTGCAGTCGTGCCCATGCCTCGGGCGTCACGATGCCGTCTGCATCCTCTCGTGGAATCCCCATCACGAGCTTCTGGAAGGCCCAGACGGAACGAAGCGTCGACGCCCCGAAGTACCCGTCGATCGGGCCTGGATCGAACGCGAGGTCGGTCAACCGTTGCTGCAGGATCTCGACTTCGGGTTCCACCATCCCTTCGACCAACTCGTGGTCGAGCACTGGCACGGTCGACGTGGGTGGCGTCGGTGCCGGCTCGACGGCCGTGGACTCCGGAGTTGGCGTCGGCGGTGCCGACGTCGTCGCGCCCGTCGCATCCGGTGTCGGGATGGCGGGCTCATTCTCGGCACCGGTCGTCCCGGTCGCGCTCCCGAGGCTCCACCACGCCCCGAGCGGGACCGCGGCGGCTGCGCTCGCGACCAGGAATCGGCGGCGCGTGTACATCGCCTGCAGTTCGGGGTCGTGTTCGCGATGTCGTCGGTGTCGTTTCATGTCGGGTGCGCAGTGCCTCGCTCTCTTGAGATTTCAACCTACATGGCGTAGTGGGCGAACGGGCACCGGCGGCGGGTGTCCGGAACCGTGAGCAGGTCATCGCCTGTCGATGTCCTGCGAGGAACCCATGGCATCCCGGTTCGATTCCCGTCTGTGGCGTGAACGGTTGCCGATCACGATGCCGCCGCAACGACGAGGCCCTGGGTGAGCGCGTTGGCCTCGTTGCGGGTGACCTCGTGCGAAGTCGAGCTGCCAACTCGAACGGAGGCGCTCCCGGCTCTGGTCGTATTCTTCGGCGGTCATCTGTCCGCGCGCGAAGCGTAGGTCGAGTTCCTGGCGAGCATTCTCGGCCGATCTGCCGCGATCCATGTTTCGGACCAGCCAGATCGTCCCCACGATCACGAGGACGAGGACGGCAAATCCGATCAACGTCCACAGGAGCATCCAACCACCCATCCAGCCGCTCATCATGTCGTCTCCATTCATTATTCCTACAACTCCGATCCTTGCTCGCTCTGCGGGGCAGAGATAACAACTCCTACCCAGTGTAGGGGCGAGTCATGCTCCCGGAGTTCCGAGAATCGTCGGCTTCGACGCCTCGCAGAATCGGGCACGATGTCGCGGAGCAGACCCGAGAGGGCGAGGGCACCGGACAGGTGGTGGCAGCACGTGGAGTGGCAAACCCCCCCCCGGGTGGGTAGGGTATGCGTCATGAAAGCTGAACATCAAAGCGCTGTACTGCGCCGACTGAAGAACGCTCGCGGTCATCTCGACGGGGTGATCCGCATGGTCGAGGACGACACGTACTGCCCCGACGTGATGAAGCAACTCTCGGCCGTGCAGGGCGCCGTCCAAGGAGCGAACCGGCTGATGCTCCGGAACCACCTCGAGACGTGCGTCGCGGCTGCGATGCAGGCTGGTCGTACCGGCGAGATCGTCGACGAACTGATGGAGGCGTTGCGCTTCGACCCGGGCCCGCCCTCCGTCGGGCTGGAACCAGCGCCGACCGTCGAGGAGGTGTCGGTATGACCACGACCGACGCCACCCCGTCCGAGGTGTCCGAGCTCGACGTCGGTGTCGAGGGAATGACGTGCGGTTCGTGCGCCGCGCGGGTCGAGAAGGTACTGAGCCGCCATCACGGTGTCCGTGACGCCAGCGTCAACTTCGCGACCGGCAAGGCTCACGTCGCGTTTGACCCCTCGGCCGTTGACATCGACGACTTGACGGCCGCCGTCGACAAGATCGGCTACGGGCTCACCAGCCTCGAACAGGCCGACGCGCACGCAGATGAAGAGGCCGCCGCACAGGCGACTTGGTGGCGACGGGTCCTCATCGCATGGCCGCTCGGGCTCGCGACGCTCGTGCTCTCGCTGGGTTTCATGGAAGACGACTGGGCACGCTGGACGATCGCCGCGTTGACGGTTCCGGTGCAGTTCTTCGTCGGCTGGCCGTTCCTAGCGGTTGCTGCGGAACGGGCGAAGGCCCGCACGGCGAACATGGACACGCTGATCGCCATCGGCACGTTGGCGGCGTTCGTGTTCTCGACGGTCCGGCTGTTCACCGGTGGGGATCTCTACTTCGACACAGCTGCGCTGATCATCGCGTTCCTGGTCCTGGGTCGCTTCTTCGAAGCCCGGGCCAAACAGCGGGCGTCGGGCGCGATTCGCGCCCTGCTCGAGCTGGGCGCCAAGGAAGCCACCGTGATCGTGGAGGGAACGGAACGAACCGTGCCCATCGAGCACGTGAACGTGGGCGATCTACTGCGGGTCCGCCCCGGCGAGAAGGTTCCCGTCGACGGCGAGGTCGTCGAGGGCGCTTCTGCGGTCGACGAGTCGATGCTCACCGGCGAGTCGGTACCCGTCGACAAGTCCACCGGCGACCGGGTGGCCGGGGCCACCATCAACACCCAAGGAGCCCTCACCATCCGAGCGACTGCGGTGGGATCCGACACCGCCCTGGCACAGATGGTCCGACTCGTCGAGCAGGCCCAGGCGTCGAAGGCGCCCGTCCAACGCCTGGCCGACCGCATCTCGGGCATCTTCGTTCCGATCGTGATGGCGATCGCGATCGCGACCTTCCTGGTCTGGTGGCTCGCAGTCGGCGAACCGGCGGACGGTGTCGTCGCCGCCGTGGCGGTGCTCATCATCGCCTGCCCCTGCGCGCTCGGACTAGCCACGCCGACGGCGATCATGGTCGGCACCGGGAGGGGTGCGTCGATGGGCATCCTCATCAAGGGCGCCGAGGTCCTCGAGAACTCGAAGCGCGTCGACACCGTCATCTTCGACAAGACCGGCACGTTGACCAAGGGTGAGATGAGCCTCACCGATCTCGAACCCGCCCCCGGCGCCGACCCGGACGAACTCCTCATCCTGACTGCCGCCGTGGAAGACGCCTCGGAACACCCGATCGGACGCGCCGTCGTCGCGGCAGCTCGCGAGCGAGGATTCGGCCTGCCGACCGTCGCGGAGTTCACGTCCGTCACCGGCCACGGCGTACGCGCCACCATCGACGAACGCGTCGTGTCGGTCGGCCGCCGCAAGTTGATGGCACAAGACGGTCTCTCGATCGCCAACGCACTCGAGGAAGCGGCCGACCGCATGGAGACCGAGGGCAAGACTGCGATCTTCACCGGCTGGAACGGCGAAGCACGCGGGGTGATCGCGGTGGCCGACACCGTCAAAGACGACGCCGCCGCAGCCATCGCCGCACTCCGCGACCTCGGCGTCACCGTGGCGATGATCACCGGCGACAACCAACGCACGGCCGAGGCCATCGCCGCCCAGGTCGGCATCGACACCGTCCTCGCCGAGGTGCTCCCCGCCGACAAGTCCGCCGAAGTCGCTCGCCTGCAGGCCGACGGCAAGGTCGTGGCCATGGTGGGCGACGGCATCAACGACGCCCCTGCACTCGTCCAGGCAGACCTCGGCATCGCCATCGGCACAGGCACCGATGTCGCCATCGAATCCTCCGACATCACGCTGCTGTCCGACGACATGACCGGCGTCGCCACCGCCATCCGCCTCTCCCGGCGC
This sequence comes from Ilumatobacteraceae bacterium, assembly GCA_033344875.1. Classification (NCBI taxonomy): domain Bacteria; kingdom Bacillati; phylum Actinomycetota; class Acidimicrobiia; order Acidimicrobiales; family Ilumatobacteraceae; species Ilumatobacteraceae bacterium. The sequence goes on along the minus strand of JAWPMO010000001.1, from coordinate 3,557,673 downwards.
ACGTTCCGCACCATCCTCCAGAACCTCGTGTGGGCCTTCGGCTACAACACCGCCGCCATACCACTCGCTGCACTCGGCCTGCTCAACCCGATCATCGCCGGCGGCGCCATGGCGTTCTCCAGCGTCTCCGTCGTCCTCAACAGCATCCGCCTCTACCGCTTTCGCCGATGACGATCGACGACCACGACGCCTACCGACGTCGCTCGACGCGAGACGCACGTGTCGCCGCGAGTCGTGATGGCGGCCCGGCCCTTGGAGCAGCAGTTGGATGGACGGTCGAGCCTGGACCGGGAGGATCCTGAATGCGCATCGGGCAACTGTCTGACCGGCTCGGCGTCAACCCCAAGACCGTCCGCTTCTACGAGAGCATCTCGTGTCGGTCGGGATCGCCGTCTTCGGCATCGAGGATCGCCACGAAACTCTTGCGTCGGGCGTCAACACCGCCATTGTCCGCACAGCGGGCGTGGTCGCCATCGCCGCCCTGCCTGCCATCAGCAGCTTCGACCTCGACATCCCCGTACCCGAACTACTCGACGCATTCCGAACAGCCATGTTCGCCAGCGCCGCCGCCTCAGCGCTCGCCGGCATCATCAACGACGAACCCGACGCACCAGCAGGCCGGAAGCTGAACAACCAACCTCCTCAGCCTCTATGTCCATGCAGACCGAGGTCGAGCAACGCGTGTCCCGTTCCGACGCGACAAAAAGGGCCCGCCGAAACGACAATGGGACGCGCTGGAGGGCGACGGGATGATCGGCGCACACCCTCGACTGCGACGTTCGCTGTCGTTGTGATGGCATGTTGAAGCTTCTGCGCTCCTCAGGCGAGTTCCGTCGCCTGTTCCTCGCTCACTCCGTGTCACGGGCCGGCGAGGCCTTCAACACCGTCGCGCTCGTCGTGCTCGTGTTCGAACTCACCGGCACGGGACGTGGCGTTGCCGGCGCAGTCATGTTCGAGGTCCTGCCCGTCCTGTTGATCGGTCCCATCTCCGGGCTCGCAGCCGACCGTGTCCCTCGTCGCATGCTCATGGTCGGAGCCGACGTGTTCCGCGCCGCAGTCGCCATCGCACTCGTCACATCCGCAGACTCCGTCGCGATGGCCTACGCCGTGGCGTTCGGACTCTCCATGGGTGCCGTGCTGTTCAACCCAGCAGCGGCATCACTCCTCCCCGAAGTCGTCGACGGCGACGAGATCATCGAGGCAAACAGCGCCATGTGGACCGCAGCCGTCATCGCCCAGATTGCCATCGCGCCTGTCGCAGGATTCATGATCGCCGCTTTCGGTGTTGAGATCGCGTTCTTGATCAATGCCGCCACCTTCATCGCGTCAGCGCTCCTGCTGGCGGGCCTGCGAGCCGGACGCGTTCGCGCGGATACAACCGGACGCGGCTGGAACGGAGTGCTCGCCGGGGTGCATACCGTCCGAGCCGATCCTCTCCTCACCCGCCTCGCAGTCGTACAGATTCTGGCATCGATGTCCGCAGGGGCCACCAGCGGCCTGCTCGTCGTGCTCGCCGACCGCTGGCTCGGCGTCGGACCAGGCGGGTTCGGCACCCTGCTCGCCGCGATCGGCGTCGGCGCGGCCGCCGGCCCACTGTTCCTGCGCCGATTCATCAGCGCCGGCGACAAGCGCTGGCTGTTCGGACCGTTCGCAGTCCGCGGCGGCGTCGACCTCACACTCGCAACCGTCGCCAACCCCCTCGTCGCAGGCGGCGCCCTCACCATCTACGGCATGTCAACCAGCACCGGCATGATCGCCTACCAAACCACCCTGCAAACACTCGTACCCGCCGACACCCGAGGACGAGCATTCGCCTTCTACGACGTCCTCTGGAACGGCGCGCGGCTCGTCTCGCTCGCGCTCGGCGCCCTCGTCGTCGACGTCTCCGACGTCCGCCTCGTCTACCTCATCTCCGCAGCTCTCCTCCTCGCGGCAGCCACCGTCGGACTCACAACGAACCTCGACTCAACAGAACCCGACACCACCCGCCAACGACCACGCCCACGCAACGGATCGGGTAGTGCATGATCACGCTTCGGAAGGCGGCCGCAATCCGTCCGTGATCGGCATGGCTGGGTGCCGGCAGCCGCCCACATCCCCAGTCGTCGACGACGCAGATCCCTCGGCGATGTCGGCTACGTGGCTGTATCCCCGCTTCGATCTGCGCGCCACCGAATCCTTCGCCGACGTCTTCCCCCGTCTGACAGAGCTACGGAGTCAGCTGCGAACCCCGATGTCGGCAGCTAGGCCAAACCTACGGACGACGGTTCTGCGATCTTGCTGGAGCTTCGAGCATCTGATGTGGCACCAGCGATTCATGCGATGTTCGAGCTGTTGGCGATCGCGACGATCTCGTCGACCGCACCGCCCGGGTCGATCAAAGGGGCGCGGTGGTCGCCGGGCACACGGACGATCTCTACGTTCGACATCGTCGTTGCCAGCGCCGCGATCGCATCCGGGTCGCCGATGCGGTCCTCGAACCCCCACACGAGCCGCACCGGCACGCCGCGATCATTCAACGTCTGCAACGCGGACGTCCAACCGGTGTCGAAGGCCACATGGCGGAGCGCGTCTCGGTAGGCCGGCCAGGTGTGCAGCACGGCCTGACGAGCCAACACCGAAGGAGTTGCCGGGCTCGACATGACGGCGATCGCCGCCGCGATCCGTCGATACCTGCACATGCGGGCGCACAGCCACGCCGCCAGATCCGTGTCGATGGCGACAGCGCGTTGCATCGCGCCCGAGATCTCGGCGCGGGCGCGGTCGCCGTCGAGATAGAGGGGTGGTCCCCAGGCCACGACTCCGGCGACCTGATCGACGTTGTGGGCCGCCCACCGCAACGCGAGCGCGCCGCCGAGTGAGTGACCGACCACCACGACCGGGCCACCGCTGCCGAGTTCCCGCACGGTTTCGTCGAGGGCCTTGAGGTGATCAACCACGTCGAAATGGTCCCGGGTCGAGTCCATCGCCCGACCGAAACCCAACAGATCCGGCATGACCACCCGGCCGTGTTCGGCCAGCCGGTCGAAGCCAGCCCCGAAACAGTCCGCAGTCGTACCCACACCGTGGAGCACGAGAAACGTCGGATCACCGGAACCCCCGACCCTCGCCGGCAACGCGCGGTCGGTCCGCAACGGTAGGGACGACCGTCGCCAAGACGCGACGTATGGCGCCCGCGAACGTGTCCACCACCACGCGGCGGCGCTCAGCCCGACCGCGGCAACGGCGCCGACCAGCGCCCGGCGAACGCCCCGGTTGCGCGCCCGACGGCCTCGGCGAAGCGAGTGCGCCCGTGCGACTGAGTTCATGCCGCTCACCTTCGCGCGGCCGAGCGACGACTCCAGCCTCAGGCGCGAACTGGTGGGGGATACCGTCGGTCGCATGCCTGACACGTTGCGTTCGGTCCTGTTGTTCGTTGCCGCCGCGATCTTGGAGATCGGCGGGGCGTGGATGATCTGGCAGGGCGTCCGCGAGCATCGCGGTATCGGCTGGATCGGGATCGGTGTCGTGGCGCTCGCCGGGTACGGCTTCGTGGCGACGTTCCAGCCCGACCCGAACTTCGGTCGAGTTCTTGCCGCCTACGGCGGTGTGTTCGTCGCCGGATCGCTGCTGTGGGCCGTGATCGCGGACGGATTCCGACCCGACCGCTACGACATGGTCGGCGCCACGGTCTGCCTCGTGGGTGTTGCGGTGATCATGTACGCCCCCCGTGCCGCCTGACCGGGACCACCGACGATCCGGGCACCGAATGAGCGGTCAAAAGGCTCCGACGCCACGCTTCGACTTCACCCTTTCTATTGGTGGGTCGAGTTGAGGATGTGACAGACGTCGCGGTCGGCGCAGTCGGCAGGGTCGAGTCGTCGGCTCCGCTCCAGCAGCACGTTCAGTTCCCCTTCGAGCGTCTCGAGTTCGCGTCGTCGCGTCTCGACGGCTTCGAGTTTTGATCGCAGCAGGCGCTCGACGTGCTCGCACGGAGCGTCGCCGCCGTCGCGGACATCGATGACGCTACCGATCTCCGCCAACGTGAGACCGGCGGCCTGCGCGCTCTTGATGAATCGCAACCGCTCGATCGTGGCGTCTTGGTAGACGCGGTAGCCGTTCGCTGACCGTTCGGGGTTGGGCAGCAAGCCTCGCCGTTCGTAGAAGCGAATCGTTCGCGTGGGGAGGCCGAGGGCTTCGGCTACCTGTCCGATGCGCACGAACGCAGCGTACCCAACCCTCTCCCGCAGAAGAAGGCGCGGGAAACATCGAATCCGGGCTTGACCTTCTCCTACAGAGCAATGTTTACAGTGGAGGCTCACGACCACGAACGGCGCGAACCCATTTTCGCTCACGCCGACCCTCCGACAACGAAACAGGAAGCGTCATGAACAGTTGCTGCAGCACGTCCGACACCGATGCACAGCCATGCCCCGCGTGCGGCCACGACGGGCCGATCATCGGCTCGGCAACGGTGCGCCCCCACCGGACCGACGCCGCTCATGGTGATTGGCAGCATTGCGCGAACGAGCACTGCGCGGTCGTCTTCTATTTCGGCGGGGACACCGTCGATGCCGGCTCGGTGAGCACACAGGTCGGTCTGAAGGCGACCGACAAGGAAACACCGGTGTGTTTTTGCTTCGCCCACACCGCCGACGCGCTCCGTGACGACCTCGAGGCGCATCGCGGCGTCAGCCAGATCAAGACGTCCATCAAAGCTGCCGTCGCCGACAGCGCGTGCGCGTGTGAGCACCTGAACCCGAGCCGTCAGTGTTGCCTCGCCGACGTTCACCGGACCCTGCAGAGCTTGGACCAACACACGCCCGCCTGACCGATGCCCACACCCGTTGGTCACCGCCCCTCCACCAGAAAGCGCCACGAGACCACTGATGAGCAACGACACCAACCACTACGACCTGATCGTGATCGGCGCCGGCATGGCCGGCAACGCCGCTGCCAACAAGTGCGCCGCCGCGGGCTGGCGCGTGGCGATCGTCGACGAACTCCCCTACGGCGGCACGTGCGCGCTCCGCGGGTGCGACCCGAAGAAGATCCTGCGACGCGGCGCCGAGATCATCGACAGCGCCCGCCTCATGACCGGCAAAGGCATCGACGCCGACGGCCTGCACATCAACTGGAACGATCTCATGAAGCACAAGCTCGGCTTCACCGAACCCGTCCCGGCGAACATGGAGAAGGGCCTCGACAACAACGGCGTCGACACGCTCCACGGCTCGGCCACCTTCACCGGCCCCAACACGCTCGACATCAACGGCGACGGATACACCGCCGAGCATTTCCTGATCGCCACCGGAGCCCGACCGCGACCGCTCGACTTCCCCGGCGCCGACCACTTGATCGACAGCACCGCCTTCCTCGACCTCGACGAACTGCCCGAACGGATCGTGTTCGTCGGTGGCGGGTTCATCTCCTTCGAGTTCGCCCACATCGCGGCGCGCGCCGGGGCCCGCCCGACGATCATCGACCATGGCCCACGACCGCTCAAGGGGTTCGACCCCGACCTCGTCGACCTGCTCATCGACCGCAGCACCGACGTCGGCATCGAGGTCAGCACCGACACGTCGGTCGTGTCGGTCGACACCGACGGCTCCGGATCCGTCGTGACCGTCGAACGCGACAGCGAGCAGACCACGCTCGACGCCGACCTGGTCGTGCACGGCGCCGGCAGGATCTCGGAGCTCTCCCGGCTCGGGCTCGAGGCCGCGAACGTCGAATACGGAGAGCGCGGGGTGAAAGTCGCCGGACACCTGCAGAGCGTCACGAACGCCGCGGTGTACGCGGCCGGCGACTCCGCCGACACCGCCGGCATGCCTCTCACGCCGGTCGCGGTGTTCGAAGGCAAGGTCGCGGCGTCGAACATGCTGAAGTCGTCCACCGTGATCCCCGAGTACGCCGGGGTCCCGACGGCGGTGTTCACGATCCCCGAGCTCACCCGGGTGGGGATGCTCGAGAGCGAGGCCGTCGACGCCGGCATCGACGTCGATGTCCGATACAGCGACACCAGCGGCTGGTACTCCAACTATCGGGTCGGGGAAACGACCGCGGCGGTGAAGATCCTCGTCGACACCACCAGCGACACGATCGTCGGGGCGCACATGCTCGGCCCCGAATACGGCGAACTCATCAACTTCTGCGCGCTCGCCATCAAACTCGGCCTCACCACCCGGCAACTCAAATCGATGACCGCCAACTACCCCACCGTCACCTCCGACCTCGGCGCGATGCTGTGAGCCGCGACGAGCGCTCACACGTACAGACGCTTGTCACTCGGACCGATGCGACCGACCGGCCTCCCACCGGAGCATGCTCACGCTGCAGACTGACAAAGATCGCCGGGGAGTCAGGTTGAACGTAGCGTCGTCGTGCCTACAACGTGCCTAGAACAGAACACAACAGACGGCATCAGAACGCATCAACGCACTGACCTGCCGTCCTCGGTTTCTCGCCGACTACCAGGGAAAACTCTGCGTGTGCAGGCACTTCGGGACTATCCGCCGTGTAGCTTCCCAAGCTGAATACGGGAGTTCGATTCTCCTCACCCGCTCAAGAACTCCTGGTAGATGGCTGTTCTTCGAGATCTCCTCCATCCGGCCCAGCGGCGGCGTGCCCTACCGGTGAGGTACGACGGGACTGTCAGATCGTTGGTGTAACTGATCTGGCTGGTCATTGTTGTTGGGGATCGTAGAGCCTCAGAAGAGGCGGCCTTCGAAGGTGATCGCGAAGGCGTTGAGGGCGGGCTTCCAGCGGTTCATCCATCGCTCTTGGCCGGTGCCTTTCGGGTCGAGCGAACGGACCACGAGGTAGAGGCATTTCATGGCGGCCTGCTCGTTGGGGAAGTGCCCACGCGCCCTGGTCGCCCGCCGGAACCTGGCGTTGAGCGACTCGATCGCGTTGGTCGAGTAGATCACTCGGCGGATCTCGGGTGAGTAGTCCAAGAACGGCACGAACTCGGCCCATGCGTTCGCCCAGAGCGTCTTGATGGCCGGGTAGCGGTTGCCCCAGATGGTGTGGAACTCGTCGAGGCGTGCTGCTGCGTCGGCTTCGTTGACGGCGGTGTACACGGGTCGCAGGTCGCGGGCCATCTTGTCCCAGTCTCTGCGGCTGGCGAGCCGGAACGTGTTGCGCAGCAGGTGCAGCACACAGGTCTGCACGATCGCCAACGGCCAGGTCGCTTCGATCGACTCCGGCAAACCCTTCAACCCGTCGCAGACGACGATGCACACGTCGTCGACGCCACGGTTCTTGATCTCGGTGAGGACCTGGAGCCAGTACTTGGCGCCTTCGCCGCCGGTGCCGACCCACAACCCGAGGATGTCGCGTTGACCATCCACGGTCACACCGATCGCTGCATACACGGGCCGGTTGGCGACTTGGCCGTCGCGGATCTTCACCACGATCGCGTCGATGAACACCACCGGATACACCCGGTCGAGGGGCCGGTTCTGCCAGTCGGCGAGCTCGCCCAGCACCCGGTCGGTGATCTTCGAGATCGTCTCACGGCTGATGTTCGTCGAGTACACCTCGGCCAGGTGGGCTTCGATCTCACCGGTCGTGAGCCCCTTCGCAGTCAACGAGATCACCATCGAGTCGACCCCGTCGAGCCGGCGCTGACCCTTGCGCACCGTCAACGGCTCGAACGTGCCGTCACGATCCCTGGGCACGTCAACTTCGATCGGACCGATCTCGGTGATCACCGTCTTGGAACGCGTCCCGTTGCGGCTGTTGCCGTGATTGCGGCCCTCGACGGCGTGTTTCGGATAGCCGACATGGTCGTCCATCTCGACCTCCAACCCGGTCTCGAGGACCTGCTTGGTCAGATCCGCGAGCAAGCCTCCCGGCCCGACGAGGCTGCGCCCGTCGGCTTTGGCCTGGTCGACGAGCTGCTCCGCGAGCGACCGATCCGGCCGCTGCTCATTCGTGTCGTCCGACGGTGTCGCCACCGCCACATCATGGTCTGTCATCGTTGCCTGTCCTTCTCGCCGAGCGGGTCGCTCAGCGTTTCAGGCCAGACCAGTTACACCGCGGATCTGACAGTCCCGGTACGACCGGCGATGCGCCTAAGCGTTGCCGCTGGTCAGAGCCCGATTCGGGCCGCTGAACCACCGGTCGTCCGTGTGACCGCGGCGACCCGGTTCAGCAGATGCAGAGACGACCGGACGGGAATGGCGCTGACCGAACGCGGGTAGGGGTGGCGTCGATGTTGAAGGCGCAGCAGCTCGAGAAACGCTATGGATCCGTGGTCGCATTGGACGGTTGCTCGTTCGCCGTGGATCGAGGGCGACAGGTCGGTCTGTTGGGTCAGAATGGCTCGGGGAAGACCACCGCGATGCGGGCGATCTTCGGGTTGGTCGAGTTGGATGCCGGTTCGGTGTCGTGGAACGGCGCGTCGATCGGTCGGGCCGAGCGGGCTCGCTTCGGGTACATGCCAGAAGAGCGCGGGTTGTACCCGAAGATGTCCCTGTGCGAGCAGCTCGTTCATCTGGCGCGTCTCCATGGTGTCGCTCGCGATGACGCCACTGCGGCTGCGCAGCGCCGAATCGACCAGGTCGGTCTCAGCGACCGGGGCGACGATCGGCTCGAAGAGCTGTCGCATGGGAACCAGCAACGGGCGCAGCTCGCTGCGGCCGTGGTACACGATCCAGATCTGCTGGTGCTCGACGAGCCGTTCGCCGGTCTCGATCCGCTCGGCGTCGACGCGATGCACGCAGTGCTGCGTGCTGAGGTCGAGCGAGGTGCAGCGGTGCTGTTCTCGAGCCATCAGCTCGACCTGGTCGAGTCACACTGCGACGACGTCGTCATCATCGACGAAGGACACGACGTGCTGTCCGGATCGCTCGAGGATGTCCAGGCCCGCGGAGGCCAACGACGGGTCGAGGTCGCATTCACCGATCGCGTCTCGACCGAGGATCTACAACGACGCGTGCCCGACGTCGAGATACTCGGTGACGGTGACGGGATCGTTCGACTGGCCGTCGCCGCTGACGTTGAACCGGCACGCCTCCTCGACGCACTCGGCGAGATCGGCGACGTCAGGCAGTTCGCATACGAACCACCCCACTTGTCGGACCTCTACCGGGAGGTTGTGCACTCGTGAACGTTGTCCGCAGCGTCGGCCTCATCGCTCGTCGTGAGTTGCTCACCCGAGTGCGATCCCGCAGCTTCCAGCTCGGCAGCCTGGTCATCGTCCTGGCCGGTGTCCTCGTCGTGATCGCACCACAGTTGCTACCCGAGCCTGATGGCCCGGAGTGGACGATTGCGGTCACCGGGCAGGCCCCGCCGGGCACGCAGGAGGCGCTGCAACTTCTCGACGACAGCGATCCGGCGACGATTTCGATCCGACAGACCGACACCGCCGATGCCGACGCGCTCGCAGCGGGCGACGACGTCGACGCCGTCATCATCAACGCCAACGAGATCGTCGTGGACGCATCCGCCGATGATCGGCTGGCCGCCTTGCTCACGACCGCTGTCCGACAGGCCGACCTGATCGCCGAGAACGCAGAGGGAGCAGCCCGAGTCTCGGTTCGCGAGGTCGGCGAGGTCGGCGATGACGACGCCCGACAAGTCGTGGGGTTCGCCGGAGTGCTCGCATTGTTCGTCGCCATCGTCACGTACTGCGGCTGGATCCTCAACAGCGTGCTCGAGGAGAAGTCGAATCGTGTCGTCGAGATCATCGTGTCGACGGTCCACCCTCGCGAACTTCTCGCCGGCAAGGTGATCGGCAACGGAATCGCCGGACTCATCCAGTTCTGCACGGTCGTGGCCGTCGTCGCAGCGGCCGCGGCGATCGCGGGCAACCTGCCGGACCTGCCCGGCGGCGTCGCCACCAGCACGGTCGGCGTCGTCGGCTGGTTCCTGCTCGGCTTCACGCTCTACGCCGTCGGCTACGCGGCAGCAGGCTCGCTCGTCTCACGCCAAGCAGACGCCCAGAGCGCCCAATCCCCGATGCTCGCAGTGGTGATGATCGGATACTTCGCAGGACTGTTCGTTGTCAATCCCGACCCGTCGAGCACGCTGTCGGTCGTCCTGTCTCTGCTCCCACCGTTCGCCCCGTTCGCGATGCCCGTGAGAATCGCCGCGGGAGACGCCCAACTCTGGGAGGTCGGCGTCGCAACGGTTCTCACCGTCGCGACGATCTGGGCCATGATCCGCCTCGCAGGACGGATCTACATGAACGCCATCCTGCGCACCGGCGCCCGCGTCCCGATCCGAGATGCGCTCCGCCGACCCAGCATGGCCCGCTGACCAGCCCGACCAGCCAGGGCCATCGGACAGGGCACCTCGGCGCGCGATCACGATCACGAAGACGGCTGGCATCGATCCGATGCCGACCCAACCGGGAGCGTCCGTTCGGCGGATCGCGGACGCCACGGTGTCGCCAACGACGTAGATCTTCAGATGGGGCGGCCACACTCGTGGTCGGGGTCTTCTCGAACGAGATCAACCTGATGCCTCAGCTGTCGCGAAGTACGCTGGTCGCGTCGCCGAGGTGGGAAGGAAGCGATGTGGTCGAGCAGATTGACGTGTTGCGCGCCGAGTCGCTGCTCAAGCGGTTCGGGGAGTTGACGGCGGTCGACGGTGTGTCGTTCCGGATCGCTCACGGCGAGACGTACGGCTTGCTCGGGCCGAATGGGGCCGGCAAGACCACCGCGATCTCGATGATCGCCGGGCTGCTCGCTGCCGACGACGGCACCGTCACCGTGTGCGGACACGAAATGACGCCGTCGGCGATCGAGCCGAAGCGGCACCTCGGCCTCGTACCTCAAGACCTCGCGATCTACCCGGAGTTGACGGCGCGGGAGAACCTTGTCTTCTTCGGCAAGCTGCACGGTCTGCGCGGCAGCGAGCTGAACGGTCGGGTCGACGAGGTGCTCGACCTGATCGGCCTCACCGATCGCGCCAAAGACCCGACCAAGGAGTACTCCGGCGGCATGAAGCGCCGGCTCAACATCGGCATCGGGCTGCTCCACCGGCCGACCTTGCTGATCCTCGACGAGCCGACCGTCGGTGTCGACCCACAGTCACGAAACGCCATCCTCGAGTCGGTCGAGGCACTGTCGGTCGAGGGCATGGCCGTGCTCTACACCACCCATTACATGGAGGAAGCCGAACGGCTCTGCGACCGGATCGGCATCATCGACTCGGGCACGCTGCAGGCCGAGGGCACCCGTGACGAGCTGATCCGCCTGACCGGCGGCGTCGACACGATCCGGCTGCGCGGCTCGGGCGACCTCGCCGCCGCCCGAACCGCGCTTGCCAAGGTGGACGGCGTGGAGCGGGTCGACCTCGACCGCCAGACCCTCACCCTCACCGCCCACGACGCACCCACCCACGTCGCCGACATCGTCGGCTGCGCGGCGTCGGCCGGCGTCGCGCTCACCGACGTCGAGATCACGCGACCTGACCTCGAGTCGGTCTTCCTCCACCTCACCGGCAAGGCGCTGCGCGACTGATGCGACGGCTCCTCATCCTCACGGCGTCCGACCTCCGCCAACGGATCCGCGACCGGTCGGTCCTCATCTTCGCCCTCGCAGTGCCGCTCGCTTTGATGTTCGTGTTCAACCTCGTGTTCGGCGACACCGACGAGCTCGAGCTCAGGGCCGTCGCGGTAGCGGTCGGTTCGTCCACCGACGACGAGATGGCACCGGTCGTCGTCGACGCGATCCGATCACTCGACGGGGAGGGTTTCGACGTCACCGTTTCCGACCTGCCGGTGTCGGTGGCCCGTGAACGGATCGACACCGGCGAGGCCGACGTTGCGATCCTGCTGCCCGACGGGTTCGGGCGGGCGGTGCAGACCGGCGCATCCGTGACGGTGGAGGCACTGCGCGGCGGGTCGGCCGAGCTCGAGACCGACATCGTGCTGTCGGTCGTCGACGGTGTACTCGACCGGTCGCACGCCGGCGCCGTCGCCGCCGGCGCGGCCGCCGCCGAAGGCGTGCCACCTGAACAGGTCGGCCGGCTCGCCGAGCAAGCGGCCGCAGGCGGACCCGCCTACGACCTCGTCGAGGGCGAGGCCGCCAGCGAACAGCTCGATTCCGGCGCCGCACTCGTCGCCGGACAGGCCGGGCTGTTCCTGCTGTTCACCGTCGGCTTCGGCGTCACCGGACTTCTCATCGAGAAGGAGAACGGCACCCTCTCCCGGCTGCGATCGATGCCGATACCACAATGGTTCATCGTCGCCGGCAAGGCATTGATGAGCCTGATTCTCGGGGTCATCTCGACCTCGGTGCTGCTCACCGCCGGCGGGTGGCTCTTCGACGCCGACTTCGGGTCACCCCTGCCGGTGTTCGTGTTGGTCGTGTGCGCCACCGCGGCGGGTGTGTCGGTGATGTTCCTCGTCGTGCGCATCGCCCGCACCAGCGAACAAGCCGGCGTCGCCACCGCCATCGTCGCGCTCGTGCTCGGCATCGGCGGCGGCGCCTTCATCCCGGTGAGCGCCACCGGCACGCTCGCCACGATCCTCGACCTCAACCCGGTCGCGGCCCTGCTGCGCGGGCTCGGCATCACCTCCGCCGGCGGCGGCATCGCCGACCTCGGCGTGCCGATCGCGATCATGCTCGGCTTCGCCGCGGTGACGATCGGACTCTCACGTCTCGTTCCCGACAGGGGTGCGCTGTCGTGAGGAACATGTCGTGAGGAACGTCGTGACCGTTGCCGGGATCGAGCTGCGACGGTTCCTGCGCGACCGCTCCAACATCTTCTTCGTCTTCATCTTCCCCCTCCTGCTCGTCGCCCTGATCGGCGCCCAGTTCGGCGAGGGCGCAAACGCCGGCCGCGTGGCGGTCGTCGGGGACGACAGCGCGCTGCGCGACCAGCTCGTCGACGAACTCGAGGACGACGACGTGCGCGTCAGCGGCGGCGACTGGGACGGTGCGCTCGAGCAGCTGGCCCGGGGCCGGATCGACGTGGCGGTCCAGGTGGACGACGGGGCGGCGGGCGCACACGACACCGGCGAGCCGGTGTCGTTGGAGGTCGTGCGAGGCGCGTCGGCGAGGACGCAGGCGGTGGAGCAACAGGTCCGCACCGCGGTGGAGGCGGTGCGCTCGGAGCAAAGTCAGGTAGCGGCGCTGGCCGGGGCGGGCGTCGACCCTGCAGCGGCGGAGGCGGCGCTGACGCGGGCCAGGGCGGAGCTGAGCGAACCGGAACTCGAGGTGGCCCGCACCGACGAGCTCAGCGAGGAGTTCGACGGGCTCGGACAGTTCGACTTCGGTGCATCCGGCCAGCTGCTGCTGTTCGTGTTCCTGTCGTCACTGACCGGGGCGGCCACGCTCATCCAGGCCCGTCGCCAGCGGGTCGTGTCGCGCATGCTCGCCGCCCCCGTCTCCACCACCCAGCTGGTCGCCGGCGTGACGGCCGGACGGTGGGCGATCGCCTTCTTCCAGGGCGCCTACATCATGGTCGCCTCGGCGCTGCTGTTCGCCGTGAACTGGGGCACCGTGTGGCTGTCGCTGCTGGTGCTGGCCCTGTTCAGCCTGGTCGCCGCCGGCGCAGCGATGCTGCTCGGCACGACACTCGACAACGAGGGCGCCGCCAACGGGCTCGGCATCGGACTGGGACTGGTCCTGGCGGCGCTCGGCGGGGCGATGTTCCCCCTCGAACTGTTCCCCGACGGCATGCGAACCGTCGCCATGATCTCCCCCCACTCCTGGGGCTACGAGGCGTTCGCCGAGATCCAGCGCCGCAGCGGCGCCCTGGCCGACATCGCACCCCAGTTGGCGGCGCTCGCCGTGATGGCCGCCGGCCTGGTCGTCGTCGGCGCCTGGTCGCTCCGGCGAAGCATGACCCGACCGATGTAACAGCCGGCGTCGGCCGGGTCATGCCGCGCCACCACCGCCTGACCGGCGAAACGCGGCCTGTGCAGGCACTTCGGAATGTCCGACTCTCAGCTTCCGAAGCTGAGTACCGGAGTTCGATGCCCCTCACCCGCTCCACGAGGGCACCCGGTCGGAAGCTGCATCTGCCGTGTGGCCACTCTTGGCGTGGCTGGCCCTGCCTCGACTGCTTGGGAACTCGAGACGGTTGTTGTGCGGCCCGGTTCATGAGGGTGAACCGCGCCGAGCAACACGCAGGCCCTGCCCTGTCCGAGGCAGTCCAGATCAGTTGTCACCGGGCCCGGCAGCAAACCCGGGCGCCCTCGCGTTCTTCAGCCATTCGGTCGCATCGCTGGGGTCGAGGCCGCGACTCCAGAGGAATCCTTGTCCGTAGTGGCAGCCCAGTTCGAGCAGCATGGCCAACTGCTGTGCTGTCTCGACGCCTTCCGCGACGACGTCGAGATCGAGGTTGTCAGCGAGATCGACGATGGTCTGGATGATGGGCGTCGTCTGGGTTCGCGACCCGTCACTGGCGATGAACGACCGGTCGATCTTGAGCGCGTCGATCGGCAGGTCCTTGAGATAGCTCAGTGACGAATAGCCGGTGCCGAAGTCGTCGAGGCTGATCCGGACGCCGACGTCGCGAACTTTGGAGAGCGTCGTGGACGCATCGCTGATGTTTGCCATGAGCAGGCTTTCGGTGACCTCGAGATGCAACGCATCGGCAGCGACCCCGGCGTCACGGATCGCCTCACGCAGTTGCTCGGCGAGACTCGGCTGTTCGAGCTGCCGAGCGGAGAGGTTCACCGCCACCCACAGGTGCCTGTTCGCGGGGGTGGCGGAGCGCCAGAATGCGATCTGAGCCAGGGCCTGACGGATGACCCAATTGCCGACGGAGACGATCATCCCGGTGCGTTCGGCCATTGGGATGAACTCGCTCGGAGCGACACGTCCGAGCGTGGGGTGGTCCCATCGCAGCAACGATTCGAATCCGACCACTTGCTGCGTATCCAGCGTCACGATCGGCTGGAAGACCAGGGAGAGTTGTTCGCCGTCCAAGGCCGTCTCGAGGCCGAGTTGAATCTGCTGACGACGTCGCTGTTCGACTCGAAGCCGTTCGTTGAAGATCGCGCTCGCGGTGTGGGTTCGTCGAGCGTGAGCGAGTGCTGTGCCGGCGTCACGGATAGCGGTCTCGAGCGTGTCGGCCGGTTCGACCAGTTTGGCTCCGACGCTGGCCGTCAGGGTGATCGAGCGATGGCCGACCTGGACGGGCGCGTCGAACGTGGAACAGACTTGTTGCACGAGAGCATCCGGTTCGTCGTCCTCGTCGATGACGACGAACTCGTCGCCGCCGTATCGGCAGAGGATCGCTGACTCGCCGGCTCCAGCTGCCAGACGAGCGGCGACCTGCTGCAAGACGGCATCGGCTGATCGAGTGCCGATGCTGTCGTTGACCGCTGCGAAGTTGTCGATGTCGATGAGCGCCACAACTCTGGGCGCAGCGAGCCAGGTGTCGTCGCTGGCGGGCCTGCCGTGTGGCGACTCGAGCCAGGCCCGGTTGCGCAAGCCGGTCAGCGCGTCGTGGAATGCGATGTGCTCGATCGTGGCTTCAGCGGTGCGCCGTTCGGTGATGTCGAGCATGGTGCCGGAAATGATCCCGGCCTGGGTGCCGTACACATGGACGCGACGCGACTGGACCCATCGAATCTCACCGTCGGGGCGCACGATGCGGTGGATCAGTCCCACATCCGTGTCTCCCTTGAATGCACCCTCGAGCGCCGACCGCACCTGGTTGACATCGTCCGGATGAATGTGACTGAAGTCGATTCCCAAGTCTGGGTCCGGCTCGAGGCCCAAGATTCGCCAGAGCTCATCGGAGCGGCGGACCTTTCCGGTCTTCATATCGATCTCGAAGCTTCCGAGATGGGCGGCTTCTTGCGCGGCTGCGAGGTGGCGACGTTCCACGTCGAGTTCCTCGAGAGCCGTCACCTGATCGGTCACATCGCGCACGATGAGCGAGGCCGCCACGACCCGGCCTTCACGATCTCGGACCGGCGACACGGTCACGGACGCATTGAAGTCCTCCCCGTTGGAGCGACGCCGAACAGTGGAACGATTCGACAAGGCCTCGCCAGAGGCAATGCGGCGCAGAGACCAACCGATCTCGGACCGGAGCTGCGGTGGTGCCAGACACTCGGCAGAGCGGCCGATGATTTCCGCAGCTGTGTAACCGAACAGATCTGCTGCGGCTTGGTTCCACGTGAGGATCCGCCCGTCGAGATCTTCCGAGAAGATGGCATCGGTCGACGATTCGATGATCGCCGACAGGCGCGTCTGCAGCTGTTCCGACCTCCTTCGCTCGGTGAGATCGGTCGATGTACCGATGATGACGCTCAACGCACCCGCCTCGTCGTACAACGGCGTCGTCGTGAGCTCGATCGGAACGACCTCCTGATCCCGGCGATGAACGTCGAACTCGCTCGAGCATGTGTCGTTCGTCAGACTCTGGGTCGCGATGATCGCCGCCCAACTGCTGCTCTCCGTAGCGACCGGTATGACATCGGAGATGTTCTGCCCCACGACCTCGTCGGAACTCCAGCCGAACAACGCACACGCAGCGTCGTTCCAAGAGACGACCTGACCGGTCGTGTCGGTCGCGAACACCGGCTGCCCGACAGCAGCCAGAAGTCGCGCCTGGAAGACCACTGCCTCTTCTGCACGGTGACGGTCGGTGACGTCACGCAGGTTCGCGACGACGGCACCAACTGTCGGGTCGGCGAGGTAGTTGGCAGCGATCTCCTCGACCCAGCGCGTCTCACCGTTGTGCAGAACGACCCGGAACTCGGTCCGAACAGCGTCGCCCAACCGCTCCAGCCCGGCGAACTCACCCAACACCCTCTCTCGATCGTCGGGATGGATCATGCCGAACCCGTTCTGACCGATGAGTTCGGCCGGGGCGACGCCGAACACGGTCCTCGAACCCTCGCTGACCCACGTGATGGTGCCGTCGGCCGTGAAGAACATCACGACATCGCGCGATCGTGCAAGTGCCGCAGCGAAAGTGGAGTTGTCCGTCAACTCATCCGCTCCCTTCGACGGGAACAAGCAGTGGGATTCTTTGGCATGCCCCCTTAGCCGTCCGCCCCAACAAACCCTAGCGGGATGGATGGGAGCGCCCGAAGCGTCCTCGTCCCCGGACGAGGAGTCTTGGGCGGGGGAAGACACCTCGAACGCCAACGGCGGTACCGGGACGTGTCAGGTGAGGTACGACCGGCACGTTCCGGCTCACGAGCCGTTGCCATCAACACACCTCGCGAGGTTGTCCGGTCAATCGGGTTCTCGAAGCCGTCACGCGCTGGGCGCGACACGGTCGCCGATGATCTGGTCGAACGCAGCAATCGCCAAGCGGGTCGCCGTGGCAACATCACGAGCGTGCCCTTGGCGCACTGCTTCGTCGAACGCCCGGTCACCGAGCGCTCGCCGTGCGGCCTCGGTTGCCTGGTCTTCGACCTCGGCTGACGAATCGCCGACGTAGCCGGCCGCACGCCGCGCTCCCAACAACTCGGCCGCGTCGCGCGCTCGGCCGCCATGAACGAGCGCCAGCGAGGCGGCGGCGAAGTCGGCGAGCGCGAACTGCCATGACGACACTTCGACGTACGAGCGCAGCGTGGCGCGCAACACGCGGGCCGACGATTCGGCACCCGGAGAGGTCGAGAGCACGATCGACCTCGCCGTCGACGCCCCGCTGGCGAGGAACGCGAGCCCGAGCCGGCGGGCCGTCTCGATGATGGTGGTCAGCGCCTCGATCGCCTCGTCGGCCTGCGAGTCCCAGTCGAGGCGGAGCACCGTGCACAACGCAGCCGAGGCAGCCACGACGGGATCGCCGTCGGTGGCCCAGCTGTCGAGACGGGCGACTTCGGTCGGATCGAACGGACGCTGTGCCCCCTTGTCGAGGAAGTGCCCTGCCGTGATCGCGACGCGCTCGACGTAGCTCCCGGTGCCGTCGGCGATCTCGCGGAGCCGATCTCGACAGGCGTACGTCGCGGCCAGATCCCCCGTGAAGTAGTGATGCCACAGACGGGCGAGCTCGACCAGCGACGGGTCGGCGCCCTCCACTCGCGCGAGGTGATCGGCCGCGACGTCGAAGTCGCTGCGGTGGGTTCGCAACAGCGCGAGGGCGAGATGGGTCTCGGGCGGCGTCGGCCGATCTGCCGCGACGTCGAGCGCGATCGCCGCTTCGGCCCAGTCGATCACCTCGAACGAGAACGTCTGCTCGGCGAAGCGGGTCACTGCCGCGACGGCACGATGCAACGTCGCGGCATCGGTCTCGGCGCGGGCAGTCGCGACGAGGGCACGCAGGCTCGGCCATGCGGTCCGGATGGCGTCGAGGTCGCGAGCTGCGGTCGCCACGCGGATCGGCGCGGCTGCGTCGACCACGTCGAGCACGTGGTTCCGATACCGAAGACGAACGTCGTCGTCGATCCCCAACGACTCGGCGAACATCCTGATCGGCTCGAGCAGGCGATAGCGGCCGGTCGCGACATCGAACTCGACGAGCGACAGGTCGACCAGTGCCACGAGGTCGGTGATCGTCTCGGTCCGATCGGAGGAGCCCGGCCCGACGCACACGGTATCGACCGCAGCGAGGTCGAACTGCCCGACGAAGACACCGAAGCGGGCGAGCAGTTCTCGCTGGCGCTCGGTGAGCAGATCGACCGACCAGCGGATCGCCGTGTCGAGCGACGCGTGATGCGCGTCGGCGTTGTTGGTCTCATCGGTGAGCAGCTCCAGCCGCTCGCCGAGCAGCCGCGAGAGGTCGCCGAGCGGGATCGCTCGGGTCTTCGAGGCCGCCAACTCGAGCGCGAGCGGCAGACCGTCGAGCCGCCGACACACGTCGAGCAGCTCGTCCGACCGGTCGAGCGTGACGCCGTGCCGGGCGGCGTGTCCGATCAGGACGTCGGCGGCGCTCTCGGCATCGAGCTGGCCGACACGGATCACCGTCTCCTCGCCGAGCTGCAGCGGTCGTCGACTCGTCGCCAGGATGCGGAGACCCGGGCAACGTCGAAGCAGTTCTGCGGTCGCCGCGATCGCAGCGTCGATGACGTGTTCACAGTTGTCGAGCACGAGCAGGATGTGCCGCCCGGCGAGCATCTCGGCCAAGGCTTCGGTTACATCGGCATCGGCTCGTTCGGTACCGCCGACCGCCGACAGCACCGACAACAGTAGGGCGTCGCCGTCTCGGACATCGGTGAGGTCGGTCACGATCGCGCCCAGTCCGGCGGTGGCGTGGCGCATCAGGTGGGTCTTACCGACACCACCGGGGCCGACGAGGGTGACGAGGCGGCATTCGGCGAGTCGGCGATGTACCTCGTCGAGCAGATCGGCGCGCCCGACGAGCGGTTTGAGTCCCGCCTCGGCAGCCGGCGTGCGCAGTGGAGTCGGCGCCCCGAACCCAGCGGGCTGCGCCTCATCGACCACGTCGAGCCGGGCGACGAACTGGAACCCGCGACCGTGGACGGTCTTGACCACGTGCTGAGACCGTCCCGAGTCGCCCAGGGCGGCGCGCAGGTCACGCACCCGCGATGTGAGCGTCGCCGGCGACACGAACCGATCGCCCCAGACCCGATCGAGCAGCTCGAGCTTGGTCACGACACGATCGCGGTGTTCGATCAACAGGGCCAACACGTCGAAGACCTGCGGTTCGAGCGAGATCGGCGTGCCGTCACATTCGACGGTCCGCGAGCCGAGGTCGACGGTATGGCTCCCGAATCGCACGCGTTGTCCCATGTCAGCCCTGCTGCGAACTGTAGTGCTCGCACACGGAATCGATCTCCCGCAGATCTCCCGAACTCCTCCCTGACTGTGCCGGAGCCGTGGCCTTCACTGGGATCATGCACTGGCTGATCCACACGTTCCGGGCGCTCCGATCGCGCAACGCCGCGCTCGCGATCGCCGCCGTCACGGTGCCGATCGTTGCCGTCGTCGCACTCGCCGTCGTCGTCGTGGGCCAGTTCGGGGGCGAACCGGTCGATGCAGCACCCGACCCCACCTCGACCGACTACACCGATGCCGTGCTCGCCCGGGTCGGGGCCGCTCCCGACGAGTTCGTCGACGACCTGGTCGACGGCCTCGTTCCGTTCGAGTTGTCGGATGACGAACGCGCCGATGCGATCTCGAGGATCGCGACTGCTCTCGGCACCGACGACAGCTCGCCGGCAGCGATCGCCGACGCGCTCATCCGGCGCCTCGGACCGGCAGCAACCGATGCTGCGACCACCGATGAACTCGTCGCGTTGCTCGTCGCCGAGATCGACCCCGGCGGCGCGATCGATTCGGTCGACGCGCTCGTCCCCGCCATCGACGCATGGGCGTCGTCGACCAGCCCACACGTGCTGCGGATCACGGCCGGCGCCGGTAGCGGGATCCTGTCCGGGCTCGAAGCGATGTCGTACGAGGACGCGGTGCTGGCGCTCGACGAGCTCGGGTCGAGCATGCAGGTGCTCGAGGTCGGGCTGGGCGGCATCGAGGGACTCGACCCGCTCGACGTGCCCGGCGTCGCCTGGACCGCCGACGACGACGCGCGCACGATCACGTTCACCGGCGCCACCGACGGGCTCGCCGGCCGCGCGGACGCGTTCGTCATCGCCCGGTGGAACGGCGAACCGACCGCCACCCTGCTGGGGGGACTGCGTCTCGCGAACTGGCGGCTCGCCGACGCCGGTTTCTCCGGCGACCTCGGCGAGACCCGCCTCCCCTCCACGACGTTCCTGCTCGCCGACCGCCCGGCCCGCCTCACGAGCGGAACGGTCGGGCGGGCAGCATGGGCGAGCGTGTCGGTCGACCTCGCCTCCGGGTCCGCAGTCGACGTCGAGGCCGGCGTCACCGCGCTCACCCGCATCGACAGCAGCGACCTCCCCGACACCGTGTCCGGGTTCGTCGACACGAACCTCGGATCCCGATTCGGTGTGCGCGCCACGTTCGGCAGTGGATTCGGCGTCGTCGACGGCTCGGCAGCTCCGTCCACCGCGACCCTCGCGGTCGAGGTCCCGGGGCTCGATCCGCCCGCGCTGCCCGAGTGGATCGAACCCTCGGACGACCTCCCGTGGGTTCTCACGCTGTCGCGAACCGACGGCGACGGATTGACGATCGGGCTCGCCGGTGGTCTCGATGCCGAACTCGACGGACGCCGACGTCAGTTCGCAGGCCGGTTCGAGATCGCCGATGGCGACGAGTCGACATCAGGGCGGCTCGTCGCCGAGCTGCGCGAGCCGTGGCGATCGCCGTTCGGTGTCGGATGGCTCGACCTCGACACGGCGACGATGACGATCGATGTCGCACCCGGTGCGAGCGTCGCCCGCTTCGAGTCCACGGTCACGGTCGCGGGCCGCACCGCCGACCTCACGTTCGAGGTCGCCGACGGTGACACGGCATCGGTGCGGCTCCTCGCCGCGACCGAGGAGCTCACTGCGGCCGACGCGATCGACCTGCTGACCAGGGCGACCGGGGCCGCAGCCCCGGCGGCGGTGCCGGACATGCGGATCGACGACGTACTGATCGACATCCGCATCGACCAGGGCACGACGGTGGCCATCGGCGGGCGGGCCACCGTGGCCGGGCAGGTCGCCGACGTGCTCGCCGGTGTCGAGTCGGTCGGCGCCGGTTCGTCCGGCGTCGTACTCGGTGTCGCGCTCGACTCGTGGCGTCTCGCCGATGCCGTACCCGCCGTCGACGGCACCCTCCTCGACGAGTTGGTCTTTCCGCCATCGGCACTCGTCCTCAGCTCGATGGAAGGATCCATCGAACCGGACGCGTTGTCCGAACCCGCCCGACGGTTCTTCGGCGCGATCGACTCGTCAGGACCACTGCGACTCGCGCCCGGTGTGTCACTGTTCGGCTCGCTCGACCTGCGCGACACCGCGCTCGAAGCTCCACTCGCCGCGATCGGGTTCGACGACGGGCAGTTCCCGGTGGTCGGCACGATCCCGGGCTCCGCAATCGGTCTCGGCGGCAGCTCGTCGGGTTCGGCACTGAGGGATCTCACGCTCTCCGTCCGGCTCCCGGAGGTCACTCCGGTGGATGCTCCCGACTGGTACCGCGGCGGACGACTGTCGCTCGTGGCCAGCGGCGCCCCGTCGTTGGGACTCGAAGGCGAGATGACCGTCCACGTCGACGGGGAGGATCTGCAATTCGTCGTCGGCGCCGAGTTCGCACGGGTCACGACGGGCGTCGAACTCGCACTGTTCGGTCAGCTCGGCACCGACCGTCCATGGGAGTCGCCGTTCGGGGTCGAGTGGCTCACCGTCAACGACGCTGCGCTGCTCCTCACCGTCGACCCGATCGGCACGGTCGGACTCGGCTTCGGCGGCTCGGTCGTGCTCGGCGACCAGGACGTCGAGATCGCGATGTTCACCGAGCTGACCGCCGGCGTGCCGACCAACTTCGCCGTGCAAGGCGCCAGCGCCGAGGGGCTCGCCTTCTCCGACCTGATCGCGATCCAGAGCCAGATGGCCGCGGCCTCGGGCGGGCAACCGGCAGCGCTCACCGACTACCCCGACCTCGCCATCCGCGACGCCGAGATCCGGTTCGCTCCGCAGCCGGTCGAACGCCTCGGCATCGAAGCCGGCTTCGCGCTCGTCGGCGACGTCTGGATCGAGTCCGGAGCGGCACCGATCGCGGCCCTCGACTTCCGACTCGACGCAAGCGGTCTGACCGCCGTCGGTTCGCTCCAGGGCTACGACCTCGGACCGATCGCATGGAGCGACATCGCCCTCGATCTCGCCCTCACCGCCGACGACCAGTACTTCCGCTTCGATGGTGAGGCCCGCCTGTTCGGCCTGCGCGGCCGTGCATCGATCGATCTCGACACCGACAGCGTGTTCTTCGACAGCCGACAGGTGCTCGACGACATCGCCCGCGCCGTGGAGCTGTTCGAACAACTGGTCGACGACCCGGTCGGCACGCTGACCCGAATCGACGAAGTCTTCGACGCTGCCGGTGTTCCGACGCCGCCGTGGGTCGGTGAGCTGCTCGACGAGATCGAACCGCTGATCGAGTCGGGCACGGCACTCACCGACGACGCGATCGACATCATCCTCAACGGCGGCACGATCCCGCTCGTTGCACTGCCGCCCGGTGGCGACCCGATGATCTGCAGGGCAACAACGCCCGTCCGCGCCTCGGATGGCCGCTGCTACACCACGCCGCCGCTCCCGGCGACCGATGGAGTTCCCGCCGGCGGTGCTGCGATGGCGTGTCCCCGGTTCGCTCCGCTCGCCTCCGGTGGCGACTGCTACACCGTCCGGCCGCTGGGGGAACGCTGCCTCGCCTCGTTCACGTGGCTCGGCAAGACGTACGGGATGCAGCTCCGCAGCGGACGGTGCTACGCGCGCGTCCTCGGCGAATGGCGGCCGTCCGGCGGGCTCGCTCCCACGATCGATCGTGGAACACCAGCCGGCGGGGTGAGCAAGGTGTGTCTGGTCGAGAACCCGATCGAGGTCGGCGGACGCTGCTATTCGGTGCCTCCGACGCCGGCGGTGCCGGGTATCCCTGGAGACGGCGCCGACCTCGGGTGCGGCATCGGCACGAGCGAACAGGACGGTCGCTGCTGGATCATCACCCCGTCGCAGGCAGATGCCGGTCTCGGCGTGACCGGCATCTGCACCCGGTTCGACGTGTCGTGCGACCTCGACGACCTGGTCGCGGACGACCTCGCACGCGCCCTCTTCGACGGAGTGATGGACCGGCTCCGCGACTAGGCGGAGCCTGCGTCGCGCGGCGCGCCGGCCCACTGCGGCCACGTCTCTTCCTCCACTGGGACCGCAAACCCTCCACGAGGTCCCACGGCCTTTCGCTCGTCCTCGGCCGCGGCATCCGACGTGACCGCGGCGGGCTCTCACGCGAGCCTGGGGCGGGACGGCGCAAGCGGTGTCGCGGAACGTCCCGGCCGTGCCGATCAGAGCGTTCGGTCGCGGAAGGCGGCCGGGGTGGTGCCGGTCCAGCGCTTGAAGGCGCGGGTGAACGCGGACTGGTCCGCGAAGCCGGTGAGGAACGCGACGTCGGCGATCGAATGGCTCGTCGTGGTCAGCAGCGACTCCGCGGCGTCGCGGCGGGCTCGAGTGGCGATGGCCTGGAAGGACTCGTCGTGGTCGGCGAGCTGGCGATGGAGGGTGCGTTCGCTGATCGCGAGCCGACGCGCGATCTGCGACTTGCTCGGCTGGCCGTCTGGCAGCGAGTCGGCGATCGCAGCTCGGACGTCGTCGACGATCGAGCGGCGCGCCTTGCGGGCGGTGAGGTCGTCGAGTCGCGACAGCAGGTAGGTGGAGAGACCGTCGTCGGCCAGCAGCGCCCGACGAGCGAGGTGTTCCTCGCTGACATGGATTCCGTTGACCGCGGCCTCGAAGCGCACCGGACTGCCGAAGAACTCGACGTGATGACGATCGGTGCTCGGAGCGGCGTGGTGGAACTCGACGAGCGTCGGCTCCAGCGTGATCCCACCGACGATCCGCAGTACCGAGGTCACGGCGGCGACAGCGCACTCGTTGGCGATCGCAGCACCTCGACGATGGTGCGACCGGCCGACGAGCACGAACGCAGCACCATCTCGTTCGTCGACGAGCTCGTAGCGGAGAGTGTCGCTGAGTACGAGGACGTAGCGAGCCAGACGTTCGAGTGCGGCCCGAAGGGTGGGGGCGGTCTTGATGGCCAGGCCGAGCGCTCCGAGGTCGTCGGGATGCAGCGCCTGCGCGTACCGGAACGGAAACCCGAGATCGTCGGTGCCGGCGATGCGTTCGAGGAGGCCGTAGTAGGTCTCCTCGTCGATCGAATCGCCGACCCAGTCGACACCGGCCGGGTCCGATGACAGCCCGACGCTCTCGAGGAGCTCGTTGCGATCGTGGCGTTCGTCTGCGACGTCGATCATGCGACGCACGACCGGGGTGCCCACCGAGCCCATCGTGGGGTTCTACCACGAACGTCCAATGTCCCGATCGGTCAACGGGTTGGCAGCGAGGGCCAAGACCCGCGGCGGGGGCCATCCGTACCGTCGATGACAACACCGATCAACCGAGAGGACACGCCATGAACACCGTCAACACCATCTCCGCCACGCCTCGCCCGTCGAGGCTCGCCCGCCGGACGGGCCTTGCCTACCTGGGCATCATCGCAACCGGGATCTTCGCCGAATTCGCCGTACGCGGATCGCTCGTCGTCGACGACGACCCGATCGCCACGGCGGAGAACATCGCCGAATCGCCGGGCCTGTTCGGCGTCGGCATCGGCGCCGACGTGGTGATGATCGCGCTCGACGTCGTCGTGGCGTTCGGACTGCTCGGTCTGCTGCGCCACGTCAACCGGCGGCTCGCCGTCACCGCCACCGTGCTCCGTCTGATCCAGGGGGCCGTGATCGCGGTCAACCTGATCAACCTGGCCCGGGCGCTCGGGTTCGCACGCGATGCCGTCGACGGCAGTGGCACCGTGCTCGCCGGCCCCGCGCAGGACGCGCTCGACGCCGTCGAACGCCACGCCCTCGGCTACGACGCCGGCCTGATCGCGTTCGGGCTGAGCTGCCTCGTCGTCGCATGGCTGCTGCTCGCCGGCGGTCTGGTACCGCGGCTGCTCGCCTGGGGCATGGCGGCGACGGGCGTCATCTACCTCGTCGGTTCGTTCGCAGCACTGTTCGCACCAGGGGCCAGCTCGGTCATCGAACCGTTCTACGCCATCTGCCTCGTCGTCGAGCTCGCCTTCGCCATCCGTCTCGTCACCCGTGGACTCACCACCCCGACCCCGACCACCACCAACCGACCCGCCACGGTCGCGGCCTGAACTCAGAAGGAACCGAACATGAACACCGAAATGAACACCACCCGGACACACGACACCAACCACACACAGGACCACACCCACGACAACCACCACGACAACCACCACGACAACGACCACACGCACGCCGTCGCCGATCAGCAGTCGATGTTGGCCGTCGTCCAGGACCGCTATGGCACCGCCGACGCCCTCGAACTCCGCACGATCCCCCGACCCACTCTCGGCGATCACGACGTCCTCGTCCGCGTCGCGACCGCAGGTGTCGACCGCGGCGTCTGGCACCTGATGACCGGACGGCCGTATCTCACCCGGTTGGCGTTCGGGCTCCGACGCCCCCGCAATCCGGTGCCCGGCCTCGACCTCGCCGGCGTCGTCGACACCGTCGGCGCCGCCGTCACCCGCTTCGCCGAGGGCGACCTGGTGTTCGGCACCGGACACGGGACCTTCGCCCAGTACGCGCGAGCATCCGAGGACCACCTCGCCGGCATCCCGACGAACCTCACGATGACCCAGGCCGCAGTACTCGCCGTGACGGGTTCGACCGCGCTCCAAGCCGTCGAGGGCCACGGACGGGTGCGGTCCGGTGACCAGGTGCTCGTGCTCGGCGCCTCCGGCGGGGTCGGCACCTACGCCGTCCAGATCGCCACCGCCCTCGGCGGCATCGTCACCGGCGTCGCGAGCAGCGACAAGCTCGATCTGGTCCGCGAGCTCGGCGCCAGCCGTGTCATCGACTACCGCTCCGACGACCCACTCGCCGAACCACACCGCTACGACGTCATCATCGACACCGGCGGCAACCGACGCCTCCGCGACCTCCGCCGGGCACTCACCCCGACCGGCACGCTCGTCATCGTCGGTGGCGAGAACGGCGGCCGCTGGCTCGGCGGCAGCGACCGCCAGATCCGCGCCAAACTCACCTCACTCGTCACCCGTCGGCGACTGACCACCTTCGTCGCCCGAGAAGACGCCGCCCACCTCGAACGCCTCGCCGACCTCGTCGAGACCGGACACGTCACCCCCGTCGTCGACCGGACCTTCCCACTCACCGACGCGGCCGACGCCATCACCCACCTCGAGCACGGACGGACCCGCGGCAAGATCGCCATCGCCATCGCCATCGACACCACCGAGCAACGATGAACACGACAGATCGGCACGACTCGTCGTACACGCCGGACGACGTGTCGCAACTTCTCGTCGACCATGCGCAGGCCCGCCCCGTGCGCACGAGGACTCCACCGACCATGCTGATCCGAGCCTGTCGATTCGATCAATCACGTCGAACGTGAGCGGGGCGACCGGGTAGCGACGATCTACGGAGTCGCTCTCCGACCATGCTGCTCGGCCGATATTCGGTATTGCGAGCGGAGGCGAGGCGCGAGACTGGAGACCGATGGGCCGGCGAGTGGGGGCGCTGCTGCTCGTCGGAGTGCTCGTCACCGGGTGCAGCGGAGGCGACGGCGCCGGCGAAGCGGCCGACGACACGACGGCCGACGACGTCACCACGTCGACGGCGGAACCCGGCACCGAGCGCGACGCTCCCGACGCCGCCGGCGATCCCGACGCCGACCTCGAATGCGAGCGCCAGGGCTATCCGTGCTCGATCGCTGCGACGTCACCCGAGCTCCTCCGCCGGAGCGACGAGCTGGTCGCGACCGCGAACGAGCGGCTCGACGACGGGGCGTCGTTGACCGAGGTCGCTGACTGGCTGTCCGGCGTCGACGACGTCGCCGAGGTCGAGGGCGACGACGAGGCGATCTGGTTCCGGGTCGCCGGCGCGCACGGGCTCTGGCTGCTCGGTGACGGGCTCGAGGGGTCCCGGGCGGGCGGGGCTGTCGACGACGCCGGTCTCCCGGCCGAGCTCTCCGTACCGGTCTCCGCACGCGCACCGGACCACGTCGTGGCACCGGGCGAGGAGGTCAAACGGGCGCTGGTACTGGCGCCGGTGCTGTACCAGTTCAAGAACACCGACGACGGTCCGGTGGTCGCGAACATCCTGGAGGGCACGCCCGACTACGCCGGCAACGTCGACTACGCCGGCAACGCGACGATGTCGTCGACCGATGTGACGCTGGACGACTTCGAGACATGGCGCGACTACGACATCGTCCACGTCAGTACCCACGGCAAGCGGATATGTGCCCAGGAGCCGTGCCGGGGAATGATGGTCGTCGGCCCGCTCGAGGCGATCCTGCCGCCGGGACCCGGTGAGCAGATCGACAAGATCGCCGGCCTCGACCTCCTGGATCGTCCCGGCGTCGGGATCTCGATCGGCCGGTCGGGCAACGGGTACGTGATCGTCACCGCCGACTTCTTCCGGGCGACGTACCCCGGCGGGTTGCAGGACACCTTCGTCTTCGTCAACGCCTGCCAGACGCTCGGGAGCGGTCAGACCGACCTGGCGGAGGCGATCACCGGCACCAGCAGTGTGTTCGTCGGCTGGAGCGAGATCGTCGGGTCACTCCACGCCCTCGACGCGGCCGCTGCGCTCTACACCGACATGGCCGAGCGAGGCGTGACCGCCGACGTCGCGTTCGCCGAGCTCGACGCGAGCCTGGCTGTCGGTGCGCCCTACCAGGACAACGATCCTCCCGTCCTCGGCATGCGGGACCGCCCGGACGGTGACCACCTGCGCATCCGAGAGGTCGTCGAGCTGCTCCAGCCGGGGACCGACGAACCCCTCGAGTTCGCCGAGGTCCCGATCGACGGCTCGGTCGGCGACGGCGAGCCCGATTCGGTGCCGTATCGGGTGCGCATCGACGGCCACGACGACTTCGAGGCCGCCGCCGCGGTCGTCCACGTGAGCGTCGACGGTGTCGAGGCCGAGCCGCAGGCGGTCGACGCCGGCGTCCCCGACGGCGAGGGGCGCTGGACGATCGACGGCGTCGTCGACCTGGGCTCAGACGTGGCAGCCGAGCGAGACGCCACGTTCCGAGCGTGGGTCGAGCTGCCGGACGGTGGCGAGAGCTTCGACGAGGAGACGGCGTCGCTGATCGGCGAACCGATCATGGGAACTCGGTGGGAGCTCACCGGGACCCACTCCTCGATGTTCACGAACTTGCCGTCGACCCCGTCGATCGAGACGGGGACCCTGATCCTCGTGTTCGAGGAGGGGCAGGACAACGACGAGCCGTACCCGCGGTATGTGCTGGAGGGCGGCACGGTCGACGTGGACAACAACCACACCTACGGCGATTGCACCTTCAGCTCGACGACGTTCACGTACGACGTCGCGCCCGAGGACTTCTACGGCATCGAGTTCGACACGACGTCGAGCCCGGTGAGGTACCGCGGCTACGTGATCACCCAGAGCCCCGAGTTCCCACGGTCCGAGAACTGTGGCGAGGGCTCGACCTCGAGGACTCGCCGTGTGATGACCGCGTGGCTCGACTTCCGGGACGACCCGCAACCGATCACCGACGCGACGACGATCGTCGGCAGCCAGGAGACACAGGACGGCTGCTGCTACGTCCGCCGCTCCGAGTTCACGATCACACGCGTCGATTGACCGTCGAAGTCACCGCGTTCGGTGACATCCCGATCGGACTCAACGCAACGCATCGTCGACTACCACTGAACGGAGACGACATGACCACGTCGACGGTGGAACCCATCCACCCCGGCGAGATCCTGATGCTCGACCATCTCGAACCGCTCGGCGTCACCCAACGCCGGGACGCCGTCGCGATCGGCGTACCACCGCGCCGGGTCAACGAGATCGTGCACGGCAAGCGCAGCACCACCGCTGACACGGCACTGCGGCCCACCCGACACTTCGGTACCAGCGAACGGTTCTGGCTCAACCTCCAGAGCCCACCATGAACTCGAGGTCGAACGCGACCGACTCCCCGGCACGCTCGATCAGATTGAACCTCTCGCCACCGCATCGGACCGCCACCCAAGCCCGTGGCTCACCCAGGGGTCACGAGTGGTCAACACCGGATGGCGGCAGCTGCGCACGACGAGCGAGAATCACCAAGTCAACGCACGTTTCCCAGGTCAGAACGCGACGTGTCAGCCGAGCGCGGCACTCAAGAAGTGGAGCGACGCGAGGGCCACGACCACCAACACGACGACGATGGCGATGCGTGCGCTGCGTCGTGACCGAGGGGTCGGATCTTCGATATCGGCGGGATGGGTGGGGATGTCCACGATGCCTCCTGATCAGATGATGTCGCGATGGGTGAACGTGGTTCGTGCGGTCAGCACGAGAGCGACGACGACGGCAGCGAGCGTCGCGGCGGCGGCAACCGGTGACGTGAGCGCACCCGCTCCTGGCGCGGCGATCGCTCGGGCCAGTGAGCCGGGCGCGAACCGCCCGACGTCCGGCGCACCGGCGCGGAGCAGGTTCTCGATGAAGAGGACCCAGATCAGCAGCCCCACGACGACGGGAACCTGGTTGCGTACGACGGTCCCGAGCGCGAGCCCTCCCGCAGCGAACAACACGCCTCCGACGCTCGCCCCGACGACGAGTCGCGTCACGTCACCCGCGTCGAGCGCGAACCGGAGGCCTCGCGCGTCGAGCAGGAGCGCTGCGAGGCCCGTCGCGTAGGCGGCGGCGCACGCGGCGAGCGTGGCGCCGATCACCGCCTGCGTGACGAGCTTCGCCGACACGATCGCCGTGCGGTCGGGCTGCTTGAGCAGCGTCGGGCGGATGGTCCCATGGCGGAACTCGGTGGTGATCGCGAGCGAGCCGGAGATCGCCGCGAAGACCAGACCCATCGTGACGCCGATGTCGGTGAGGATCGATTGCTGTTCCGACGCTTCGTCCACGAAGGCTGCATCGAAGCTGAGGAAGTGAACGACGGCGGCGAGGGTGACGATGCCGGCCAACGCCGCCGCCAGCCACCACGTGGTGCGGGTCGAGGTGAGCTTCAACCGCTCGGCGGTCAGCGCGCTCATCGATCTGCTCCAGCGGTCGTGGTCACGAGGTCGAGGTACACGGCCTCGAGGTCGTAGCCGGGGTGCACGAGGTCCGCGAGCGGGGCGTCGGCGATGAGCCGGCCCTGGTCGATGATCAGCACGTGGTCGACGGTGTGCTGCGCCTCGGCGAGCAGGTGGCTCGACATCAGGACGGCGCCGCCGCCGTCGGCGAACCCGCGCATCAGATCACGCATCCATCTCACACCGACCGGGTCCAGCCCGTTGGTCGGTTCGTCGAGAACGAGCAGTCCGGGTGCACCCAGCAGAGCGGTGGCGAGACCCAGTCGTTGGCGCATCCCGAGGGAGTAGCGGCCGACCTGGCGGTCAGCCGCCGCCCGCAGGCCGACGGTGTCGAGCAGTTCGTCGACACGACCGTCACCGACGTCACAGAGGCGGGCCAACACCCGGAGGTGATCGCGACCACTGCGCGCCGGATGGAAGTCGTTGGCCTCGAGCACGGCGCCGACGTGACGGGAGGGATCGTCGAGCTCGTGCGGCGGGTGGCCGTCGATGCGGACCTCGCCCGACGTCGGCGTGGCGAGACCGAGCAGGATCCGGAGCGTCGTGGTCTTACCGGCACCGTTGGGGCCGAGGACTCCCGTGATCGTGCCGGGGTGGACGCGGAACGTGACGTCGTCGACCACGGCCGTCGAGCCGTATCGCTTGGTCAGATTGCGCGCTTCGGCTGCCGGTTCGGATGAGAGCGTGGGATGGTGATCGGACACATCGGCGACGGTACGGAACGATCGCCGAGCTCGAATCCGTGCACGGGATGAACGTGTGGTCGTCACGGCGTCGAGGCGCCTCCTCGCGTGGGGGGAGGCGACGGGCCTCGGGCGACTCGTACGCTGGCGCCATGAGTTCCGGTCGGATGTGGCGGTCAGGGCGGGTGCACGACGCGCTGATCGTGATCGCAACCGGGATCACGACCGCTGTGTTCGTGTGGAACGGTGAGATCGCGGTGACCAGCCCCGCTCCGCGACCGCCGTCGTGGTACGCGATCGCGCTCGCTGGGCTCGGCGCCCTCCCGTTGCTCGTCCGCCGGTCTCGACCGTGGGCCGCGTTCGCCCTCTCGACGATCGCGCTCGCCGCACTGGCAGTGGTCGATGCGCCCGTCGGGGTGGCGATCGCACCCGGTGTCGCGCTGTACTCGGTCGCGGCACGACGTTCGTCGCTCGACCGGCCGCTTCGCCTCGCCGCCGCCGTCACCGTCGGGATGGCCGGCTACCTGGCCGCGTGTGCGATCTCGGCTGGCGTCGCGCCGTGGTCCGAACTGCTCCACACCGTGCTGCTGTGGAGCGCGAGCTGGCTCGCCGGTGAGCGGGCTCGGTTGCAGCGCGAGCAGATGGACGAGTTGCGTCGGGACGCCGTTCGGGAGCGAGCACTCGCCGCCGCCGAGGAGCGGATGAGGATCGCCCGCGATCTCCACGATGCGACCGGCCACGCCATCAACGTCATCGCCGTACACGCAGGGGCAGCACGTCTCCGCCTCGGGGAGGATCCCGACCGAACCCTCCAGGCGCTGACCACCATCGAGGACCTGGCGCGACGCACGGTCGCGGAGCTCGACCACATGGTCACCGGTCTGCGAGCCGACGACGATGCCACGCCGGCATCGCTCAGTGCGCTGCCCGCCGTGGTCCAGCAGCACATCGAGGCCGGTCATCGGGTCGAGGTTCGGATCGACGGGGAGCGGACACCACTCCCGACGGCCGTCGATCACGCCGCCTACCGCATCGTCCAGGAAGGGCTGACGAACGCATCGCGGCACGGCACCGGATCCGCCTGCGTCGTGTTCGAGTACACCCCGGAGAGCCTCGAGGTCACGATCACCAACCCCACCGCAGCGAAGGCGCGCGCTGCGGCGCGTACCGGTCACGGACTGATCGGTATCGACGAACGGGTCGGCCTGCTCGGTGGAAACGTCGACGCACGGTTGCAGGACGGAATCTTCGTGCTGAGGGCGACGCTCCCGCTCGACGGCCGGGTGGCACCGTGATCAGGGTGCTCGTCGTCGACGACGATCATCTCATGCGCGTCGGCTTGATCGAGGTCCTCGGCGGTGACCCCGAACTCGACATCGTCGGGCATGCCGACTCGGGGGTACGGGCCGTCGAGCTCGCCCGGTTGACCCGACCCGACATCGTGCTGATGGACGTCCGTATGCCCAACGGTGACGGAATCGCTGCGACGAAGTCGATCACGGCCGAGCTGACCGATACCCGAGTGGTCGTCCTGACGACCTTCGACCACGACGAGTACGTCTTCGATGCCCTCGGAGCCGGGGCTTCCGGCTTCATGCTCAAGCGCGCCCGACCCGAGGAGTTGCTCGACGCGGTACACCTCGTCGCGAGCGGCGATGCCGTGCTCGCCCCCGCCGTCACCCGACGTGTCATCGAACAACTCGGCCGGCGACCGCGTACGACCACTCCGGCCGCGCTCGATGTGCTCACCGGCCGCGAACACGACGTCTTCCGACTGATCGCGACCGGCATGACCAATTCGGAGATCGGGGCCGCGCTCTTCATCGAGGAATCGACGGTGCGGACCCACGTCAAACACCTCTTTCGGAAACTCCAGCTGCGCGACCGCGTCCACGCCGTCATCTACGCCTACGAGCACGGGGTCGTGGACCTCCCCACATCGTGAGCGTTTCGACCGGGGCGAGTGGCGCAATCAGTCGGAATCGGTCACGACGCGCGTCGCGATCGCGGTGACGTCGGCGATGGTCTCGTCGCTGTCGAGTGATGCCGAGCGCAGGTAGCGCGACACGACCTGCATGAGGATGGCGCCCATCAGCGCGCTGGTGACGTCGGCGAGATCACCTTCGGGGAACTCACCGGCCTCCATGCCGTCGCTGACGATCTGTCGCAAGGGTGCTGCGATCGAGATCTCGTTGGCCTCGAGGGCATCACGCATCCGTCCGGCGCTCCCCATGGCGCCGAGGAGCGCCGGACACAGTTCGGGGTGCTCGCCGAGGAAGCGGACGAGTCCTGACACGGTCACACGGAGGCGCTCGGCCGGTGAATCGCCGGTCGCGGCGTCGATGATCTCCGCACCGCGACGGATGTGCTCGGCGAGCACGAACGACAGCAGGTCGTCGCGACCGGAGAAGTAGTAGTAGAGCGTCGCGCGAGCGACCCCGATCCGTTCGGCGATGTCGTCGAACCGTGCCGGCGGCGAGGTGGCGAGGATCAGCTCACTGGCGCCGAGCAGCCGCTCGGCGAGGTCAGCGGGCGGCGTCTTCACGGAATTCGATGCTACCGGGTTGCGCCGACGGCGGTTTGTACTACAGTACAAACCTATGTATGAACCATCATCCGAAACATCGGCGGCCGGTGCCGGTTCGATCGTCGCGAACGATCTCACCAAGCGATTCGGACAGCGCACCGTCGTCGACGGCCTCTCGTTCGAGGTCCGCCCCGGCGAGATCTTCGGCGTGCTCGGCCGCAACGGGTCCGGCAAGTCGACGACCGTTCGCATGCTCACCACCCTCCTCGCCCCGTCGAGCGGCAGCGCCACCGTCGCCGGGTTCGACGTCGTCGCCCAACCCCGACGCGTCCGATCCTCGATCGGCGTCACGCTGCAGGACGCCACCGTCGATCCGAACATGACCGGTCGCCAACACCTTCGCCTCGTCGGTCGATTGCTGGGCAACCGTTCGGCCGCCGTCGGCCGTCGCAGTGACGAGTTGCTCGAACAGTTCGGTCTGAGCGCCGCCGCTGACCGTCCGATCCATTCCTACTCGGGCGGCATGCAGCGCCGGCTCGACATCGCCACGGCGTTGTTCGACGAACCACCGGTGCTGTTCCTCGACGAGCCGACGACCGGGCTCGATCCACAGAGCCGTCGCGCATTGTGGACCCAGATCCGCGACCTGCAGGCACGGGGGACGACCCTGTTCCTGACGACGCAGTACCTCGAAGAGGCCGACCAGTTGGCCGACCGGATCGTCGTCCTCGATGCCGGCACGATCATCGCCGAGGGCTCACCCGCCGACCTGAAACACACCCACGGCCACCGGACGATCACGATCCGAGGCGACCACGCCGACGCGCTCGGCGGTCTACCGCCGGGGCTGAGCGTCACCAGCGCCGGCGACAGGACGACGATCGAGGGGTCGGCGGCAGCCGACGTCGAGGTCGCCCTGGTCGCGATCCGAGACGCCGTCGGCCACCTCGACGGGCTCACCGTCTCGGAGACCTCGCTCGAAGACGTCTTCATCCAACTCACCGGGCACGACATCAACACGCCCGATCGGGCGTCCGACGCGGGCGTCGCAGCGTGAGTACCGCGAGCGCCTCGTTCGCCGTCTTCGGTCGGGCGACCCGGGAGGGGCGCGCCGACCCAGGACCCGCCTTCGTCCTTCCGACACTCCCGCCCCTGCTGCTCATCGTGGCGATGACGTCGCTGTTCGGCGATCTCGCCGGGGTGTTCGACCTCGGTGGCCGTTCGTTCCCCGAGCACTTCGTACCCTCCGCCCTCATCATCTCCGCCATCGCCGGCGCCGGATCGACGTCGGCGCAGGTCGCGCACGACTTCCGGTCGGGGCTGATCGATCGGCTCCGGCTCGGATCGCCGAGCCTCCTCCCGCTCCTGATCGGCCGCTTCGCGTTCGAGGCGGTGCGAATCCTGCCGGGCTTCGCGATCCTGGTCGGGGTGGGGCTCGCATTCGGCGGCGCCGCCGACAACGGGCTCGCCGGGGTCGCCGTCTCGGCCGTGTTGGCCATGCTGCTGTCGATGACGCTGGCCGGCGTCTTCCACACCGTGGCGATCCTCACCCGAGATCCGCAGACACCGCTCAACCTGAATCCGCTCGGCACCATCTTCGCCTTCCTCTCGAGCGCGTTCGTGCCGAGGGCACAGCTGCCCGGCTGGGCGGATGCCGTCGCCGCCGTGAACCCGATCACCGCGTTCGCCGACGCCAGTCGCGCCGCGATGATCGGCGACCTCACGTCCGGCCGAGTGGCGTGGGGGCTCGGCGTCGGTTGCGTCCTCGCCCTGGCATCCCTCGCACTCGCCCACTCCACCCTCACCCGAACCCTCCGCAAGGATCACTCATGAGCGCGACCCGTCTGATGTTCGTCCGCACGGCCCACCAAGCAGTCCGCCACCCCGGGGTCGCGTTCGGGCAGTCGATCGCACCGGCCCTGCTGATCGGCACCATCTTCACGGCGTTGTTCGAGTCCGTCGCAGCGTTGCCAGGATTCCCCCTCGATTCCTACGGCGAGTGGGTGCTCCCCGGCACGCTGTTCCTGTCGGCTGTCGTCGGCGCCGGATTCACCGCGGCCGAGCTACTCCGCGACATCGCGTCGGGGTTCATCGACCGCGTCAGGTTGACGCCGGCGCTGCCCGCCTCGCTGGTCGCAGGGAGGGCCGGCTTCGAGGCGGTACGGGGCTCGGTCGCCGCCGTCGTGATACTCGCCGTCGGCATCCTGCGCGGCGCCGCCGACCACGTCACGCTCGGAGGAGCCATCGCGGTCCTCGCGCTGACGACCGGCTTCGCCGTGTCGTGGAACGGGATCTTCTTCCTGACCGCGGTGGTGACGAGGAATCCAGCCGCGGTCCTCGGCCTGCAGCCGCTGTTCTTCCCGATCATGCTCTTCTCGACGTGGTTCGGCCCCCGCACGTTGATGCCGGGATGGTACGCACAGATCTCCGACCTGAACCCGGTCACCGCCTATCTCGACGCGACCAGGTCGATCCTCCGGAACACGCCCGACTGGTCGACGATCGGCGTCGCTGTCGCGTTCGAGCTCGTGCTCGGTGCGGTGACGTACGGCCTCGCCACGCACCGGTTCCGCCGGTCGCTCGAGGCGGCATCGTGAACGCCGGTCCGATCGGTGCTCCGCGCTTCTCGGCCGGGTTACTGGCCTTCAGCCGAATCCCGTTCCGGCTGCTGTCGATCGGTGTGCCGATGGGTCCGCTCGCCCTGCTCGAGACGCAGGGGCGACGCA
Organism: Ilumatobacteraceae bacterium; assembly: GCA_033344875.1. Lineage (NCBI taxonomy): Bacteria > Bacillati > Actinomycetota > Acidimicrobiia > Acidimicrobiales > Ilumatobacteraceae > Ilumatobacteraceae bacterium. Next base: position 3,521,162 of record JAWPMO010000001.1, on the reverse strand, counting down.
GCGGCCGGAGCCATCGCGTCCCGGTCGTGCTGCTGCGATCCGGAGAAGAGCGGTGGTTGGTGTCGCCGTTCGGCAACACGTCATGGGTCCTGAACGTCCGGGCCGGCAGCCACGTCCGGCTCGGTCGCGGGCGACGGCTCCGGTCGATCGAATTGACCGAGCTCCCGATCGCCGAGCGGGCACCGCTGCTGCGAATCTTCCGGCGCCGGTTCGGAGCGATTCCGTTCGTCCGGGCCGCATTCGACGCATCCGGTCGCGACAGCATCGACGCGTTCGCCGCTGAAGCCGACCGACACCCGGTGTTCAGGATCACGCGCACGGCCGCATGATCGATCATCACCGACGGTGAGTCGGACTCGGCGGCGCTGTCGGCCGACGGAGTGGACACCCCGTCGTCGCACCGTCACGCCTGATCAGGGTTGGCGGAACCCGTCCGCGGGTATCGACACTCCGGGCGGCTGACCATCCAACAGCATCCGACGAGCCGAGGAGGGCGACATGCCTGGCAAGAAGCGTCCCGGTCCTTCCGTGAAGGATCCGGAACAGTACGAGTCCCTGCGCGACGAGGGGATGAGCAAGGAGAAGGCGGCGCGCATCGCCAACGCGTCTGCGAACGAGGGACGGGGCGAGGTCGGCGGGCGGGGCGGCAAGGCCGAACCCTACGAGGACCGGACCAAGGACGAGCTCATGGATCGCGCACGCGACATCGGCATCGACGGCCGCTCGAAGATGAAGAAGAGCGAACTCATCGACGCGCTCCGCAACCACTGACGCGAGAGCACCATGGCACGACCGATCTGGACCGGGTCGATGACGTTCGGACTCGTCACCGTTCCCGTCGAACTCCACAGCGCCACCCGCGACCTCTCGGTTCGCTTCCACCAGTTCGAGCAGGGGACCTCGTCGCGTATCCGCTATCGACGCGTGAACGAGGACACGGGCGAGGAAGTCGACTACGACGACATCGTCAAGGGGTACGACGTGGGCGGCGGGGAGTACGTGATCGTGAGCCGTGAGGAACTGGAGTCGGTCGAACCCGGTGGTCGGCGCGAGATCGAGATCTCGGCGTTCGTCGACGAGGGCGACATCGATCCGATCCACTTCCAGAAGACGTACTACCTCACCCCTCGCGACGAATCGGCGGCTCGCCCGTACCGCGTGCTGATGGCCGCCATGGAGCAGGCGGGGCGAAGCGCGGTCGCGACGTTCGTCATGCGCACGAAGGAGTACCTCGTCGCGATCCGTCCGGTCGATGGTGTCCTCGCACTGGAGACCATGTTCTTCGAGGACGAGATCCGCGACCCGAGCGAGGAACTCGACGACTACCCCTACGAGGGCGAACTCGCCGACCGCGACGTCGAGATGGCCGAACAGTTGATCGAGGCGATGAGCGCCGACTGGGATCCGTCCGAGTACCACGACCGGTACCGCGAGCGCGTGCTCGAACTGATCGCCGCCAAGCAGCGCGGCGACGAGGTCGTCACCACGACGGAAGAACCCCGCTCGGCAGAGGTCGTCGATCTGATGGCCGTCCTCGAACAATCGGTCGCTGCCGCGCGCGGACGCAGATCCGGCGACCGGTCCACCGACGCGACCGGCCCGGCCCTGTCGTCGATGACCAAGTCGGAGCTGTACGACACCGCGCAGGACCTCGACATCGAGGGCCGCTCGACGATGACGAAAGCCGAACTGATCGACGCGATTCGAGCCACGGCACCGACGGAGCGTGCGGCCTCGTGACCATGGATCGGCTGGCCGGTTGCGAGGGGACGGCCATCGAGCACCGCGGCGGGGGCTGGGAGTGCACCGTCACCGAATGTACGGCTGCGTTGGAACTGCACACGTTGACGATCCGCTGCGAGGAGGTGCACTGCAAGTGCACCATGATCACCGCGGAGCATCGAGAACAACGCGGCCCTACGTGACCACGAACCGATCGTTCACGAAACGACCGATCCCCGACCGACGTCGTCAGATCATCCTGAGGTGGCGACGGTCGACGAGAGCTCGGTCGTCGTCGTGATCGACGTGGTGCTCGTCTGAGGCGTCGAGATCGGCCTGATCGAGTTCCCACGGGTCGACGTAGGTCTCCTCGGCCTCGAGGTCGGGCTTCCACTCGACGGCTTCGTCGTCCCACCATCCGATGGGCAATTCGTCGACGGCGAGACCGTCGGCGTCGGTGCCGAACACGATCGGGTCGCCATTGTCGTCGACGGTGTCGATCGGCATCGGACAGTCCGCCTGATACGAACCGATCATCGCCGCCTGTCCGGTGGCGGTCACGGAGCCATCGTCGCCGATCACCCACTGTGCACCGTCAGGACCTTCGATCGTGAGGTACTCGACTTCCTCGGCCGGAGCCTCGGGGAGGTGTGCCAGACCCTCGATCTGTTCATCGGTGAGTTCGGCGAGCGCCTTCAACACCTCGGCTTCGGCCTCGGCTTGCTCGGCGGGCGACGTGAACTCGGTCGACCACGGACCCAATCCGACCGTGCACTGCTCTCGCTGAATGGCCTCGAGGACCGCCGGGTACGGAGCCATCGGCTCACGCTCGGCGGTGCGGAGCTCGAAGTGGAGATGCGGGATGCCGGCGTTGCCGGTCGAGCCCATGAAGCCGATGATCTGGCCGGCGCGGACGCGGGTGCCGACTTCCAGCGAAGCATGAACCGGACCGGTCTCACTGTTCGACAGGTGGAAGTAGTTGGCGTAGAGGCCGTCGTCGCGGGTGAGCCGCAACCCGTTGCCGGCGATCCCGGACGGGTCGTCGTCGATCATGGTGATCACACCGTCGAACACGGCGCGGATCGGCTGGCCTTCGTAGCCGAGCAGGTCCAAGCCTTCGTGTCGACGGGCGCCGCCGTCGCGTTCGAAGTGCCAGTCGTCGACGAACTCGACCGGACCGAGCACCGGGAACGCGATCGCCGGCACCAATGCCTCGGTGTCGGACGGCAGGTACACCGGCGCACCTTCGGACAGCAGCGAGAAGAATTTCTTCATCCACTTCGCCTGGTACTGGCGGGGCGTCAGCGTGTTGCCGGCTTCGGGGTGCGGGACGGTGTCCCACTCGGCGCCCTGCGGGACGTGACCGATGTACCAGCTGACCGGGATCTTCGACACATCGTTCCCGTGCCGCTTGAGCAGCGCGGTGAACGACTCGTACGCGAACTGGTCCTGGACTTCGGGCGGCGCGAGCACGGCACGGGCGTAGCCGTCGTAGCCGTTCCACGTCGAGTTGATGACCTGGTAGGCACCGGATGCGGTGGAGCCGCGGGCCTGTGCGTCGTACCGGTTGCCACTCTCCAACCAGCGGGTGGTCGCCATGGCGACACCGACGGGCACGCCCTCGGCGTACACGCCGTCGTAGCTCGATGCTCGGAGGCCCGGGTCGTAGGTGTTGATCTCGGCCGGCGTGGTGTCGACCGGGGTCTCCGGGGCGACCGGCTGATCGACGGCCGCCGGTGGTTCGCCGTCGCCCTGCTCGTCGGCGGATTCGACGCGCTGGGCCGGCTCGTCCACGGTGGCGACGTCCGCTGGCTCGTCGTCGCTGGGCGAGATGTTCTCGTCGGGCTCGCCCTCGCCATCGACGGGTTCGTCGACAGGTGCGGGGACCGTGGTGGGCACGGTCGTGTCCGTCGCGGCCTCGGTCGGTTCAGACGCTGGTGCCGCTTCGGATGCATCCGCCGGCGCCGTGGTCGTGGTCGGCGGCGTGGTCGGCGGCGTGGTCGTTGTTGGGGCGGCGGGGTCGACCGACGGTTCGCACGCCGGCTGCTCACCGTCCACAGGCGTGGTGGTCTCGGTGGTCGCAATGGTCGTGGTCGTGGTCGTCGGGGCAGGTTCGTCAGTGGGTTCGCAGGTCGGTTCGGCGGCCTCCGGGGTCGTGGTCGTCGTCGACTCGGTCGGTACCGTCGTCGACGGGCTCGTGGTCGTGGTGATGGCTTCGGCCGGGGGGTCGCCGGCCGATTCCTCACCGGGTGCGGTCGTGGTCGTCGTCGACTCGGTCGGTACCGTCGTCGACGGGCTCGTGGTCGTGGCGGCAGCTTCGGCCGAGGGGTCGCCGGCGGGATCCTCCTCAGGTGCGGTCGTGGTCGTCGTGGATTCGGTCGGTTCGGAAGCCGGTTCCGTCGCCGGATCGGCCTCGCCACCAGCCGACGCCTCGCCCGCGAGGGCCGCGAGCGAGATCATGGCGTCCGCAGCGACGGCCACCGAACCCACCGCGGGCGCAACACCACGGGCCGCAGCGGCCTGCGACACCGCAGAGGCCCCCTTGGCGTGAACACCGGTCGCCACGACCGGTACGACGAGACCGAGCGAAGCCGCGGTGGCGATCGATGCGATCAGGGCTGGTTGACGACGACGAAACATGAGGTTCTCCACGACAGCTGGCGATTGACTATCTGTTCTTCGGTCGCGAAGCGCATTTCATGAACCCCGATCTCGAAGAACTTTTCGTCGACGGCGGAGTGGGTGCCGAGTTCGGGCCCCGTATTGCCGAGAACGAGCCACGAGCCGACCGGCCCTGCGGGCGACACCGGACATCCGATCGCCACCCCCGGCTGGCTGCCCCGCCGTCTCGATGCGCACACTCGGCGAGCGTGCGCCCGTCTCGCACCCGCTCGTCGACGAATGGGCGTCGATCTCCACGGGTAGGCCCCCGACATGGCTCAGCGACACCGGCTTCCCGTTCCCACGCTTCCTCTCGCGGCATTCACACTCGTTCCGCTGCTGGTCGTCGGATGCGACTCCGGTGAGGACACCGCCGACCCCGCTGCGACGATCGAGTCAACGGGCCGAGCGACCACGAGAGCACCGGACTCGTCGAGCGCGGTCGACGAGAGTGTGGCGGCCACCGTCGTCGACGACGATCGGGGAGACGATCTGTCCCCCGCCCGGGGCTTGGGGCTCGTGCCCGAGCTCGTCCGCCGGATCGAGCCGTCGATCGTCGCCGTGAGCGTCAGCTCGACGGCCGGTCCAGGTGGCGAGGGATCGGGTGTCATCATCCGGTCCGACGGTCTCGTCGTCACCAACAACCACGTGGTGGACAACGCCGTGGACGTCGCCGTCGTGCTCGCCGACGGCACGCGGCTGCCCGCGACGATCGAGGCGACCGATGTGTTCACCGACCTGGCGCTCCTGCGGATCGATCGCGACGACCTCCCGGCCGCCGAGCTCGCCGCCGATTACCCCGAGATCGGCGAGCTGGCCGTGGCCCTCGGGAATCCACTCGGCTTCGAGAACACCGTCACCGCCGGGATCATCTCCGGGCTCGGTCGCGCGATCCCTGCGGGCGCAGTGCGTGGCGGTCAGTCGCTCGTCGACCTCGTCCAGACGGATGCGGCGATCTCGCCGGGCAACTCCGGCGGTGCGCTCGTCGACGCCGAAGGGCGAGTGGTCGGGATCAACGTCGCCTACATCCCGCCGGCCGTGGGTGCCGTGAGCCTCGGCTTCGCGATCCCGTCGCCGACGGTGATCGACGTGATCGACGAGCTCCTCGCCGACGGCACGGCCGAACACGCCTACCTCGGGGTGCAGCTGTCGACGGTGACCGACATGATGGCGGACCAGCTGAGCGTGGAGGTCGGCCGCGGGGTCGCCGTGATCGCTGCCGAACCCGGTACACCCGCCCAGCGCGCCGGCCTGGAGCCGGGTGACGTGATCGTCGAAGTCGACGACAACTCGATCGCCGACCTCTCCGGCTTCCTGACGGTGCTCCGCCGATTCGATCCCGGCGACACCGTCGAGCTGTCCGTCGTGCGTGATGGCGAAACGATGACCGTCGACGTCCAACTGACCGAGCGGCCCATCGACTGAGGCGAGGACCCGCCCGCGTGGCGTCGCGGAGCGGATCGCATCATGACGAGCCGAATCGGGTATCCGGTTCCCATGACGCACGATCACACGAACGATCGCGGCGATCGCGACGAATCACCCGACGCCGGAAGGTTCCGCCTGTGGACTGGGTGACGACCGGCGAGTACGACGTCGCTCGGATCGTGCTCCAGCGTGGGGTGGCGCTCACGTACCTGCTCGCCTTCGTGAACGTGCTCGATCAGTTCCGTCCGCTGCTCGGCGAGCAGGGGCTGATGCCCGTGCCGCGCTATCTGGAACGAGTCGACTTTCGCCGAGCTCCGAGCCTGTTCCAGTGGCACTACTCCGATTCGCTGGCGGCGGCGATCGGGTGGACCGGTGTCGTGCTGGCGACGGCGGCGTTGTCCGGCGGCTTCGACGCCGTGCCCGTCTGGGCCGCACTCGTCGGGTGGTTGGTGCTGTGGGCGCTCTATCTGTCGGTGGTCAACGTCGGCCAGACGTTCTACGGCTTCGGATGGGAGTCGCTGCTCCTCGAGGCCGGGCTGTGCGTGGCGTTTCTCGGCAACGCACAGGTCGCCACCCCGATCGTCACGCTGTTCGTGCTGCGGTGGCTGCTGTTCCGCGTCGAATTCGGCGCAGGGATGATCAAGATGCGCGGCGACGCCTGCTGGCGCAACCTCACCTGCCTCGACTACCACCACGAGACCCAACCGATGCCGAGCCCCACCTCGCGCACCTTCCACCTGCTTCCCACGTGGTTCCATCGCATCGAGACCGGCTCCAACCACGTTGCGCAACTCGTGGCGCCCTGGGCGCTGTTCTTCCCGCAGCCGATCGCGGGCATCGGGGCGGCGCTGATCATCGTGACGCAGTGCTACCTGATGCTGTCGGGGAACTACGCATGGCTCAACTTCGTCACCCTGATCCTCGGATTCGCAGCAATTCCCGACAGCTGGTTCGACGCCGTGGGCATCTCGGTCGGCACACAACCGGCGTCGGCGACGTGGTTCGAATGGCTGGCCCTGGCGTTCGCCGTCGGCGTGGTGATCTTGAGTTGGCGACCGCTGCTGAACCTGTTCAGCCCCGATCAGCGGATGAACTTCTCCTACAACCCGTATCACGTGGTCAACTCCTACGGCGCGTTCGGCAGCATCACCCGACACCGGCGCGAGGTGGTCGTCGAAGGCTCCGTCGACGGCGAGACGTGGCAGGCCTACGAGTTCCGTGGCAAACCGACCGACCCGGATCGTCGGCCCGGACAGTTCGCTCCGTACCACCTCCGGCTCGACTGGCTGATGTGGTTCCTCGCGCTGTCGCCGCGCTACGGCAGCGCCTGGTTCGAACGCTTCGTCGATCGGCTGCTGGAGGCTGATCCTGCGACACTGGCCCTGCTCGCCCACGATCCGTTCGACGGTCGACCCCCGACGATGGTGCGGGCGCGGATCGTCGACTACCGCTTCGCTACCCGATCGGAACGGCGCGAGACCGGACACCGCTGGGTCACCGGGGCCTCACGGCCGATGTTGGGCCCCCTCACGGGTGGATGAAGTGCGTGCGGACCCGAGAGCCCGGCCGATCCGGACGGGGTGACCTTCGCCGGGCCGAGCGAGTCGCTCGGCCCGGCGCCTCCCGAGAGGGACCTCGTCAGTCCGTCTCGTGAGAGATCTCGACCACGACCCGGGTCGGGTCCTCCGAGCTGGCCACCCTGAACGGCGCCTCGCTTCGAGTCCCGATGACCCAGGTCATCACACCTTCGAAGTCCACGACGAGGACCGCCTCGCTGATGACGAGCGACTCGTCGAACGTGACACGGTCGGGGCCGGTGTACGTCTCCGATCCCGTCGCCGGGTCGTAGCCGGCGGCCGGCCGCAACACCACCTGGAGCAGGGCGTCGCCATCGACCTCGACCGGTTCGCCCGACGCACCCGCCGGTGCCTCGTCGACGTAGCCGATCTCGTAGCCGACCGTGCCGCTGGCGTCACCGGCGCCGAACGTGAACTCGATCCGGTCGCCGACCTGCCGCGCGGCGGTCGTCACGTCGGAGAGCTGAGCGGTGAGCGTGGCCGTGCCCTCCGCAGACGTGTCGTCGGCCGAGAACTCGCCGCTGGGGAGTGAATCATCGGCCCCGTCGTCGGTCCCGTCATCGGCCCCGTCGTCGATCGGCGAGCTGCCGCCCAGGGCAACGATCGCGTCATGGAGGGCGACGCGATCTTCGGGGTCGACGACACCATCGGCCGGGACCTCATCGGTCGACTCCTGGAACTCCAGGGTCGCCGCCTCGGTGTTCGGGCCATACCAACCATCGACCACGATCTGGCCCGTCGACGAACCCGACAACTGCAACCACGTGTTCAAACGATCCTGCCACCACGCCGCCAACTCGCTGCGCTCACCCCGCTCGATCGGCGGCGCACCAGGATCGGTCTCCAACGCCATGATCGCCTCAGCCAACGCGACGCGATCTTCGGGGTCGACGACACCATCGGCCGGCACCTCATCGGTCGACTCCTGGAACTCCAGGGTCGCCGCCTCGGTGTTCGGGCCATACCAACCATCGACCACGATCTGGCCCGTCGACGAACCCGACAACTGCAACCACGTGTTCAAACGATCCTGCCACCACGCCGCCAACTCGCTGCGCTCACCCCGCTCGATCGGCGGCGCACCAGGATCGGTCTCCAACGCCATGATCGCCTCAGCCAACGCGACGCGATCTTCGGGGTCGACGACACCATCGGCCGGGACCTCATCGGTCGACTCCTGGAACTCCAGGGTCGCCGCCTCGGTGTTCGGGCCATACCAACCATCGACCACGATCTGGCCCGTCGACGAACCCGACAACTGCAACCACGTGTTCAAACGATCCTGCCACCACGCAGCCAACTCGCTGCGCTCACCCCGCTCGATCGGCGGCGCACCAGGATCGGCCTGGGCGACCAGCTGGATCGGACGGTGCGGGAACTCGCCGGCATGAGCGGCAGGTCCGGCCAGGATCGACGAACCGGCGAAGAACGCCGTTGCTGTCAGAGTGGGAATCGTGAGGCGCATCGTGGGCCTCATGCAGATCACTTCCTTTCGTCGTCTGCGTGGGGTGGGAGCGATTCCGAGATCGCTTCGTTGCCTGGAATTTCCCTACCCGGACCACTCGGTCGTCATTCGTCGAGCTGTCCTGCGCACGCTCGGTTCGGTCGAGACGCGTGCGGTCGGTCTCACGGAGGCGTCGTCGGATGGCCGAGTCGTGGCGAGCGCAACGCGCGGATGGGCCGAACGATCGTCGATCGGATGGTCTGCTCCGGGGGGAACGGCTCGGTACGACGACGACGTCGACGCGACCCTGCTCAGAGGCCAGTGCCAGAAGCTAGCGAGCTGTGACCGGGACCCGAACGAGGTGGCTGTGCTGGTCGCTTCTGACGATCCCGGAGGCCGCCTCCGGCTCGATCACGCCGCCGGTCGCGCGGACCATCCTCCGCTGGTGGGGCGCAAAGTCCTGCGGGGCGAGGTGGATCATCGACAGTTCGTCCCAGATGACGAGGTCGTTCGGTGTCCAGTGGTGTCGATACACATACTCGCTGGACGTCGCATGCCGGAACAGGAACGTCAGGAGCTCACGGCTCTCCGCCTGCGCGAGGCCGACGATCTCGGTGGTGTAGACGGGGTTGACGAACAGAGATCGGCGTCCGGTCTCCGGGTGCCGCACGACCACGGGATGGCGCCAGGGTTGATAGCGCTCGACGAACCGCTCCTCAGCGTCAGCGCCGTACAGATGGAACTTGAAAGCGCTGATGAAATATGGCGGGTACCAGTGGAGCGCCTCACAACTGCCGAGCCAGTCGCGAAGCATCGGAGAGAGGTCGTCATGGGCCGCGGCCATGCTGGCGAAGCAGGTGTCCCCACCGACCGGCGGCGTGACCTCCGCTCGCAGCGTCGCCACGGCGTTGATGTCGCGTGCGAACGTGCTGTCGCTGTGCCAACCCTCGAACTCGGGAAACCGGGCGACCGGCGCGACGTGGTCGGACGAGTCGACGGCCGAGCCGTCGACGTATTGCGGGTCGATGACGGTGATGCAGTCGTTCCCGCCGAGAAAACTCCGTACGGGTTGGGGGGCCGGCTCGGCGAAGATCCCAGTGAAGTCGAGTTGCTCGTCTCGCGTGAGCACCTGGCCAGGAAACACCAACACGCCACGCTCCCAGAGCAAGTCACGAAGAATGTCGCGCGTGTCGTCGCTCACCCCATCGCGCAAGTCGATACCCGTCACCCGGGAACCGAACCGGCTGTTGACGCTCTCGATTTCGAGGGGCCCGGATTGGTCGCTCATGGAATCCTCTCACTCGCTCACTGATTCGCGCCGCAGCGGCACTCCTCGCTCGCCGGTGACATTATCATTGCAATAATACATCTAGAACCGGAGTCGATCGTGAGACCATCCACCGTGCGGTCGTCGAGGCGGGCTCGGCACAACTCCACACGTCTGCGAGTCGGCACCGATTCCGGGGTCTCCGAGAACATCCGGGAACGACCGAAGGAGGATCCGTGCGTCTCGGCGTCAATTGCTTCTTGACCGATCGTTCGATCGGCATCGCCGAGATGGCTCGGGCGGCCGAGTCGAGAGGCTTCACCGAACTGTGGCTACCCGAGCACACGCACATTCCCACCGGACGAGAGACGGCCTGGCCGATGGAGCCGGAGGCCGAGCTGCCCGAGCAGTACCGACGATCGCACGACCCGTTCGTCGCCCTCGCAGCTGCTGCTGCTGCGACGACCACGCTCGACATCGGTACCGGCGTGTGCCTGATCACACAGCATGACCCCATCACCCTTGCCAAGACGGTCTCCACCCTGGACCACGTCTCGAACGGCCGACTGATCCTCGGCGTCGGCTTCGGTTGGAACGTCGACGAGATGCGTCATCACGGCGTCGATCCCGACAGACGACGAGCGATCGGTCGCGAGAAGACGCTCGCGATGAAGGAGTTGTGGACCAACGAGGTCGCTTCGTTCAGCGGCCAACACGTCGAGTTCGGGCCGAGTTGGCAGTGGCCCAAGCCGGTCCAGCGTCCTCATCCGCCGATCTGGATCGGCGGCGGTAAGGCGACCATCCCACACGTCGTCGAGTGGGCCGACGGGTGGATGCCGGTCGAAGGAGCAGTTCCGGTGTCGAAGCTCGTCCGCACACTGCGCTCGATGGCGGACGACGCCGGTCGCGATCCGGAGACCCTTTCGGTCTATGTGGTCGGCGTCGGACGGAATCCGGCGAGGATCGAGGCGTATCACGAGGCCGGCATCATCGGGGTCTCGATGGATGTGCGAGCGGACACGGGTCGTGACGCCGTGCTCCGCGAACTCGACGAGAACATGGAGTTCGGCGAGCGATACGTCCTCGATTGAACCGTCGGGCAGGTTCGAGCGAACCGGACGGGGAGCCTCCGACAGCGAGGTGCACATCACGGCCAGACCGAGCACGCTCTGGCTAGGCTGCTGCGGCGGGCTGCGACACCGACGGCGGCTCCACGAGGCAAAATGGCGATGCGACAGATTGATGGGTAGCGACGGTGAGGCACTTCGAGCGCCTCGACTCGCCGAGATGGCGGCCGATCGATTGCGGGCGCGGATACTGACCGGCGAGTTGGGGGACGGCGACGCGCTGCCGTCCCAGGATCGGCTCCTGCAGGAATTCGGCGTGTCCAAGCCCACGATTCGTGAAGCGCTCAGGATCCTCGAGACCGAAGGTCTCGTCTCGGTCCGCCGGGGCGCGACAGGTGGAGCGATCGTCCACCGACCCAAGACGGGCAACACGGCCTACAGCATCGGACTCGTGCTCGAATCTCGGTCGATCACGGTCGATGATGTCGGCCAGGCACTCCGACGCCTCGAGGCCGACTGTGCGGCATTGTGTGCTCAACGGCCGGATCGGGCTGACGTGCTGGTCCCGAGTCTGCGCGAATGCAACGAGCAGGCTCGACGCCAGATCGACGACCCGCTGCCGTACACCCACACGATGGCCGTGTTCCACGAGCGCATGATCGGCGGATGCGGGAACGCGACGTTGTCGACGGTCGCCGGTGCGGTCGAGTCGCTGTGGCTCGCCCACGTCAGGACCTGGGCGGAGCGGGTGAACGACATGGGTCGCTTCCCGAGTCGCCAGTATCGGCTGGACGGGGTGGCGGCGCACGACACGCTCACCGATCTGATCGAGGCGGGAGACGTCGCCGGGGCGGCCACGATGGCGATGGGCCACTTCGAGCCCGAACAGTTCTACGTCGAAGAGAACGACCCGCATCGCCTGGTGGTGGCCGCGCCGCTGCGACATCTGCCGAGCCCTCCGACCTGAGCGCTCGAGCGCTGATCACCCGATTGCGCGCCGGACGCCTCCTGGCCGATAATGGGTCGATGATCACAATGATAAATCTGATGGCTGGCACGGCGAACGCAGGCAGGACATGAACACGTCCGACGTTCGGTGGCACATCGCAGCCTCGCGCCGCCTGCTCCATCGTCACGGCTGCGACAGCGGGATCGCCGGACACGTCAGTCGTCGCGCGGACGACGGTGACAGCTTCTGGGTGACACCGTTCGAGTACTTCGTCGAGACCGTTCCCGGTTCGGTGATTCGGCTCGGTCCCGACCTCCGGACGCTCGACGGTGACGGCGAGGCGTCTCCGGCCGTGCAGTTCCACGCGGCCATCTACGCCGCACGACCCGATGTCGGAGCGGTGATCCATACACATTCCCCGAATGCGATCGTGTTGTCGACGCTCGGCGTCGAGCTCGGCATGTACCACGCCGGGGCCACGATCTTCGCCGGACGCCAGGCACTCTTCCGGGACGATGGCGTCCTGCCTCCGGCGCACGGACCGGCGATGGTCGAAGCCCTCGGGGACGCTCACGTCCTGATCATGCAGAACCACGGTGTACTCATCGTTTCCGACACGCTCGAGAACGCGACGGTCGAGGCCATCACGTTCGAGCAACAGGCCGGCATCCACCTCGCCTGCGTCGCAGCCGGAGGCGCACCGATGCAACCGAGCGAAGTCGCACAGAACCAGGCGGATTACGACCGCTACTACCGATCGATGACCTGGAACGCGATGCTGCGTCGGCTGCCGAACACCGACGCGGATCTCTTCGTTCCGGACCCGCGGTGACGACGCGCTGCGCCGACGGGTGAACCATGCGCCCCATCGGGCGTGGCTGAAGCACGGGGCCCTGCCGAGGGCGCCGGACTCACGACAACCAGCGTGAACGCGACCTGACCGAGCACACCGGTTCCGCTGCCCCCTCGACCTCGATGACGATCCCGACCACGGTGTCGACGCCGTTTCCATCCGGCAGCTCGGTCGCATCGAGCATCTCGGCAGCCGCCCTGACCGTGCTCCCGACGGGCGCGGCGGAAACGAACCGCACCTCATCGGTTCCGGTGTTGATTCCCGCCGTGAACCCGCGGACCTCGAGGATCTCCGGGAGGAACAGGTTCGACAGCGACAGCAACAGATGGTCCTGGATCATCGGTCGCCCACGCGACCCGGTTCGGACGTGCTCACCAGCGGCGTCCGCTCCGCGGTGGTCGCCCGTCGCCTCCGCGAACAACCGGACACGATCCTCGCCGATCGAGAGCCAAGAACTGTGTCCGAGATGTTGCCCGACGGCCGCGATGACCTCGTCACGGCCGTCGAGCACGGTCACCGCACTCCTCAACCCGACCACCCGGAGAGCAGGTCGTCGGCCTCGCTCATGATCCGGTCGATCAGGTCATCGACGGTCGGCAGGTCGTCCACGACGCCGACGACCTGGCCACTCGCCATGACGCCCGCGTCGACACGACCATCGACGAGCGCCGACTTGAGCAACATCGGTGTGTTGGCAGCCATCACGACCTGCAGCCACGACAGATCGTTGCTGGCCTTCATCGCCCGCCCCTCCGAGAGCATGTCACGCATCGACATTCCGGTGAGCGAACGAAACCGGATCGCGTTGCGAAGTGCCATGGGCACGCTGAGCAGCCGACCACCCGTCGACTCGAGTTGCTCCACGAGCGGTGTCCGCAACACCCGATGAGGAACACCGTCGACCTGCTTCGTCACGACCGTATCGAGCACGCCGCTGTTCAGGTACTGCGACTTGACCTGCTCGGGAACGGCCGAATCGCTGGTCAGCAAGAAGCGCGTTCCCATCGCAATCGCGTCCGCACCGAACGCGAGCGCGGCGACGAGGCCGCGACCGTCGAAGAAACCCCCGGCCGCGATGACCGGAACTCGACCGGCGACGGCGTCGACGACCTGCGGCAGCAGAATGGTCGTCGGGACCGAGCCCGTGTGTCCGCCACCTTCGCCACCTTGGACCAGGACGGCGTCGACCCCCCATTCGAGCACCTTCTCGGCGTGCCGACGCGCGCCGATCGACGGAATCACGATCAAGCCGTTCGCCTGCAGCCGCTCGATCAGATCGCGTCGAGGAGCCTGGGCGAAGCTCGCCACACGAACTCCCCGCCCGATCATCACGTCGATCCGGTCCTCGACGTCGGGTGAGTCGGCACGCAGGTTGACCCCGAACGGACGATCGGTCGCCGAGACGACCTCATCGATCGCTCGCGTCATTTCGTCGAGCGTCATCGTGGCACTGGCAAGAATGCCGAGGCCTCCGGCCCGAGCGGTGGCCGTGACGAGACGCGGACCCGCCACCCAACCCATGCCGGTCTGGACGATCGGGACCTCGACACCGACCAGTTCACAGAAGTTGGTGTTCAGCGCTCGGTGCATCACCCACCGGCTTCGCGGTGTCGCAGGCCCCGAGGGTCGAGGCGCTGCAGCGCTTCGAGTTCGACGTCGGTGGGCGCACGGGTCGTGGGGACGTCAGAGCCGATCTCGAGCTCGAAGTCGGTGTTCGTCGTGACATCGTCCACGCTCACTCCGGGATGAACGCTCAGCAGGCGCATCCGGCCACCTTCACCGCCGAAATCGAGTGTGGCGAGGTTCGTGACGACGCGCACCAGTCGATGGTGAGCGGCGACCCATCCACCGAGCTGTGCCGCCCGATCGGTGCCGAGGCCACTCACCATGTCGACGGTTGGCGTGAACACCCGCGTCGTGTGGTTGGGTATCCAGAAACTGGTCGCGTGGTTGACCGTGTTCCCAGGTCCTCCACGGACCCCGAGCAACTGGACCTTCGGCCGGTCCCACGAACCGATGTTCGCGATGTTCGTGTTCCCGTGCACGTCGATCTGGGTAGCGCCCATCATCACGTGCCGGCGTCCACCCCACACCGTGTCGAAGACAGAACGGAACGGGATCCAGCCCTCGATCACCTTGTCGGTGCCTCCGACCTCGAGATCGTTCGCGACATAGAACGCTTCGCCGTCGGAAACGAGCAGGTCGGGCTCGAAGGTGGCGCGGGCGAGGCGGGCACCGAGCATCGGGATCGTTCCCATCCCCGACGCGAATATTTCGCCGTCGCCCCGGAACGCCTCGGCGCACGCGACGACCACGACGTCGGCAAGTGTTGGTTCGCTCATCGGTTCGTCTCCTCCTGCTGTTCGGCGTGCCATGCGTCGACCGCCCGCAGGTAATCGTCCTCGCTGCCGCCCAGGAACCGCTCGGTGAACGTCTCCCATTGTGCAGCGTCGCGGGCAGCCGTCACGTACGCCCGTTGAAAGGCCTCGTCGCGGCCGTAGTCGGGCTCGCATGTGGTGAAGTGCGCACCTCGCGGTGCCTCGATGACCCCATCCACCATCGAGCGATTGATCCGCAGCGTGTGGAACGAGCCCTCGTCGAGGAGCGACTCGGTCGGGATCACACGTTCACAGCTCACGAACCGATGCCCGGGTTCGCATGCGGTGAGGAACAGGTCGTCGAAATACAGGTCCGGCCCCAGGTACTGGGCGTTGCCTCGAGCGTCGGCACGGTTCAGATGGACGCAGGCAGCGTCGAGACGAAGTCCCGGAACCGCCACCAGGTCCTCGCCGTCCTCATAGGGCGACGTCACGAGTCGGAGCGATGGGTTGACCTCCATCACGCCGCTGCCCAGACCGGCGCGGGTCGGCAGGAACGGCAGACGCAGCGAGCCGGCGTAGAGCGCCCACTGCAGCATGCCTTCGTCGTACTCGACGAGTTCCGGGATCGTCCCGGCCTGACGAGCGGCCCGGAAGTGCGGTTCCAACGGCACCGAGTCGAGCGAGACGAAGCCGTAGACGAGTCGCCGAACCTTGCCCGCCGCACAGAGCAGCCCGACATCCGGACCACCGTAGGAGACGATCGTGAGGTCCGTGAGGGACGACCGCAACAACGCTCGCACGAAACTCATCGGCTTCCGTCGGCTCCCCCACCCGCCGATCCCGATCGTCATACCGTCGGACAGCGAGGCAACCGCCTCGTCGCTGGACAGTCGCTTGTCGCTGGTCATTTCGTGCCTCCGTGCTCGTTGCGTTCCGCTTTGTCGGTCCGGGCGAAGTCGTCACGCAACTCATCGCTGACGCCCGAGAGATTCAGTTCGAACGTGAAGCCCTGCTCATACCGGTAGCTGCGCTTGACGTCCCACAGGTCGATGCCGTTGAGGCTCTCCTTCGCTGCCCGGATGACGGTCGGCGACTTCTCGGCGATGAGCCCGGCGACTCCACGAGCCGTCTCGAGCAGCCGATCCGCGGGGACCACGTCGAGCACGCTGCCCCACGCCTGCAATTCGGCCGCTGTCGCGGTCGCCGACGTGTACACCATCGCCCTCATCTTGTGTTGGGGAACGAGGCGCGACAGGTGGGTCGCGGCGCCCAGCGCTCCACGATCGACCTCCGGCAACCCGAAGTAGGCGTCGTCGCTCGCCACGATCACGTCGCTGTTGCCGACCAGTCCGATCCCGCCGCCGACGCAGAAGCCGTGCACGGCCGAGATGACCGGTACCGGACAGTCGTACACCGCAGCGAAGGCTTCGTAGCAGCCGCGGTTCGCCCCGATCAACGCATCGAACCCGTCGGTGTTCTGCATCTCCTTGATGTCGACGCCGGCATTGAACCCGCGCCCTTCGGCACGCAGGACCACCGCCCTGGTCGACGGCTCCTCGCCGCACTGTCGGACGACCCGAGCGAGTTCGAACCATTCGGCGACCGTCAAGGCGTTGACCGGCGGGCAGTCCATGACCACCTCGGCGACCCCCGTGCGATCTGTGTACGTCTCGATGCCCATGGCAGCACCTTAGTCTGATCTGACGTTGCGTCAGAAAGTGACGGGGAGCTACCTTCGTCGGCGTGGCCATCACGATCGACCTCAGCGGACGGACGGTGGTGGTCACCGGCGGAACCAGAGGTATCGGACGTGGTATCGCCGAACGGTTCGCCCAGGCGGGCGCCGCTATCGCTGTCTGCGCTCGCACCCCGGTCGAACTCCCGGACGATTGGTCGTTCCACGTCGCCGACCTCCGAGACGCGGAACAGGCCGCCGCCGCGATCGAGTCGGTCGTCGCGGCCCACGGCCGTCTCGACATCGTCGTCAACAACGCAGGCGGGTCACCGCCGGCCGACACGGCGACCGTGTCACCTCGGTTCACCGAGCGGATCGTCTCGCTCAACTTGCTCGCCGCGATGCACTGCAGCCAGGCGGCACACCGGCATCTGCTCGGAGACGACACGCAGCGCGACGGTGGCGGGTCGATCGTCAACATCTCGAGTGTCGCTGCGAACCGACCCGGCCCGACCGTCGCTGCGTACGCGGCGGCGAAGGCCGGCCTGGCCAACTTCACCAGAACGATCGGTCAGGAGTGGGCGCCGGCGATCCGGTCGAACTGCGTGACCGTCGGAATGGTCAGGACCGACGACTCCGACGCTCACTACGGTGACGCGGGTGCCACTGACCGAATCGCAGCGACGATCCCCATGAGCCGCTTCGCCACACCCCTCGACATCGCTGATGCCTGTGTCTTCCTCAGTTCGCCGCTCGCGAGTTACATCTCGGGTTCCGAACTCGTGGTCCACGGCGGCGGCGATCGACCGCCGTTCCTCGACGCGGCGGGCGGCCGATGACCACCTCCGACCACATCCGGCCGGCCGATGCCGTCGAACGAATCCGCACCGACGGCTTCGTCGTCCTCGACGGCGTCGTCCCGAGCGTCCTGGTCGAGCAACTCGTCGACACCATTGACCGGACGCTGGATCGGCTCGACACGCCGTTCGGCACGAATGACTTCATCGGACGCCGCACACGACGGATCTACAACCTGCTCAGTCGAGATCCGGCGTTCGCGTCGGTACCGACGTTCGACCAGGCGCTCGGCGTGGCCGAGGCCGTGCTCGGACCCGACCTTCTGCTGTCATCCCTCACGGCGATCGAGATCCACCCCGGTGAGACCGCCCAACCTCTGCATGCAGATGACGCATCGATTCCGGTGCCTCGACCCCACGACCCGCTCGCCCTCGTTGCCATCTGGGCGCTCACGGACTTCACCGAGGAGAACGGGGGGACGCTCGTCGTGCCGCGCTCGCACGACGCGGACCGACGCCCCACACGGGCCGACGCACCGTCCGCCGTCCCGACCGAGATGCCGGCGGGGAGCATCTTGATCTACAACGGTTCGCTCTGGCATGGCGGTGGTGCCAACGACTCACAGCATCGTCGAATGGGAATCGTCTGCAACTACTGCGCCGGCTGGCTCCGACAGGAGGAGAACCAGCTCCTCGGGGTGGGCCGGGATCAAGTCGCCGAGTTTCCCGCACGGCTGCGCCGACTGGTCGGTTATGGCACGTTCCGTGGGCTACACGGCCACGTCGCCGGCGAGGACCCAGCGTCGTGGTTCGATCCGGCGGCAGGCAAGCCGATGGTCTGGGACCGGATCAAGTGACCGTGCCGAGCGTGGGGGCCGGAGTTGGCCCGGCGACCCTCTGTACTTGGATTGATCGATGAGCATGTCCATGGATCCTGACGTCGCAACCATCCTCGCCTCGTGGTCGCCCGTCGACTTCGTCCACCCGGCGGTCCAGCGCGAACGCGTCCGCGAGGCGCGCAGCGCGCTCCCACCATTCGTACCGCGGCACGGCGTCCGCATCGAGGACGCTGCTGTCCCTCGCCCCGACGGCGACCCGGTGCCGATCCGCGTTCACCGGCCCGCAGCTCCCGACAGCAGCCGTGGCACGCTCGTGTGGATCCACGGCGGCGCGTACTGCATCGGAGCGGCCGACCACGAGGATCTGATCTGCTCGGAACTCTCGGGCCGCACGGGTTCGACGGTCGTATCCGTCGACTACCGGCTGGCACCGGAGCATCCGTTTCCAGCGGGTTTCCACGACTGCGTCCACGTCGTCGAACAGGTCGCGGCGGGCGCGCTGACCGGCGTGCCATCCGACCGGGTGGCCGTGGGCGGTACGAGTGCTGGAGCAGGGCTCGCTGCCGCCGTGGCGCTCGACGCCCGAGACCGGGGCGGCCCCGACCTCGCGTTCCAACTCCTGCTGTACCCGTTCATCGACGACCGCCGCCAGGGCGCATCGTTCAGCACGGCGGCGGACGCGATCGTCTTCAATGCCGAAGATGCACGCATCGCGTGGGACCACTACCTCGGCACCGATCGCGACGAGGTCCCGGCGTACGCCGCCCCCACGCGGGCGACCGACGTGGCGAACCTCCCCGCGGCCTACGTGCTCGCGGCCGGACTCGATTGCCTCCGTGACGACGCCGTCGATCACGCGGTCCGGATGATGCGCGCCGGAGTCGACGTCGAGCTCCACGTGGTGCCGGACGTGCCACACGGATTCATGTCGTTGGCGCCCACGACGCCTGTCGCCGAGGCAACGATGAACGAGATCGTGCGGGCCCTGGATCGGGCACTCGAGGGGTGACGTACGCGGCGCCGCGCCGGGGCGTCAGCGAAACGACAGACCGTCGTAGCCGATGGACTCGACGCGCTCGACATAGCGGTTGAAGCCCCCCGCGTACGGGATGAACACGAACTCGTCGTCGTCGTCGTCGTTGATGTGCACCATGTAGTTCCGGACCCTGCGACGAAGCAGCCGATCGGAAACCGCCGCGACTTCGGCGACCCACGCTGCTTCGCCCTCGGCGGTCGGCTCGACCATCGACTTTCCCTCGGTCCGCAGGTGCTCGATCACCTGCGCCACCCAGTCGACGTGGAACTCGTTGCCGATGGTCATGTTGGCGAGCACCGACGGGCTCCCCGGTCCCGTCAACATGAAGAAGTTCGGAAAGCCTGCGGTCATCACGCCGAGGAACGTTCGTGGGCCGCGGTCCCAATGATCGGTCGGCGACGCGCCCTGATCGTTTCGGATCCCGGCACGATCGATCGCACCGGTGAACGCGTGGAACCCGAGCGCGAAGATGATCAGGTCCACCTCGTAGTGTCGACCGGACGTCTGGATGCCGGTCGCCGTGAGATGCTCGATCGCTTCGTCTCGGGCGTCCACGAGCGTCACGTTGTCGCGATTGAACGACTCGTAGTAGCCGATGTCGAGCACCAGTCGACGTGTGCCGATCGGGTGGTCCCAGGGGCAGAGCCGTTCAGCCGTCTCGGGATCGTCCACCGTGGAGCGAATCTTGTCGCGCACGAAGTCAGCGACGAGATCGTTGACGTCCGCGTCGAGGCCCTGATCACTGAAGACCCGCCCGAAGCCGTGCCCGCCGTCCCGCCAGAACTGCTCGAGCACTTCGATCCGCTCGTCAGCGGTGAACCTGGACGCCGGTTCGTCGCCGTAGACGATGTGCGTCGCACCGGCGTGTCCGTAGAGGTCCTGGCGTGCCTTGTCGAGGTCGGAGGCGATCTCCCTCCACGTCGCGGCGTCCATCGGGCCGTTGCGCGCCGGCACCGAATAGTTCGGTGTCCGTTGGAACACGTGGACGTGCCGGGCGTCCTCGGCGACCACGGGCACCGTTTGCACGCCGGACGATCCGGTGCCGATGACGGCGACCCGTTTCCCTGCCCAGTCGACCGGGTGGTCGGGCCAGTGCGAGGTCTGGACCCACTCACCCTCGAAGTCCTCGAGGCCCGAAAAATCCGGTGTGCGGGCCGCGGACAACATGCCCGTCGCCATGACCAGGAACTGCGCCGTGCACCGGTCGCCCCGGCTCGTCGTGATCACGTACCGGTGTTGGTCGGAGTTCCACTCGGCACCGGTCACCCAGGTGTCGAAGCGCATGTGTTGTCGGAGGTCGAACCGATCGGTGACGTGGTTCAGGTAGGCCAGCAACTCGGGCTGGGCGGCGTATCGTTCGCTCCACTCCCAGTCGCGGTAGAGGTCCTCGGAGAAGTAGTAGCAGTAGTCGAAGCTGTCGACGTCGACGCGCGCTCCGGGATAGCGGTTGTGATACCACACGCCGCCGACGCCACCGGCTCCCTCGATGCATCGGACCGACAACCCCTGTTCGCGAAACTTGTACGTCGCATAGATGCCGCCGATCCCGGCACCGACGACGACGACGTCGAAGTGCGGCGACTCGCCGGGCATCTCGGTGTCGTCCGCTGGACTCCCCGCAGCCACGCTGTCGCGCTGCGACCCGTCTTCACCGGACGACGGCGTCATCGGGACGGCGGGGCGTCCGTCGATTCGAGTGAGGTGCCCAAGTACGACTCGATCAAGGCTTCACGGTTGCTCATGCTCTCTGCGGTTCCCTCGAGCACGACCTTTCCTTTCACCAGCACGGACGCACGAGAGCACACCCGCATGGCGGCCGTCGAGTTCTGCTCCACGATCAGGATCGGGATGCGATCCGAGACGGTCTCGATCGTGGCCATGACATCGCGAACGATGATCGGCGCGAGGCCGAGCGACGGCTCGTCGAGCATGAGTAGTCGTGGGGCGGCCACCAGTCCGCGACCGATCGCGACCATCTGCTGCTCGCCGCCGGACAGCGCCCAACCGGTCCGCTTCCGCAACCCCTGAAGTGGCGGGAGGAGGTCATAGACGTCGTCGAGCGAGAACCCGTCGGTGCGACCGGCGCGCGCCGAGGTGCCGACCAACAGATTCTCGTGAACGGTCAGCGTCGGGAAGACTTTGCGGCCTTCCGGCACATGGATCAGCCCCAGGCGCGCCACCTTTTCTGCCGGGAGACCACTGAGTTCCGTGCCGTCGAAGACAACCTCGCCTTCGTACGGCACGAGCCCGGAGATCGCATCGAGCGTCGACGACTTGCCCGCCCCGTTGGGCCCGAGCAGGGCGACTGCGCCCCGAGCCCCGACCGTGAGATCGATACCGTCGACGGCGACGGTCGACCCGTATTCGACTCGGAGTGACCGGATTTCGAGCATCGTTCAGGCTCCCAGGTAGGCGTCGATGACAGCGGGGTCCTCGAACACGGCGTCAGGTCGTCCCTCGGCGAGGACCTCACCGAGTGAGAGCACCATCATCCGATCGCAGATCGAACGGAGAAAACCGATCTTGTGGTCGACCACCAGGATCGACAGGCCGTCATCGCGCAGCGACAGGATCAGTTTCGCGAGTTCGGCGGTCTCGAGCTGGTTGAGGCCCGCCGACGGTTCGTCCATGGCCAGGATCAGCGGCTTCGCGGCGATCGCTCGTGCGATCTCGAGGTAGCGATTCTGGCCGTATGCGAGCCCGGCCGCCGGCGACGTCGCGTGCTCGGCGAGACCGACCCGCTCGAGGGCCTCGTACGCCGCCTCGATCCGGGCGCGCTCGTGTCGCCACATCCCTGGCCGGTTGACCAATGCACCGACCATGCCCGTGAGCGACGTGTCGGGCGATGACACCATGACGTTCTCGATACACGACAGCTCGGTGAACGCCTGCGGGGTCTGGAACGTCCGAACGAAACCGGCCCGACGGACGCGCAGTGGGTTCCGTCGCGCGACCGGCTCGCCATCGATCTCGACGGTGCCGACGGCAGGCACGAGACCGCTCAGCGCATTGAGCAAGGTGCTCTTCCCCGACCCGTTCGGACCGACGATCCCGAGCACTTCGTTGCGCTTCAGCGACAGTCGAACGTCGTTGACGGCGACGACCGCCCCGAAGTTGACCGAGACGCTATGAGCCTCTAACACGCTTCACCACCCCACGAATCGCCTTGCCGCCGGTGCCCGTCACGCCTTCGGGCATGATCACGATCGTGGCGAGCAGCAGCACCGAGAACACCACGGTGGTGTACTCCTGGATCGGACGGAGCAGCTCGGGGAGCCAGGTCACGAAGAACGCTCCGGCGACAGCACCCCACATGCTCCCGAGGCCGCCGAGGAGGATCATCAGATACAGGTTGATCGACAGCCCGACGAGGAACGCCTCCGGTGTGATCGAACCGATCGAGTGCGCCGACAACGAACCGGCCAGACCGGCGAGCGCACAGCCGAATCCGAACAGGAAGATGACGACGCGGTGAACCGGCACGCCGTTCGCGTGGGCGACCATCGGGATCTCCTTCGTGGCGAGCCCGCTGCGGCGCACGGGCGAGCGTTCGACCCATGCCCCGATCACCAAGACGACGCAGGTCGTTGCCAGCACGAACCAGAAGACCTGCGAGGAGGACCGGAATTCGTAGCCGGCGATCGTCGGCTTGTCGAGGCCGAACAGGTTGCCGGCTCCCTTCCCCCCGGTGAAGACCGACCAGTTCCGGAAGAGAAGGACACAGACCTCGGCGAACGCGAGCGCACCGATCGCGAAGTACAGATGTTTCGCCTTTCGAAGCAGGAAGCCGAGGACGATGCCGACGATCAGCGTGACGCCGATCGCAGCGCCGAGTCCGGCGAGGAATCCGTTGCTTTCCGAGATGCGGGCGGAGGTGTAAGCGCCGATCCCCATGAACGCTCCCTGGGAGAAGGCGAACAACCCGCCGAGCGTGTAGGCGAAGTAGAGACCGATCGCTGCGATCGCGAAGATCAGCGAGTTGACCATGACCCCGAGCCGGTACGGGTCACCGCTCCACTTCATACCGAGCGCTGCGACCAGGAGGGCGAACCCGACGATGCTGAGGTAGTAGTGCCGTCGGTTGACCGGCGGTCCGTACGCCGGCAGGTGCCCGGCCGCGCCTTGGCGCAGGCGGTCGATGAACGAGCCCCGAGTGGCGTCGGGGGCCCCTTGTTCGGCCAACGGTTCGGCGGATGACGGCGTGCTAGAGGCGGACACTGGCCTCACCTCCGAAGAGCCCTTCCGGCCGAACCGCGATGACGATGAACATCAACAGGAACGGGAATGCCTCACGCATGTTCGGCAGGATGTACCCGCCGCCGAGCTGCTGCGCGAGGCCGAGTGCCACCGAGCCGATGACCACTCCCCACAGGCGGCCGAACCCACCCATGATCGCGGCGCCGAAGGCGAGCAGCATCGGGGTGAAACCCATCTGCGGGGTCAGCGCGGAGAACGGCGCGAGCAGCGCACCTGCCAACCCGGCGGTCGAACTCGCCACGGCGAACGTGATCAACGACAGACGGTTGACCGGGATGCCCTGGAGCCGCGCCGTGTCGCGATCGGCCGCGATCGCGCGAACCTGGCGCCCGAACTGGGTCCGGTTGAACATCAGCGCCAGGCTCAAGACGAGGACCATCGTGGTCCCGATGACGAACAACGAGTGCTGCGGGATGGCTGCGCCCATGAACTTGAAGGTGTCGAAGCCGAAAGGACTCGGCAGGTTGCGGGGTTCGGGCCCGTACCACAGGACCACGAGCCCGACGATGGCGAAACCTCCTGCCAGCGTCGACAGGAGCACGGTCTCGTGCGCCCGGTTCCGCAACGGCGCGTATGCAACCCGTTCGAGGATCAGACCGACGACACCCATCACGACGATGGTCATCGCGTACGTCGCCACGAGTGGCAGGCCGAACGAGTCGGTACCCCAGAATGCGACGTACCCACCCAGCCCGACCAGGCCGAACTGAGCGGCGTTGACCACACTGGTCGCCTTGTACAGCAAGAGGATGCCGACCGCGACGAGTGAATAGATCGAGCCGACGGTGAGCCCGCTGAAGAACAGTGCTACGAACTTCGACATGTGGTCCTTTCACGAACGGTGTGAACGCGCCGGGCGTCGACCCGGCGCGTTCGCACATACCTCAGGAGAACGGTTCGATCAGCCGCCCTGCACCCGTCCTTGGCCCTCGAGATCAGCAGCGGTGAACTGCTGCCGCTGCACGGGCACGCCGTCGACGAACGACATCACGACTGCCTCATGGCTGAGCTGGTTCCGCTCGTCGGCGGAGTACGAGGTTGCGCACATCGTCCCTTCGTCGAGGGTGATCTCGGCCATGGCGGCTGCGATCTCACCGTGGTCGAGCGAACCAGCCGTCTCGATCGCCTTCTTGGCGAAGAAGACCGCATCGTAGACCGACGGCGAGGAGTAGTCAGGCGCCTCGTCGAAGGTCTCCTCGTACCGCTGCGCCCACTCCTGCACGTACTCTCTGCTGTCGGTGCGCGGGTCACATGATTGAGCGCCGTACAGGTTCTTCTGGGCGTCGGCCGGCACCAACTCTCTCGAGTTGACGATCGAGGCCGACGGGCCTCCGATGTAGGGAATGTCGCCGAGCCCGTTCTGGATCGCTGTCCGGAGGCCGAGCGCCATCTGGTTCGGGTAGCTCCAGTCGACGATCGCGTCAGTCCCCTGCATCTCCAGGATGTCGGCGGTCACGTCGGTGACGTCGAACGGGTAGAGACGCTGATCGGTGGTCTCGATGCCGGCGGCGTCGAAGACTTCCTGGAACTGCGGCAATGCGTTCTGGCCGTAGTCGATGTTCAGGCCCATCAACCCGACCTTGTCGGGCGCGAGTTCGTTGACCGTGTACTGCGAAATCGCGTGGATGAGCTCGGGCATGGGCGTCATGATGCGGAACGTCCGCTCGCCACCCAAGGGCTCGTCGAGTGCGATGGGGGTCGAAACTCCGGCATTGAGGTAGACGATCCCGGCATCCTGGATGATCGGTGCCGCCGCGTTGTTCGTGATCGATGCCGGCATCCCGATGACGATGTCGGCGCCATCGGACACCGCAAGCTGCGCCGCGGACACAGCCGCCTGAGCGTCGAGCTTGTTGTCGTACTCCTTGAACTCGATCGGATAACCACCGATACCGCCGGCTGCGTTGATGTCGTCGACCGCCATCCGCACACCGTTGATGTACTGGGTCAGGATGTTCGAGCCGGTCATCGGCTCGATGGAAGCAATGATGACCGAACGTCCGAGGTCCAGCTCATCTCCTGCAGGTTCGTCGGCCGACGGTTCTTCGGCCGCGGGTTCTTCACCCGCAGTCTCTTCGCCGGTGTCTTCGGCTGCCGGTTCTTCGGCTGCCGGTTCCTCGGCTGCCGGTTCTTCGGCTGCCGGTTCTTCGGCGTCGTCGTCGTCGCCACCACATGCTGCAGTGACCAGCGTGAGCGCCGCCAGAGCAGCCACCACTCTCTTGGACGTGTTCACGGGTCGACCTGACCTGAAGTTCGTCATCTTTCCCCCTCTGAGAAGTCCACCGGTGCGTCCGGTGAAATCATTTGATCGATTAATATGTTAGCGAGTGCACAGCTTGCAGAGCAAGCGCATCAGGCAACACCCACGCCGGAACCTCTCGACGGTCCCGACGAACCGTCCCGGAAGTGCGGGATCACGTGGTACCCGATGTTGCGGATCGTCTCGAGGCAGACCTCCTGGGGCACGGTGCCCATCTGAATCAGGAACATGATCTCATCGGCGCCGGCATCGGCCAGGCGTTGCACCTGCTGGATGCAGTGGTCGACATCGCCGTAGGCCTGATCGGTGCGCACCAGGTGCAACCCCGCCTTCTGTTCGGCATCGCGCATCATCGTGGGATCCTCCATCTGCACGACCTCCGAACCGAACTGCAACTCGAGGTCTTCCCTCGTTCGCCGAATTTCGGCCTCGTTGTCACCGGAGTAGTCGGCCGGGTCCGGGGCCGGAGCGTCGCGCGCCCACTGGTTCAACGACTCCCTGAAGAACCGCTGGCCCCGGAACCCGATCTCACGCGCGAGATCGTCGTCGTCGAGCACGATCGCCGGGCACAGCGCCGAGAAATGGTCGACCGGGAAGGACCCGACCACGTCGGCCGGGTCCCGTTCCGCCACTGCGGCCCGGTACACCTTGTTCTTCTCCGCGATGTCGTCCGGGCCGGCGAATCCCAACGCCAGCGCTCCGACGCCGAGCTTGCCGGCGAGATTGAGGGTTGATTCCTTGGTGCAGGCCATGAAGAGCGGCGGATGCGGCGACTGCAGCGGCTTGGGAACGATCTCTCGCAGCGGCATCTCGATCAGATCGCTCTGGTACGAGAATTCCTTGTTGGTCCATATTCCCGGCAGCATGCGCAGCGAATCCTCGAGCTGCGGCTGCGTCTCCTCGGCTTCGATCCCGAACGTACCCGTCTCCCGCGGCGTCGCGCCCCGGCCCACCCCGACGTCGACACGACCTCCGGAGAGAATGTCCAAGGTTGCGGCGCGCTCGGCAACCCTGACCGGATGGTTGTACCGGAACGGCACGCACACGACGCCATGGCCGATACGGATCCTGGACGTCCGCGCCGCGACGAAACTCAAGAAGATCTCGGGTGCGCTCATGTGCGCGTACTGCACCAGCGCATGGTGCTCGACGGCCCAGATCCGATCGAAACCGAGTTCCTCCGCGAGCAACGCCTGTTCGAGGCACTCGTGGAGCACACGTCGTTCGCCCTCCGGATCAGCATCCATGAGCTGCGCTTCGAAGATCATCGAAAAGATCACTGCAATCGGCCTCCTGGGCTCGTCGTCGGGTTCATCGCGTCGGCGAATGCACCGGCCATGTCGTCGTTCGTTCGTGACACACAGTCGGACGTCGACTCGGGCACGGGGGTGGCATCGATGCACCCGGTCGCGGACAACACGGCGGAGTTCATGCGAGAACACCGCCGTCGATCACGATGTCGGCGCCCACGATGAACCGGGCTGCCGGCGACACGAGGAACGCGATCGTCTTGGCGATCTCGTCGGGTGAGGCGACCGCCGGCTCGACGAGTGGCCGCGCCCGGTCCGCCGGTCCGGTATCGGTCGGACGTTCGAGATGTGCGGCGAGCGGCGTGTCGATACCGCCTGGACAGACACAGTTGACGCGAACTCCGCGATGCCCGTACTCGACCGCCAACGACCGGCTCAGTGCCACGACGCCACCCTTCGATGCCGCGTAGGCCGCCATGTGACGCCATCCGCGCAAGCCGGCAACCGATGCGACGTTGACGACGCACCCGCGGCGATCGAGCAGCAGCGGGAGCAGCCGCTGGGTGACCAGGAACGTTCCGGTGAGGTTGACGTTCAAGATCCGCTGCCACTCGTCGAGCGAGACGTCCTCGGTGCGCGACATGGACGCGACGCCGGCAACGTTGATCAACGCGTCGACACCGGCCACCTGCTCGGTCAGCCATGTGGCGGCAGCGACGACGGAGGTCTCGTCGGCGACGTCGCACTGGACCGCGATCCCACTCTCGCCCAGTTCGTCCGCGGTCTTCGTCGCACGGTCACCGTCGACGTCGAGACAGAACACGCTGAACCCCGAGGCGCCGAGTTCGTGTGCGACGGAGCGGCCGAGCCCGGACCCGGCGCCGGTCACCACGGCTACCCGTGCGTCATCCCGCATGGGTGCTTCCATCGGGGCGGGTTCGGGCACGATCGGTGTCGGGTCCGGTCAGACGTTCTCGTGCTGTCGCCAGCGCTGCTGCGAGATCGGAGTCGGCACCGATCGTTATCGCGGGCGGGGCGCCGAACGACTCGGCGAAGAGCGCGACGTCCTTGTCGAGCAGATCATCGACGACCACCGCGAGGTGCTCCCCCATCCAGCTCGCGCCGGACGAGTGATTGAGTACTTGATCGAGGCGCTCGATGTCGATCCCGTTGCGCTCGCCGACCAACAGGACCTCTGCATGGGCCCGTGCGTGGTAGGCGGCCAGGACGTTGTTGTGCAACTTGGCGGCGTTGGGCTGGCCGTAGTGCTCGAAGTCGACGACATGGCCGGCGATGTGTCCGAGCAGGAACGCTCGGTCGTCGTCGGTGACCGGCCCCGCGATCATCATCGTCAACGAGCCGTCGATGGCGCCGGAACGGCCACCGGACAGCGGGGCTTCGACGACGCGCACGGCGCCTCGACCGGCGTCGGCGAGTTCCCGGGCGGCGACGACGTCGAGCGTCGTCATCACATAGGCGATGAGTTCGAGCCCGGATTCGTCGAGCTCCTGCAGCACGGCTCGCGCCTGCGCCGGCGTCCGCACCAGGATCATCACCCGATCACCCGGCGACGCGGTCGCCGGGTCCCATCGCTCGAACGTCGGGCAAGCTGTCGCTGCCTCGAAGACGCCACGGGCATCGGCCGACATGTCGACGCCGACCACGTCGGCACCGGTGCTTGCGAGACGCTCACCGATCGCTGCCCCCATGTTCCCGAGACCGATGACGAAACAGCGCGGTGAACCGGTCATCGTGCTGCAGCCGCACCCGCGAGGTCGGACGACGGGGTGAACTCCCGTCGGAGCCGTGGGAGTACTTCTTCGGCGAACAACCCCATGCTCCGGTTCACCATGTCGGTGGCCATCGTCCCGGCCTGCACCATCGCCAGGAAGTGGTCGAAACCGCCGACTGCTCCGTGGAAGCGGATCACCTGCTCGACGACCTGCTCGGGGGTACCGACGAAGAAGAGGCCGGCGTCGACCAGGTCCTCGACGGACGAATCGATCACATCGGCCAGCGGTGACCGTGGCGCTCGGCCGTGAGCGGCGTCGCGCAGCATCGAGGCCCGAGCGTGGACGTCGAGGTAGCCGGGTACGTTCATGAACTGATCGGCCACCTTGTTGTTCTGGAGGTACCACTGCAGGCGACGACCGCCATCGAGGGCTTCGCGCTCGGTCTCCCCGACGTACACGAGCCCGAGATACGCGAGCTTGTCAGGGCCGACGGTGGTCCCGATCTCCTCTGACCGCGAGCGGTACGCATCGAAGATCCGCTTGCAGCCCTTCATGCCATTGAGGATCGTCGCCAGGGTGTAGCCACGTTCTGCTGCCTCGATCGCGGTCGACGTGCTCTGCGTCGGGATCCAGACCGGCAGGCCGGACTGCTGGTACGGGCGCGGCCAGATGTTCACCTGGCGATGATGGAAGTACTTGCCTTCCCACGAAAAGGGCCCGTCGTGGGTCTCCCACGCCCGCACGATGAGATCCGCCGCTTCCCAGAAGCGTTCCTTCATGTCGACCGGGTTGGAGTTCTGCGCCGAGATTTCCATGGGCACGCCCCGGACCAGACCGGCCTCGAGTCGCCCACCCGAGATGACATCGATCATCGCCATCTCCTCTGCCACCCGAACGGGGTCCGACCGGTTGGCGATCGGATTGCCCAATGCCAGCAAGCGCGCCCGCTTGGTCTCCCGGGCGAGCACACCGAGCGAGATGGGAGCAGACGGCTCGACGCAGGTCGCCGTGCTGTGGTGCTCGTTCACCATGATGTCGAGCCCGAGTTCGTCGGCACGCCGATAGATGTCGTAGTACCGGTGGAAGAGCTCCCGCCCGGTCTCGGGGTCGTAGTGCCGACTCGGCAGCGTCACCCGCACGGAGTCGTACGTCTCGGCCGGCGGGGTGTACGGATAGGGCATTTCGGTGAAGACCCAGGTTCGGAACATCGAGCTATCTCCTAGCGTTCAGGGTGTCGGCGCGGTCAGCGGTGTTCGGCTTCGAGGAACTCGTTCACGACACGAGCGAGATCGGCCGGCGCTTCTTCCTCGATACGGTGACCGACGCCATCGAGCACGACGTGCTGTGAGGAACCGCCGACCAGTTCGGCCCAGCGATCCCCGAAGTTCGGTTCGAGGACGAAGCGATCCCGGTCCCCGGTCACGATCAGCACGGGTGCGGTCAGACGCGCCAGACGCCGTGCCAGCTTCGGATCGAACAGGTACGGCTGCCACGCGTGCCGGGCAACCGCCTCCCCAGCGTGAGCCAGCCGCAGAAACTGATCGTCGTCGAGATTCCGCAGATCCGGGATCCGCTCCGGGGCGCCGTAGAGCCGACTGCGCAGCTCATCGGCATCCGTGGCCCAGAGATCGACGTAGGAACGGTCTTGACGCCCCGTGGTCTTGACGCCGACCGGAGCGACGAGAGCGACGTGCGAGAACGAGTGAAGGTCCAGCACCGCTGCCTGTGCGACGACCCAGCCACCGAAGGAGAACCCGATCACCGGCACGCGATCGTCGAATTCGGCCGAGGCGTACTCGCTCACCAGGAGCGCCAGATCATCCACTCCCTCGACGTGGTCCGATCCCGGCGAGACCCCCCAACCCGGCAGATGGACGAGGTGGACGGTCCTGTGCTGGCCGAGCGCCTCGACCATCGGATCCGTGAAGAGTGTGCCGTCTTCGCCGTGCACGACGATGATCGGCTCACCCGCACCCGTCCGGTCGACGGTCATCGTCGACGTCGGCAGGTCGACGCTTCGACGGTCGGTGACCGCGCCGGCAGTCATCGTCGCGCTCCGCCGTGGGCGGTGTTCGCTCGACCAGGCCGGTTTCGAACGATCGCTGCACACCAGTTGTCGTCTCTCACTCCGTACCTCCGGTCATCGCTCACTCGCTCGGGCCGACCTTCCGGCCCGTTCCGAAAGAGAATAATGATCTAATCATTTACCCATGTCAAGAGCGGGCGGCCGTCACCG
Source organism: Ilumatobacteraceae bacterium (assembly GCA_033344875.1). Taxonomy (NCBI): domain Bacteria; kingdom Bacillati; phylum Actinomycetota; class Acidimicrobiia; order Acidimicrobiales; family Ilumatobacteraceae; species Ilumatobacteraceae bacterium. The sequence goes on along the minus strand of JAWPMO010000001.1, from coordinate 3,489,790 downwards.
CGCGCTCGAGGCCGGAACGCACCGTACTCTCGCAGCTCCCACTGAAGTATCAATGATTGAGAGTGATACGGTCACAGCCGCAAGTACGTCGATCCCCACCCGGAGGTTGGTCATGAAGTTTCGAGACGTCGTCGATCCGCAGGTCGCCGCCGACTACCGCGAGCACGGTTGGTGGGGTGACGACTGTCTCGTCGACCACCTCCGCCGACATGTGGTCGAGCGGCCGGACGGCGTCGCCTACATCGCCGACGACGGAACGATGTCGTGGCGACAGGTCGACGACGCCTCCGACCGACTCGCTCGCGTGCTGTGCGCTGCGGGGAACGAGGCTGGTTCGCGAGTCGCGGTGATCCTCCCCGACAGCGCCACGGTTCACGTTGCGCTGCTGGCGCTCGAGAAGGCGGGCATCATCGCGGTGGGCATCGGCGCTCGAGCGGGAACCCGCGAGATCGACCATCTGCTCTCCACGACGGGCGCCCGGTCGCTCGTCATGGGTGACCGCCACCGGGATCTGTCGGCCGACGAACTCCTCGCAACACTCGACTGGGACGGCCAGGTCGTCCAGGTCCCGATGTTCGAGGCAGCGCCGGACGCGCCGATCGTCGTCGACGGCGAGGTGGCAGACCAAGCACCGGACGTCGACTTCGACGATCGCCGGGTGCGACCGGACGACCTGTTCATGATCAACTCGACGTCGGGGACCACCGGCTTGCCCAAGTGCGTGCTCCACACCCAGAACCGGTGGATGTACTTCCACCAGCTCGCCGTCAGGAACGGCGAGCTCGGCGACGACGAGGTCTTCATGGCTGCCGTGCCCGCCCCGTTCGGTTTCGGACTCTGGACGTCGCACTTCTCTCCGATCCTGCTCGGCGCCACGACCGTCGTCAGCCGACGGTTCAACTCGACCACGGCGATGGAAGCGATCGCCCGCCACGGAGTGACCGTGCTGTGCTGCGTCAGCACACAGTTCCTGATGATTCTGAACGACCCTGCACTCGGCACGCAGAACCTGTCGTCGCTGCGGGTGATGTTCACCGGAGGTGAGGCGGTCCCCACGGCGCGCGCCGAACAGTTCGAGAGCTCGACCGGCTGCTGCGTGCTCCAGTTCTACGGGTCCAACGAGACCGGCTTGCTCTCCGGCACGCGCACGACCGACCCGAGCTGGGTCCGATTCGAGACCGCCGGCCGGATCGAACCGGACATGCGCGTGGAACTCTACGACGAGTCCGGATCCGAGCGGGTCCAGCACGAGGGTCGCCCCGCCGGCAAGGGCCCCGCCACCTGCATCGGCTATCTGGACACCGAAGCCAACCAGCAACTCTTCACGTCCGACGGATGGATGTTGATGGGCGACCTGTGCACGATCGACGACGACGGCATCCTGCGGGTGACCGGGCGGACGTCCGACATCATCATCCGGGGCGGGAAGAACATCAGTGCGGGCCAGGTCGAAGACGAGGTCTGCAGTCATCCATCGGTGGCGTTGGCGGCAGCGGTTGCCACCCCCGATGAGATCTTCGGTGAACGTGTGCTCGTCTTCGTCGAACTCCACGCCGACGCCGAGTCGCTGTCGATCGACGACCTCCGCTCGTTCCTCCTCGAGCGGGGCACCTCGGTCGAACTGATCCCCGAGGCGCTCGAGGTCATGCCCGAGCTACCACGATCGAGTGGCGCCAAGATCGCCAAGGGCGAACTCACCGCGATCGTGAAGGCCAGGACCACTCCCCGGCAGTAGCGCCGTCATGGGTGCTGAGCGCTCACGCTGATGACTTCCCCGGTCAGGTACGAGCTGTAGTCCGACGCCAGGAAGACCATCACGTTGGAGATCTCCCAGGGGTGGGCGGCACGCTTGAGCGCCTCGCGAGCGGTCAGCTCCACCAGCAACTCGTCGCTCGTGACCTTCGACAGATTCTCGTGCATCGCGAGCGACGGGGCGACCGCGTTCACCCGGACCCCATGATCCGCGGCTTCGATGGAGGCGCAGCGCGTCAGCGCCATGACTCCCGCCTTGGCTGCCGCATAGTGCGCCTGCTCGGCTTGGGCCCGCCAGCCGAGCACCGACGCATTGTTGATGACGACCCCGGACTTCTGTTCGTACATGTGCGACAGCACGGCGCGGAGACAACGGAACGTGCCGGTCAGCGTGACGTCGAGGACGCCGAACCACTGATCGTCGGACATCTCGGTGATCAACGCGGAGCCGCCGAGCCCGGCGTTGTTCACCCAGACGTCGATCGACCCGAGCTGCTCCGACGCGGTCGACACGAGTTCTCGAACGCTGGTCTCGTCGGTGACGTCGCACGGAACCCCCACGACGCCGAGTTCGTCCGCCATCTCGGCGAGTCGGCGCTCGTGTCGATCCGAAATGATCACCCGTGCACCTTCTTCGACGAAGCGTCGCGCCGTCGCCGATCCGATCCCGCTACCTGCGGCCGCCGTGATGACGGCGGCCTTGTTCTCGAGCAGGCCGTGGCCGCTCACATACTGCGGAGCATCGCTCATCGTTTCCTCCATGGGTTGTCGGGTCACGCGGGTTCCTTGGGCAGGCCCAGCACCCGTTCGCCGATGATGTTCCGCTGGATCTCGTTGGAACCGCCGTAGATCGTGTCGGACCGGGAGAACAGGAACAGCTGCTGTGCGAGTTGGACGACATCCGAGACCCCGTCGTGGGCGACACCACGCGCGCCGAGCAGGTCGAGCATCAACTCCCCGAGGTCGCGATGCCAGTTGCCCCAGAAGAGCTTCGAGATGCTGGCCTCGGGTCCGGGCACACCGCTCGCCGACATGCTCCGACGCGCGTTGAGCTTCATCACCGTGAGGCCGATGCGGGCGGCCGCAAGGCGCTGCACGGTGACCGGGTCGGGCCGACGACCACCGGTCCGGGCCGCCTCCACCGTCGCTTGGAACTCGCGCTCGAAACCGATCTGCTGGGCCAGCGTCGAGATGCCGCGCTCGAAACCGAGCAGGCCCATCGCCACACTCCAACCCTCGCCCGGCTGACCGACGACGTTGCGGGCGTCGGTTCGAGCGTCGGTGAAGAACGTCTCGCAGAACTCGCCGTCGCCGGTCAGCTGACGAATGCGCCGGGTCTCGACTCCCGCCTGATCCATCGGCACCAGCAGCAGCGACAACCCGCGGTGTCGCACGGAGCCGGGTTCCGTGCGGACGAGCACGAAGCACCAATCGCTGAGGTGAGCGAGCGACGTCCATGTCTTCTGGCCGACGACGACCCACTCGTCGCCGTCCAACCGAGCGCGTGTTGCGACGTTCGCGAGATCACTGCCGGCGTTGGGCTCGCTGTATCCCTGACACCAGCGCTCGGTGCCGGCGAGGATCCCTGGTAGGAACCGTTCGCGCTGGGCGGCAGTTCCGTAGGCGATGAGGGTCGGTCCGAGCAGGTGCTCGCCCATGTGGTTGACGCGGCCCGGAGCCCCGACGCGGGCGTATTCCTCGGCCCAGGCGATCTGTTGATCGATCGTGGCCCCGCCTCCGCCGTGTTCGACCGGCCAACCCAGTCCGATGAGGCCGGCTTGCCCGAGCAGGCGCTCCCACTCGACGCGGCTGTCGAATCCGGTCGCTTCGTCACCGGGTCCTCCGCGACCCCGGAGCTCGGCGTACCGCCCGACCATGTTCGTCTCGAGCCAGGTGCGCGCGTCGTGACGAAACGTCGCGTCATCGGCGTGGAGACGCAACACGCACGACTGTCGTTCGATCTCATCCTGCATGTCTCCTCGAACATATCTGACAGCGCGTCAGATCTACGTACCGAGAGGCGTGCTCCGCCCCCACTCATCCTGACGGCATCGGCACGATCCGCACGGGCGCGCCACGGACCCACGCCGCGACATCCTCGGCGATCTCGTCGTAGAAGAGCCGATAGAGCCCGTCGGTGACATATCCGAGGTGCGGTGTCAGCACGACGTTGTCGAGTTGTCGGAGCGGATGGTCGCCCGACAACGGTTCGGCGTCGAAGACGTCGAGCGCGGCGGTCGCGATCCGCCGATCGCGCACGGCCGCGACCAGCGCACGCTCGTCGACGATCGGGCCGCGTGAGGTGTTCACGAGGATCGACGTCGGCTTCATCATCGCCAGCTCGCGCTCGCCCACCGCCCCGACGGAACGCTCCGAGAGCACGAGGTGGATGCTGAGGACGTCGGAGCGCTCGAACAACTCGGAGCGCTCCACCGCCGTCACGCCGACCGAGCGGGCCAGCTCCGGGTCGAGATGCTCGCTCCACGCGATGACGTGCATACCGAACGCGATCCCCACGCGCGCCACCAGCTGGCCGATCCGACCGAGTCCGAGCAGACCGAGGGTACGACCAGCGAGCTCGGTGCCGATGGTGTGCTGCCATCCGCCGGCGCGGATGGCGGCGTGCTCGTTGGGCACCCGGCGCGCGGCCGCCAGGATCAGGGCCCATGTCAGTTCGGATGTCGGTGTCACGTAGCCGCCGGTACCGCACACGACGACTCCACGCTCGACGGCCGCAGCGACATCGATCGCAGCGTTCGTCGGACCGGTCGTCACGAGCAGTCGGAGCGCAGGCAGCATGTCGAGGAGCGGAGCGTCGATCGTCGTTCGTTCCCTCATGGCCACGACGACGTCGGCATCGGCGAGGCGACCGGCGAGTTCGGCTCGATCGTCGATGTGGTCCTCGATCGACTCGACGGACACGTCACCCGGGATCGTGTCCCAACGACCGAATCGGGAAGCGGCTCGTTGATAGTCGTCGAGCACGACGAGCCGAAGCGCGGATGGCTGACTCATCACGACACCGCTGGTCGGCCGGACATCTTCATCGCCCGGTCCGACCTGTTCATCGATGAGGGACGATCCCGTGCGATCCGCGCCGTGCCGACGGGCCGTCGTTGCGTCCGAACAGCACGCGATGTCGCCGGGTCGGAGCACATCGGTGCGGGATCCTCAGAACGAGTTCGGGTCTGCGATGACGGCGTCCGGGATCTCGAGCCCGTACAACTCGGCCGCATTGCGCCACGTGATTCGCTCGATGTCATCGGCCGGCAGATCGCCGATCTCGCGGTGGATGACTACCTGGGTGCGGGGCCATGTCGAGTCGCAGTGCGGATAGTCGGACTCGACGAGAATGTTCTCGACCCCGATCCGCTCGCGCTGCACGAACGCCGACGGATCCTCGACCGCGCAGAACCAGAAGTTGCGCTTGAGTACCTCGGCCGGCGTCAGGTCGCCCTTCCACGTCCCGTACATCTCGTGGTACGACAGCATGTGGTCGAGACGGTCCATCAACCCGGCGACCCAGCCGATGCCTCCCTCGGACATGCAGATCTTGAGATCGGGATGCCTGACCGGAGCCAGCGAGTAGAGCCAGTCGACGGCGGCGTTCATGGCGTAGGCGAAGAAGAGCACACCGACGACGTCGGGTGGCGCGTCGGCCGACGTCGCCGGCGATTGACCCGATGAGCCGATGTGGAGGTTGATGACCGTGCCCGTCTCGGCGCACGCCTGCAAGACGGGCTCCCAGTGGCCGCTGTGGATCGACGGCAGACCGAGCTTGTCCGGCGCCTCGGAGAACGTGACCGCCTTGAAACCCCGCTCGGCGTTCTCGCGAATCATGTCGGCTCCGACCTGTGGGTCGAGCAACCACGGCAGCTGGCACGGGACGATCCGGTCGGGGTACGGGCCCGCCCACGCGTCGAGGTGCCAGTCGTTCCAGGCCCTCACGGAGGCCATCGCGAGGTCTCGGTCGTCGGTCGACAGCTGGAGCCGTTGACCGGCGAAGCCGGGAAGGAACGACGGGAAGTTGACGGACGCATAGACACCGTTCACGTCCATGTCGGCGATGCGGGCGTCGATGTCCCAGGCGCCTCGGCGCATCTCGTCGAACCGAGCCGGCTCGAATGTGTACTCGGAGACCGGGCGGCCGACGACAGCGTTGAACCCGACGTTGGGGAATGCTTGCCCGTCGTAGACCCACGACTCGGAACCATCGTCGGAGGTGACGATCTTGGGACCGCGGTCGATGAACTTCTGGGGCAGGCGTCCTTCGAACGTGTCCGGCGGCTCGACGATGTGATCGTCAGCCGAGATGACCAGATAGCGACGATCAGCTCGCTCGGGTTCGGGGAGCCAGGTGACCGAGCGTTCGTCTCCGGTCTTGGCGGACGTGAACGAGAGATCTGCTGCGAGTTCGTCGAGGGATTTCATCAGTGGCGTTCCTTTGCTTGGGCGGTCGGGGGCAGTGTCGGTCGGCGATGGTCAGACGAGGACGTCGGGCTCTTCACGGATCAGCTGTCGTGCGAGCCCGTCGAAGAACACATCCGATCCTCGTTCGAGCAGGGATGTCTTCATTCCCGCGACCAGTCCGAGATCGAGTTCGGTCGGAGATGCTCCCGCCAGCCGGATGTCGAGCGTCATCCGGCACACGCGGTCGATGCTCGCCGCCCGATACGTGGCCTCCTCGATCGTCGGTCCCGTCACGATGATGCCGTGACCGCTCAGCAGCACGACCGACGACGAGCCGATGCGCTCTGCGAGATCGGCACCCAACTCCGCCGTGTCGACCTCACCGGTGTACTCGTCGACGAAACCGACGTCGTCGGCGAACATGCTCGCGGTCTGGTTCGCGATCGCCGGGAGGGCACCGATCGCAGCCAGCACGCAGACGTAGTACGGGTGGTTGTGGATCACGACGCGTGCGTCGGGTCGCCGACGATGCAGTTCGGTGTGGATGTGAACTGCCGGGGTCACGTCCCAGCGGCCGGCCACGACCCGCCCGTCGGTATCGATCTCGCAGATGTCGGAGGCACCGATCTCGCGCCACCACAGCCCCCACGGGTTGATGAGCATCGTGTCGGAACCGGGTCGCTGCCAGGTGATGTGGCCGGCGATGTTCTCGGCGAATCCTTCGCGCGCGAGCCAGCGGAACGACATCGCCAATTTCTGTTCGTCGGTGAGCTCGCGCCCAATGCCTGGCACGACCCGAGGCGCCCAGGTTTCGTATCCACCTCGGCGCTCCGTCCGATCCGGTGCATCAGCTGTCGTCATGTCGTCCTCCTGCTGCGGCTGCCGAACCCTCGCTCATCATCTATCTCTTCACGATCATTGCGAGTTTCGGCCGCGATGTCAAAACGCGGCGCCGACGCGCCCCGCGAACCGAGACTCACTCGGCGTCGAACGACACCTCGTTGTGCATTCGGGACCCGGCGGCGAAGCGACGCAAGTTCTCGCTCGTCAAGTCGAGGACGCGGGAGATCGCCACCTCAGGGGCGCTCGAGCAGTGAGGCGAGATGCGCGCTCCCGAGCCCCACAGCTCGTCGTCCGGCGGCAGCGGCTCCACCCGGGTGACATCGAGCGCGACACCCCCGAGGTGGCCGCTCGCCAGCGCATCGGTGAGCGCCGACTCGCACACGGCCGAACCTCGCCCGACGTTGCAGAAGAAGGTCCCCGGTCGCATCTCCGCGAACCGCCTCGCATCGAACAATCCGTCGAGGTCCGGATGTCCGGGGAGCGCCACCAGCACGGCATCGGCCCAGGCCAGCCCGGCATCGAGTTCGTCGAACGTGATGACGGAGACATCGGGCACGTCCATGCTCACGGAACGACGCACCGCTCGCAGTTCCACCTGGAACGGAGCAAGCCGCGTGGCCACGGCCCGGTTGATCGCGCCGAAACCGACCAGCAGGATCTTGCTGCCCTGCAGTGGGCGACCGTACAGCGGGTCCCACCGATGGCCGAGCTGCAGGTCTGCGAGCTCGGGAAGCCGCTTCCACTGCTCGAGGAGTCGGGCGACCACGAATTCCGCGATCTCGGGCGACGATGTCCCGGCCGCCGTCGTGAGCCGGATGTCAGCAGTCGCGAGCGCTGCGGTGTCGACATGATCGATGCCGGTCGTGATCATCTGCACCCACGCCAAACGAGGAAGTTCGCCGATCAGTTCGGAAGGGTCACCGAGCACCACTGCGACATCCACCGCATCGAGGCGGTCACGCCCGATGCCGGACAGCGACGCCAACGGACGATCGAAGCATTCGATCACGTCGGCCGCCTCAGGCAGGTTGGTACGCAACCGCTCGACGTCGTCGTCGCACCGCTCGGACGAACCGTGTACCGACGACGGGTACATCAGCGCAATGGTGTGGCCCGGGCTCACCGCCGCATGGCCGATGGCTCGTTCGATCGTGGCTCGGGGCACCGCTGAATCCACTCACCCGAGAGTTGGCGAACGCTCGGACAACCAGCGAGCCTCATGTCGCGTGCGAGCCCGTCCACGAGCACCGACCAGACCGCCTCGACACCCTGCTCTCCGCCGACGCCGAGACCGTAGAGATACGGCCGCCCGATCGCCACCGCTCGCGCGCCGAGCGCCAACGCCTTGACGACGTCGGTGCCACGTCGAACCCCGCCGTCGAGTACCACCTCGACCGAGTCACCGACCTCGGCCACGACAGCGGGGAGCGCTTGCAACGTTCCCATCGCCGAGCCGAGCTGGCGCCCGCCGTGATTCGATACGACCACGACATCGGCGCCGAGTTCGACCGCCCGTCGTGCATCGCGCGGATCCAGCACACCCTTCACGACCAGCGTTCCGCCCCAGCGTTCGCGGAGCCGTTCGACGTCGGGCCAGCCGGGGGGCGATTCGAACATCCCCGCCGCCATGTCCGACGCAGCGCGCCGGTCACGGGCCGCTCCGGGATCGCTCGCATTCCCCATGTCCATCGGCAGCCCGGCACGGAGAAAACGGCCGAGCCATCGCGGATGCCGCATCAGCTGTGGCAGGAGTCTGGCGACCGTCCCGACGTCGCGCTCCATCGGATACGAGATCCCGTGCGCGAGGTCACGTTCGCGATTGCCGACCACCGATGTGTCGAGCGTGATCACGAGGCCGGTGAACCCTGCCGTCTCGGCGCGGGCGACGAGTTGGTCTGCGCCCGCTCGCCCGCCGAGGAAGTAGAGCTGGAACCACTTGGGGCCCGACGCTGCGAGCGCGATTGTTTCGAGCGAGTGCGTCGAGAAGGTACTGAACATCGCCAACGTGCCCCGTCGCGACGCCACCCGCGCGACGGCGAGCTCCCCATCGGGGTGGACGAGCCCGGTGAGACCACACGGCGCGAAGACGACAGGGGCCGCGAGCGGGTTGCCGTGCAACGTGGTCGTCAGGTCGGCGCGGTCGAACTCGACCCCGACGCGCTGGCTCACCGACCAACCCTCGAACGCTTCACGATTCCGACGCATCGTGACCTCGTCGTCGCTCCCGCCGTCCACGACGTCGAACACAGACGACGGCAGCGCCCGTCGTGCACGCCGCCGGGCATCGGTCACCGAGATGAACGGCTTCACTCCAGACCGCCCGAGTGTTCGAATTTCGCGATCTCCCGCTCCAGCACGTCGATCGAGCGGGCGACGACGGCGCCTTCGGCCCGGACGCGGTTCGCAAGATCGTCGAGGTCCAGGAACTCGAGCATCTCGGGAAGTCGATCGCGCAACCGACCCAGCACCCATCGCAGCGGATCGCCCTCGGCGATGTCATCGAGCCGAACGACGGTGTTGCTACCGATCGAGTGACGGATGTAGTGGTAGTGCGGCTCGTTCTCGAAGCAATCGAAACGAAGGTGCTCGCGGCGATCGGCGGCATCGAGCACATGCACCGACAAGCCGCTGTCCTGCAAACCCTCGACCTCGTCGATCTCGGCCAGCTGGTCGGACCCCGACGCGTGCTCGCGCACGGCGTCCCCCGACAGCCAACGCGCCTCTGCGATGAACAGCAGCGGCCCCGCATCGATCTCCAGACACCGTTCCGGATCGATCGGGATCGGCATCACGGTGTAGTCACGACCGAGCCGATACGCCTCGACCCCGTCGCTCCCCATGTTGTGCCCCCTTGTCGAATCTGACGCCGCGCCAGTTTCGCCAAGCGGCGGGACCGGATGCAAGTCCAGCCGGCACACGGAATTCGAGCACAGCGAAACGCCCGCGCGAGCATGCGATGGGTTCGGCGTGTGCGCCGGACGCAGACCGAAGGAGCATCGTGACCAGATTCACCGATCAATGCGTCGTCGTCACCGGGGGTGCCTCTGGCATCGGACGGGCGACCGCCACGCGTATCGCCGCAGAAGGGGGCCGGGTCGCGATCCTCGACGTCGCCGACCTTGGCGGGAGCAGCACCGTCTCCGACATCGAACGCAACGGCGGCTCGTCGATCGCGATCGAATGCGACGTCGCTGACGCCGACGCCGTGCCACGATCGATCGCTGCCGCCGTCGAGTGGGGCGGACGATTGGACGCTCTCGTGAACTGCGCCGGAACCGGCTTCCACCGTCGGGTGCAGGACACGTCGCGGTCCGAACTGGAACGGGTGATGGCCGTCAACTTCACGGGTTCGTTCGCCACGTGTCAGGCCGCGCTCGGGGCACTCGGCGAGACGCAGGGTTCGATCGTCAACGTCGCCTCCGCCGCGGCGTTACGGGGCAGCGCCTACCTCACGGCATACAGCGCGTCGAAAGGGGCGATGGTGGCCTTCACCAAGTCGCTCGCCGTCGAGATCGGAGAAACCGGGGTGCGCGCGAACTGTGTGTGTCCCGGCGGAGTCGACACACCGCTGTTGCGGCTGTTCGCTCCACCCGAAGATGCCAACGAGGTGCTCCTCGGACGGTCCGCCGGCGTCACCGGTCGAATGTCCACGCCCGAGGAGATCGCAGCAAGTATCGCGTTCCTGGCGTCGAACGAGGCGTCCCAGATCACGGGAGCGGTCTTGGTCGTCGACGGCGGTTCGATCGCCTAGGAGTCGTCGACCAAGGTCCGGACCAAGATGGTGGTCAGCGTGGACTTCAGATCGTCGAGCGTGGTTCCCTTTCGGGCGAACACATCCTCGTACGCGAACAGCCGCTCGATCATGCCGAGCATCGCCCCGCCCGTCGCGAACGGGACGAGACCGGAGAACTCGCCATCGCGGTGCACCAACGCGCCCAACGCTTCGGCCATCGGGATGCTCGACCGGCTTCGAATCCGCTGATATCGCGGGTCACCCTCCTCAGCTTTCAGATTGCGGACTCGCAGGACGCCGCGGTACTCGCTCCAGAAATGGTGGTACCTGTCGATGAAGTCGCGCACGAGGTCACGACCGTCGGCGCCCACCCACGCCTCGGTGACGAACTCGAGCAGCGCTCGTTCCCGTTCCCCCGCCTCGGCGGCGAGGGCCAAAATGGCGTCATCCATGTCGGTGAAGTACTGGTAGAAGGTCGCCGACGACGTTCCCGCGGCCCGGCTCACCTCGACGACCTTGAGATCGACCACGCCGTGCAGTTCGAGGAGTCGCGCCGTTTCGTCGAGGAGGCGACGTCGGGTGATCTGTGCCCGTCGCCCGATCGCACGACCGTCGACGGCCTGATCACCTGGTCGCAGCGGGTCGCTCGGCACCGCGCTCACCTGACCCGTTGCTCATCCACCGTAGACCGGCGCCGGATCGGGGGCGTCATCGATCAAGCCGGTCACGATCGGGCCGATCTCCTCGGGCGTCAATCGCCGTCCCCGGTCGACCGGGTTCCCGTGCTGCCATCCGTCGACCACGGAGATCTCACCGCCGGCGACTTCGAAGATTCGACCAGTGACGTCGCACCTCCCGGAGCCCAACCAGACGACCGCCGGACTGGTGTTGGCCGGATCCATCGCGTCGAAACCGGCGTCGGGACGGCGCATCATGTCCGCGAACGCCGTTTCCGTCATCCGACTCCTCGCGGACGGCGCGATCCCGTTCACGAGAATGCCGTACCGGTGGAGTTCAGCGGCGGCACACACCGTGAACGTGGCGATCCCGGCTTTCGCCGCCGAGTAGTTGGCCTGTGACACGCTGCCGAAGAGTCCCGCTCCCGACGACGTGGTGACGATTCGGGCCATGGGGTCGTTGCCGGCCTTCGACTCGCGACGCCAGTGATCGATCGCATGCCGCACCGGGCAGAACGTGCCGCGCAGGTGGACGCGCATCACCGCGTCCCACTCGTCGACGCTCATGTTGACGAGCATCCGGTCGCGGACGATGCCTGCATTGCAGACCAGTGTGTCGAGACGACCCCATCGGTCGAGAGCCTGCTGCACGAGCGCGCCCGCCTCGTCCCAGTCGCTGACGTCGTGGCCGCTGACGATCGCTTCACCGCCGGCGGCCTCGATCTGATCGACGACGTCCGCCGCGGGAGACCGGTCACGCCCCTCACCCGTCAGGCTGGCACCGATGTCGTTCACCACGACCCGTGCGCCCGCCTCGGCGAACGTCAACGCATGAGCTCGACCGAGCCCCCGGCCGGCACCGGTCACGATCACGACCCGATCGTCGCAGATTCCCATTCCTACTTCCTTCCTGGAGTTGCGTGACGCTCGATCATCCGCTGGCTCCGCTCGCAACAGCGCGGAGTTCGTACTTGAGCACCTTGCCGCTCGCATTCGTCGGGAGCGACTCCACGACGTGGAATGCCCGCGGCACCTTGAAGTTCGCCATTCGCGTCCGGCACCACTCGGTCAACTCGGTCGCCTCGAGGAGCGCTCCCGCCCTCGGGACGACGTAGGCGTTTCCGACCTCGCCGAGGCGCCGGTCGGGCACACCGACCACAGCGGCGTTTGCGATATCCGGGTGGGCGAGCAGACCGTTCTCGACCTCGGCCGGATAGACGTTGAATCCGCCCACGATGAACATGTCCTTTTTCCGATCGGTGATCGACAGGTAGCCCCGATCGTCCATGGTGCCGATGTCGCCGGTGTGCAGCCAACCGTTCTCATCGATCGCTTGGGCAGTCGCCTCCGGATCATCGAGGTAGCCGATCATCACGTGGTAGCCGCGACAGACGACCTCACCCGGTTCGCCGCGCGGCACCTCACGACCCGCCTCGTCGACGACCGACACCTCGGTGTCGGGAATTGCGCGACCCGACGTGGTCGCGATCGTCTCGGCATCGTCATCGGGTCGACAGATGCTCACGGTTCCCGTCGCCTCGGTGAGACCGTACGCCGAGACGACGGTGTCGTACGACATCTCCGACCGCATCCGTCGGATCAGCTCGACGGGGATGTTCGCCGCGCCGGTCACCGCGAGCCGCAACGACGACAGTCGGTGAACATCGCGGTCCGGGTGGTCGAGCATCGACAGGTGGATCGTCGGCGCTCCCGGGAGCACGGTGATCGACTCCGATTCGATTCGCTCGAAGACGCGCTCGACGTCGAACACGGGCTCGGGGAACATGGTGGCCCCTTGGAGCATGCAGGCGAGGATGCCGGCCTTGTAGCCGAACGAATGAAAGTACGGGTTCACCATCAGGTAGCGATCGCCCCGCTCGAGCCCGACCGTGTCCGCCCATGCCTGGAAGACCCGCAGGTTCTGCGCGTGCGTGGTCATCACACCCTTCGGTCGACCGGTCGTCCCCGACGTGAAGAGCACGTCGGAAACGTCGTCCGGCTCGACCGACTCCATCCGCTCGTCGAGGAGGCGCGTCGACACCGAGCTGCTCTCGGCGAGGAAGTCGGACCACGTGGAGGTGCCGGACGGCGCGTGACCGTTCATGACCACGATTCGCTCGAGCCTGTCGAGTTCGCGGCCCGCACCCCTCAGTTCGGCGACATAGTCGTTGCCGAGGAAGCCGGTGACCGTGAACAACAACCGAGCGCCACTCCGGTCGATGATCTCGGCGGCTTCGGCACCTCGGAACCGGGTGTTGACCGGCACGAGCGAAGCTCCGATCGAGACGCACCCGAGAGCGGAGACGATCCATTCTCGACTGTTCGGCGCCCAGATCGCGACGCTGTCGCCTCGCTCGATCCCGGCCGAGACGGCGGCACCTGCCGCCTCGTCGATCCGATCGGCGAGGTGGGCGAAGGTCCACCGCTGGGCGTCGTCCACCACGGCTTCGAGGTCACCGAACCGAATTCGGGCGGCTCGCACCATGCGGCCGACCGTGCCGAACTCCAGATCTGGCCGCATGGTGGCGACTCTAACATCGCGATCTGACCGCCCGTCAGAACGGAATGAGGCGAATCTGACGCGGCATCAGGTTTGTCGCGAGGGAACAGTACGCTCGGCGACATGCCAGAGGCCTACATCATCGACGCAGTCCGCACCCCGGTCGGTCGGCGCGGCGGCGGACTCGCCGAGATCCACCCGGCAGATCTCGGCGGTCATTCCATCGCGGCGCTCATCGATCGTACGGGGATCGATCCGGGAACCGTCGATGACGTGATCCTGGGCAATGTCGACTCGATCGGGCCACAGGCCGGATGTATCGCACGGACCGCCTGGCTGGCGGCCGGACTGCCCGATCACGTCCCGGGAACGACGGTCGACCGCCAGTGCGGTTCGGCACAGCAGGCGGTCCACTTCGCCTCGCAGGCGGTGATGAGCGGCACGATGGAACTGGTCGTCGCCGGCGGTGTCCAGAACATGTCGATGATTCCGATCTCTGCCGCGATGACCGCCGGCCAGGCGCTCGGCTTCGACGACCCGTTCACCGGGTCGACCGGCTGGACCACTCGATACGGCAGTGGCGACGTGAGCCAGTTCACCGGCGCCGAGATGATGGCGGACCGCTGGGAGATCAGCCGCCGGCAGATGGAGGACTTCGCTGTCGAGTCACACCGCCGGGCCATCGACGCACGGTCATCCGGCCGATTCGAGGCCGAGATCGCGCCGATCGCAGGGGTGTCGGACGACGAGGGCCCACGAGAGCCCGACATCGAACGCATCCGCTCACTGCGTACCCTCGTCGAGGGCGGCCGCATCACGGCCGCGACGTCGAGCCAGATCTCGGATGCATCCGCAGCCCTGCTGATCGCGGGTGAGCGAGCAGTCGAACGGTATGGCCTCGAACCTCGGGCGCGCATCCATCACCTCTCCGTGATGGCAGACGATCCGATCATGATGTTGTCCGCACCGATCCCTGCGACGAAGCGAGCGCTCGAGCGGACCGGGCTGACACCGGACGACATCGATCTGGTCGAGATCAACGAGGCCTTCGCCCCGGTCGTCCTCGCGTGGCTGGCCGAGACCGGTTTCGACCACGAGCGGGTCAACGTCAACGGCGGAGCGATCGCGTTGGGGCACCCGCTCGGCGCCACCGGCGCCCGCCTCATGACCACGTTGCTCCACGAACTCGAGCGGACCGGTGGGCGGTTCGGACTCCAGACCATGTGCGAGGGCGGAGGCCAGGCGAACGTCACGATCATCGAGAACCTCCGCCGCTGACGAACGCCGCGCCGGCGCGCTCGACGTGTCGACGGCGGTGTTCGTTCGCGACGGCGGTCAGCTGATCGAGGCCGCTTCGGGAACCAGTCCTCTCCGATGAGCTCGGCCGGGATCAGCCCACCCGGGACCATGCCGACGGTCGGGACGCTCGGGTCGCGCCCGCGCTCACCTCAACTGACCCCATCGAGCTCTGGAAACAGCGACCGGTACTCATCGGACAGGTCGGCCGTCTCGACGCGCACGAAGTCGGTCTGATCGACGCCGCCGTAACCGTCTTCGCCGAGGAGGCGGCCATCGTCGTCGAACGGCCACAGGACCAGAGCCCGATAGCGCACGATGTAGTGCGCATCCAGTTCGGGGACCGCGTAGCCGAACTCGGCGGCGACCGGTCCGTGCTGGTACGCGCGAATGAAACCCTCGGTGACGATGGTGTCATCGTCGACGACGATCCGCTCGATGTCGTACTCGAGAACGCCCCGCCGTGCCGCGACCAGGTCGGTGTAGTAGCGAGCGACGGCATCCCGTCCTTTGGGACCCGTGTCCCGACCGCTCCCCCACAGGTGGTACTCCGGTTCGTCCACGAGGGTCGCCATGAGTCCGTCGAGATTGAGGTCGGCTTCGGCGATCAGGTGGGCATGCAGGACCTGCAACATCTTGCGGTGTCGCTCGTTCGTCGTTCCATCGATCCGCTCCTCGACGCGCCTCGCGCTCAGCATCCGATCCAACATCATCATGACCTCCCTGGCACCCCAATAAATGAAATCATCTATATGTTAGTCGCGGACAAGTGTCGAGTCGAGGGCCAGCACCGGGTCGAATCCACGGCGTCGACCCAGCGGACGTTCGAGTGGATGGGCATCTCAACCCCATCGCGAGCGACGCGGTAGCATCATTGCTATGAGTTCAACTTCGCTCCGGAGCCCTTCGGCACGTCACACGAGGATGACGTCGCAGTGACCAACTCCAGCCCGGATGTCCGGGCTCAGCTCCGCCAGCCCCGGATCGCCGAGATGGTCGCAGATGTACTGCGCAAGCGGATCATCTCGGGCGAGCTCCCCGACAACTCGACGCTTCCCAAGCAGGAAGAACTGATCGACGAGTTCAACGTCTCGAAGCCGTCGGTGCGAGAAGCGCTGCGGATTCTCGAGACCGAAGGCCTCATCACCGTGCTGCGCGGCAACACCGGCGGCGCCGTCGTGCATGTGCCCCGGAGCGGGAGTGCCGCGTACATGCTGGGATTGGTGCTCCAGGCCAAGCACGTGAAGCTCCGAGACCTCGGCGCGGCCCTCAAGTACATCGAGCCCCTGTGCAGCTCGCTCTGTGCGATGCGCGACGATCGAGCGGAAACGGTCGTGCCCCGCCTGCGCGAACGGCATGAGGCGGCGATCGCTCTTCGCGACACAGATCCCGTCGGGTTCACTGATGCGATGCGCGATTTCCACGAAGAGATGGTGGCGCATTGCGGCAACGAGACGATGATCCAGCTCGTGGGCGCGCTCGAATCGCTCTGGACGTCCCACGAACGGCAGTGGGCGCGCAAACGCGCCTCGGACGGCGACTTCCCGCAGCCTCCGGTCCGCTCGACCTCGCTCAAGGTCCACGCCAAGATGATCGATCTCATCGAACAGGGGAAGGCCGATGCCGTGGAAAAACTGGCCCGCCAACACCTCGAGGAGTCGATCTTCTACGCGTCCAGCGACGGCGACAGGCCGATCGACGCCGACAGCTTGAAGTAGTCGCCGCCCACCCGTCCGTCGCACCGGTCGGTCCGCTCCGGCGGTGACCGACCGCGACGAAACCGTCGGACGTCGACGCGACGGCACCCACCAGCCGGCACGGCGCTCGGCTTCCACGGCCGACGGTGACCAGGCAGCCGGGAGCGCCCCGAGGGGTCGAGCGGCCCGGCACGTGCTGCGCGGGTGGTCGTGCGTCCGCGGGTGGTCGTGCGTCGCTCAGGCTTGCCCGTGGGTGGTTCGCGCAGGCGCTCGGTGATCAATTCGACCACCTCTTCTCTTATTGCTAAGATTCAGAAGATAAGCACATCCACGAAGGGGAATGGGGAAACATGAGCTCTACCAGCGCCGCCGAGATCCGGCGTCGGCTCGGCCACCCGATCATCGACGCCGACGGCCATTTCGTCGAGATCGGTCCGATCCTCCACGACCAGATCGTCACCTACGTCGAAGAACACGGAGGGACCGAACTCCGGGATCTCTACCTCGCCGGTGCCGCTGCTCCGATCGACACGGCGGTGAACCTCGCCGACCGACAGGACCCGTCCATCCGCGAACGTTGGAGAGCGATGCCGTCCTGGTGGGGCTGGCAATGCGAGAACACCTACGACCGGGCGAGCATGCACCTCCCCTCGCTCCTGAACGAGCGGCTCGATGAGTTCGGTCTCGACTACGCCCTCATCTACCCCTCGATGAGCTTGTCGTTCCTCGACTTGCTCAATGCAGAACTGGCCGCGATCGTCTGCCAGGCGGTCAACGAAATGCACGCCCGGACCTTCGCCCCGTATCGCGACCGGATGACGGTCGGAGCGCTCGTGCCGATGAGCACCCCGGACATCGCGGTCGCCGGACTCGAGCACGCGGTCGGCCTCGGCTTCAAGACCGCGGTCATCGCCGGTTCGGTGAAACGCCCGATCCCAGCAGTTCACGCCGCGGATCCGAGCCTCGACACCATCGCGTACCGGCTCGACACCTTCGGTATCGACAGCGAGTACGACTACGACCCGTTCTGGCGGGCCTGTGTGCATCACGGCATCAGCCCCGTTTCACACAGTTCGCTGCAGGCCCACCGGGTCACCCGGTCGATCTCGAACTACGTGTACAACCACGTCGGTGGCCTCGCCGCGATGCACGAATCGCTCTGCAAGTCGTTGTTCATGGGTGGCGTCACGCACCGTTTCCCCGAGCTCAGAGTGGGCTTTCTCGAAGGCGGAGTCGGGTGGGCGTGCAGCCTGTACAGCGACATGCTCGGCCACTGGGAGAAGCGCAACGCCGGCCAGATCGGTCAGCTCGACCCCGACACCCTCGACGTCGATGCCCTCATGAACTATGTGGACAAGTACGGCGACCAGGAGATGCACGACAAGGCCGCCGAGATCAGAGCCTTCTTCTCTCGGCCCGCCGCCCGGCCGGTGATGCTGGACGAGTTCGAGCCGGCTCACATCTCCAAGCCGGAAGACCTTCGGGACAAGTTCGTGCCGCGCTTCTTCTTCGGTTGTGAGGCCGACGACCCGCTCATCGCCTGGGCGTTTCGCGATGACGTCAACCCGTTGGGCGCCAAGCTCCAGCCGCTGTTCGGTTCGGACATCTCTCACTGGGACGTGCCGGACATGACCGAACCGGTCGAGGAGGCCTATGAACTGGTCGAACACGGTCTCGTGACGGGCGATCAGTTCCGCGAGTTCATGTTCGAGAACGCGATCAAACTCCACGCCTCATCCAACCCGAAGTTCTTCGAAGGGACCGCTGTCGAGGCGGAGGCCGCCAAGGTCATCGCGACCATGTGATCCCAACCCGTCCCCCCGGCGACCGACGCCCCGATCGTCACTGCGACGGTTGGGGCGTCGTCGCGTCCCCCCGCACCGCGAGCCAACCGCCCGCCCACGCAACGGGAATGATCACGAGCAACGTGGTCACCCGCACGCCGAACGGGGTCGCGAGTGCGCCGTCCACGATGCCGGCAATCGGGCGCGAGCCCATGAACGAGATCGCCCAGAGTGCCATTAGACGACCGTGTTCGTCGGCAGGTGTCGTCCGCTGGATCCTCGTCAGCGACGCCGTGGTCAAGGCGATGAACGAGCAGCCTGCGGCGAACATGGCGACGAGGGCGAACCACAGCGCGCTACTGACCGCGAACGCACCCATCGAGACGACCAGCGCCAACGCCGTACGACCCAGTCCGCGATCCGATGCGAGGGGGCGACCCGACACGAACAACGCGGCAACGACGGCACCGCAGCCGAACACGCCGACGATCCAACCCACCAAGGTGTCGGAGCGCTCGAAGATCTCGGTGGCGAACTCGGGTGACAGGGTCGTCACCGGGTCGACAGCGAACGACGCTGCCGTTGCGACCACGAAGACTCGGGCGATCGATGAGCGGGCCGCCACCGAACGAACCGTGTCGCGCAGCCGCGCCCGCCTGCGGTCCGGCCGGCCGGGTCGTTCGCTCGGCTTGACGACCATCAGGGCGCAAGCAAGCGCGACGAACGACAGCGCGTTGATCGCGAACGCCGCGCTGACCCCGAACGCGGAGACAACGACGGCACCGAGGACAGGTCCGATGGCGCGCGCCGTGTTGAACGTGGCCACGTTGAGAGCCACCGCGGCACCGACGCAGTCGTCGGGGACGAGCTGCGGCACGAGCGACAGCATCGCCGGCACGCTGAACGCCTGCGCGAGTCCGAGCGCCAGTGCCACGACGACGATCAGCGGAATGCTGGCCTGATCTGCTGCAGATGCAGCCGCGAGTATGAGCGTGATCGCGGCTGCGACCGATTGAGTACCCAGGAGCAGCCGGCGTCGATCCCAACGGTCGGCGGCGACTCCGGCCCAGGGTCCGACCACGAAGACCCCGAGGAACTGGGCCGCGTTGACGACGCCGACCAGGAAAACCGACCCGGTGAGGCGGTACACCAGCAGTGTCTGCGCGATGTTCTGGAACCACGTGCCGCAGGTCGAGAGCAGCGTGCCGATCAGGTAGGGCGTGAAGTTCGGTTCGAGGAGCGCGAGTCGGAGCGGGCCTGGACGACGACGCGGCGAAGCGAGCGCAGGCTCAGGCGCCATCGGCCGTCGGTCGACCGCCTCGCGCGAGCGCGGTCTCGAGCAACGGCTCGCTGTCGCGGGCGTACACCTGCCACGAGACATCCCGCCGGAAGTTCACGAATCGGTGCCCATCCTGTCCGCCGACGAGGGCGTATCGGACATCACCCGGGATCGACAGTGCGCTCATGGGCCCGAAGTGGTGTGAACCCATCGACAGTTCGCCTTCGAGCAGGAGGATGATCTCGTCCTGGCTGTGGTGGTGGGCCTTGCCACGCGACTCGTCGCTCGGCGGCGCCGTGACCTGCAGCAGTTGTGCGCGACAGTGATCGCACGTGCCGTCCGCGAACCAGACGGCATGGACGTTCTCGCGTGCGCCCGACACGTGCGTGCCCTCCGGTCCGATGACATGAACGCTGTTCATCGGCTCGCCGGGATCGCCCAGTGGCCCGCCGAGAGCCGGTCCGTCGGTGTGTGATCCGAAGTGAGCGAGCTTGGCCCGCTCGACGACGGTCAGACGTGCTGCGGCGCCGTGTTCGACGATCACGGCGCCGCCGGAGCCGACCTGTCGGTCGTCGACCTCGACGATTCCGTCGAGGACGTAGAGCGCGTCGTCGGAATGCGGAGTGGTCCACTCGATCGAACCACCGGCTTCGAACTCCGCGAGACACAACCACAGCGAATACCCGGGCGGGCTGAGCAACCGGGCCTCGACGAGTCCCGACACGGCGCGTTCCACCGGGTACTCCGGCGCTGCCGGCACGTCGGAAGCTGCGATGCTGGTCCACTTCGTCACGCGAAACACCCGTCGTTCTCGGAACGCCCCAGCGTCGGCCACGACGCGAGACGAATCCTGGTTGATCGTGACGTGCAGCAGAGCGCGTTCACCGAACGGGACCTCCTCATGACACGACGTTCGCCGGGGCGAATCCACTGGGTGAGTCGATGAGCACGTCGACGGTGTCGCCTTCCAGCTTGGGTCCGGTCGTGTGGAGGTGGCACGCGACCGTGCCGCCGTCATCGAAGTTCAACACCGGCGGCACCTCGTGCCGGCAGACGTCCATCGCGTAGGGGCAACGAGTGTGGAAGCGACAGCCGGACGGTACCGCGGTCGGACTCGGCACCTCGCCGGTGAGCAGGATCCGACGCCGCGACCGCTCGATCGTGGGATCGGGGTGTGGGATCGCCGACAGGAGCGCCTGCGTGTACGGATGGCGTGGATGACCGTAGACCTGCGCAGCCGTGCCGAGCTCGCCGATCGCGCCGAGGTACATCACGGCGATCCGATGGCTGACATGGTGCACGACGAACAGGTCGTGCGCGATGAACAGGTATGCGACACCGAGACGTTCTTGGAGATCGCTCAGCAGGTTGATCGCCTGCGACTGCGTCGACACGTCGAGCGCACTGACCGGCTCGTCGAGGACCAGCAGTCGAGGTTCGACCGCCAGTGCCCGAGCAAGGCTGATGCGTTGCCGCTGCCCGCCCGACAGCTCGTAGGGGTAGCGACCGAGGTGGTGCCGGTCGAGTCCGACCATGCCGAGGAGTTCCTCGGCGATCGGCATGCGTTCGTTCCGAGCGACGTCGCGGTGGAAACGGAGCGGCTCGGACAGGAGCTGCCCCACCGTGAGCTTGGAGTTGAGTGATCCGCTGATGTCCTGGAAGACGGCTTGCATCTCCGAGCGGAGCCGTCGGAGCTCGCCCCCCTTGACGTTGGTGATGTCACGGCCGTCGAAGACGATCTGGCCGGCGTCGGGCTCGAGCAGGCGGAGCGCCAGGCGTCCCAGGGTCGATTTGCCCGAACCGCTCTCGCCGACGAGTCCGACACTCTCGCCTGGTCGAACGGTGAGGTCGACCGAGTCGACCGCGACTGCGTCCGGATCGCTCCGAGCACCGGACTTGAACACTTTGCGGACACCGATCAGTTCGAGCAGCGCATCGTTGCCCGAAGCGTTCACATCGCTCGTTCGGTCGTGTGCGCTCATCGCTCGCTCCGCTCGACGGTGGCCCTGAGTTCGAGTTCGTCGTGGTGATGGCATCGCACCGCTTGGCGGTCACCGACGCGTTCGATCGGCACGGCCTCGGTCCGGCAGATCTCATCCTGGTACTGACATCGTGGCTGGAACCGGCAGCCAGTCGGGAGTCGACCGGGGTGGGGCGGCGATCCCGGAATGGTCTCGAGCCGGTGACCCTTGAGGTCGGGATGGGGAGCCGTACGGATCAGCGCTTCGGTGTACGGATGCTTCGGACGATCGAACATGTCCTCGGTCGCTGCGATCTCGGCGACCTGGCCGCCGTACATGATGATCAGCCGCTCGGTGAGCCCGGCGAGCACACCGAGATCATGGGTGACGAACAACACCGCCATACCGAATTCATCGCCGAGCCCTCGGATGAGCTCGATGATCTGCGCCTGGACGGTGACATCCAGCGCCGTGGTCGGCTCGTCGGCGATGAGCAGCTTGGGCCGACACACCAGCGCCATTGCGATCATCACGCGCTGCTGCATTCCACCGGAGAACTGGAACGGATACTGCTTGGCCCGGAGTTCGGGATTCGGAATGTCGACGAGTCGAAGCATCTCGACCGCACGGGCCCACGCGGCCTTCCGACCCACGTGCTCATGGGCCCTGACGGATTCGGCAATCTGTTCACCGACGGTCCACGACGGATGCAGGCTCGACATCGGTTCCTGGAAGATCATCGCGATGTCACGACCCCGGAGCGACCGGATGTTCGACGCCGTCATCGTCGCGAGATCATGGCCCTCGAACAGGATCCGACCATCGAGTTGATGGCGCTCAGGCAGCAAACGCATGATCGACAGCGCCGTCATCGTCTTGCCCGAGCCGCTCTCACCGGCGAGTCCGACCATCTCTCCCGGGTGGATACGGAACGAGACGTCGTCGAGAATTCCGACCATGCCGGTCTCGGTCGGCAGAGCGAGCGAGACATGATCGAGCTCGAGGAGCGCGGTGCGCGACGGTTCGGCCGGCTCGGGGGAGGTCGGCGGGAGTTGGTCGTCGTGCGTCATCGAACCCTGCCCAACGCGTCGCGCAGCCCGTCACCGATGAGATTCAGCGACAGGACGGTGGCAGCGATCATCAGACTCGGCGGCAGGATCATCCAGGGCTCCCGCGAGATGAACTCGAATGCGGACCGGAGCATGATGCCCCAGCTCGACTGTGGCGCCTGCACCCCGAGACCCAGGAAGCTCAGGCTCGCCTCGGCGATGATCGCGGTGCCGATGGCGAGCGACACCTGCACGATCAATGACGACGAGATGTTGGGAAGGACATGACGACCGAGGATGTACCAGTTCGGTACGCCGACCGCCCGCTCGCTCTCGACGAGTTGGCTCGTGCGCATTCGGAGGACCTCCGATCGGATCAATCGGATGAAGAGCGGCGTGAAGTACACACCGAGCGCGATGATCGCGTTGCGGAGACTCGCGCCGAGCACACCCGCCACGGCGAACACCAGGATCAACGGCGGGATGCTGAGCACGATGTCGACCAAACGCATCATCAACCAGTCGAGTTTGCCGCCGACGTAGCCGGCGAGCATTCCGACGGGGAGGGCAACGACCAGCGAGGCGAGCACCGAGCCCAGACCGACCAGGAGTGACACCCGCGACCCGTGCAGCAACCGACTGAGAATGTCCCGTCCGATGTCATCGGTGCCGAGCCAACGCCTCCCGGCCTGGGAGCACAGATCGTCCCCACATTGGGTGAGGGGGTCGGCGAAGACGAGCCGGAGCTCGTTCTTGTTCGGGTCGAGCCCGGTCAGCCACGGAGCAGCGAGAGCGCTCACGACGACCGCCACGAGCACGACCAGGGAGATCAGCGCAGCACGATTGCGCAGGAAGGAGCGGAGACGCCGTCCCTCGAGGCGTTCGGGCAGCTCGTCCGCGATGGTCACGTCCTCGGCAGCAAGAGCGCTTCCGGAGTCGGCAGGTCGGTTCACCATGTGGTTGTTCCTCCTACTTCGATTCGAACCGCAGGCGCGGATTGAGTTTCATGTTGATCACGTCGGAGATCAACGTCATCACCACTGCGACGAGCACCGCGATCGGAATGACCCCCTGCAGGATCGGGAGGTCTCGTTGGATGATCGCGTTGACCGTCAACCGCCCGAGGCCGGGCAGCGCGAACACCTGCTCGATGACGACCGCACCACCGAACGATCGGGCGACGTTGACACTGACCACGGCGAGCGCCGGCGAAATCGCGACCCGGAGCGCGTGCTTGTTGACCACGGTTCGCTCCGGGAGTCCCTTCGCCCGGGCGGTGCGGATGTAGTCGGTCTCGAGCGTGTCCACCAGTCCGGCCCGGATCTGACGGGTCAGTTCGGCGATCATCACGCCGCTCAGAGCGAACATCGGCAGGATCATGCGCTTGGCCCATTCGGTCGGGCTCTCACCGAACGCCACGAATCCGGCGAACGGAACGAGATCGAGCCAAGCCGCGAAGACCACGATCAACCACAACCCGACGACGAAACTCGGCACCGCAACACCGAAACTGGCGAACAACGTCGCGACGCGATCCGGCCACTTGCCTTTGGATCGACCGGCGATGATGCCTGCCGGCACACCGACCAACAATGCGAGCACGAGCGACCCGATCACGAGTTGGAGCGTCACGATCCATCGGGATGCGATCTCGGCCGTGACCTCGCGCTTGGTGAACAGCGAGCGGCCGAGGTCGCCCTGCACCGCGTTGCCCACCCACTCGACGTAGCGGACGGGCAGCGGCTCATCGAGTCCGAGCGCCTGGCGGATCTCCTCGACTCGCTCGGCGCTCGCATTCTCACCCGCGAGGGTGACGGCCTCGTCCCCTGGCAGGAAGACCGTCAGCAGGAACACGAGGAACGAGACGACGAGAACGAGTGGGATGATCGCCAGGAGGCGGCGCCAGATCATGTCAGGTCACCGATCCGTCGCGCCGAGTTGACGCGCCCAATCGAGGTTCATGCGAGCAGATCCGACATGCGCGATGTGTACGACGTGCCCTTCGCCCTGATTGGCATCGCCGTAGGTGATCGGCCCGGTGTCGTGGTCTTCGGCTTCGCTCGCCAACCGGTCGAGGTCGCTCCAGTAGGCGATCTCGTCCTCGCTGGGAGTGAAGACCTCGTGCGCGATCTCGATCAGGGAAGGGTCGCCGATCATCATCCCGCGATAGCCGAGATCGCGGAGTTCGAGCGCCCATCGACGGTACCCCTCCGTGTCGTCGAGGTCACCGCCCCACATCCCGCTGATCGGCCAGAGGACACCCGCGGCTCTCGCATCGATCAACGCCTTCGACCGAAGGTACAACGACTCGCGCCCCTCGGGCGTCCAGCGGAATCCGATTGCCTGATGAATGTCGCCGAACCGCGACACCGCCCCACCCATGTAGGCGACCCGTTCGGACGCCGCGCCGATCTCGTACGCGTTGTTGATCGCTCGAGCGGTCTCGAGAATCGGATAGATCGCCGTTGATCCGCGCTCACGGCCGGTTTCCACCTCGACACCGTCGAGGAGCGCCGATGCCGCGATGACGTCGTGGGACGACTGCACCTTGGGGAGCAGGATGCCGTAGAGGGAGGGACGCATCACGGCGTTGAGATCGCGGAGCGTGTGGCCGCTGTCGATCGGTTGCACCCGCACGAACAGCAACGGCGACTCCGGCCCGGTCGGCGCATCGTCGAGGAAGTCGCGGACCAGGCCTCGGGTGCGCTCACGCTCGGACTCGGGAAACGGTGTGCGTGGTTCTTCGATGTCGATCACGACGGCGTCGGCGCCGTGGGACATGCATGCGGCGAGTTCGGCCTCGTCGCTGCCGGCGGTGAAGAGCGCCGTGCGGAGCGGACGTGCGGATTGCTTCGGGCTCATGGCTGCACCTCGCCTTCGGCCGTCGACGTCTCGGCGGCAATGTGAGTGGTGCGGCCCACGGGGTTCTCGAAGAACACGTGCAACAGCTTCGACGCCCGCACGATCCGGTAGCCGTACACCGTCCCCGGCGGCACCCATGACACGGTGCCTGCTCCGTGTCGGGTCCCCTCGATGGTCGTGTCGCCGCGATGCCACGCCAGGGCGTCATCGCCTTGGTAGAACTCGATCTCGCCATCGAGCACGTACTCGACGCGCCGGGCATTGTGCTTGTGCGGCCTGACGATCGCGTCGGCCGGGTGTTCGATGTAGTACACCCAGGGCCCGGTGTCGGAATCGCCGCCCATCCACTTGATCCGAGCACTGCTCCCGCGCGCAGGGCGCGCCTTGTCCGGCGATGCAGCCAGATCGAGCCATGGGACCTCGTCGATCTGCTTGAAGAACACATCGGATGCACTTGCCACTGGTCTTCCCCCTGTCGAACCGAGTTGGTCGGACCCCGTTCGGTCCCCTCCAACGAGCGTCTCGGTCGACCTTAACATTAAGATGATTTAGCCTTCAACTCGAATGTCGACCGCTCCGTCGGGGATCGGCGAGAAACCGTTGACGAGGCCTCCCTCGACGATCGGAGGGCTGCCCCGCTCGACGGTTTGGACCGACGCAGCGCTGCGGTAGTTCAAGAACGCGAACCCGTCATCGGCCCGGAAGCCGTACCGCCGATCGGCAGCGACCGCAAGTGTGTCGCCCGCATCGAGGGTGTGGGCACCGAGACGGATCGGTCCTTCCAGGACGTGGATCAGCTCATCGACGGAATGACTGTGCGTCGGCGAGACATAGGCCCGATCGCGCGACGTGAAGAGCAAGGTCAGATCGCACCCCTCGCACGTGGAATCCGCGTAGTAGCGCGAAGCCCGCCCCGGCGAGATCGCCGCGAGCCAACCCTCGGGGCCCACGATGTGCACGGACGAGCGCCGCTCCGCTGTTCCGCTGCGAGACGTCGCGGACGGCTCGACCGGACCCATGTGGAGCACGACGCTGGGAACCGCCGTTCGAACGACCGGGTGCGCCTCTGATTCGATCACGACCGACCCTCCGGCCGGGCAGGAACGACCGCCCACGTCCAACTCACCCGAGCACACGTAGAGCGCCTCATCGCCATGGACATCGGGCAGGTGGATCTCGGCGTTCGCCTCGATCGACAGTTCGACGAGCCAGAGCGAGTAGTCGGCCGGGCCCAGCATTCGAGCGACGAGCGCGCCGTCGACGACATGTCCGTCGATCGGGTGCGCCGCCGACGGCTCGGTCTCGTCGTAACGACAAACCGCAAGACCCTTCATGGCACGACTCCCTCTTCGATGCTCAACTGCTCGGACCGAGGCGGTCCACGTCCGTGGACAACCATGCTGACGATCTCACAGTATCATTGCAATGATAACATCTCTGTGACGTACCGTTCACGTCCATCAGGAGGCAACATGCTCATCTCGGTCGATTCCGATCGCATCGGCCCCGGCAACTCGCTCTGGGTCTCAGTGCTTGACCGCTCTCGATGACCGGGCATCCTGTTCCTCGGCTGGGGATTCATCTCCAGAATTTCCAGGAGGACGACCACCCTGACTGGGCCCGACTCCTGGCCAATGCCGAAGCGGCGGATCGCAGCGGGATCGACAAGTTGGTCGTGTCCGACCACGTCGCATTCGGTGAGCGGCTCGATGAGTACGCCCGGCCGGAAGTCGGCGGTGTTGCCGGTGGCCGACAGCCGACGGGACCCGACGGGCATTGGCTGGAGCCCGTCACCTTGATGTCGTTCCTCGCTGGACGCACGACCAACGTTCGTTTCGCTTCACATGTCCTGTTGGCGGCACTGCGGCGCCCGATCGTGCTCGCCAAATCGCTGTCGACACTCGACGTGCTCGCCGACGGTCGAATCGACATCGGGGTCGGCGTCGGCTGGCAGCGTGAGGAGTACGACGCGGCCGGCCTCCCGTTCGACGACCGGGGGCGACTGCTCGACGAGTGTCTCGACCTCTGCACCACGATGTGGCGGGATCGGGCGGCGACGATCACCGCTGGTGACGCGACGGTCGAGCGCATCCACCAGATGCCCAAGCCGGTTCAGCCAGGAGGCGTGCCGATCTGGATCAGCGGGCGGGTGTCCCGTCGCGTCGCACGACGGCTCGTTCGGTTCGGGACCGGATGGATTCCATGGGGCGACGACGCGGACGATCTCGCGACCAGCCTCCCACGACTGCGTCGGATGATGACGGACGAAGGAGGAGATCCCGGTGGACTGCGGGTCGTCGGCAACCTCCCCACCCAGACCGGCGCCGACGGCTCCCGGGATGTGCCGTCGACGATGGCCGTCGCCGAGCAGCTCGTCGATGCCGGCGCCACCGACCTCGTGGCGCGCCTACCGGTCGCTGCGTCCGAATCGGCCGAGGAAGTCTTCGGACTGTGGGCCGAAGCATTCCATCGTCGCTTCAGGACCTGATGGGTCGTCGCCGCGTTCTCGCGACACCATCGGACCCGCCATACCGGTGGTGAGATCGACCACCCGGAGCCCCCGGAAAGTGCCTGTCAGTCGTCACCGTCGGGCCTCGAGGTGTTCTCGCGCACCTGTGCCGCATCGTCCAACACACGGCGCGCGGTGTGACCCATCGCGACATCGACCATCCGCCCCTCGAACGTGACCGCCCCCGTGCCCGATTGGGCCGCATCGGCGAGGGCCCGGACGACCGCGCCGGCCCTGACGACGTCCGCCTCGGACGGGGTGAACACCGCGTTGACCGTCCCGACGTGCGATGGGTGGATCACCATCATGCCGCTGTACCCCAGTTGTCGAGCCTGCAGAGCGAACTGCTCGACTTCCGCCGGTTCGGCCAGGGTCGACACCAGACCGGTCATCGGATTGTGGATGCCCGCCGATCGGGCTGCGACGAGGACCCTGCTGCGGATGTAGAGCGTCTCCCATCCGGCGACGGTCCACTCGAAGCCGATGTCACGTGCGAGATCGCCCTCCTCCGAGGTTCCACCTCCGAGATAGGCCACCCGCTTCGAGGCCCGAGCGACTTCGTCGATGGCCACGATCGCGTCGGCGGTCTCGATGATCGGCCAGATCGCAACCCGTCCGAGCGGGAGTCCGCGATGGCCCTCCAGCCACGCCAACCGGTCGGAGATCAGCCTCACGTCGTGGGCCGAGCGGATCTTCGGGACGAGGACCGCCTCCAGATTCGCGCCGACCACCGCGTCGAGGTCGTCGTCGAGCAGCCCGGAGTCGATCGAGTTGACGCGGACCATGCCGTACGGGCGCGTGCTGGGGGAACGCTCCGACAACCACATCGCAGCGTTGGCTCGTGCCGACGACTTGCCGGCCGCAGCCACCGCGTCCTCGAGATCGAGAATTACGGCATCTGCATCGCGTTCGCCGGCACGCTCGAGAAAATCCGCTCGCTGGGCCGGCAGGAAGAGGGCGGAACGGATTCGTGGTCGAGCTGGATCAGCCGATCGCATCGCCGAACAACTCGGGATCGGACCGCGTGATTCGACGGACGTTGGCAGCCCACATGTTGGGAATGAAATGCCGCCGATAGGCGAGCTTGCCGCGCTCCGCTTCGGCATCGGGGAACTCGGTCCCCCCCGCCGCTTCGGCCTCGAGGTGGTATCGAGCTGCGACTTCGAGCATCATCGCCTCGATCGTGCACTGCTCGAGGGATTGCGAGGCGATGATCGCACCATGGTTCTTCACGATGACGACGCGCTTGTCGCCGAGTTCGGCGGCCAATTCGTTCCCGTCGACGGGCGGCTTCGTCCCGTCGTCTGCGTGCAGCACTTGATCGTCGAAGAACAGGACCGATCCGACGTTGTACATCCCGATCGGCCGACCGAGGGTCGCAACGACCGAGGCCCAGTGCGAATGCGTGTGGATCACCGATTTCACATCCGGACGGTTCTGGTAGATCGCGGCGTGGAACTGGATCGCCGGTGAGGGTTCCCAGTCACCTTCGAGGCGCTCGAGGTCGAAACCGGCCTTGATCACCATGTCCGGGGTCGTCTCCTCGAAGTAGCCGAACGGCGAGACCCAGAAGCCGTCGTCATCGGCACGCTCGCTCACGTGACCGGCGACCATGCTCTCGCAGCCGTTTCTCGCCAGGATGCGGCGAGCCACTGCGATTCGGAGTCGCGGGTCGGTCAGTTCAGGTTCAAAGGTCGACATCGGGAACTCCTCGTGATGTGATCAGGTCCTGGGTGCCTCGCACGATCGCGCGGCACCCAGGACCATGGTGTGGGGGTCAGGGAAGGTGACGCCTCACTCGGCGGCGAAGTAGACGGGCACCGAGACGAAGTCGCCGAACTGGCACGTCGTGTACCCCCGCTCCACGCCCTTGAACTCGGGAACGTAGGCGACCAGCCCACCGTTGTGGAACATCGGAACCGACAGGGCGTTCTCCATGACGAGCCGCTCGACTTCCTGGTAGGCCGCTGCCCGGGCGTCCTGATCGACGGTGGCAGCGCCCTCGGCGAGCAGTTCGTCGATACCGTCGACCGTGGTCCCGGCCGGGTTCGAGTTGGCGTCCGAGGCGAACTTCTGCTCGAGCATGAGACCCGGGTCGGAGGTGCCGCGGAAGGCGGTGATGGCGACCGGCAGATCCTTCAACTGGTACAACCGGTTGTTGATCTCGGCGCCGGTGACCGACTCGAGCTCGAAGTTGAAGCCGCTCTCGCTGACCATGTCCTGCACCGCTGCGGCGAGCCTCGTGTAGTACGGGTGCTCGATCTGGCCGACCGTCAGATCGACACCGTCGGGATAACCGGCCTCGGCCAGCAGCTCACGAGCCTTCTCGGGATCGAACGGATACAGGCCCTCGACGCCGGGATCATGGGCCCAGCTGTCGGCAGGGATGGGCGAGTACGCCGGCGTACCCGAGCCTTCGGTGAGCACCTCGGTGAGCAGGTCACGGTCGATGGCGTGCTGGAGTGCCTGACGCACTCGAATGTCATCGAACGGTGCGATCTCCCAGTTGATGTAGATCTCGGAGTATTGCGGCGATGGGGTGATCGTGTACTCGACGACCCCACGCTCGGCGCCGGCTACTGCCGAGGGCAGATCGGTGTCCTTCATCGCCGAGTAGTCGACCTCGCCGCTCTCGATCCGGTCGACCTGGAACTCGCTCGCCGAGCCGAGCATGTCGATGCCGGCGAGGAAGCGCTGATCCTGGTTCCAGTAGCCGTCCCACGCCGAGACGTGGATGTCCTCGGCCGGGGTGTGGCTGTCGTAGACGTAGGGGCCGGCACCGATGCCACCGTTCGCTCCATAGGTGTCACCGTCGGCTTCGACGGCCGTCGGGGATGGCACCATGCCGGCGCGGTCGGCGAGGACCGCAGGCAGGATGCCGGCACGGGGCTGGGACAGGTTGAGCACCACCGTCAGGTCGTCAGTGACCTCGATCGACTCGATCGACTCGAGCTGACCGGAGATCGCAGAGGCCGGATCGTTCTTGCCGCGCTCCAGATGTGCCTTCACGGCTTCGGCATCGAACGGCGTCCCGTCCTGGAAGCTCACGCCTTCTCGGAGGTTGAGCACGAAGGTGTTCTCGTCGGGCGACTCCCACGACTCGGCGAGGCCCGGAGCGAACGTGCCGTCGGGAAGCGCGTAGATCAACGAGTCGTACACCCATCGCAGCATCTCGACCTCGCAGGGGACGACACCCGTGACGGGATCG
Organism: Ilumatobacteraceae bacterium; assembly: GCA_033344875.1. Taxonomy (NCBI): domain Bacteria; kingdom Bacillati; phylum Actinomycetota; class Acidimicrobiia; order Acidimicrobiales; family Ilumatobacteraceae; species Ilumatobacteraceae bacterium. The sequence goes on along the minus strand of JAWPMO010000001.1, from coordinate 3,458,230 downwards.
AGCTGCTGGACGCCGGCGGTGCCGATCAGACGCAATCGCCGACTCGTATCGGCATTGATGTCCGAGCTGGGCTCGTCGGCGGGCTCCCCGGTCGGTTCGTCGCCGGAGTCGCCGCCGTCAGCGGGCTCTTCGGTCGGTTCGTCGCCGGAGTCGCCGCCGTCAGCGGGCTCTTCGGTCGGTTCGCTCGCGGAGCCACCGTCATCTGGCGCTTCCGTCGTCGGGCTCGCATCGGTGTCGTCGTCACCTCCGCAGGCGCCCACGAGCAGGCCACATGTGGCCAGAATCGCGAGAGCAGTAGTCGAGCGTGGAGTGGTCCTCTTCATGCTTTCCCCCTTGTTGTTCGGTCGCCCGCGGACGCCGAGCGGCAAAACTCACAATGTCAGATGATTAGGAGATTGTCAATCATTATGTCTTTAGAGCCGTCGTCGGAGCCGACGATCATCCCGGGCGGTGGGTCGTCGCCCGCAGATCGGTCGCATCGACGACCACATCGTCGGCACCCGACTGGGCATGGATCTGCGAGACCGCGAGATGCGACCCGGCGAGACGGATCACACCCGAGCTGTCGCCGGCTGCGATGAGGTCGACGATGCGGGCATGAGCCCGCAGACCCGCCTCGCGAATCTCGCGCCCCGGGTACTCGACGGTTCCGGCAGCCGACTGGGCCCACGCGTGCTCGCGCGTCGACCACAGCACCTCGAGCACTCCGACGACCGCCTTCATGGTCTCGTTGCCGCACTCGTCGACCAGCACCTCGTGGAACCGACGCATGTGCCCCACGAATGCGATGTCGTCCATCAGCGACTCCTCAGCGAGGCGGTGGATCTCCGAGAGTCGTTCCACGGCGGATACACGGTCGGGCCGGGCCGCGCAGAGCCCGGCGCACGCCGGTTCGAGACGCACGAGCGCTCGACCGACGTCGGCCACACTCACCGACCTGTTCTGCAGGACGAGTCCGAGCATGTAGGCCGCATCACGGGGTTGAGGGCGGTGGACGATCGCACCACCCTGATTCCCTCGCCGGACGTCGATCAGTCCCTCGGTCTCGAGCACACGCAGTGCTTCCCGAACCGATGGCTTGCTGACTCGGAACTCCGTCAACAACTGCTCCTGCTTCGGCAGGAAGTCGCCGTCGCTGTACTCGCCGGCCATGATCCGATCGCGAAGAATGCCCGCGATCAGTTCAGCCAGACGGGGCTGACGGAGCTGCTCCCCCGTCACTGCACGACCCCCAGACGTCGAGCTCGCTCGAGACCTTGGCGAGCCGTGAGCACGTGCGCCTCATCGACGACTTCACCGCGGAAGCGAATCGCTCCGTTGCCGGACTCGTGCGCCTCCTCCATCGCGGCGAGGGTCGCGGTCCACAACTCGATCTCGGAGTCGGGCGGCGAGAAGACCTCGTTGACCACCGACACATGGCTGGGGTGAATCACCATCAGTCCTTCGTATCCCAGCCCGGCGGTGTGCTCGGCGAACCGCCGAAGTCCGTCCAGATCCTCGATACCGCCCCACATTCCCGAGATCGGGTTGACGACACCGGCGGCGCGAACGTCGAGGAGCACCTTCGACCGGAAGTACAGCGTCTCGAGGCCCTCCTCACTCCAGCGGTATCCGATGGTGCGGGCGATGTCACCGCGCTTCGAGATACCGGCTCCCATGTAGGCGATTCGAGGCGAGCAGGTGGCGATCTCGTACGCCTGACGGATCGCCTGCGGCGTCTCCATGAGCGGATCGAGGGCGATCGAGTTCGGTGGCAGACCGCGCCGGCTCTCGATGGCGGTGAGTTCTTCGTCGACCTCGACCACGTCGTCGAGACCGGCGACTTGCGGAAGCAGCACGGCGTGAAGTCCGTCGACGACGACCCGGTCGAGATCGGGACGCCAGTGTTCCGATCGGACGTCGTTGATGCGCACCATCACGGCCGGCTGGGACGGGTCGATACCGCACGACTCGGCGACCTCGGCCACCGCCCGACGACCCTGGTCCTTCTCGGCAGGAGGCAGAGCACCTTCGAGGTCGAAGACGACGGCATCGGCACCGGCGCGTGCCGCTTTGGGCATCCACGCCGTCCGATTCCCGGGGACGAACAACAAGCTTCGTACCGGTCGCACCATCGCGACTCCTTCGTGTCACGCCCATCCAACGATGCGGATCCGCCAACGCTCGATGGGCTATTGTCGAGTGTTGTAGCAATGATTGATATCACATCCAGCACGGAAATGCTCGATGAGAGAGGGACGTCAATGACCACCGCACTCGAGGGTGTCCGCGTCGTCGATGCCAGCCGACACATGTCGGGTTCGATGACCGGCATGATGTTCGCCGACAACGGTGCCGATGTGATCAAGGTGGAGTCGCCCGACGGTGACCCGAATCGCGTCCATGATGGCTTCAAGGTCTGGAATCGCGGCAAACGGAGCGTCGTGCTCGACCTCACCGACGCGACGACCGCCGACGCCCGCGATGCCCTGATCACATGGGCCGACGTCGTGATCACCGACATGCGGCCGGGCGTGGCAGAGCGGCTCGGGCTCGGTCACGCCCGAACGAGCGAGTTGAACCCCCGGCTGATCACCGTCGAGATCACGGGCTTCGGCGAGCACGGACCGCTGGCCGATCTCGTCGGCCACGAGCACGTGGTCGCCGCGAAGTCCGGCCGGATGGCGTCGCTCAAGGGATACCGCGATGGTCCGATCTTCACCCCGGTGCCGATCGCCACGTACGGCGCAGCGATGCTCGCGTCGCAGGGTGCGATGGCTGCCCTGCTCGAACGTTCCCGGAGCGGTCTGGGCCAGCGGGTCCACACCAGTCTCCTCCATGCCCTGGTCTCGTACGACATGATCAGCGGCCACGGAAGCCGGACCCATCAGGTGGACGATTCGGGCCGGATCTTCGGTGTCATGCCGCTCGCCTTCATGACCGCCAAGACCAAGGACGACCGATTCATCCAGATGTGCAGCCGACAGCCGCATCTGTTCCGCAACTGGCTGACGGCGCTCGGCGTCGTCGACCTCCTCGACGAACCCGGCCTCGAGCACATGCCCGACCTGCTCCCGTCGGAGGCCGACCTCGAACGGGTCCGCGCGATCCTCGCCGCCCGCATGGAGGAGCGCACCTTCGACAAGTGGATGGACGTGTTCCTCGCCAACGACATCGGCGGCGATCCGTTCCTGAGCGCCGAAGAGTTCCTCCTGCATCCGCAGGCGATCGACAACGGACGCGTGGCGACGGTCGAGTCACCGACGGTCGGCACGACGACCCAGATCGGGCCGATCGCTCAGATGTCGGACACGCCGTCGGTCATCGGCGTCGGCGAACCCGTGCTCGGCGCGCACACCGACGAAGTGCTCGGCAACCTCGAACCGGTACGTACGCCCGCGACCGAGCCGACCACTCCGGTCAGCCGGCCCCCGCTCGAGGGCATCACCGTGCTCGAACTCGGCTACTTCTACGCCGCCCCCTTCGGCATGACGCTCCTCGCCGAACTCGGCGCCCGGGTCATCAAGGTCGAGCCCCCCGCCGGTGACCCCACGCGACGCAACTGGCTCACGGTCTACCAGAAGGGCACGGTCGGCAAGGAGAGCGTCGTCGCCGACCTCAAGACGCCCGAAGGCCTCCAGATCGTGCACGACCTCGCCGGGCAGGCCGACGTGTTCCTCCACAACTTCCGCCCCGGGGTACCCGAGCGACTCGGCATCGGGTACGAGCAACTGGCCGAACTCAATCCCCGTCTCGTGTACGTCTACGGAGGCGCATTCGGTTCGAGCGGACCGTGGGCCCGACGACCTGGATTCCACTCGTCACCCAACGCCATCTCCGGTTCGGGGATCATCGAGGCGGGCCGGGACAACCCGCCCATCAACCGCACCTACGCCGACCCGGCGGGCGCATTGGCGTGCGCGACCGCAACGCTGCTCGCCCTCTCGGCTCGTGAGCGAACCGGCCGCGGTCAATACGTCGAGACGACGATGCTGGCGTCGATGGCGTACACGGTGTCCCGGTGGAGCGTGCAGTACGACGGCAAGTCCGACCACGGCCCGATGCCCGACCAGGGTCAACACGGGTTCCACGCCTTGCACCGTCTGTACGAGACCGCCGACGGCTGGCTCTTCGTCTACGTTCCCGACCGCGACGTCGGCCGATTCGCAGAACTCCTCGACGTCGCCATCGTCGACGACGACCGATTCGCGGACGAGTCCTCACGTCGACGGCACGACACCGAACTGGTCGCCACGATCGGCGACGCGCTCGGTGAGCGCAGCGCCGACGAGTGGGAAGAATTGCTGGTGGGCGCCGGCCTCGGATGCGTCCGTGCCGACGGCATCGATCACGGGCAATTCATGCTCGGCAGCGACCAGACCCGAGCCAACGGGCTGTCCATACCGGCCGCATTGCCCGACGGCGAACAGTTCCATCGCAGTGCGGGGACCGTCGATTTCTCACGGTCAACGCGTGCACTCGGGAGTTGCGAGACACTCGGCACCTCGACGCGCAAGGTGCTCGCCGAGATCGGTCGCGACGAGGTCGAGATCGACCGACTCGAAGCACAGGGCGTGACCGCGCCGGTCGGCCACGGACTCGACAGCTGACGACGGCTCCGGCCGAGACGTTCGCGCCGACCGGGCCGATCACCCGACGCCGTAGAGACGCGCGGCGTTGCCCGCGATCAGCAGGTGCTTCTCGTCGTCGGGAACGCCGGCTGTCTGGCTCTCGATCGAGGCCTTCGACTTGGGCCAGTCGGAACCGCCGTGCGGGAAGTCGCTCGACCACATCATCTGGGTGAGGCCCACGCGGTGCCGATTGGCCACCCCGTACTCGTCGGTGATGAACGTCGACGCGATGTTCGTGTCGAAGTACTCGTCGGGCTTGCGAGCGAGTCGTTTCTGGTCCTCCGGGGATTGACGGAGGAAGCGATCGGTCATCTGTTCGCGCAGATACGGGATCCAGCCGCTGTCGACCTCGACCAGCACCAGGGTCAGGTCTGGGAACCGATCGAACACCGCACCGTTGATGAACTGTGACGCGCGAACCGGCACGTCGAAGAAGCGCATGTCGCCGGTGAGCTTCATCCGCTTCTTGTCGCCCTGCGCCTGGGTGGCGAACGACACGTGGATCGAGATCGGGACCTTGCGCTCGGCAGCCGACGCCCACAGCGGATCGTCGGAGGCATCCATGACCTCGCCGCCGTGGGGATACTGGCCGATCATCGCACCCCGGATTCCTGGGAGCGACGTCGCCCGCTCGAACTCGGCAACCGCTGACTCGACACCGGCATTCGGGACCATCGCCACTCCCCACAACCGGTCAGGATCGTGTGAGCAGAACTCGGACAGCCAATCGTTGTATGCGCGAATGCAATCGACGTGGAACTCCTTGTCGTCCCGATTCCAGAACAACGAGTTCCCGATTCGTGGGGTCGGGTACAGCACCTCGGCGTCGACACCGTCCTGGTCCTGGTCCTCGATTCGCGGTGCCGGCAGGTATCCGCCGGGTCGCATCTCGTCGGCTCGGATCCACGGGCTTCGCACCTCGAGTGGCAGCCCGGCCGAGCAGTTGCCACCGAAGTTGATCGGATCGAGAGCACCTTCGATCACCCATGCGTCACCCTGATCGAATCGCTCCACCCGCGGCGCGCGATCGCGGTACTTGGCCTGGACGCGTGTGGTCCACAGATCAGGCGGCTCGTTGATGTGGCTGTCGGCGGAGATGACGGAATAGGAACTCATCTTCTCAATCTTAGATAGTTTTTGGGGTGGATGGAAAGACTGAGTTCTTCGGCGCTACCCCACAGCGCACGTTCGGCAGCCGCAGCCAGGACGTGAGTGCGCGAGGTCATCGAGGTGCCTCTCCGACCAGACCGAGTCGACGACCGAGCTCGAGCTGCTCGCGGAGCCGATCCAGGGCCACCAGGTCGTACACCCGACCGTCGAGATGCGCCACGTGGTCGCCGGTCTTCTCAACCTCCTCGAGTCGGGGCACGAGGCTCGAGAGATGCTCGAGTTCGTCGGTCGTCGGGGTCAAGGCCTCGTTGACGGCACGCACGATGTCGGGGTCAGCGGCGCAGTGGACACCCGAATACCCGAGCGCCCGATTTCGTCGAGCGAAGTCGACAGCGCCTTCGACGTCGCGTCGGGCAGTCGTACCACCGCCGATCGGGAACGGCACGCGGGCCGCGCGCACGTCCATCAACACCTTGCTCCGCAGATAGTGGGTCTCGACGCCATCGTCGGTCTGCTGATAGCCGAGAGCTCCGCCCAGGTCGCCGTAGATGCCGCCCTCGACACCGCCCATGTACGCAACGAGTGCGCTCGCTGACGCGATCTCGTACGCGCCGATCACTCCGAGCGGGGTCTCGATCACGGGACGGACCAGGACGCCGGCGAGGTCACCGCCGACGTCAGCCACCCTGGCGACGAAGTCGGATACGGCGCGACCATCTTCGACCTTCGGGATGTTCAGGCAATGGACGCCGAGCCCCTCGCTGGCGGCGAGGTCGTCCGCCTCGAGCGCTCCGCCGTTGACTCGAACGAACAAGAGACTTCGGGCGGCGCGCGCGATGTCGGCGATCGCGGCGAGGTTGGCTCTGGCGTCGTCCTTGGCGGCGAGCGGGGTCGAGTCCTCGAGGTCGACGCAGAGCGCGTCCGGTTCCGACGCCGCGACCGCCTCGACCTTGGCCAGATCGTGACCACCGAGGTACACGAGGGTTCGGACCCACTGCGGAGCGGGTCGTGAGGTTTCGGGATGGGGCATTCAGGTCTCCTTCTGGATGAATACGAGATCGTCGCGTTCGGCACGTAGCAGGCCATCGCGATCGATCAGCGAAGGTGGCGGCGCCGGATCGATCGTCGCCGTGATCGACCCGCGGCCATTGCGGCGCTCGGCCGCGACGCGGCCGCGGCCGCGTTCCCCACGGGCCCACACGGCACTCGTGTCATTCGTCATTCGGTCGGCACGTCTCAACGGGTCACCTCACTCACGACGATCCCGGCGACGCGCTCTCTCGGGGCGGACGGACGGACTCGGCGACCTGCGAAGCGTAACACACTAATGTTTACTGCCTTAATAATGTTAAGATGATGACGTGACAGCGAACGAAGTGACCGTCGAGACCGCTGGCGGTCCGATGGGCGCCGCGCCGGGGCAGCTGGCGAGGCACCGACCGCCGGCATCCTCGTCGTGATCAAAGCGTCCGGAGTGAACGATCACATCCGTGACGTCGGCTCGCTGCGCCACGGCGCAACCGACGCCTGGCATCGCGTCGCGGGTGCACTCGCCGGCGAACTCCCCGCCGACGGATCGGCCCGGGGCTGACGGCGGGGCAATCGCCGATTCGGCTGGTGCAGCCGGTCTCTGGGAAACTCATCGAGCTCTCGCAACTATCAAGGAGCAGCAATGGAAACCATCGACATCGAACACCGTGATGGCGTCGCGATCGTCCGGCTCGACCGCCCGCCGGTCAACGCGGTCAACAAGTTGATGATGCGCGAATTGACGCAGGCGTTCGACACGATCGGTCAAGATCGGTCGATCGGCGCCGCGGTGCTCAGCGCCTCGGGCGAACGTGCCTTCTGCGGCGGCATCGATCTCAAGGAGACCGCATCGGACGATCCCGAGCAACACGACGACCTGCACGCACTCCTGGACCCGTTCTGGGAATGGCGTCGGACACAATTGTCGATTCGGGAATGCCTGGTTCCGGTGATCGGAGCCATCGAACGAGCGGCGATCGGTGCCGGCTTCGGACTCGCCGGTGTGTGCGACCTCGTCATTGCCGGCGAGAAGGCGACGTTCGGGCTGACCGAGATCAAAGTCGGCCTGCTCGGTGGCGCCAGCAAAGCGCTTCGGTTGCTCGGCCCGTCGAAGGCGCGGCGGATGATGTTTCTCGGCGAGATGGTCGACGCGGCCGAGTTCTATCGCCTCGGTGCGATCGATGAGGTCGTCCCGGAGGGATCGGCCGAGGATCGCGCCATCGAACTGGGAATGCAGATGGCCGAGAAGAGCCCAATCGCACTCCGGCTCGCGAAGGAGTCCATCCTTCGAATCGAAGGCGACGAGTTGATGGGCCGGTACCGGACCGAGAACGACTACTCCAACCGCCTGCGAACCTACGACGACTCCCGAGAGGCGATGCAGGCGTTCCTCGAGAAGCGCGACGCCGACTGGAGCTGGTCGTGACGCAGCACAGGCGGCCGTCGGACATCTCCGAGCGTGCCGTCGTCGGATGACCGAGCGACCGCCCTCCCTCGCCGCTCGCGTTCCGATCTCGCTGGCAGACCTCCCCACCGCCGTCTCCGTTGCCGATCCTGCGGGCGGTGAACCCACCTGGCGAAAGACCCTGGTCGATCCGACGAGCGGTCATGCGGTGTTCTACGTCAGGTTCGCGCCGGGTCAACGCGGCGAGCCGCACTGGCACCCTTCCGACACCCTGTACGTCTTTCTCGAAGGAAGCCTCACGATCGAGGACGAGGCCACCTACGCCGCCGGTGAGGTCCGATTCGTCAACGGAGGGTTCGCCTACGGAGCCGAGATCGGCGGTCCGGACGGATGCCTCTTCATCTTCATCAGCCTCGGTCCGTACGGTCGGTTCGACCCCGATGAACATCCCCCGCCCGCCGGGCGTTGGGACGCCAAGTGACGGTCGCACCAAGGACGCGGCACTCGTAGTGCTATCATTACAATAATTCACATCGACGCGGTCGAAACGCGCTGCGTCGACGACTACCCAGGAGGGACGATGGAGTCCACTGAAGCCACCACAGACGCCACGTCCGGCCGCTCGACCGAGACGTTCTTTCGTGGCATTGCCGACCAACCACGTACGGTCACCCTGCTGCCCGACCCGGAACCCGCTCGACGTCAGTTCACGATCATCTCGGCAGACGATCATGTCGTCGAACCCCCGGACACATTCGAAGGACGTCTGCCGGCAAAGTTCGCCGACCTTGCGCCACGCATCGTGGAGAGTGACAACGGCGGCGAGGTCTGGCTCTTCAACGACCAGTTGCGTCCCGACATCGGCCTGAACGCCGTTGTCGGACGACCGATCGCCGAGGCATCGTTCGAGCCGAAGCGCTTCGACGAGATGCGTCGAGGCGCATGGGACATCGATGCTCGCGTCCGAGACATGGATCTCAACGGCATCTACGCTTCCGTGAACTTTCCATCGGGACTTCCGGGGTTCGCCGGCCAGCGCCTCCAGCTCGGCGTCGAACCAGAGCTCGGACTCGCCACCGTGCGGGCCTGGAACGACTGGCATATCGAGGCATGGGCAGGGCCATACCCCGACCGGATCATCCCGTGCCAAGTTCCCTGGATGCTCGACCCGGAGGTCGCTGCCGCTGAGGTTCGCAGCAATGCTGAACGCGGCTTCAAGGCGATCGCGTTCACCGAAGCGCCCGAGAAGCTCGGGTTGCCGTCGCTGCACACCGGTTACTGGGACCCCCTGATGGCCGCGTGCGAAGAGACGGAGACGGTCGTGTGCCTGCACGTCGGTTCGTCGTCCACCACACCGACCACCTCATCGGATGCGCCGCCGGAGACCGTTGGTGTGTTGTTCTTCGGCTACGCGATGTTCTCCGCGGTCGACTGGCTCTTTTCCAAGATCCCGGTTCGGTTCCCGAACATCAAGATCTGCCTGGCGGAGGGCGGCATCGGCTGGGTGGCCGGAGTGCTCGATCGTCTCGACCACGTCGGCCGGTACCAAGAACTGTTCGATACCTGGAAAGGCGTCGAGCCGACGCCGGCCGAGGTGCTTCAGCGCAACTTCATGTTCTGCGCGATCGAGGATCCATCGAGCTTCAGGATTCGAGATCGGATCGGTGTCGATTCGCTGCTCCTCGAATCCGACTACCCGCATCTCGATTCGACGTGGCCGTACACGCAAGAGGTCGTTGCAACTGCACTCGCCGACGCGACACCCGACGAGGTGCGAAAGATCACATGGGAGAACGCTTCCAAGCTGTTCCGCCATCCTGTTTCGGCAGCCATCGCCGCCGACCCCGACAACTTCTAGGCGGCTGTACGTTCGGCTGCCCCGACGGTCACACGAGACCGAGGGCGTCCATCGCCAACGCGACGCGTTGGAAGCCGGCGATGTTGGCGCCTCGGACGAGGTCGCCCGGGGCACCGAAGTCGTCGGCGGTCGCCGCGCAGGTCTCGTGGATGTTCGTCATGATCTCGTCCAGACGAGCCTCCGTGTGAGCGAAGGACCAGGAGTCGCGCGACGCGTTCTGCTGCATCTCCAGCGCCGACGTCGCCACACCCCCGGCGTTGGCCGCCTTCCCCGGCGCGAAAGCGACACCGGCGACGGCGAACGAACGCACGGCATCGGGCGTGCAGGGCATGTTCGCACCCTCGGCGACCGCGATGCATCCGTGGTCGATGAGCATCTTGGCGTCGCGACCGGACAGCTCGTTCTGGGTCGCGCAGGGCAACGCCAGTTCGGTCGGCAGGTCCCACACGTTGCCGCCTTCGACCACGACGGCCTTGGGGCGCCGCGCGGCGTAGTCGGCGACGCGACCGCGCTCGACCGTCTTGACCTGCTTCAAGACGTCGAGGTCGATGCCGTCGTCGTCGACGACGTAGCCCGACGAGTCGGAACACGCGATCACGTGAGCACCGAGCGCCTGCAGTTTCTCGATCGCGAACACGGCGACGTTGCCCGATCCCGACACGATGGCGGTACGGCCGTCGATCGAACAGTTCCGCGCTGCGAGCATCTCCCGCAGGAAGAACACCGCGCCGTACCCGGTCGCCTCGTTCCGCACCAGCGCACCGCCCCACTCGACACCCTTGCCGGTGATGACGGAGGACTCGTACCGGTTGGTGATGCGCTTGTACTGCCCGAAGAGGTAACCGATCTCACGCGCCCCGACACCGATGTCGCCGGCGGGGACGTCGGTGTACTCACCGATGTGCCGATACAGCTCGGTCATGAAGCTCTGGCAGAAGCGCATGATCTCGCCGTCGGATCGACCCTTCGGATCGAAGTCGCTGCCGCCTTTGCCGCCTCCGATCGGCATGCCGGTCAACGCGTTCTTGAACACCTGCTCGAAGCCGAGGAACTTCACGATGCCCGTGTTCACGGACGGGTGGAAGCGCAGCCCGCCCTTGTACGGGCCGAGCGCGCTGTTGAACTCGATCCGGAACCCACGGTTGATGTGGAACTCGCCGCTGTCGTCCTGCCACGGCACGCGGAAGACGAGTTGCCGCTCGGGCTCGCACAGCCGCTGCACGATCTTGTGCTCGAGCAGTTCCGGGTGCTTCGCCACCACGGGCCCGAGGCTCTCCAACACCTCCCGCACCGACTGGTGGAACTCCACCTCGCCCGGATTGCGGCGTAGCACCTCGTCGAGGACGTCCTCGAGCTTCTCGTCGATCATCCGATCCGTCTCCTTCGCGCCAGCTGCGGAATCAGGGGACTCGCAGCGCAGTCGCGACGTCCACCACGGACGGGGCGGCTCGGTCAACATCGGTCGACCGAGCCGACGACCCGTTCCGGGCACGACGCTGTGCACGAGGCGGTCATCGCCGCTCGGGAAGGTACCGGCGTCGGCGACGACCGGCGGGTCCCATCACGCTGGCTGTACGACGGCAACGATCCACACGGAATGGCGACCGGTCGTGTGACTCCTGCTGTCGTCGCAGCGATCACGCCGTCGGTGGTCACGCACTCGACGCGTCGCTCAGACGAGCCCCTTCGCGCTCGTCACCGGCGATCCTCGCCAAAACTCGCCAAACCTCGCCAAACCTCGCCAAACCCTGCCGATCCTCGTCGAACCCGGGGATCGACCGGTTCTCGTTGCTGATGATGGAGAGGTTCGAGGTAAGCATTGCTAATCTCCGGTCATGGACCGCGTCGGTACGGGTTTCGGCGGTCTCGACGCGGCGCTCGGCGGCCTGATCTCCGGCGACAACGTTGCGTGGATCTGCGACGACCCGGCCCTGTACCGATCGCTCGCGGCTGGGCTCGTGGGGAGCGCGTCGCGCCCCGGACGTCGGGCGATGTTCGTGTCGTTCCGTGCGGGCGACCCGCTCGCGCTCGAGGGTGTCACGATGATCGATGCGACGCCCGGCTCCGAGCTCGCTTCCGCCAGGCAACTCGTCGACGCGATCGAGCGCCATGTCAGGGACCACGACCCCACCTGCCTGATCGTCGACGACCTCGGAACCGTGATCCGCCGCTGGGGCGCCGATGCTGTGGCGGCATTCTTCGAGCGTGTGTGCCCTGCCATGTTGGAAGCCGGCGTCACCGCGTACTGGCAGGTCGGCTCGGCCCTCGGCCCGTCGTTCATCGAACACGCCCGGCAGATCACTCAGTGTCTCCTGGATGTTCGCCACGACCGGCTCCGCGTCCTCAAAGCGGAAGGTCGACCCGACGCCCTGCACGGGATCTCGTACCGACTGCAGCACGATGAGGGCGACGTCGATGCGGTCCCCCCACCGGCGGGCGGACGTCTCGCCCGTGGACTGGCGACCATCCGCAAGGAACTCGGCCTCTCCCAAGCCGAGTTGGCTGCGGCAGCAGGGGTGACCGCGAGTGCGATTTCGCAGGCCGAGAGCGGAACGCGCGGACTCTCACTCGACACGGTGATCACCCTGGCCGACCGGCTCGGCGTCTCGATCGACCGGCTGCTGTCGGCCGGGAACCCGCGGTCGTACCACCTCGCCCGGCACGACCGCGCCCGCAACGTGCCGAACTCGACGATCGCAGCGTTGGCAACCGACGTCACGACCGGTCTGCGCATGTTTCTCGTGAACCTGCCAGGCGACGAGCGCGGCCAGCCACCGTTCGATCACCGAGGCGTCGCCGCGATCGCACCGCTGCGCGGCCTGATCCAGATCGAGCTCGACGACGATCGCCCGGTGCTGCGGGCCGGCGACGTGCTGATCGTCGAGAACGGCCGAGTCCGTGCGTGGCGGAACCTCCGAGCGCACGACGCCGCCTGCCACTGGATCCTGCGCGATTGAGAACGGGACGCTCGGGCACCTGGACACCACCCCGACAGCACCGCTCACCCGGCGTGCCCGACCGACGGGACCGTCATACGGTCCGAGGCACACCGGGGGGGTCCGGGTGGATCTGTCGTTGGAGATGCCATGTCGCACCACCCCGCTGCCGCCACCACGTCGCACACCTCGGCGCCCGAGCTTGCACTCATCGAGCGCCGACTGCTGGAACAGGCCGAACGGGGCGAGCGCCAGATCCTCGAACTCGAGTTGATCCTGGTCGACACCGACACGATCCAGGAGGATCGCAACAGCGCCCGGGCCGTATTGGGTTCGATCCGCGCCGACGTGATCGAGATCCGGCGCGCTCTCGCCCGCATCGAGGCCGGCACCTACGGGCGCTGCGTCACCTGCGGCCGTGCGATGCCGGACGAGCGCCTGCAGATGATTCCGTTCGTCGCCCGCTGCGCCGGTTGCGCATGACGCGTGCACCGAGCGCCACTCCGCGAGGGCGCTCGACATCCGTCGGGCTGCCGACGCGCGGCCACGCCTGATCGGGCACCGGCGGGGACGAGTCTGCCCGTTCGAACACGCTGCGCGGTAGAGTCGCCACTCAACGCAGTATCCCCCTACCAGACTCGAGGCCACACATGCGTACACCTTCCTCCTGGCGACTCGGTACGGCCGCCGTCGTCGCCGCACTCGTCGCGACCGCCGGCGTCGTCGCAGCGTCATCGGCCTCATCGCCGTCGGCCGCTCCGTCGGTGTTCAACCCGGCCGACCCGTGCCGACTGCTCGACTCCCGAGACGCGGGCATCGCCGGAGGCTGGCTGCAGGCCGATCAGACGCGAACGATCGCCGTCGCCGGGAACTGCGGGGTACCTGCCGCGGCCACGGCCTTGTCGGTGAACCTCACCGCGATCCTGCCGACCGAGCCCTCCTTCGTCACGTTGTACCCGGCCGGCGCGAGCCGTCCGATCGCATCGACGATGAACGTCGGCCCGGAGATCCCCGTCCTCGCGAACTCGACGGACGTCCGCCTCGGCACCGACGGCATCGCGCTCTTCAACCTCGCCGGTTCGATGGACGTCATCGTCGATGTCCTCGGCTGGTACTCGCCCGGGTCGGGCGCACCGGGCCCGCAGGGTCCCACCGGCGCGACCGGCGACACCGGACCAGCAGGACCCACCGGACCCGAGGGTCCCACCGGCGCGACCGGCGACACCGGACCAGCAGGACCCACCGGACCCGAGGGTCCCACCGGGGCGACCGGCGACACCGGACCAGCAGGACCAGCAGGACCGGCCGGACCCACCGGGGCGACGGGCGACACCGGACCAGCAGGACCAGCAGGACCAGCAGGACCGGCTGGGCCCGCAGGGCCGACCGGACCCGCAGGGCCGACCGGACCCGCAGGGCCGACCGGACCCGCCGGCGCGACCGGTGCGACCGGCGCGACCGGTCCCGCAGGACCCGCCGGAGGCGCGATGACCCTGAAGGACGCGAACGGCGTCGAACTCGGCATCATCACCTCGCTGCCGGCCGAGAGTTCCGTGGTCGAGATCTACACGTCGACCGGTCACGTCCTCGGCCTCAACTGGGACGGCACCATGTCGCCCTCGCAGATCTACTACACCGGCGGGGGCTGCACCGGCACGGCCTACCTCAACTCCGGGTGGGAGCAGGCGCCCCCGACGTGGGCCGGCGGCGTCGTCTACTCCGGGTCGCTGAACACCCTCATGGCCATCGACAATGCCGACGCGAACGGGTTGTCGCCCAACGTCGCCTTCACCAAGACCGGGTTCGACAACCCGACCTGCGGCACGACGTCGGGAACCAGTCACGGCTATCTACTCACCGCTGTGACACCAACGGCCGTCGGACTGCCGGCCTTCCCGGTCGCGACACCGCTGTCGATCAGCACGGACTGACCAACCAACCACCTTGCGCGGCCCGAGCCGGTTGCCGCAGCAGGATGCCGAAGGGGTTCGCGTCACCGGACGCGGACCCCTTCGGCGTTTCTCGCGACCTCGTCGAGCGCCGGCCGAGTCGGTGATCTCCCCGGACGATCAGAGGTCGGGAGCTCCCGCTGCGGGCACACACCGCTCGACAATCGTTCGTTCTGGTCTTATTGTCAGACCATGAGTTCGATCGACCCTCAACCAGTCACCACATCGGCAGCGTGGCGAGGTGACGAGCTGGGCGCCGGTTCCGAGTGGATCTATCGACTCGGAACCGATCAGGTCGCTGAACTCGAACAGCTCGGGCAGCGGTTCGTTGCCGACGATCCCGACCTTCGGTACGTCCAGGCAGCGGACTATCCACTCGCCGCATGCGCCGACGGCCTCGCCCAGTGGGCGGCCGACGTCGATTCGGGACGAGGCTTCGTCCTGGTGCGCGGGCTGCGAACCGAGCTGTACTCGGATGCGTTGTCGGCTGCGATCTACTACATCCTCGGTCTCCATCTCGGTGAACCGATGCACCAGAACAACCTGGGCGACCTCGTCGATCACGTGTACGCCACCTCCGACAAGACGATGGACGACCCGACCGCGCTGTCGGCCCGGGTCCGTGACGTGCTGCCGTTCCACTCCGACAGCTCGGATCTCGTGGCGCTGATGTGTCTGCGGCCGGCCCGTATCGGTGGTGCGTCGTGCCTGGTGTCGGGTGCCGAGATCTACAACGAGATTCTTCGCCGTCGACCGGACCTGGCGCCGCTGCTGTTCGAGCCGTTGCATTGGGATTGGTACCGCCAAGACCACAACGCTCCAGCCCGTACCTACACCTCACCGATCGTCAGCATCACCGACGGCGTGTTCAGCATCTATGCCGGCGCGCTCTACGTGAAGACCGCCCAGGACTACCCGGAAGTGCCACGTCTGCGGCCCGAACAGCTCGAACTGCTCGACCTGTTCGACGAGATCGCGATGGAACCGGGCATGGCTGTCGAGATGGACTTCCGGCCGGGCGACATCCAATGGTTGTCGAACTACGCCGCGCTCCATTCGCGCGCGTCGTTCGTCGACTGGCCCGAACCACAGCGCCGCCGCCATCTCCTCCGACTCTGGCTCCGCCGTGAGGGAGGCCGCCCCATCGCCCCGGGATTCGGGAAGAACGCCGTGGTGACCGGCCGGGATCGCACCGACATCAATCCGGACGACGATCGCAACGGCGACAACTTCCGGATCGGCACCGCGGCCGTGCCTCGACTCGGATCCTGAGCAACACACTCCCATCGCCGTACGATTCACACGATGACGTCATCTCGCGCACTGCTCGCCGTGGTGCTCACCGCAGCGACCACACTCGCCGCCTGCGGGGGAAACGACACCGGCGCCGAGACCGCACCAGCCGACTCGACCGCAACGGTGCAGGGCAACGACACGGACGTCGCCGACATCCGTGTCGTCGCGCCCGAAGTTGCGGCCCGCACCATCGCCGACGCGCCCGACGACCTCGTCATCCTCGACGTTCGGACTCGAGAGGAGTTCGACGACGGGCACATCGAAGGTGCCGTGATGCTGGACTTCTACCGAGACGACTTCGCCGACGAACTCGCGAAGTTCGACCCGACGAGGCCGTACGTCCTGTATTGCCGCTCCGGCAACCGCAGCAGCCAGGCCCGCGCAATCATGGCCGACCTCGGTTTCGAGTCGGTCGAGGACATCGACGGTGGAATCGTCGGTTGGCAGGAAGCAGGCCTCCCGGTCGTCACCGCCTCAGGCTGAACCCGGCGTCCCGTCGGGCACGACCGGATGACGGGCGTCGGCACCGCTGTCGTGGCGAAGTGCAGTTGCCATCTGCATCTGCATCTCGTACAGGCGCGCAGCGTCGCCGGGCTGCAGTCCGAGCACGTTGCCGAACAGGATGACTCCGACCGTCGCAGCGAGCACGAGTTGAGCCAACAGCCGAGCATCGTCATCGGCGATTCCCATCGCGACGTGAGCCGCGGCCATGGCGTCGACCAACGGAGTCTCGGCGCGATCGGCGAATGCCTCAGGGTGGTTCGCGACGAGCCAGTTGAGCAGCTGGACGACCTGCTCGGCACGGGGATCGATATGGCCCGACTCGGTGAGCATCCGACCCGTCGGCGCAAGCTGGCGGACCAGTTGTTCGAAGACCGCCTTGAACAGCCCCGCCTTGCCGCCGAACCAGGCGGCCACGAAGCGGTGATGGTGCCCGGACCGCTCAGCGACCTCACGCACGGTGATGTGTTCGACCGGGCGGTCGGCCAACAACTCCAGGGTCGCGTCGATCATGTTCGCCATTCCGTCGGCGCGGGGCGTGGCCCGCGTGCGCGGGGGCGGAGAATCCTTTCCGAAGTTGCTCAAGTCCGTCTCACTTCTCGCCGAGTAACCACCGGATACTCAAACCGGAGGAAGATCGTTGCACCGCCCCACTGTCTCACGTACCACCCACCCGGCGCGGCCATCTGCGTTGCGTCGCGGATTGGTGCTGTCCACGATGGTCGGCCTACTGGCGCTCACAGCGGCAGCGGTCCCCTCGAGTTCGGCGAGCGCCGCGTCGTGGACGGTGACGACACTCGATGACGTCGTGGACGCATCCGACGGCCTGCTGTCCTTGCGCGAGGCGGTCACCTCTTCCGCCAACGGCGACACGATCACGTTCGATGCAACCTTGTTCCCGGCCGACCACCAGGTGCTTCGACTGAACTCGCAGATCACGCCCGGGCGGCACATCACGATCGAGGGACCCGGTTCGGACCTGCTGACGATCGAGGGCAGCCGAGCCGACGTGGCGCTCACCTCGTACAGCGCCGCCGGCGGCGTCGTCACGTTCGTCGGCGCCGACACGATTCCCTTCGCCGCCGGTTCGTACATTGCGATCTCCGGCGCAGCGAGCCCCCTCGCCGAATTCGTCCTGATCGCGTCGGTGTCCGGCAGCGAGTTCACGATCTCGGGGACATCGGTACCCGACGCCCCTGCGACCCCGCTCGCCGACGTCGTCGCGACCGGGGCCGACGGGGCCGCCTACAGCGCGTTCGCCTGGAACGGCAACGTCTATCCGACGTTCGAGGGCATGACAATCGCGAACTTCTTCGCCGAACGTGGTGGCGCAATCAACATGCGCAGCGGCGGGGTGACCATCGACGACGTCGTGATGTCCGGCAACGTTGGATACGGCAACTACTGCGGCGGTGCGATCAAGGCCGATCGCAGCAACATCGTCGCGACGAACTCGCGCTTCGAGCGGAACGTGGCGCGGTGCTTCCCGGCGATCGCGATGGGCGATGGCAACGGCAACACGATGTCGATCTCCGACTCGGTCTTCATCGGCAACATCGCCGCATCCAGCGCCGCTGTCGGCACCTACCTCCCGGCGACGATCTCGGCGTCGGAGTTCTCCGACTCCGTCGACATGCGGGGGAATCCGCGACCAGGACTCCTGATCGCGGGCATCGGGATGCCCACGAGCGTCACGAGTACCGACTTCATCGGCGACAGTGTCGCGGTCGCCAACAACAGCAGCGTCCTGCTCGACGACGTCACGATCGACGCTCCCGACGGCGTGACCGGCCTCACGCTCGACAACACCCTGGCGACGATCACCGACAGCACGATCGACAGTTGTACCCGCACCGCGTCGGTCGCGATCGCCCAGGTATCGGGAACGACGTTCTCGATGTCCCACGGGTGTTCGGAGGTCACCGGGCCCAGCGCCGAGGTGCAGACGTACTCCCGCACGTCCGGCGTCGTCACGCTGACGACCCGGAGCGCACACGGGCTGACGGTCGGCGAGACCGTGCGGGTCTGCGGTATCCAGGCGATCATCGCGACGGCCTGGCAATTCTGCTCGTACACCGCCGAGGTGCTCAGTGTGCCCGACGCATCGACCGTCACGTTCGCTCACGCCGGCGGGGACGTCGGCCCGACCATCCCGGTGTCGGAGGCAGCTCGCCTGACCGTCGTGTTTCGAGACGCACCGCTCCCGGCCGAACCCGAGATCACACCGTCGACCACCACGACCACCACGAGCACCACGACCACGACCGAGCCGTCGACCACGAGCACCACGAGCACCACGAGCACGACCGAGCCGTCGACCACGAGCACCACGAGCACCACGACCACGACCCCGACCACGACCGAGCCGTCGACCACGACGACGAATCCGGGCTCGTCGACGACCTCGACCCCCGGTGCCACGACCAGCAGCCCGACGACGGACCCCGGCACCACCGGTGCGACCACGACGACCACGACGACCGCGACGACCGCGACGACCACGACGACCGGCGATCGCGGTACGGGCGCCACGATTGCTCCCCCACCGCCTCCGTCGGCGGGCTTCGGCCCGAGCCAATCCGGCGCCGCCGGACACGCATCGGTGCAATCAGGTGAGACGATTGCAGTCGTCGGCTGGGACTTCCAACCGGGTGGATCGGTCGAGATCTGGCTGCGCTCGACACCGATCCTGCTCGCGACCGTCAACGCTGACGGGAGCGGCAACCTGAACGCAGTCGTGACCATTCCGATGGCAGCGACCATCGGACAGCACCACATCGTGCTGGTCGGCGACGACGCCGAAGGATCACCGAGCGAGGTCGAACTGCCCATCTCCGTCATCGCCAGCGTCCTCCCATCGACCGGTGGTGGCGGCAACTCCACGACGATCAGCCTGGCAACGCTCGTGCTCGCAGCAGGTGTCGCCTGTGTGGGACTGACGCGCCGACGGATCTGACGCCCTCGCCACGGGGGTGACGGGCCGGCGCGCGTCGACGGACGCAACGCCGGTTCCAACTTCTCACCGATCGGCTTGGCTGTTCGCGATCGCATCGGTGCTGGTCATGCCGGTCACCTCCGGCGTGGTGATCGGTGGCGCTGCGCTCGCCTGCGACGGGCGGGCGACGGGCGGAAGGCGGCCGGCCGCCGGCCTCGACGAGCAACCCCGCACGACCTGGACGCTCCATCCCGGCGACAACGACATCACTGCATCATCGCCTGACCGATCGAGGCCCGCTCGGTCGGCGCTCCGGGTCATCGACGCCCGGCATTCGGATCTCCGTGGGGCATGTCATCATGGGTCGCCATGGACGTGTTCACCACCCCGCGTCGGCCGCCACCGTGCTGAAGTCGTTGGGGGTGATGGTCGCCCAGCTGAGCGGACGGGCGAGCGACGTGTCCTCCAATGAGCGGATCTCGGGCGACGAACGGGCCCAGCTCTCGATCCGACGCGCCGAGTGGCGTCGCCGGTACAAGACCGTGCTCGTGCTCGCGCTCGCCTTCGTCGCGATGGTGTCGCTCTTCTCCACCCTGTTCCACGAGCTGATGGACTACGAGGGTCGTTCCTACTCCTGGGCCACGAGCGTCTACTGGACACTCACCACGATGACGACGCTCGGCTTCGGTGACATCACGTTCGAGTCCGATCTCGGCCGCATCTTCTCGATCGTGGTCCTGCTGTCCGGCTCGACCTTCCTGCTCGTCATGTTGCCGTTCGTGTTCATCCAGTTCGTGTTCGTCCCGTGGATGAACGAACGGGACCGGCGACGGGCGCCGCGTTCACTGCCCGCCACGATCGAGGGGCACCTCATCCTCACCTCCATGGGGCCGGTCGAGCAGGCGCTGGTCGAACGATCCGACCAGGCGAAGGTGCCCTACGTCGTACTCGTCGACGACCTCGACGTCGCCGGCCGCCTCCACGACGAGGGTCGACGCGTGATGGTCGGCGAACTCGACGACCCGGAGACCTACCGCAGCGCGCGCGTGGCGAGTGCAGCGATGGTGGTCGCGACCCGCAACGACCCGACGAACACCAACATCGCATTCACCGTCCGCGAGATCGCACCCGACACCCAGATCCTCGCGACCGCCAACTCGCCGGCGTCGGTCGACATCCTCGAGATCGCCGGCGCCGACCACGTGCTCCAGCTCGGCGAGATCCTCGGGTCGGCGATGGCGGCGCGCACGCTCGACATCGGCGGGACGAGCCACGTGATCGGTGAGTTCGTCGGGTTGAAGATCGCCGAAGCGGGAGCTGTCGGCACCGCGATGGTCGGCAAGACACTGAGTCAGCTCGGTCTACGCGCGCGGCTGGGGGTCGGGATCATCGGGGTGTGGGATCGAGGCGAGTTCTCGATCGCGAACGGTGACATGGTGATGCAAGATTCGATGATCCTGCTCCTGGCCGCGACCGACGATCAGCTCGCAGCGTTCGACGCC
Organism: Ilumatobacteraceae bacterium; assembly: GCA_033344875.1. Taxonomy (NCBI): domain Bacteria; kingdom Bacillati; phylum Actinomycetota; class Acidimicrobiia; order Acidimicrobiales; family Ilumatobacteraceae; species Ilumatobacteraceae bacterium. Next base: position 3,437,099 of record JAWPMO010000001.1, on the reverse strand, counting down.
GAGTACGCCGTCCACTCCGCCGACGCACGACACGCCGTGATCGTCGGCGGTGGACGGGTCGGCCGGGCGATCGGGAGCACGTTCGATCGAGAAGGAGTGACCTACGCGATCGTCGAGCAACTCCCCGACCGCGAGCGGCCGGGCGTCCGATACGTGATCGGCGACGCAGCGGACCGCTCGGTTCTCGACGAGGCCGGGCTCGAGGAGGCCGGCGCCGTGCTGATCACGACCCATGACGACGACGTGAACGTCTATCTGACTCGCTATTGCCGCGGGCTGCGTCCCGATGTGAGGATCGTCTCGCGATCACGCCTCGATCGCAACGTCAGCACGCTCTACCGGGCCGGAGCCGACTCGGTGCTGTCGTACGCCGGCACCGGCTCCGCTGCGATCTGGAACCACTTCCGCGGCGACGAAACGCTGCTCGTTGCTCAGGGACTCCACGTGTTCCGAGCCCCGGTCCCGAAGGCGCTCGCCGGCAAGACGCTCGCCGACGTCCACCTGTACCGACGCACCCAGTGCAACGTCGTCGCGGTCGACCATGGCGACTGGGTCGAGGCCAACCCCGACGCTCGCCAACCGCTACCGGCCGACGGCGAGCTCGTGCTCGTCGGCACCGATGTCGCCGAGTCCAGCTTCACCGATCAGTTCGGTACGGAGCGGCGCTGGGTGCGCCGTCGTGCGAGCACTCCCCCGTCACATCGGTGATCCTGAGCCCTCCCACGGTGGCTGCGAACCGGGTCGAGACCGGCACCGACAGGCGAACCAGGACCTGTGCACCCACGAGAGCCGCGGACGTGGCCTCAACCCGTGCCGGCGTCGGACACGGTCGTGGTCCGATGTCGCGCGGGGAGCAACGACGCGGTGCACCCCTCACATGTCCACCAGCCGATCAGCTCCATCGGGTGAGTCCCGGGTTCGACGGGGAACGCCATCCGGCACCTCGCGCATTGTCGCTCGACGGCTTCGGGCCGGGCGTCATCGGCGGTGGTCACGTCGCCACGGTCCACACCGCCGCGAAGTGGAGGCCGGCGGCGGCGATCGTGAACGCGTGCCACACCTCGTGGTACGAGAACGTCTCCGGTCGCAGCGTCGGCCACTTGCGTCCGAACCCGATCGCGCCGACCGTGTAGAGCACCCCACCGCCGAGCAGCAGACCGACGGAGACCGGTCCGCCACGCTGCCACACCGCCGGGACGATCGCGACGCCGGCCCAGCCGAGCGCGATGTACATCGCTGCTCCGAACCGGCTGGAGCGGTGGAAGCTGAAGATCTTGAACGCCGCCCCGACCGCCGCCGCGCCCCAGATGACGATCAGCAGGGCGATCGTCGGCCCGGCACTGAAGCTCGACATCGCGAGCGCACTGAAGGTGCCCGCGATCGCCGCGAAGATCGTGGCGTGATCGGCGCGACGCCACGCCGCACGTCCTCGGATGGTGTGCACGTAGCGGTGGTACGTCGTCGACACGGCGAGCATCGAGCACAGTCCGGTGGCGTAGATGATGACCGAGGCGCGAGCGTCGGCAGCGCCGGACTCGATCGTGAGCAGGACGAGCATCGGAATCGCCACCACCAGCGCGAACAGATGGAGGCGGCCGCGCCACGAAGGCCGGCTCGGCGAACCGAGCGGTGCGTCGAGCAGCAGCGCGTCGGTTAAGCGCGGCGTGGTGGACGGGAGGAACCGCGTGACCCCTCGTGTGTCGCTCACGCCGCTCGTCGCGTTTCGACCGTGACCCGAGCGGGGTCGACCGCGATGCTGCGCGCCCACGGGAGTCGGATCGCGACGCGCCCGCGGCGGCCGCGGACTCGCGGCGACCAGACCGCTGCGGCGGCCGTCTGACCGGTGACGGTCGGAACCGACCGCGAGATGGGAAACGAGTGGACGTTCATGTGACTCCTCGAGCCGTTGGCTCAGGTCGAGGCGTCGGGCCTGCACCGGGCGACAGCGCTACGGCCGTCCCGCCCAGACAAGGCGACTCATCCCAAGGGCTTCATCGTACCTCTGTTCGCGGCCTCACACCCCGCGGTCCGAAGATGTCACCGAGGTGACCGTCGACCCGGTGGCCCGAGTGGCCCCGCAGAAATGGTCCGTTCGACCATCCATCGAACCAAGGAGCATTCAGATGCCATTCCCAGGACGGTCATCGTGGGTGTGGTCGGAGCAGCGGGGTTGGGTCGGCTGCTGCAGGAGCACCTCGTCGCCCGCGACGACGCCGCGGTGCTCGGTGCCATCGGTGCACTCGTCGTGCTCACGTTCGCGATCGACACACTGAGCGCCGGCATCCGCCGCGCGTTCGGGTGACCCGTGCCCCACGCCGCGCCTGGACAAAGCCCGCCGGCATTGCGGAAATCGAACCGAGCGCGTTCGACTACGTTCGTCCGGATGTCAGCCCCATCCGATGTCATTCGTCCCCCCACACGGGCGCAAGGCGTGCGCCGACCGGTCCTGGTCGTCGCCGCCCTGGTCCTGGCCGCCACGGCCGTCCTCGCGGGCAACGCACCCGAGGCCGACGCGGTCGGCGACGCCAACCTCGTGCCGATCGTCCCGGCGCGGTTGATGGACACCCGCATCGGGCCGGGACAGGAGACGATCGACGGACTGTTCGAAGGGATCGGTCAAGTCGACGCCGGCACGCACGTCACCCTCTACGTCGCCGGCCGCGGCGGTGTCGCCGACAACCCCGCCGCCGTGATGCTGAACGTGACGGCCGTCGCACCCGAGACACTCGGGTTCCTGACCGTCTATCCGTGCACCGCAGAAGTGCCCGTCGCATCGCACGTGAACTACTTCGCGGGCGACATCGTGCCCAACTCCGTGATGGCCAAGGTCTCCGACGAGGGCACGGTGTGCGTCTACTCGCTCGCGACGACCGATGTCATCGTCGACGTCACCGGCTACGTGCCGGTCGGCGGTGCACCGATCCCCGTCGAACCGGCGCGATTGCTCGAGACCCGTCAGCCACCCGGCAACGAGACCGTCGACGGTCAGTACGCGGCCTACGGCCGACTCGACGCCGGTGGCATCGCCAAGTTCAAGGTGTGGGATCGCGGCGAGGTCCCCGTCGGGACCGAAGCCGTGTACCTCAACGTCACCGCGATCTTCCCCGACGCACCCGGGTTCCTCACGGTCTATCCCTGCACCGACGAGGTCCCCGAGACGTCCAACGTCAACTACGGGCCGGGCGACGTCAACCCGAATGCGGTGCTCGCCACCGTCTCCGACGACGGGTTCGTCTGCATCTTCTCCCTCGCTCCGGCCGATGTGATCGCCGATGTCAACGCCTACGTGCCGCCGGGCGGCAACCGTGTTGCGATCGAACCCGCCCGCTGCGCCGACACGCGACCCGACGGAGTGACATTCGACGGTCTGTTCCAGGGCGACGGACGGTTCGGGCCCGACGAGGTGTACGTCGTCGACATCGGTGGCCGCTGCAACATCCCCGACGACGCCACGGCCGCCTATCTCAACGTCACGGCCGTGCTGCCCTCCGCCGCCGGATTCCTCACCGTGTGGCCGTGCGACGCCGATCGGCCGACGACGTCCAACGTGAACTACGGGCCGGGACAGATCCAACCGAACGGCGTGCTGTCCAAGGTCAGCCTCGATGGCGAGGGACAGATCTGCATCTACAGCCTCGCCGAGACCGACGTGATCGTCGACGTCAATGGCTACGTGCCGGCGGCAGGTCTGTTCGGCATCGCGGAGATCTCGGCCGGGTACGAACAGACGTGTTCGCTGATGACCGACGGCGCGGTCTGGTGTTGGGGCGAGGCCGGGCATCTCGGCGACGGCACCAACGTCCGCCGCTACCAGCCGCAGCCGACCACGATCACGAACGCCACCCAGGTCGTCTCGGGATGGTCGACGGTGTGCGCCGTGCTCGACGACGGCACCGCCAGGTGTTGGGGCGAGAACTCACGCGGCCAGCTCGGCGACGGGACCGACGACGGCAACGGTACGACGACACGCCGGTTCTCGCCGGTCGAGGTCACCGGTCTGACGGGGGTCACCGACATCTCCACGTGGTACCGCCACAGCTGCGCCATCGCCGACGGCCCCGGATCCGGCGTGTGGTGCTGGGGACTCAACACGTTCAACGAGCTGGGTGCCGGGCTCGCGTCAGGTGTCGAACGCACCACGCCGATCGAGGTCGTCGGGTTGCCGGCGGAACGGACCGCCGTCGACATCGAGGTCGGCAGCGCCATCTCGTGTGCCACGCTCGACGACGGCACCGTGTGGTGCTGGGGCAACAGCTCTCGCACCGGCGGGAGCGGTTCGAGCGGGCCCGCAGCTGTCGTCGGCGTCGATTCGGCGGTCGACCTCGCGGTCGGCGACGGCCACGGGTGCGTCGTCATCGATGGCGGCAGCGTCCAGTGCTGGGGGTCGGCGGGCTCAGGCCAGCTCGGCAACGGCGACAAGACGAACAGCGCGCTCCCGGTCGACGTGACCGGCGTGAGCGACGCCGAGTCGATCAGCGCCGGACACGCGACCGCGTGCGTCACACTCGGCGACGCCACCGCACAGTGCTGGGGTGAGAACGGCAACGGTCAGGCCGGTGACGGCACCCCGACCTCCGACGGCGAACCGACGCCGGTGGATGTCAACGGCGCCGCCCAGCCGATCGTGTCGATGCAGACGGGTTACGGCTATTCGTGCGCCGTCCGCGAGGACACCTCGGCCGTGTGCTGGGGCGGCTACTCCCACTGGCCGCTCGGCACGGAGGTCGAGGCGCCGATCGCGACGCCCGAAGTGGTCGGCAGCGGCGACCACACCACCGACTGAGCGACGCAGCGCTCGTCACCCGACCGGGCTCCGAGCCGCCGTCACGCGGCGGCTCGGAGCGGCCGAGGGGTCACCGGCCGCCGGTGCCCGGGTGCGGCACGCCCTGCGGCTCATAGTCCTCGAGCCGCCAGGTGACGGTGTGCGGGATCGGGCCGTTCGGGAGCCACGGTTGCTCGTGGTAGGCGTCGTCGTTGTGGTACCAGCCCTTCTCGACCGTGCCGAGGGCGGCATCGATCACCCGGTACTGGACCTTCTTGCTGAACGCCGGCTGCGACTCGGTGAACACGGCGACGACGTCACCGGGCTCGTACTCACAGCGCTCCTGCCACGCCGCGATCAGTCGCTCGTCGAGACAGTGACCGTCGCCGAAGTTCCAGCCGGTCAGCACGTTGCTCAAGAACTCACCCTCACGCTGGATGCGATCGTCGAGACTGTCGACGTGGCACATCAGCCCGGAGATGTGCATCCGACCCATCGGATGCATCATCCGGAACGCCACGGCCTTCTGGATGAAGATCTCCGAGATCTCCTTGCCGAACAGCGGCTCGAGCTGGTCGATCTGGTTGTCGGCCGCTTTGACGATCTTCTCGTTGATGCGGTCCTCGATCTCCTTGTTGCGGAGCGAGAAGGTGGCGGACGCCCAGTTGCCGGCGTACTGCTTCATCCCGACCAGGAACGACACGTACTGCGGGCGGAGCGCACCGAGGACGATCGGGAACAGCGCGACGCCGACCACGACCGCCAGGAGCAACGGATCCATGTCGCCGACGCCGTAGCCCTCACCGGCCTTGAAGTTGCCGAACAGGAACGCTGCGCAGAACATGAAGAACACGTTCCACTCCAGCGGCACGGCGAGCGGGAACGTCGAGATGATGAACGTGTGGAGCGCCCAGATCGACACGATCGCGATCCAGGTCATCCAGGGCCACGGCGAGAAGAGCAGCACGAGCGGCATCACGATCTCGCAGGTGGTTCCACCGATGTGCGCCATCAGGTGCGTGATTCTCGATGGCCGGATGTCGTTGGGATAGTCCTTGACCGTCGCCTTGCGGAACTTGTCGGACGTCACCCACGGCGTGTTCTGCACCATGATCGAGACCGTCGAGGAGAACCCGTGCTGGAGCTTCGAGAACCCGGCACCCATCCACACGACGACGATGAAGATCTTGGCCGCGACGATCATGTCGACGAAGTTGGTCATCAACCCGAAGCAGAGCAGCGTCGGCACGTACTGCTCGGCGCGTGACGACAGGAACACCACCTTGTCGCGCAGCCCCATCGTGATGATGAGTCCGCAGTAGATGAGGATCGCCCACTGCGGGAGCATGCCGGCACGACCCTCGGGTAAGCCTTCGACCGGATCGCCCGACAGGAACAGCAGCAAGATCAGGCTCGCCAGGATCAGCTTGTAGATCCCGGTGTCCCATGGGGTGCGACGGCTGCCCTTCGTGAACGGCACGTGGTTCGGGTACGGCGGCACCCGGAGCGTGTCGTTCTGCCACCAGTACAGGATCCCGCCGATCGGTGGGTCGAAGTGGAACGCCAGGGGGCCGCACGTGGCCGCGAGCCCCATGATCTCCATCAGGATCGTCCAGATCATCAGCTTCTGGTAGAGGATCGGTTCGTCCCACCAGCCGCCGATGTCGTTGAACTCGAGTCCGGCGGTGAACGCACCCGCGAAGATCAACCCGAACAGCGCGTAGAGGAAGATCTTCCAGGCGTAGAAGGTGCCCGTCTGTTTCGGCGTGCCGAAACCCTGCTCCACCCAGTGGAGCTGCAGCATCTTCATCCGTTCCATGAACGGGATCTTGGCGAACTCGTCGAGATCGACCGGGGGGAGTTCAGCGGTGCGGTAGCCCATGTCAGTTACTTCCTTGCTCGCATCGACCGGTCACGCCGAACGCGCTCGATCTCCAAGTAGTGGTCATCATCCTCTTCCCTCCTGGTGGAGACGATTCGTCCGGTCAGTCGCGCCAGCTCGCGTTCACGAACCCGCAGACGTCGCCATGCCTTCTTCTTGTCTTTCCGGCGCTTGTGTTCGATGTGGTCTTCCTCGGTCTCGGAGGTGCCGCGCAGGTACGCCTCCTCGATCTCGTCGAGTCGTTCGATCGCCTCGTCGGCCGGGAGTTCGAGCAGTACCTGTCCGCGCGCCATGAGATACATGCGGTCGGCGTACTTGAGCGCCTTGCGCGCATGCTGTTCGACGATCAGGGCACCCGTGCCGTGGTCGTCGGCCGCGGTCCGGACCGCTCCGAGCAGACGGTCGACGATCTTCGGCGCGAGCCCGAGCGACAACTCGTCCGCGAGCAGCAGCTTCGGGTCGAGGCTGAGCGCCCGTGCGAGCGCGAGCATTTGCTGCTCACCGCCCGAGAGCATCCCGCCGCGGACCGACAGCCGCGGCTCGAGCTCGGGGAACAGCGCGAGTGCCCGTTCGACGTCGCCGCCGCCGATCCGCAGGTTGTCACGCGCTGACATCTTGGTGAAGACCAGGCGCTCCTCGGTGACCAGGCCGATGCCGTTGCGCACCCGCTGGTACATCGGTGTGAACGTCGGCACGTTGTCGAACAGCACGATGCCGTCGACCGGCGCCAGCTCGCCGGCGATGGTGAGCAGCGTGGTGGTCTTGCCGGCGCCGTTCGGGCCGAGCAGGCACACGACCTCGCCGCGCCGCACGGTCAGGTCGACCTTTCGGACCACCTCGCGACCCTGATAGCCGGCCTTGAGGTTGCGGGTCTGCAGCAGCGGTCGCACCACCGGTGAGAGTTGGGTGTTCACGACGTCCCTCCGATCGTCGACACGGTTCGATCCGACTCGTCGATCTCGACCTCGTCGTCGTGGTCGGTCTCGTCACCGAGGTAGGCGGCGATCACGGCCGGGTTCGACTGGACGTCCTCGGGCACACCCGAGGCGATCTTGGTGCCGAAGTCGAGGACGATCACCTCGTCGCACACCCCCATCACGAACTCCATGTCGTGCTCGACCACCAGGATCGCCATGCCCCAGTCGTCGGCGAGGCGGCGGACGACTCGGGCCAGTTCGGCGCTCTCGGCCGAACTCAGACCGGCGGCCGGTTCGTCGAGGAGGAGCACGCTCGGGTGCATCGCAACGGCGCGGGCGATCGCGAGCAGTCGTCGCTTGCCGTACGACAGATCCTTCACGTCGCGGTGGAGATCCTCGTCGAGCTGGAACTCCTTGATCGCCCGGACGACCTCGGGTGGGAATGGCGGGTTGACCGGCTGCACGAGGTCGCGAAGATACGAACGGAGGTCCTGCGGGTCGGCGGCCACGCTGAGGTTCTCGAACACGGTCGAGTCCTCGAAGAGTTCGAGCGACTGGAACGACCGGGCCACACCCGCTCGCGCCCGTCGCGTCGCCGACTGGTTCGAGAGGTCGACGTCGTCGAGCATGACTCGGCCCTCGGCCGACGTGAAGCCGCTCAGCGCGTCGATCAGCGATGTCTTGCCGGCACCGTTCGGACCGATCAGGCCGGTCACCCGTCCGGGCTCGACCCGGTGGGAGACGTCGTTGACCGCGACCACCGCGCCGTAACGGACCGTGAGGCCTTCCATCGACAGCGTTCGTGGTGGCACCTTGACCAAGTGGCCGTCCTCGGGCATCGGCGCAGCGACGTCGGCGAGTTCGATGATGTACGAGCGCCCCCACTTGCGGGCCTTCTTGAAGAACCGGAAGATCTTCACCCACTCGGCGGCGACACCGTCCTGGTAGGCGAGCACGGTGAGGAGGATCGCGATGCCGCTGATCAGCTGGATCCACTTGCCGACGCCGCCCCAGGTCGATTCGAGGACCTCCTGGTTGACACCGGCCGTCGCCATCAACGCACCGACGAACGCACCGAGGAGGTGGCCGACGCCACCGACCAGCGCCAAACCGACGTAGGTGACCGACGTGAAGTTGGTGAACGACTGGTAGCTGATCGAGCTGAGACGGAACGCCAGGAGGATGCCGCCCAACGCCGCGATCGCAGCGGCGAACGCGAACGCGAAGAGCTTGGCGGCCATCACGTCGATGCCCAGCGCAGCGGCCGCGCGCTCGTTGGTACGGACCGCGATCAGGCGACGACCACTCCGGCCGCGTCGCACGTTCGAGATCACCCACACCGCCAGCAGCGCCATCGCGAGCGTGAAGATGCCGTAACGAGCCGGATGGTTGATCGAACCGATGTCGAAGCCGAACAGATCCGGATTACCGACCTGGGTGCCCTGCACCCCGCCGGTGTAGTCCCGGTTCCGGAACAGCATCAGTTCCATCGTGGTGCCGAGTCCGAGCGTGACGATTGCGAGGTTGATGCCGCGGGTGCGCACGGCCGGCAGCGCAAACGCCAGACCGAGCGGCACGGCGGCGGCGACACCGGCGACGAGACCGAGCAGGAACGGGATGTCGTAGACCGCGACGAGCCGACCGGCGACCCAGGCACCGAATCCGGCCATCGAGTACTGCGCGAGGGAGAGCTGTCCCGCGTAACCGGTCAGCACCACGATCGACAGCAGCACGATCGAGACGCCCAGCGACACCGTGATCGCGTCGACCCACTTGGCCTGCTTGGTGAGCATGAGGAAGATGACGACCAGCGACCCGAAGATCGTCCAATCCCACGACATGCGACCGTTGCCGATCATGGGCAACTCCCGCAGGAAATAGTCGCGCAGCGGCAGCGACCGTCCGCGGAGGACCAGGAACACGATGATCACGAGGAACGGCAGCGACGGGCCGAGTCCCTGCTGATCGACGAAGCGACCCACCAACGTCTGGCCGACCCCGAGCCCCACACCGGCGGCGGTGGCGATCGGGAACGACCGGAAGTCGGCGACGAGCGCCGCGGCCAGCGCGGCCAGCACGAGCGAGGTCATCGACGTGACCTGCAAGGTGATGATCGGCACGACGAGGATGCCGGCGAAGGCGGCGAGTGCCGAACCGAGCGACCAGTTCAACACGGCGATCCGGTTGGGTGACACGCCAACGGCGGACGCCGAGCGCTCGCTCTCCGACACCGCTTCGGTCGCGAGACCGAACTGGCTGGATCGGTAGAGCAGCCACAAGCAGAATGCCGACACACCGGCGATGCCGATCAGGATGAAGCGGTCGACGGTGATACCGACGTCGCCCCACAGGGTCACCCGGTCGGTCGGGAGCCAGCTGTCGACCTGACGTGGCGCCGAGCCGTAGCGGATCACGACCCCGGCCTGGACCGTGATGAGCACACCGAGCGTGGCGATCACCCGGACGAGTGAGCTGGCGCGCCGAAGGGGGCGCATGATCACCCAGTGGGTCAGTGCACCGAGCAGCGCCGAGAGCGCGACGCCGACGACCGCCGCGGCGACGAACGGCCAGCCGTGCTCGTACTGGAGTTCCCACTGCACGAAGACCCCGGCGATCGCAGTCGCGCCGAGCGAGAAGTTGAGGACGCCGGTGCCGCGGTAGATGACGATGAGGCCCTGCGAGCCGAACGCGTACAACGCTCCGACCCCGAGCCCCAGCAGCGCGAATCTGATGACTTCGTTCATCTTCCCCCTCGGTCGATGCGAATTCCCCCACACCGGTGCGATCTCCGATGCTGAAACATCGGATCGCTCGGCGCGTGGCGGGACAGTAGCGCGACATTCGAACGCGATCCAATCGAAGCGGAAGCCGCACGCCTGAGCGATGAACGGGCCAATGCAGACGAATGCCGACGTTCTACGTCGAGCGGCAGATCTCCAACAACATCGGATGTCCAACTGGCGAACATCCGATGTTTGTGTTCAAATGACGTCTGGCACACAGGGGGTCGTGTCGATGCAACGTCGGTCGACTTCGCACGCACATCCACATCAAGGGGGAACCAACCAATGTCCAGAGGACCTGCCCAGCGCACACGTTCGTTGCGGGCCATCGTCGCTCCACTCATCGCCCTGGCGCTCGTCGCTTCGGCGTGCGGCGGCGACGACGACACCGCCGAACCCGCCGACGACACCGCCACGGCCGGCGACTCCGCCGAACCATCCGACGACACGACGGATTCCGGTGACTCCACCGCCGAGTCGACCGGTGACTCGACCGAGCCGACCGGCGAACCGCTCAAGGTCATGACGGTCACCACGCTCAACGCCGCCGGACCGACCTACCAGAACATCGCCAACACGGCGAACCTCTACCAGGACTTCATCAACGCCCGGGGCGGCATCGCCGGCCGGCCGCTCGAGGTCACCGTCTGCGACGAGCAGTTCGACCCGGCGATCGCCACGACCTGCGCCCGCCAGGCCGTCGAGGAAGGCATGGTCTCGATCGTCGGCTCGTTCACGTACTTCGCCGAGAGCATCGTCCCCGTCATCGCCGAATCGAGCATCACCTGGTTCGGCGCGTGCTGTCCGATCACACCGGCGGAGCTCACCAGCCCGTACTCGTTCAACATCGGCAACCAGCCGATGTACGCGGTCGGCGAGGTGAAGAAGGCGGTCGAAGACGGTTGTGAGAGCATCAACGCCGTCATCATCGACGGTGCGCAGGTGTTCATCCCGCCGATGGAGAACGCGATCACCGCGCTCGGCATGAGCTTCGGCAACACGATCATCCTGCCCCCCACCGCGCAGGACTACTCGGCCGAAGTCGCCCAGGCCACCACCGATGCCGACTGCGTCGTCGCCGTCATCTCCGAGACGCCCTACATCACGTGGAACACCGCCTGGGCCCAGTCGGGTACCGAGGCCCGGCAGTACGGTCCGCAGGGCAACCTGAACGAAGTGTCCGCCAAGGGCGCCGAAGAGGCCACCGACGGCGACATCATCGTCGGGATGTACCCCGACATCTCGACCGAGCCGTGGGCTGAGTACCGCCTGGCGCTCGACGAGGGTGGCATCGACACGACGGCGTTGGACTACAACTCGCTCGGCGGCATGGGCACGTGGGCCGCGTTCGTCGGGTTCACCCAGATCGCCGAGACGATCGACGGTGACATCACCGCCGAGTCGTTCTACAACGCGGCGAACACCACGTCGAGCCTCGACCTGAACGGCATGGTGCCGGTGCTCGACTTCACGCAGGAGTGGACCGACGGCCTCGAGGGGTACAACCGCCTCTTCAACCGGAGCGTGGTGTACAGCCGGCTCGAGAACGGCAAGGTCGTCCCGATCGACGGCGAGTTCGAGGACGTCAGCGCACTGGCGACCGGCGACGCCGGCTGATCCCGATGATGTCGAACGACCCGCCGCAGCCCTCGGGGTGCGGCGGGTCGTTCACGAATGGGACTCGGAGCCGATGACGCTCCCACGACCCAACGAGCACGGAGCGTTCCATATGGCACGCTGGGCGGCGATCACGAGACGGGAGAAGTGGCATGGGCGTCACCACGAGAGCGATTGACAGCATCCGGCAGATGATCGGATCCGGCCAGCTGCGTCCGGGCGACCGGCTGCCACCCGAGCAGGAGCTGGCCGACCAACTCGGCGTCTCACGCGGCTCGCTGCGCGAGGCCGTGCGGGCACTGAAGCAGATCAACGTCCTCGACGTCCGCCGCGGCGACGGCACCTACGTCACGAGCCTGGCACCCAGTGAGCTGCTGTCGGGTCTGTCGTTCGCGATGGAACTGCTCCAGACCCACGGCGTCGACGAGGTGCTGGAGGTTCGTCGGATGCTGCTCCCGTCCGCCACGGCGCTCGCCGCCCAGCGCGTCACCCCGGAGCAACTTGCCGGGATGCACGCGGTGATCGACGAACTCGAGGCCGCCACCGACCCCGCCGAGGTCGCACGCCTCCAACGACGGTTCCAAGCGCTGGTTGGTGACGCGACCGGCAACGAGACACTCAGCTCGATCCTCTCCGCGATCCAGCTCCGCGACGAGAACCTCCGACGCGCCTGGCTCACCTCTCCGAAGCGACGAGAAGTGGCGCTCGCGCACGACCGCATGCTGCTCGATGCCTTCGAACGCGGCGACAGCGAGATGGCACGTTCGATCGCCACCGTCCGCGTCGACACGCGCGAACAGTGGATCGAGAGCCTCCGCGCCGGAACGCACACCCCCGACCCCCCGATGGCGACCAACGAACGGTGAACGACACGTGATGGCAACCGACACGACGACGGGCCCGACGCCCATGGACCTGGGTGAGAACGCCCGCACGCGCGAGCTGCGGGAGCGGCTCGAGGCGTTCATGGACGAACACATCTATCCGAACGAGGCCCGCTACTTCGCCGAGTCGGCGGAGTTGGGCCCGTGGGCGGTGTGGCCGGTCGTCGAGGAACTCAAGCCGCTCGCACGCGAGGCCGGTCTGTGGAACCTGTTCCTCCCCGACAGCGAGCACGGACCTGGCCTCACCAACCTCGAGTACGCGCCGCTCTGCGAGGTGATGGGCCGCTCACACCTCGCACCTGAGGTGTTCAACTGCTCGGCGCCCGACACCGGCAACATGGAGGTGCTCGCCCGCTACGGCACGCCGGAGCACCAGGAGCGGTGGTTGCGACCGCTGCTCGCCGGCGAGACCCGCTCGTCGTTCGCGATGACCGAGCCGTTCGTCGCGTCGAGCGACGCGACGAACATCCAGAGCTCGATCGTGCGCGACGGCGACGAATACGTGATCAACGGCCGCAAGTGGTACACCACCAACGCGACCGACCCCCGGTGCGACGTCATCATCTTCATGGGGAAGTCGAACCCCGACAGCACCGATCGTCACCGGCAGCAGTCGATGATCCTCGTGCCGAAAGACACACCGGGCGTCGACGTGATGCGTCCGCTGCCGGTGTTCAACTTCTACGGCATGCCCGATCGGGCCTCCGAGGTCGACTTCGTCGACGTGCGCGTGCCGGCGACCAACATGCTGCTCGGCGAGGGGCGCGGGTTCGAGATCGCCCAGGGTCGCCTCGGCCCGGGCCGCATCCATCACTGCATGCGGCTGATCGGTCTGGCCGAGCGGGCACTCGAGATGATGTGCCGGCGGACCCAGCACCGGGTCACCTGGGGCCGTGCGGTGTCCGAGCAGTCGGTGACGCTCGAACGGATCGCCGAGTCGCGGATCGCAATCGAGCAGACCCGCCTGTTGACCCTCAAGACCGCCCACCTGATGGACACGGTCGGCAACAAGAAAGCCCGCAGCGAAATCGCGATGATCAAGATCGCCGCGCCGACGATGGCTTGCAAGATCGTCGACTGGGCGATCCAGGCGTTCGGCGGTGCCGGCACCAACAACGACTTCGGCCTGGCCGCCGCCTACGCCACCGCCCGGCTGCTGCGCCTCGCCGACGGGCCCGACGAGGTGCACCGCAACCAGCTCGGCCGGTACGAGCTCCGCCGCCACGCCGACCTCGGGCCGATCGAACCCCACATCGAGTACACCCCGGACTGGGCGTGAAGCCGGTGCATCCGGCCTCCGACACGACCGCCGACGCTGGCCGCGGCGGCGGCCTCGTCCCTATCATCGGAACACCATGAGCACCTCATACGACTTCAGCGACCGCACCGTCATCGTGACCGGCGGCGGGCGGGGCATCGGGCTGGCACTCAGCCGATTCTTCGCTGCCGCCGGTGCCACCGTGGCGGTGGCCGACGTGAACGAGCAGGCACTCGCCGACGTGCTCGTCGGCGAACTCGACGACGCGATCCCGCTCGTCGCCGACGTCGCCGATTCCGAGTCGGTGAACGCCGCGGTCGACCACGTGCTCGGCGTGACCGGCCGCATCGACATCGTCGTCAACAACGCCGGGATCCTGCGCGACCGTGTGGTCTGGAAACTGACCGACGACGACTGGCAGGCGGTGCTCGGCGTGCATCTCACCGGCACCTTCAACCTCACCCGTGCCGTCGTGCCGACGATGCGCGAACGCGGCTACGGCCGGATCGTGAACGTCACCTCGTACACCGGGCTGCACGGCAACATCGGTCAGGCCAACTATGCGGCCGCCAAAGCCGGCATCATCGGGTTCACCCGCACCACCGCCAAGGAGTTGGCGGGGTTCGGCATCACGGTCAACGCCATCTCGCCCAACGCCGAGACCGACATGGTCGCCTCGATCCCTCCCGACCGCCTCGCCGAGCTGCAGGCCGAGATCCCGATGGGACGCTTCTCCGCACCCGAGGAAACCGCACCGCTGGTCGGGTTCCTCGCCTCCGAACAGGCGGGCTACATCACCGGCGTGGTCGTTCCGGTCGACGGCGGACTGTCGATTTGAGCATCGCGTGACCACCGCGGTCGTCGTCGGGGCCGGACCGAACGGGCTGGCCGCCGCGCTCACGCTGGCGACGGCCGGGGTCGAGGTCACGGTGCTCGAGGCCGCACCACGGATCGGCGGCGGCACACGGAGCAGCGAGCTGACCGTCCCGGGTCTGCTCCACGACGAGTGCTCCGGCTTCCACCCGTTGAGCTTCGACACCAAGTTCGCGGAACTCGCCCGACTCGAACGACACGGCTTGCAGTGGGCATGGCCCGAGGTGCAGTACTCGCATCCGATCGGCGGCGCCGCCGGCGGTGCCGCGGTTCGGTCGGTCGACGAGACGGCCGACGGCCTCGTCGGTGACGAGCGAGCGTGGCGGTCGGTCTTCGGCCCCCTCGTGCCCCGCTTCGGCGACATCGCCGGCGACTTCCTCGGTCCGATCATCGGGGTCCCCGACCACCCTCTCGAGCTCGCCCGGTTCGGACTGCGAGCAGCCCTCCCGGCCGCGCTCCTGGCGAGACGATTCTCGACCGAGGAGGGTCGCGCGCTGTTCGGCGGCGTCGCCGCGCATGCGTTCTGGCCGTTCCGCTCGGTGCTGTCGTCGGCGATCGGCACGGCGCTCGGCACGGCGGCACACACGTACGGCTGGCCGGTCGCCGTCGGCGGTTCGGCGTCGATCACCACGGCGATGGCCGATGCGCTCGCCGCCAACGGCGGGACGATCGAGACCGACCACCGGGTGGTCTCGGTGCACGATCTCGACTCACCCGACATCGTCATGCTCGACGTCGCTCCCGGCGCTGCGGTCGCGATGCTCGGCGACACGATGCCCGCACGGTTCCGCCGTTCGCTCGGCCGATACCGGCACGGTCCTGCCGCGTTCAAGGTCGACTTCGCCGTCGAGGGTGGTGTCCCGTGGAGTCATGAGCCGTCGCGTCGTGCCGGCACCGTGCACGTCAGCGGCGGCTACGACGAGACCGCCGCCGTGGAGGCGATGGTGCACCGCGGGCAGATGCCCGAGCGTCCGTTCGTGCTGGTCGGCCAGCAGTACCTCGCCGACCCCGGTCGATCGAACGGCGACGTACACCCGCTCTACGCGTACGCCCACGTCCCGGCCGGGTTCACCGGCGACGCGACCGAGGCGATCGAGCGTCAGATCGAACGGTTCGCGCCCGGCTTCCGCGACCGGATCGTGGCCCGGCACGTCCAGTCGACATCCGACCTCTCGGCACGGAACGCGAACATCGTCGACGGCGACATCGTCACCGGTGCCAACTCACCTCGGCAACTGGTGTTCCGGCCGCGCGTCGGGCTCGACCCGTACTCGCTCGGCGTGCCCGGGCACTTCCTGTGCTCGGCCGCCACCCCGCCGGGGGCCGGCGCGCACGGCATGTGCGGCTACCACGCGGCCCAGTCGGCGCTCCGACGTCTGGGGCACGACACGTCGGCGCCGACGGCCGGGGTCGACGACGGGTGAGACAGCTGACGCCACATTGCGGAGCGGTGAAGTCGTGATCGAGAATTGGACAACCACGAGGAGGAACAACGTCATGAACGGCGAATCAGAGCAGGTAACACGCAACCGGGCACGCTCAGACGGCCTCGCGGCCATGGGCATTCTCGTGCTCACGGCGGTGCTGATCGTGGTCGTGGTCACGCGGCTGGTATGACGCTGCGGCGCAGTGACACCGACCACCCCCTCGAGCCGCTCCGACCGCAGACATCCGATGTCTGATCGGTACGGTCGGGGCCGTCCACCATCCATCGACGAAGGAGTGAGCGTGTCGACGCTGCACCACGAGCCGCTGTTGCCCCATCTGATCATCACCGCGCTCGAGCGCTTCGAGCACGAGCCGTGCATCCATCTCGGTGATCAGGTGCTCTCGTACGCCGACGTCCGGCGACAGACCAGCCAGTTGATCCAGGTGCTCCGGTCTCGGGGCATCGCACGCGGCGCCCGGCTCGCGGTGCTCTCCAAGAACCGTCCGGAGGTGCTGACGAACCTGACGGCGTCGATGATCAACGGCTCGGTGATCACCCCACTCCACCCGATGGGATCGTTCGACGACCACGCCTACGTCATCGGCGCGGCGTCGATCGAATGCCTCGTCGTCGACGTCGACCACTTCGCAGAGCGGACCTCGCAGCTCCGCGAGCGTTTCCCCGACCTCGTCGTGCTCGGCCTCGGTCCCAGCGACGTCGCCGACGACTACCTCGAACTCGCTGCCACGTTCGAGCCGCAACCACTGGTCGCGCCTGACATCGGTCCCGACGATCTCTGCACGCTGGCGTACACGGGTGGGACGACCGGTCTGCCCAAGGGCGTCCTGCTCCCGCAGCGGGTGTGGTCCAACCTCACGTTCATCCAGATGGCCGAGTGGGAGTTCCCGCGCGAGGTGCGGATGCTCGTGGCGACGCCGCTGTCACACGCAGCGATGACGTTGCTGGGCCCGGTGCTGCTCCACGGCGGTGTGTTCCACGTGATGGAGGCGTTCAGTCCCGACGGGTTCTTCGATCTCGTCGAAACACACCGCATCACGACCACGATGATCGTGCCGGTGATGCTCTATGCGCTGCAGGGCAACGAGCGCTACCGAACCGCCGACATGTCGAGCATGGAGACGATCTTCTACGGCGCATCGCCCATGAGCCCGCCGAAGCTCGCTGACGCGATCGACCTGTGGGGGTCGATCTTCTTCCAGTTCTACGGCCAGTCGGAAGCGCCGATGGTGATCGCCCACATGAAGAAGGACGAGCACGACCTGTCGAAACCCGAGCGACTCGCCTCGTGCGGTCGCCCGGCGCCGTGGGTCCACGTGGCGTTGCTCGGTCCGGATGACCAACCGACCGGTCCCGGTGAACCCGGCGAGATCTGCGCCCGCGGGCCGCTCGTGATGGTCGGCTACCACGACATGGCCGACCAGACGGCCGAGACGCTGTCGGGTGACTGGTTGCACACCGGCGATGTCGGTCGGTTCGACGACGAGGGGTTCCTCTACATCGTCGACCGCACGAAGGACATGGTCATCACCGGTGGATTCAACGTCTTCCCCCGCGAGGTGGAAGACGTGATCAGCACGCACGCAGCCGTGAACACGGTGATGGTGGTGGGCGTACCCGACGACAAGTGGGGCGAGGCGGTGAAGGCGGTGGTCGTGCTCGCACCCGGATTCGAATCGAGCGACGAACTCACCGCCGAGATCCAGGCCCTGGTCAAGGAGGCGAAGGGGTCGCAGCAGTCACCGAAGACCGTCGACTACGTCGACGCGGTGCCGCTGACGCCGGTCGGCAAGCCCGACAAGAAGGCGGTGCGAGCACGCTACTGGTCGGGCACCGACCGCTCCGTCGGCTGAGACGGAACCGCCGCTCGTTTGGACCGGGCCCGAGGCGGGTAGCGCGCCGAGATGTCGAGCCGTCAAACGCCAAAGGAAGTCAGCATGATCGACGACGTCCGCGCCGGTGAGCACCGGTCGGTACACCGGCCCCACCCGATCATGGCGGTGGTCAACAACTACGAATGGCTGCACACGAGCCTCGGGCTGGCCGGGAACCTCGCGTTCCTGGTGGGTTCGGTGTTCTTCCTCGACGAGGATCTCAAGACAGCCGGCGTCTGGCTCTTCATCGTGGGTGCCGCCGGCATGTTGCTGGGCAGCATCGGCAGGGCGATCGCCGACGTGTACTCCGACGAGTGACGGCCAACGCGACGGCGCTCAGTCGACGGCGAGTTGTCGTTCGAGGCCGTCGAGTACCTCGTAGCACGGCAGCACCTGACTGACGCTGCTGTTCGGCTCGCGACCCTCGCGGATGGCGGCGAAGAACTCGCGGTCCTGCAACTCGATGCCGTTGGTCGACACGTCGACGTCGGACACATCGATCGGTTCCTCACGGCCGTCGACCAGGTCGTCGTACCGGGCGATGTACGTGCCGGTGTCACCGATGTACCGGAAGAAGGTGCCGAACGGGCCGTCGTTGTTGAACGACAACGACAGCGTGCAGATCGCGCCCGACTCGGCGCGCAGCTGGACCGACATGTCCATCGCGATGCCGAGCTCGGGATGGATCGGACCCTGCATCGCGTGGGCGTCGACGATCGGGCTGCCGCACTGGTAGGCGAACAGGTCGACGGTGTGGGCCGCGTGGTGCCACAGCAGATGGTCGGTCCAGCTGCGCGGCTGGCCGAGCGCGTTGGTGTTGGTGCGCCGGAAGAAGTACGTCTGCACGTCCATCTGCTGGATCGAGAATTCGCCAGACCGCACCCGACGGTTGACCCACTGGTGACTCGGGTTGAAGCGGCGCGTGTGACCGCACATCGCGACGAGTCCGGTTCGCTGCTGCGCCTCGACGACGCGGCGGCCGTCGGCCAGGTCGTCGCACAACGGGATCTCGACCTCGACGTGCTTGCCCGCTTCGAGACACGCGATCGACTGCTCGGCGTGCATCTGCGTCGGTGTGGCGAGCACGACGGCGTCGACGGTGTCGAGCGCCAGGGTCTCGGCGAGGTCGGTCGTGACGTGATCGATACCGTACGTCTCGGCGACCTCCTGGGTCGGACCGAGCTCGCGACCGACGACCGAGACGACCCGGACGTCGTCGATCTGCGCCATCGCGTCGAGGTGCTTGATGCCGAACGCGCCGGCACCGGCCAGGGCGACGTTGATCGTCATGGTGTCTCCGTGTCGTCGAGGATGAGTTGGTCGTCGAGGATCAGATGGCCGACGGCCGTGTTGCTCGCCGGCACATGGTAGAAGCGGTGCCGCACGCTCGGCGGCGGACCGCCGGCGAGATCGCCCATCGCGCCGCGCGCGACGAGCCACATCACGAGTTCGACCCCCTCGGACCCGGCCTCACGGAGGTAGTCGACGTGGGGCTTGCGGGCGAGTTCGGCCGGGTCGGCGATCAGCTGATCGAGGAACGCGGCGTCGAAGTCGGCGTTGATCAGACCGGCGCGGGGACCCTGCAGCTGGTGGCTCATGCCGCCGGTCCCCCAGATCTGCACGTTCATGGGCTCGTCGTACGACTCGACCGCCCGTCGGATGGCCCGACCGAGGTGCAGACAGCGTTGCCCGGACGGGGGCGGGAACTGCACGACGTTGACGGCGAACGGGATCACCGGGCACGGCCACGCGTCGGGCTGTCCGAACATCAGCGACAGCGGCACGGTGAGCCCGTGGTCGACGTCCATCTTGTTGACGATCGTCAGGTCGAAGTCGTCCTGGATGACCGAGTGTGCGATGTGCGCGGCGAGATCGGGGTGACCGATCACCGGCGGCACGGGGCGCGGACCCCACCCCTCGTCGGCGACCGCGTAGGAGGCGCCGGTGCCGATCGCGAACGTCGGGATCAGGTCGAGACTGAACGACGTGGCGTGATCGTTGAAGACGAGCACGATCGCGTCGGGCGGATGCTCCCCGATCCACGCTCTCGACGGTTCGTACCCGGCGAACAGCGGCTGCCAGTAGGGCTGATCGGTGATGCCGGTGTCGATCGCGACGCCGATCGCGGGTACGTGCGACGTGTAGACGGACGACGTGATGCGAGCCATCAGCGCTCCTCCCCGACGTAGCGGTTGCCGTCGATCGACCGGCCGCCGGCGAGCATCATCGCCCGGTACTCCTCCTCGCTCATGCCGGTCATCGACCCCGCCATCTGCTGGAAGCTCTTGCCGTCGGTCGCGCCGATCTTGGCGAGGAAGTAGATGTTGCCCCCCAGCGCGATCATGCGGTTCATGTCGCGGTCGAGCACGGCCTGCTTCTGGTCCTCGGTCATGTCCCACTCGTCGAGGTACGCCCGCTCGTCGGCGAGGAACCGTTCCCGATGGTCGGCGCGCATCAGCGACATGCAGAACTGATTGAGCCAGTAGCCCTTGCGGGCCTGTGCCGCGTCGAACACGGTCGTGCCGGGAATGTCGAGGTACGGCTTGTCGAGTGCCATCTGCGTCTCCGAATCGTTCGTCGCCATCTTCTCAGTCGACGTACTCGACGCCCAGGTCGAGCAACCGCTGACGCAGCCCGTAGACGTCGACGCCCAGCTCGCCGGCCTCGAGCCGCGTGCGCATCGTGGCCTCCTTCGCGAGTCGGGCATCGGACTGTTCGAGCGCCCACTCGGCCTGCTCGCGCGGCACGATGACCACACCGTCGTCGTCGGCACACACCACGTCGCCCGGCTGGACCGTGATCCCACCGAGCACGACCGGCACGTTGACCGAACCGGGCGTGTTCTTCACGGTGCCCTGGCACGAGACGTGCTGCGACCAGACCGGAAAGCCCATCGACCGCAGGTCGGCGGTGTCGCGGACACCGGCGTCGATCACGAGACCGCGAACACCACGCGCCATCAGCGAGGTCGCGAGCAGGTCACCGAACATGCCGTGCGTCGACGGGGCCGTGTTGGTGACGACGAGGATGTCGCCCGGCCCGCACATCTCGACCGCGGCGTGAATCATCATGTTGTCGCCGGGGTGGCTGAGCACGGTGACGGCGGACCCGGCGACCTTCGTGTCGAGCTGGATGGGGCGCAGGTGCGTGCCGACGAATCCGACGCGGCCGATCGCCTCGTGCACCGTCGCCGTGCCGGCATCACCGAGCCGCTCGATCACGCCGGGGTCGGCACGCTCGATGTTGCGGACGATCACGTGCTGGTTCATGCGGCTGCCTCCGGCAGGGTGAGGCGGGGGTAGACACGCTGGACGTTCCCGCTGAAGATCTGTGTGCGCTGCTCGGGCGTGAGGTCGGCCTGGTCGATGTAGCGCTTGGTGTCGTCGTACCCGTGACCGGTCTCGGGATCGAGACCCTTGACCGCGCCCAGCATCTCGGAACCGAACAGGACGTTGGCGGCGGGTACGACGTCGACGAGCAGGTCGATGCCCGGCTGGTGGTAGACGCACGTGTCGAAGAAGATGTTGTCCATCAGTTCGTCGAGCAGCGACCACGCCGCTCCGTCGCCGCCGCCCTCGCGGGCCCCTTCGGCCATCCCCTTGAACCGGCCCCAGTGATACGGCACCGCGCCGCCGCCGTGGGGAATCACCCAGCGCATCTCGGGGAAGTCGCGGAACAGACCCGACGTCATCGCCTGCACGAACGCGGTGGTGTCGGCACCGAGGTAGTGCGAGCTGGTGAAGTGAAAGTTCGGATTGCAGCTGGCGCTCACGTGCACCATCGCCGGCACGTCGAGTTCACACATCGCCTCGAACAGAGGCCGCCAGTACGGGTCGAACAGCGGCGGGCCGGTCCAGTTACCACCGGACGGGTCGGGGTTGAGGTTGCACCCGATGAAGCCCAGTTCGTCGACGCAACGACGCAGTTCGCGCACCGACGACTCGATGCCGACGCCGGGCGACTGCGGCAGCTGACACACCGGCGCGAAGTTGCTCGGGTACAGGTCGCAGATGCGGGCGATCAGTTCGTTGCAGTGCTCGGTCCAGAACCGGCTCGTGTGTTCGTTGCCGATGTGGTGACCCATCCACGACGCCCGTGGCGAGAAGAGGGTGAGATCGATGTCGCGCTCGCGCTGGAGTCGGAGTTGGTTGCCCTCCAGGCTCTCGCGGAGCGCATCGTCGGAGATCTCCAGCGCACCCTTGTCGCCCACATGGCCGGGGTCGGCTTGCAGGGCGGCCTTCTGGGCCTCGCGATAGTCACCGAGCTGCGGTGGTGCCGTCGTGTAGTGGCCGTGGCAGTCGATGATCATCGTGTCGGCATTCTGGTGGGACGCTTGCCGGATTGTCAACAATCGGGGAGACTGGCCCGGTGACGATCTCGACCTCCGTTGCCATCATCGGTGCGGGACCGGCCGGGTCGTTGCTGTCCCACCTCCTCCACCTGGCCGACGTCGACTCGGTCGTCGTCGAACGCTCGAGTCGCGATCACGTGCTGAGCCGGATCCGGGCCGGTGTGCTCGAGTGGGGGTCGGTCGAGGTGCTCCGCAGCGCCGGACTCGGTGGACGCATGGACGCCGAGGGTCACGTGCACGACAGCACGGCCCTCGTGTGGGGCGGACGCGAGCCGTTCCACATCGACATCGACGAGCACGTCGGCTCGCACTTCATGTCGTACGGGCAGACGAAGATCCAGGAAGATCTGTACGCCGCGGCCGACGGGCGGGGCGCCACGATCGTCTTCGAGGCCTCGGGCGTCGAGGTGCACGACCCGTCGAGCCAACGACCGTCGGTCACGTTCGAGATCGACGGTGTCGCCGAGCGGATCGAGGCCGACTTCGTCGTCGGCTGCGACGGCTACCACGGCGCCGCCCGTCCCGCGATCCCCCACACCGTCCTGCGCACGTTCGAGAAGGAGTATCCGTTCGGGTGGCTCGGGATCATGTCGGAGACGCCACCGCTGCGCGATCTCGTCTACGCCAACCATCCGCGCGGGTTCGCGCTCGCGTCGCAGCGAAGCCCGGTGCTCAGCCGCTACTACGTGCAGTGCCCACTCGACGATTCGGTCGACGACTGGTCCGACGATCGTTTCTGGTCGGAGCTGACGACCCGGCTCGGCCCCACGGTCGGCGACCAGGTCGTCACCGGCCCCTCGATCGAGAAGTCGATCGCTCCGCTCCGCAGCTTCGTCGCCGAACCGATGCGCTACGGCAACCTGTTCCTGGCCGGCGACGCGGCGCACATCGTGCCACCGACCGGCGCGAAGGGGCTCAACCTCGCGATCTCCGACGTGTACTACCTGTCACGCGCGCTCACCGACCACTTCGTCTCGGGTGACGATGCCTACCTCGACCGCTACTCCGAGATGGCCCTGCGTCGAGTCTGGGGCGCGGTGCGGTTCTCGTGGTGGATGACGACGCTGCTCCATCGGTTCCCCGACCAGACCGAGTTCGACCAGCGAGCCCAGGAGGCCGAACTCGACTACCTCGCGTCGTCGGCCCACGCGCAGGCCTCGGTCGCGGAGCAGTACGCCGGTCTGGCGTTCGAGTCCTGACCCGCCAGCGCGGCCGCCCGGGCCGGCGCTACGGTGCACCTCCGTGTCACTGCTGACCCGCATCCCCTCCGCTGCGGCGTTCGGCTACCTGCTCGGCACGTTCCCGACCGCCGACCTCGTCGCCCGGCGCGTCACGCGGGGTGCGGTCGATCTGCGGGCGAGCGGATCCGGCAACCCGGGCACCGCCAACGCGATCAACGTGCTCGGGAAGCGGGCAGGTGCCCAGGTGCTCGTCGGCGATGTCGCCAAGGGAGCAGCCGCATGCGCCGTCGGCGCCGTCGTCGCCGGCCCGGTCGGCGCACACGTGGCCGGCACGTCGTCGGTCGTCGGTCACTGCTATCCGGTGTGGAACGGTTTCCGGGGTGGCAAAGGCGTCGCCACCAGCGTCGGTCAGTGCCTGGCGACGTTCCCCGCCTACTTCCCGATCGACGCCGCCGTCGCGGTGATCACCGTCGCCAACCCGCGTTGGAAGCAGCGGGCCTACGCGGCGACGCTCGCGTCGTCGGTCTGCTGGGTGATCGGTGGTGTCGTCTGGTGGGCCCGGGGGATGCGCAACCTGTGGGGACCGAAGCCCTCGCTCGCGTTGCCGATCGCGTCGGCCGTGAGCAGCGCCGTGATCATCCGCCGGTTCATCGAGTCACAGCCCGCGGCTGCGGCGACCGTCGAGCCGAGTTGACGCCGCCGTGCTGACCGAGCGACGGATCGGCATCGTGACCGACTCCAGCAGCCAGATCACCGACGAACTCGTCGAACGATTCGACATCGAGGTCGTGCCGATGACCGTGACGATCGACGGCGTCGATCATCTCGAGGGCGACGAACTCGACGCCGACGCCTTCTACGAGGCCTTCGTCGACGGGGCGACCCCCGAGGTCGGGACGAGTCAACCGTCCCCGGGCCGGTTCACCGAGGCCTACGCCAGGGTCGCCGCTCGGGGCGTCGATCAGATCGTGTCGCTCCACCTCAGCGCGACGATGTCGGGAACCGTCGACAGCGCCCGCGTCGCCGCTCCGTCGGCACCGGTCGAGGTCACGGTGATCGACACCGGGAGCGCCAGCTTCGGTGTCTCGGTGTGTGTCTGGGCCGCGGGCATCGCCGTCGATCGAGGGGCGAACATCGCCGACCTCGAACGGCGCGTGGCCAACCTGGTGCCGCGCATCGCGACGTCGTTCATGGTCGGGGTACCGATGCTCACCGAACGTGGTGGTCGGGCAGCCGAGGT
This sequence comes from Ilumatobacteraceae bacterium, assembly GCA_033344875.1. Classification (NCBI taxonomy): domain Bacteria; kingdom Bacillati; phylum Actinomycetota; class Acidimicrobiia; order Acidimicrobiales; family Ilumatobacteraceae; species Ilumatobacteraceae bacterium. Next base: position 3,412,030 of record JAWPMO010000001.1, on the reverse strand, counting down.
CGACCTGTCCGACGACGGCATCGCCGTGCTCGGCATGGCCGACGGCAAGCTCGACGTGCTCGAGCGCGTGACGACGATCGACGACACGATCGACGTCATGTCGACCTATGCGACGTCGTGGGGTGACGGTGTCACGGTCGCGATCGGGACCTCGGATCAGCCGAGCCGGCCGTTGTCCGACCGGCTCGACCGAGCGCTCTCCGGACTCGCCGCCGTCGACGAGGTGATCCACTATCGGATCGGGCCGAGCGTCGGCGCCCACACCGGTCCCGGCACGTTCGGGCTGTTCGTGTTCCCGACGATCAGGTAGCCGACCGGGCCGCCGTCAGCGGCTTGGCGAGCATGCTGACCGTGACGCCGTAGTCGGTGTCACGCCGGCCGACCTCGACGAATCCGAGCCCCGCGTGGAACGCGAGCGACTGGTCGTTGCGGGGTCGCAGGTTGACCTCGAGCAGGAAGTCGCGCGCCGAGTGGCACCGGTCGGGTGCGACCCGCTCGACCTCGGCGTACAGCGCACGACCGATCCCGCGACGCTGGAATGCCGGCGAGATCGCGACCCGATCGAGGTACACGAAGTCGTCGTACCGCTCGGCGAACCACGCGAAGTTCGACGAGCCGTAGTCGGCGCCAGGAGCGAGCACCAGACAGAACCCGGCGACGACACCGTCGAACTCGGCCACCAACGCAATCGACGCCTCGGATGCGATGTGGGCGAGTTCGTCGCGGGTGACGCTGCCCACCGCCGGGACCTCCGCCTCGTTGATCGCGTGCACCGCGTCGAGGTCGTCGGATCGGTAGCCGCGGAGGAGCATGGCGCCGACGCTACCGACCGTCGGTCGGCCGCGACAGCGTCGTCACGTCGAACCAGTGGTCGAACCCGAGGCGGAGCAGGTTGCGCTCGGACGCACTCCCACGGGCGGTCGTGGCCACGGCGACCTCGCATCCGGCGACGCGACCCAGGGAGACGCGGTGACGCACCAGCGCCGCCTGCACGCCGCGTCCGCGTTCGTCCGGCAACGTCGCCATGGCACCGAGCGTCGCCACACCGTCGCGGATCGCCACGCTCGCGCAGCCGAGCGGACGCCCGTCCGCTACGTCACGGGCGAGCACGAACCCGTCACCGTCGACCACGGCGGTCGCAGCGGCGAACGCGTCGCTCACCCGACGCGCGGCCGGCGTGACGTGCCCCCATCCGGCGGCGCTGACCGCCTGCCAGGTCGCGACCTGGTCGACGGCCGACTCGACCGACACATCGACCACCACCTCCGCTGGGACGGGAACGTCGGCGACGTGACGGAATGCGGACGCGGTCGCGACCTCGACATAGCCACGTTCGACGGCCATCGTCACCACCTCGGGTCGGGTCACGGGCGTCACGTCGATCGCCGCCTCGACGCCGGCCGCGGTGCTGCGGTGTTCGAGCACCTCGAATTCAGCCACCGTCATCGGGCGGTCGACCCCGACGGCGACCGCGCGGTTGACGTACGACCCGGCGCCCCACAGCGCGACCCGGCCGCCGCCGAGGTCGAACGCCTCCGAACCCCACGACGGGTCCTGCTCGCCGAGCACCGACGCGACCGCTGCGAGGCCGTCGGCCCACGCGTGCACCACCCGTCGGATCACGAGGTCAGTCTCGCCGATCGGATCGATGCGGTCGGGATGCTTGACTTCAAGCGCTGTTGAAGTCGTACCGTGCGAGCCCGTGACGACGACCCCCGACCGCTTCGCCACCGGCGGCGCACCAGCGAGCCCGGCGACGAATCCGACCACGAGCGCGAACCGGACGACCGCTAGCGTGACTCGCCGCATGACAGCTTCTGGTGGTGACGTCCTGATCAGCGCACGGCAACTGGTGAAACGATTCGACGACTTCGTCGCTGTCGACGGCATCGACGTCGAGGTGCGCCCCGGCGAGTCGTTCGGGTTCCTCGGCCCCAACGGTGCCGGCAAGTCGTCGACGATGCGGATGATCGGATGTGTCTCTCCGGTCACCGATGGCCACCTGAGCATCTTCGGTCTCGACCCGGCGAGCGACGGCAAGCAGATCCGGGCTCGCATGGGCGTCGTGCCGCAGCTCGACCAACTCGACGAGCAGCTCACGGTCGAGGACAACATGGTGCTGTACGGCCGGTACTTCGACATTCCCCGTGCCGAGTGCCGACGCCGCACCGCCGAGCTGCTCGACTTCGTGCAGCTCGCCGATCGCGCCAAGAGCCGGATCGAGCCGCTGTCGGGCGGCATGAAGCGCCGGGTCACGATCGCCCGCTCGCTGATCAACGAGCCCGAACTCTTGCTGCTCGACGAACCGACGACCGGACTCGACCCGCAGGCCCGCCACGTGCTGTGGGACCGGCTCTACCGCCTGAAGCAGCGCGGTGTCACGCTCGTGCTGACCACGCACTACATGGACGAAGCCGAGCAGCTCTGCGACCGACTCGTCGTGATGGACCACGGCAAGATCGTCGCCGAGGGCTCTCCGCGCGACCTGATCACCACCCACTCCACCCGTGAGGTGCTCGAGCTCCGCTACGCCGCCGGCACCAACGAGGAGCGGTCGAGCGAGGTCGACGGGATCGGCGACCGCAGCGAGCTGCTGCCCGACCGGGTGCTGATCTACGCGAACGACGGCGAAGCGGCACTTCACGAGGTGCACGCCCGGGGCAGCCAGCCAGAGTCCGCGCTCGTCCGACGCAGCTCGCTCGAAGACGTCTTCCTCCGGCTCACCGGCCGGACGCTGGTGGACTGAGGAGGCGGGTCCGAGATGTCGACGCCCGCCGCGATCCGCGTCTGGGAGAGCCACTTCACGCTGTACCGGACCATCTGGCGTTCGAACGTGATGGGCGCCGTCCTGCAACCGTTCCTGTACCTGCTCGGCATGGGCCTCGGCGTCGGCGCGCTCGTCAACCGCAACGAATCGTCAGGTCAGCTGCTCGACGGGCTCACGTACTTCGAGTTCCTCGCACCCGGCCTGCTGGCGACGACCGGGATGATGATCTCGGCCCAAGAATCGCTGTGGCCGGTGCTCGGCGGATTCAAGTGGCAGCGCACGTTCCACGCCCAGGCTGCGAGCCCGCTCAGTGCCGGCCAGATCACCGGAGGCCTCGCCCTCTGGCAGACCACCCGCTCGCTGATCTCGGTGTCGGGTGTCGCCGTGGTCCTGGTGTTCTTCCCCGAGACCCGTTCGCCGGGGCTCGCACTCGCCGTGCTGTTCGGCGGCCTCACCGGCGTGGCGTTCGCTGCGCCGATCACCGGATGGACCGCCACCCGCGAACGTGAGTCGTCGTTCCCGACGATCATGCGGTTCGGCATCATCCCGCTGTTCCTGTTCGGCGGTGCGTTCTTCCCCGTCAGCCAACTGCCCGACTGGATCGAACCGGTCGCCAAGGTCACGCCGCTCTGGCACGGCGTCGAGCTGTGCCGCAACGCGGTCCACGGCCGGCTCGGCGTGACCGAGGCGCTCGTGCACTGCACGGTGCTGCTCGCCTTCGCGCTGGGTGGTTGGGCGCTCTCCCGGTGGGCCTTCGCGAAGCGGTTGGCGGCATGAGCCTCGCCGATCTGCCCCTCCGGATCATCCCGCGCCAGGTGCTGCAGGCTCGACGCCCGCACCGCCTGCTCGAACGGCACTGGATCATCAACCGCTCGGGCGGTTGGATGATCGTCGTCTCCGGGTTCTTCGAGCCGCTCTTCTACCTGCTGTCGATCCGGGTGGGGTTCGGCTCGCTCGTCGGCGACATCACCGACGGCGACCGCGTGATCTCGTACGCCGAGTTCGTGGCGCCCGCGCTGATGGCTGCGTCGGCGATGAACGGTGCCGTGTTCGAGTCGACGATGAACATCTTCTTCCAACTCAAGTACGACAAGGTCTACGACGCCGCGCTCGCGACGCCGCTCACGTCGGGCGACGTCGCGATCGGCGAGATCCTCTATGCGACGTTCCGCGGCTCGCTGTACTCGGTGGCGTTCCTCGTGACCCTCGTGGCGCTCGGGATGGCCCAGTCGCCGTGGGTCGTGCTGGCGGTGCCGGTCTGTGTGCTGATCGCGCTCGCGTTCAGCGCGGTCGGCATGGCGACCACGACCTACATGCGGTCGTGGGCCGACTTCGAGTACGTGCCGTCGATCACCCTCCCGATGTTCCTGTTCTCCGCGACGTTCTATCCCCTGTCGAGCTACGGCGACTGGGGCTGGGTCGTCCAGCTCAGCCCGCTCTACCACGGTGTCGCGCTCGTCCGGGGTGCCAGCTTCGGCGAGTGGTCGTGGGCGTACCCGGCCCACCTGGCGGTGCTCGTCGCGATGCTGATCACCGGCGTCGCGATCGCGTCGCGCCGCATCGAGCGACTCCTGCTGCCCTGACCCACCGGCAACGGTGAACGTTCCGCGAACCTCGTCGCGCGGGTCCCCAGCACCGTGGCCGACACGTACGCTGGGACCATGCTGTTCCGCAAGAAGACCGAGATGATCGAACCGTCCGACGCCTTGCCGGGCCGCGACGAACCGATGCCGGTCGTCGCCGATCACGTCGTGCTCGGCACACCGATCACCCCGCCGTTCCCCGACGGCATCGAGACGATCTACGTCGCGATGGGCTGTTTCTGGGGTGCCGAGCGCATCTACTGGCAACTCGACGGTGTGTACACCACGGCGGCCGGATACGCCGGCGGATGGACCAAGCACCCGACCTACGCGGAGACCTGCACCGCCCAGACGGGTCACACCGAGACCGTGCTGGTCGCCTACGACCCCCAGGTCGTCACGGTCGACCAGCTGATGAAGGCGTTCTGGGAGAACCACGATCCGACGACCGCCAACCGACAGGGCAACGACGTGGGCACCCAGTATCGATCGGCGGTGTTCACCACCACCGACGCCCAGCACGCAGCCGTCGAGGCGTCGCGTGCTCGCTACCAGGCGGCGTTGACCGCGGCCGGCTACGGCGAGATCACCACGCAGATCGACCGGCTCGAGAACGCCGGCGATGGCGTCTTCTACTACGCCGAGGACGACCACCAGGGTTACCTCCACAAGCACCCGGGCGGCTACTGCAACCACGGCTTCTGCCAGATCGGCTACGACCTCGACGCGCACGGCCAGGGCGCGGCCCGCGCGACCCTGCCCGACGCCTGAGGCCCGACCCGGCCGACCACGCATCGACCCCGTCGGTTCGTCTCACCCAGTAGGATGACGCCATCGCGGTCAGACGACCACGATGCAACGTGATACACCACACACGAGAGGGGCCATCGATGGCCGGAATTCTGGACAAGATCAAGGGCATGTTCGCAGGCGCCAAGGACAAGGCGACGGCAGAGGGCGGCGGGCTCGACGCCCTCAAGGACAAGGCGGGCGACATCAAGGACAAGGTCGACGACCTCGTCGACAAGGCCGGCGACAAGGTGCCCGACCAGGTGAAGGACGGATACGACAAGGTGTCCGACAAGGTCGAGGACATCATTCCCGGCGACAGCGACGGCGACGGGAAGTAGTCGTCCGGCGGCACGTCCGCCGCTCACGAGTCATGTTGACGAGCCACCCGGCGACGGGTGGCTCGTTCGCGTCCCGGGCGACTTTCCGGTCGATCGATCCCGTGGCATGGGTCACCGACGAGCGCGCCGGACGGCGGCCAGGGATGTCACGGCGCGCGTACAACGGGCGCCCGCGGTCGACGTGACGCGGCCGGACGGTCAAGAACCGGCTGCGCATCTTGACGAAGCCAATGTCAAGTTGAGTACAAGTCGGTCCGAATAATGCTGTGATCACGAGCGTTCGCCAACTCGAAGCGGGCGGGGATGGAGCACCCGGCATGACCGACACGACGACAATTCTCTCACCGATCCGCCGGCAGCGGGTCGGTCTTTCGACGTTCTTGCCGGAAGCTTGCCGACTTCGCGATGGTCATCGACCTGCCGTTTTGTTACACCTGGACCCGTTCACTCCCGCTGGACATTCGATCGACAACGACACCACGGCAACGGCGACATCCACGGTCGCCCGCCGACCAGCGAGGCGGTTCACGTGAAGTTCACCACCCTGATGCGGCGGCAGCGTCGCTCGACCTCCGACCGCCGCACGCGTGACCGAGGCGTCACGCTGATCGAGATCGTGATCACCATCACGCTCATGGGCGTCATCGTCGTGCCGATCCTCGTCGCCGTCGCCACCTCGGTGCGATCGTCGCGCGTCAGCGAGGACTCGGCCCAGGTCGAGACCCTGCTGGTCAACGCCGTCGACCGCGTCAATCGTGCCACGCGTGGCGACTTCCCCTGCGATCTCACGAGCCCGGTGGTCGCCGCAGTCGAGACGGTGGGCTGGCCGGCGTCGAGCGTGAACGTCGGTCACGAATATCTCGACATCGACGAACAGTGGCAGACCGACCCGACCGGTACGGCCTGCCCTGGTGGCTCGTTCCAGACCGGCATCGTCCAGCGGATCACCATCACCATCACCAGCCCCGACGAAGGAATCACCCGATCGCTGCAAGTCATCCGAGGAGACATCTGATGCACCACCACCCCACCACCGGCCAGCGCGATCGCGGTATGACGCTGATCGAGTTGCTGATCTGCGTCGCCGTGCTCGGCACGATCGTGGCCGTCCTCGCGTCGGCCGTCATCGTGACGATCCGGCAGCAGCCCGAAACCGAAGGGCGTCTCGACGTCGCCCGGTGGGAGCAGAGCCTCGCGCTCTGGCTGCCCGCCGACCTGGCGTCGGCGACGACGGTCAGCGCCGAGGAGGGCGACACCCCGTGCGGTTCCGGTTCGTGCCTCTACGGGTCCAACGCGCTGCAGCTCAGCTGGAACGACGGGACCGGCGAAACGATCGTCTCCTACCGCTACGGCCCGAGCAAGGACGGCCTCTCCTACGAGCTGCACCGCGTCGTGTGCAAGGCGGGCAGCTGCCGCGACCAGATCGTCCTGCGCGACCTCTCGGTACCCTCCGACGACGACGGCATCCCCGTCCCCTGGGCGGCCGGCGACCCGGTGCCCGACACGGTGATCAACGTCACCGTCCCACTGGCGGTCGGTTCGAGCGGCACCTGCGACCCGGCAGCGGTGCCGGCCGACCCCGACTGCGACACCGACACCCGTGCACAGCGCGTCATCGTGAACGTCAACGGTTCGCCCGGCAACGACGGCGTCGACCGCAGCAGCACGGTCAGCTTCACCGCCGGTGGTTCCACCCTCGGCGCGCTCGACCCGGCGACGTTCTCCGGCCCCTCGTTCCTCGAGGCGAACAGCGGGTGCGGCGGTCCGGTCACGCTCATCGTCGACAACTCGAACTCGCTGAGCAACAGCGACATCAGCGACATCAAGACCGGCGTCCGGAGCTTCGTCAACGCTTTCGAGGGCACACCGACCCACCTGCAGATCATCACGTTCGGCACCCGCTCGAAGGCGCTCGGCACGACCGGCTGGAACCGCTTCTTCGATCTCGCCGACATCGACGGTGACGTCCGGGACCTGATGGGCCCCAGCGGCACCTCAGGCCTGATCAGCTCGATCGCACGTGACGGCGGCACCAACTGGGAGGACGCACTCCACCGTGCGTTCTTCTCCAAGGACGGCACACCGTACGACGAACTCGGCAACCCGGCAGCACCGACACCCGAGCTCGTCGTGTTCTTCACCGACGGTGTCCCCACCTACGACCGCGAGAACGCCGACTCCGACGACAGCTCGTTCGGACCATCGTCGATCCCGAGCCGGTTCGACGACAACCCGAACGGGTCCAGCTTCGGGGCCCGGGCCTGGTACCGAGCCGATTTCATCGTCGACCAGTTCCGTGACATCCGCATGATCGGCGTGGGCGTCGGCTCGGCGTTCGACGACTCGACCACGGTCAACCGGTCGGGTTGGCCGACCACGCAGGGCGGCTGGGAGTACGGCTGGTACCGGGACAACAGGGGCAACTGGCGCTACGGCTGGTACCGCGAGGAAGTCGCCGCTCCGATCCCCAACGAGGTGTTCCTCGGCGATCTGACCGCCGGCGGCGACCCGAGCCAGCACGGCTCGTCGGCCTCGGGCGGCTACGTCATGCGCACCTACAGCAACAGCAGCGGTTGGGGCGACGTCTCCAACGCCAACCTGCTCGTCACGAACAACATGGCGAACTTCGGTAGCGCCCTCACACAGATCGCGCTCGCCGAATGTGGCGGCACCCTGACCGTGCAGACCCGTGACAGCGCCGGCGACCCTGCCGACGCCTCGATCACCTACCAGGTCGGTGAAGAGGTCGTCACCACGACCCGGATCGCCAAGGCCGCCACGTTCGACATCCCGCTCAGCGGTATCCCGAGCGCCACGGTCGAACTCGTACCGCAGTCGTTCGCCGGTACCGGCTACACGCCGGCGAGTTGGCGGTGCCGTGCCGGCGGCAGCGACCTGGTCGAGGGATCCGACTGGAACCTCATCACGCCCGGTACCCCCGGTGACGGCATCGAAGTCACCGTGAGCGCCTCGGCGGCCGTCTCGTGCACACTGCGAGTGAGCCCATGATGTCCGAGCGAACGATGTCGCAGCGTCGACGTGACGAGGGCTCCGTCCTTCCGATGGTGCTCGTCCTGATGGTGGTCGGCGCACTGGTCGTCGTCCCGATGCTCGACTACACGATCGCGGTGTTCCGGTCGAACCGGGTCGTCACCGACCGCACCGCGAACACCGAAGCCGCGAAGGGTGGCCTGCGCATGGCGCTCGGCGACCCCAAGAACGTGTTCCTCACCTGCGACGGCGGTGGCAACCTCACGCCCGCCGACTCCACGATCAACGGCGTGTCCGTCCAGACGACGTGCACCGAGGTCAGCGAAGTCGGTCCGGCCGCAGCGCTCGGCTACGCCGTGCCCAAGGGCGCGGTCGCCACACAGCTCGGCGCCGATCTGCCAGCCTCGTTCAGCGGTACGACCGCATCGTCGGGGCCGGCCTACCCGTACCCGGCCGACCCCGACTGGTGGGCGTCGCCGGCCGCACCGGACCCCGGCGCGCAGTACTCGGCGACGGCCACCGAGGATCTGATCTGGATGCCCGAGCTGCCGCGCATCCCGTCGACCCATCGTGATCCCGATCCGTACGACATGCCGGCGGCGTTCGACTGCCAGGTGTTCTTCCCCGGGCACTACACCCAGCCGGTCGACCTGTCGGGCAACATCTACTTCACCTCGGGCGTGTACTACTTCGAGGAGCCGGTCACGGTCGCCGATGACGCCGACGTCGTCGTCGGCTACGGCCTCGAGGACTTCAGCCCCGCCTCCGACTGTGCCGACGACCTCCAGGTCGCGTCCAACGTGATCGACCCGCCGTCGACGTACGACATCAGCGGTGGCGGTGCGACCTGGGTGTTCGGCGCCGACGCCCGCCTGATCATCGACAACTCGGCGATGGGCTCGGGCGCCCGGATCCGATTCAACCAGCGGTACGACACCGCCGACCGCGGCGGTCGCATCTCGATCATGACCGTCAACGGCGACGACGCCACGAGCGGCGACCACGACGTCGCCAAGGTCAACCGCATCCCCCGTTCGCTGATGCTCAACGACATCTACGAGGTCCCGGTCGACGGCACGGGCTACCAGGTGTCGTCCTCCACCTTCACCGACAAGGCCCGCCTGCCCGAGGAGCCGGCGAACGTGGAGGACGACGAGTTCCGCACCACCGACCCGGCGCCCAACGGCGGCGTCGTCCTCACCTGGGACGAGGTCACCGGCCAGGCCGCCGGCGGTGCGCTGCTCGGCGAACAGGACGCCACCGGCGCCTGGGTCACCTCGCCGTACGACGTGCAGATCCGTGAGCGCTCCACGACGACCTGGTACGACACCTGCCCGGCGAACGACCTCATGATCACGCCGCCCGCCACGGTCGGCGACCCGAACGTGATCTCGTGCGTCATCACCGGCCTCGACGCCAACCGCGACTACGACGTCAGGATCCGGACGGTCAACGAGGTCGGCACCAGCCCGTGGGAACAGGAAGACGTCCGCTCGCTGCCCGGGTCGCCGATCATCGCTGCCCCGTCGTCGGTGACGAACGTCGCGGCCGTCGACGGTGCCGTCGACGACGTCGCCCAGGTCTCGTGGGACGCACCCGCCTCCGACGGTGGCGCACCGATCACCGGGTACACAGCGACGGCCTATCAGGTCGCGTTGGTCCCGCATGCCAACGTCGCGCCGGTCGCAGCGCCGATCGGCAGCGAGACCGTCGACATCGGCGTGCCGCTGATCTTCACCGGTCCGCGCAGCGTCGTCGGCCACGTCCGCGCCTTCGATCCCAACGGCGATGACCTGACCCTCACGATCGACACATCATCGCTGCCGCCCGAACTGACGGCCGTCGCGAACGACGCCGACGACACGATCGAGGTCACGCTCAACGGCCTGCTCCTCGCGGGGTCGTACTCGATCCCGTACGTGGTCACCGATCCGTCGGGCGAGACCGCAGCCGGCGAGCTGACCGTCGAGATCGTGGCGCTCACAGCGTTGACGCTCCACGACCCCGATGCCGAGAGCGTCCAGCTGCTGGCCGACGTCGGCGTCCCCATCGTGTCCCGGTTGCCGGTGGGCGACAGCGACGGCATGCCGCTCGCCGCGGTGCCGATCACCGTCGACACGACGGGCCTCGACGCCGACTGGAACGTCTCCGTGAGCGGGCTCGACGTCTCGATCACGACCGTCGCACCCGACGGCGTGTACACGATCCCCTACTCCGTGACCGACAGCAGCGGCGCCTCCACGGACTCGACGATCGAGGTGACGGTCGCCCGCGACGTGCAGCCCGTCGCTTCGTGCACGGTCACGTCCGACCCCGGCGTCGTCATGGCCAACGTGTGCGAGATGAGCCTGCCCGACCTCACGCCCGGCACCCCCACGTCGGGCAACGTCGGCTACCTCTTCGACGTGGTCGCCACCAACGCCGCCGGTTCGTCGGCTCTGGGACTGAGCACCGCTCCGCTCCCGCTCGGCTTCGACGGCACCGGCATCGGCCTCCTGCCGCCGCCACCCCGCCTCGTCACACCGTGGGTGCCCGAACCGATCATCGACATCGACGTGTCCGGTGCCGCACCAGTCGAACTCGCGGTCGCCGGCTACGTCGCCGTGCCGATGGGTCGGGTCGCCGTCGAGAATCCGAACGGCTTCGACATCCGGGTCAACGGCGGTGTGATGGCCGGGACGTTCGCCATCAACGACGCACGCGACACCGGGACGGCCGGATCGCTGCCGATCGGCTTCAAGAACGACATCGTGCTCCAGCGCAAGGTCCGGATCGTGTCGGTCGCCGGCAACATCACCTCGACCGCCATCGTCGAACTCAACGAGGACGGCGCCGGCTACGCGGTCAACACCTGGGTCGTCGGCTGACCCCGCGGCCGACCTCATCGGCGCTGCGGCGGGTGACGCAGCAACCCAGTCTCCGGCCGACTTGCCGGGCTCGATCTTGCGGGAGAACCGAGTCCGGCGAGTCGGTACGGAACCACCGACCGACGCCCGCCCGGTCGGCGTGGTCACTCAGGCCGTGAGGAGGTCGCCGGCGCGGAGCTGAGCGGCGTAGAGCCCGTCGTTCGCGACGAGTTCGTCGTGATCGCCGATCTCGACGATCGTGCCGCCGTGGAGGACCGCGATGCGGTCGGCCGAACGCACGGTCGACAGCCGGTGGGCGATCACGAGTGCGGTGCGGCCGTGGAGCGCGGCCTCGATCGAGGCCTGCACGTGCGCTTCGTTGTCGTTGTCGAGATGGCTCGTCGCCTCGTCGAGGATCATCACGGCCGGGTCTTTGAGGAGCAGTCGGGCGATCGCCAGCCGCTGCTTCTCGCCGCCGCTCAGGCGGTAGCCGCGTTCGCCGACCACCGTGTCGTATCCGTCGGGCAGGGATGCGATCGTGTCGTGGATCCGGGCGGCCCGGCACGCCTCGACGATCCGCTCGTCGCTCGCGTCGGGTGCCGCGTAGCGCAGGTTGTCGCCGATCGACTCGTGGAACAGGTGCGGGTCCTGCGACACGACGCCGATCGCACGGCGGAGTGAGTCGAGCGTCAGGTCGCGCACGTCGTGCCCGTCGATCCGGACGGCGCCGCCGGTCACGTCGTAGAGGCGAGGGATCAGCGACGACAGCGTGCTCTTGCCGGCCCCCGACGCACCGACGAGGGCGACGGTCTCGCCCGGCTCGAGCACGATCGACAGCCCGGTCAGCACGTCGCGGTCGGGGTCGGCTCCGGGGATCGCCTGCGTCTCCATCGACGCGATCGACGACTCACCGGCCGGCGGGTACCGGAATGTGACGTCGTCGAACTCGACGCGTCCGACCGGGTCGACGAGGTCGACGGCCGACGGCTTGTCGGTGATCGGCTCGCGCGTGTCGAGCACCTCGAAGACCCGCTCGAACGACACCATCGACGTCATCAGGTCGACCCGGGCGTTGGTCAGCCCGGTCAGCGGTTGGTACACCCGCGTGACCAGCGTCGCGAGGGCGACCAGCGTGCCGGGCGTGATGTCGCCACTGACGACCAGCTGCGCCCCGATGCCGTAGATCGCGGCGGTTCCCAACGCGGCGACGAGGCCGAGCGCGACGAAGAACACGCGCCCGAGCATCGCCGCCCGCACGCCGGCGTCGCGCACCGCGTTCGCCTGCCCGGCGAACTTCTCGTTCTCACGGTCGAGCGATCCGAACAGCTTGACCAGCGCCGCACCCGACACGTTGAACCGCTCGGTCATCTGCGTGTTCATGGCTGCGTTGTGCGTCATCTGATCGCGGGCGATGGTCTGCAGGCGGCGACCGACGCGGCGGGCCGGGATGATGAAGATCGGCAGGACGATCAGCGCGAGCAGCGTGAGCCGCCACTCGAGGAGCAGCATGGTCGTGAGCGTCGTGACGAGGACGATGACGTTGCTGACGACACTCCCCAGCGTGCTCGTCACCGCCGACTGGGCACCGACGACGTCGTTGTTGAGCCGGCTCGTGATCGTGCCCGTGGGTGTGCGGGTGAAGAAGGCCAGCGGGAGACGTTGCACCTTGGCGTACAGCGAACGCCGCAGGTCGGCGATCAGACCCTCACCGACCCGCGCGCTGCACCAACGCTGGACGATCTGGAGTGCGGCGTCGGCCAGCGCGGCGAACACGGCGATCCCGGCGAGCCACCAGATGGGTGAGCGGTTGCCGTCGGCCTGTGCGTTCGGGATCGCGACGTCGAGGATCCGGCGCACGATCAACGGCGGGACGAGGGCCAGCAGTGCAGCGAGCACGATCGCCGACAGGAACACGATGATCGTGCCGCGATACGGCTTCGCGAAACCCCACACCCGCCGGGCGGTGTCGCGCGCCAGCGTCGCGTCCTTCACGGCGTCGGTGTCCCGAGGCATCATGTGGTGCGGGCCCATACGCATGCGGGCAGGCTACGCGTGCGAGGCGACGTTCCGGCTCGCCGCCCCGACGGCGGGGACGGCTCGTACGATGTCCCGATGCCCGGACGCCTCGTCGGACTCGTGATCAGCCTCGCCGTGGTCACCACGGCCTGTTCGTCGGGAGACAGCGGGGCGTCGACCACCTCCACCGCCGATCGGGTGGACAGGTCGGCACCGACGAACACCACGGGCACGACCGACATCACCGACGAACCCGCCGCAGACGACACCGGCGACGGGCCGACGATCGACGTCGACGCTCCCTTCGAGCCGGCGCCGGTCGAGTGGGAGTCGTTCGACGACGACGTCGACGTGGCGACCTTCGACGTCCCCGTCGACTACGGCGATCCCGACGGGGCGACCATCGAACTGTTCCTCGCCAGGTTCCGCGCGATCGACCAGGACAACCGCATCGGCACGCTGCTCGTCAACCCGGGTGGGCCGGGATTCGGCGGTTCCGACTTCGCGTTCTTCGCCGCGCAGATCTTCGATCAGCCGCTGCTGGAACGTTTCGACATCCTCGGCTGGGACCCCCGCGGCACCGGTGAGAGCGAGCCGGCGATCGACTGCATCGACGACTACGACCGGTACTTCAACGAGATCGACGCAACGCCCGAGACCGACGACGAACGCCGGCTCCTCGTCGACATCGCCGAGGAGTTCGCAGCGGAGTGCCAGGCCGAGAACGCCGACATCGTCGAGTTCGTCGGGACCAACAACAGCGCGCGCGACATGGACACGATCCGGCGAGCGCTCGGTGAGGACACGATCTCGTACTTCGGGTTCAGCTACGGCAGCGAACTCGGAGCCACCTGGGCGACCCTGTTCCCCGACACCGTGCGGGCGGCCGTGCTCGACGGCGCATCCGATCCCGCCGCCGATGCGTTGGAGTCGAGTCTCCAGCAGGTCCAGGGGTTCGAGGCGTCGCTGGCGACGTTCCTCGCCCAGTGCAGCGCTCGCGAGGACTGCGCGTTCCACAACGACGGTGACGCGGAGACGGCGTTCGACGAACTGATGGCACAGCTCGACGCCGACCCCCTCGCGAGCGACGGCGGACGTCCCCCGGTCAACCGTGACGTGGCCACGACCGGCGTGGTGCAGGCGATGTACTCCGAGACGTTCTGGCCGGTGCTCGAGGAGTCGTTGGCGGCCGCTGCCCGCGGTGACGGCAGCGGACTGCTCGAACTGGCGGACCGCTACTACCAGCGCATGCCCGACGGCACGTACGGCAACGAACTCGAGGCGTTCCAGGTGATCTCGTGCGCCGATACCGCCGAACGCAAGACGGTCGAGGAGACCGACGGCGAGAACGACCTGTTCACGGCGGTCGCCCCCCGACTGGTCCCCGAAGGGTCGGCAGGTGGCTACTTCTGCACGTTCTTCCCGCCGGCACTCGACCCTCGGGTCGACATCGACACGGCCGGCGCGGGGCCGATCGTCGTGGTCGGCACCACCGGCGACCCGGCCACCCCCTTCGACTCGACGGTGCGGATGTCGAACACGCTCGAAGACGGTCGCCTGATCATCGTCGAGGCCGACCAGCACACGGGGTACGGCGTCAACCGGTGCGTCATCGACATCGTCAACGACTACCTGATCGACCTCGAAGCACCGGCCGACGAGACCGAGTGCCGCTGACGTGCCACCAGGTGCCGCCGGACGCGCAACGACCGCCGGTGACCCGGTGGGTCGAGCCGACGGTCGTCGATGGCGGAGAAGGTGGGATTTGAACCCACGGACGCTTGCACGTCGCACGCTTTCGAGGCGTGTCCCTTCGGCCGCTCGGGCACTTCTCCGCCGAGCAAGCTAGCGGGAAACGCCTGCGACGACGACTGTTACGGTTCGAGAACACTGTCATCGTGGATTCAAGAGCAGGTCACAAGGAACCGATACATTTGACAGGAAGCTCACATACTCGGACGGGGGCGGCGCGATCGTCGCCACAGCAGGACCACGAAGGAGGGAACACATGACGCACGCTGCAGTGCCGCGCGCCGAGCACGTGTTCAAACTCCTCGTCACCGGCCCCTACGCCGCCGGGAAGACGTCGTTGATCCAATCCGTGTCGCAGACCCCGGTCGTCGGCACCGACGTCGAGACCTCCGGCACCGAATCCGAGGTCAAGACCCACACGACCGTGGCGATGGACTTCGGGAGCTACTCCCTCCACGACGAGGCCGGCGACAGCGACGTCCGTCTGCTGCTGTTCGGCACCCCCGGGCAGGCCCGATTCCAGTTCATGACCGACATCATGAAAGGTGAGGTCGACGCCGTCGTGTTCGTCGTCGACGCCGACGCCACGCACACCCATGCCGAAGCCGGCGCCGCGATGCGGGCACTCCTCGCCGACATCCGTGTACCGGTGGTCGTCGCCGTCAACCGGTGCGACGATCCCGAGTCGGCCAACGTGCTCGCCCGCCAACTCGGCGCGCTGCTCCGCGAGGCCGCCGTGCCCTGCCAGCTCATCCATCCCGAGTCCGCGCGCGACGTCACGATCGAGGCGCTCCTCGCCGTCCTCGACCGGCTCGAACGCGCCGACGTCCGATTCCTCGAACCGCTCGAGCGCGTCCTGGCCCTCGCCGGAGCAGCATGACCTTGGAGCGTGAACACGTTGCCGAGCTGTTCGGTCTGGCCGGCACCTTCCCGCGACCGGGTTGGGTCGTGCTCGACGCGGCCCGCGACCATCGGTTCACCGGCGAGTTGGTCTTCGTCGTCGAACCCGAGGTGCGTGTCTACTTCGATCGTGGCGCGATCTATCTCGCGGAACGTTCCCTCGACCCGGGCCTCGGCGCACGCCTCGTCGACGCCGGGGTGCTCAACGCGGCTCAGCTCGAGCACGGGGCCATGCGGGTCGGCGACGGCGAGTACCTCGGTCGGCTCTTCGATCGGGTGCCGTCCGTCAGCCGCCAGACGACGCTGGTCGTCACCGAGATGATGAACGACACGTGCATCGCCTGGCTCGCGCGCCAGAACGTCGCCGACGTCGAGTCGATGCCGTACCGGCGCCATCCCTCCGGCGTCCATCACTGGACCCGCGACGACGGCAGCCACGAGCTGCACCCCGGCGATCCGCTCCCCGCCCCCGACCCCGCCGCCCGACCGGTGGAGATCACCCCACCCGAGTCGGTGTTCACCGGCGTCACGCACGATCACGACCCGCTGATCCACTGGGACGAGCCATCGTGGCTCGACGACCGGCCCGGCGTGTCCGGCACGCTGCCGCCGGTGGCGAGCGCGGCATCGTCCTCGCTCGACGACGACTGGGTCGACCAACTCGAGTGGGCCGGCCTCCCCGAGCCCGGGACCGACCCGCTCACCCCGACCGCCACACTGCCGAACCTTCCGGTCCAGCCACCCGATCGTTTCGAACTGATCTGGCCGTCCGGCCACATCGACGACGACTTCTCCGAGTCGGTCGAGGGGGCCGACGACCTCGATCGCACCGGTCCGACCGCACGGATCGCCAGGTCGTCGACATCGGCGCCAGACACCGAGGCGCCTCCCGCCGACGACGCCGGACTCTGGGACGTCGAAGCGTCGCCGCCGTCGTTCGGGCCAGACGACGACTCGCCCGTCACGGCCAAGGAGCCCGACGAGCTCGAGATGACCGACGACGTCGCGCTGTCGATGCGGCGTGCCGTCGCATCGATCGAGACCGGGTCGCTCGCCGCCCGCCGTCGGCTCGCCGAGGCTCCGCTGAACGACGATTCGTCCCGAGGCACCGATCTCGTGGTCCCCGGCCGCGTCGCCACCCGTACCGAGGCCGGCCTGCGCAGCGTCACCAACTTCGACGAACACGGAGCGCGTTCCGTGTTCGACGAACCGAGCAGGAGCCCCGAGCCGGCTGCGGCCACGCCGCTGCCCATCGGTGCGCACCCCGAGACGCACGCCCCCGAACCGCAACGGGTGTCGGCACTGCGGCGGCTCATCGGCGGACTCCGCCGCCGCTGACCCACCCGCCCCCTGCTGCGTGGTGAGGCCCGCGCTCGACCGACGCCGGGTCGGCGCACCGTTCCATGTGCTCGCCGAGCACGAACTCAGACGGTTCGTGCTCGCCGGAGCGGGTCTCGGATCCCGCCGAGACGACGGCGACGATCGAGCACCAGGAAGCCGATGCAGAGCAGCGACAGCGGCACGAGCACCGCAGGGACGACGATGTCGATCAGCGGTGTCGGCGGTCGTCGCACGAGTCCCATGCGAACGACGCCGTCACGGTTGTCGCTACCGCGTCCCAGCTCGACCGGCTCCGACATCACGAATCCATCGCGGCGCAGCAGTCGCGCCACGTTGCCCGACTGGGCACCGACGGCCTGGTCGTAGCCGACCAGCGGCCGGCCCTGATCGAACTCCGACGCCGGGATCGCCACGCGATACCGACCGGCCGGGAACGAGTCGAAGAGGAAGCGCCCGGTGGCGTCGGTCGTCGTCGCGCCCACCCGCCTGCCGTCCTCGGCGAGGATCTGCACGACGACACCGTCGATGGCGTGCTCGACCCGTTCGGTGTCGGCATCGGCCTCGTCGACCCAGATCGCACCGGAGATCCCGAACAGCTCGACGGCATACCGGTCCTCGTCGTCCTCACCGCGAACTCGACCCGGGTCCGAGTCCTCGTCGTTGCCGGAGTCGCTGATGATCTCGACCGAGTTCTCGACCGACGTCACCGTGGGATCGGTGACGAGCAACTCCATGTCGATCACACGCGTGCCACCCGGCGGGACGGACCCGGCGTCGCCAAACGACCAGGTCACCGATCCCGTACCGATCGAACTCGGCGGCGTCGACGTCACCCCGGTGACCCGCAACGACGTCTCCCGCGGCAGGTTCGCCCGGACCTCGAACGGGCCGGAGGCGAGGCTGCCCTCGTTGCGGATCTCGATCCGGAACGCCACGATGCCGGCGTCGACCATCGCGTCGCCCGCCGACGTCGCGATGGAAAGGTCGTAGCGGTCACGGAGCCCGAAGTCGTACCCCATGGCGATCGGGCTGACGGTCGGGTCGGCCGCCGGATCGGCGGTCCACACTTCCATGAACGCGATCGATGACCGTCCGCCCCGCGTCGTGCCCGGCGACGCGTCGCTGTCGAGGTCGTCCCGATTCCCGACGTTCGCGATGGTCGGAACGAGGCCGGTGTGCGGGCCGATGCCCGTCAGGGCACCCAATCCCGAGCGTCCGTTGCGGTCGGCGAGCGCGAGGACGTAGCGGGCACCCGCCTCGATGCCGTCGGACACGTTGCCGTCGTCGAACGCGTAGGCGCCCTGCTCGTCGGAAACATCGACCGACACGACGACACCATCGGCGTCGATGAGTTCGACCGCCACGCCGACGACCGGCCCGTCGCCGGGATCGCGGATGCCGTTCGCGTCCCGGTCGTGCCAGATCGCGCCACCGATGCTCGGAGCCGGCCCGCCGCACATGACGGCCAGGTCGCCGAGGCCCGATGCGTTGCCGAACGACGACCCGGGCTCGGCGACACGCCCGTCGACGATGCGGACGCCGTGGGCGCGGTCGCCGTCGTCGGTGGTGTGCCACGCCAGACCACCGGCGCTCCAGGCATGGTCGGCGGTGATCGGATTCATGTGCGTGGCGACGATCTCGGACCGTCCGGGCAACCGGGCGACCGAGCCGAGCGCCGTCTCGGCCTGCCAGCCGTAGCTGTCGCCGTCGAAGAACTCCCAGCCGTTCCCCACGCCCCCGTCACAGCCGGGCGTCCCCTCGATGACCCAGCCGCCACCGCGCCGACACGCACGCTGCAGGTCGCCGGCGGCGACCGTCTCGGTGATGTGTCGCGTCGAACCGTCGAACGCCGGCACCTCGGTGTCGGGAGCCGTCTGGTGCGACCAGCGGTCGCCGACGGCGATCACGAGGTTGCCGGATGCGTCGACGACCAGGTCGGTGATCGCCGGCTGCGGATACGAGACGGCCTGGTGCTCGTCGTCGAACGGGAGGGCGTCGACCCACGGGTGCCAGGAGGCGTCGTTCGAGACCAGGTCGGTCGAGTGGGTCTCGCCGCGGTCGCCGGACAGGGGCCACGCCAACCGTTCCACGAACGAACCGCCGCTCAGGGCGTACACGTGACCGACGAGCCGATCGTGATCGCCGCCGCCCGGCCCGAGCGCCCCGCGCTCGCGCACGGCACGGCCGGGTTCGACCGACGACTCGCCCGAACAGACGACGCCGATCAGCAGGTCGTCACCGTGCCATCCCAGGCCGAAGGCGCGGAGGTCGCCGTACCGGTTGGTCGGCGACACCGCACAGTCCGTCCGACCGAGGGCGGCTCCGTCCAAGCGGCGGCGACGGTCGATCCGGCCCGTCGTGGCGTCGATCTGGACGAGTTCCCGTCGACCGAGGTCGACCGCGTACAGCGTCGTGCCGTCGGGCGAGAGTTCGATGTCGCCGATGCCCGTCGTGAACACGGCGGCCATGGCACCGACATCGTCGATGTCCTGGCCGTCCGGCGGACCGTGCGGGTCTGTCGTCGTCGGGTCGAGGACGACGAACAACTCGGGTGCCCCACCGGGAGGGATCCGGTAGATCACGGTCGGGTTGCCGATCGGGTTGAGTTCGGTCGTCAGGGCCGTGTGCCGCTTCGTGAAGGCGGCGGAGTACAGCGTGCCGTCGGCGGCAGCGGCCTGTCCGTAGACGGTGCCCACCTCGCCGACGGTCGCGAGCACGCTCGACGACGGCGAGAGCCACTCGTCGATCGAGTTCGACGACGACTCGCCGTCGTCGATCGCGGCGTTCGACACCACTCGGATCGCGGGCTGATCGGCGAGGTCAGCGGCCCGGGTGGTCACGTAACACGGGACCGCGACCGCGGGCCGCGACGCGCAGAACCCGTCGAGCGGGTAGACGCCGAGGTTGCCGAGGGGACGGCCGTCGCAGTCCGATGGCGTCTCGGCGAACTGCACGACGTGTCCGCCGTCGGGCCCGGGACGTCCGGCGGCGTGGCCCTCCGGGAGTGCGAACTCGAGCCGGATCGGATACGCCAGCTCGGGCAGATCGATCGACCACGAACCGTCGAATCGGGTCGTCGCGCTGCGACGCGTCCCGTCGACGTCGACCACGACGACGTCGACACCACCGACGCCCGGCTCGACATCGTCGGCGCGCCGGTCGTGTTCGAGGGTCTCGACCCGGCGCCCGTCGGCATCCAGATCGTGGAACACGACACCGCCGCACGCGGTCGACGACGACTCGGCAGCGACCGCTGCAGTGCCCGACCCCAACGCTCCGAACGCGCCGAACCCCAGCGTGACGACGGTGAGAAGGCGGGTCGTGCGAGACATGGACGGCGGTTTTCGGCGAGGTGGTGCTCGCACGGATATCGGCACGTCCTGCCGGTTTCTTGACGATTCCGGCCGTGGTCACGGCCGTGAACCGCCGCCCGAATCAGACGTCGAGTCCCTTCGCCGCGATCGGCGACATCATCGTCAGCTCGGGCCGTCCGGCGAGCAATCCGCCGAAGGCTCCCATCGCCGACCGCATGCCCTCACCCTTGCCGTGCACGTCGATCGCGGCCTGGTCGCGGTACAGCTCGAAGAAGTAGTACACGCCGGGCTCGTCGGAGGCGGCGTGGGCGCTGTACACCTCGAGCCCTTCCTCCTCGGCGGCCGCCTCGATCACGCCGCGCAGCGCGACCTCGAGTTCGTCTGCCTTGCCGTCGGCAGCGGTCAGCTTCGCGATGAGAGAGATCTTCGACATGCCGGCAACGTACCGAACCCGAGCTGCACCGCAGAAGCCGGAGCAGGCGCAGGAGCCGACCAATCCGTCGGCCGTCACCGTCCGAATCCTCGACATGGCAGGCTGGAGGCGCGTGACGACCGCACTGGATCGACGTTTCGCCACCGCACGGTGGGGGCACCTTCGCTGCAACCCGCCCCGGCGGTCTGCATCCGTTCGTGCCATCCGTTCCGTATCACCGGGTAGCGAAGCACCTCAGACGTGCCGCCACCGAACCCGAGGAGCACCCGACACCATGGCCCGATACCGCACCACTGTCCGCACCGACCTGTCCCCCGCCGAAGCGTTCGCCTTCATGGCCGACCTCCGGAACTTCGAGGACTGGGACCCGGGCGTGCAGCGTGCGACCCAGGTCGACGGTACCGGCGGCGGTCCTGACGCCTCGTTCGACGTCGTGGTCGACGCACCGGGCACGGGCCTCACCCTCCGTTACGTCACGACCGAGTACGACGAGCCACGCCGCGTCGTCGTCAAGGCCGAGAGCAAGATGTTCACCTCGCTCGACCGGATCGACGTCGAACCCGACGGCACCGGGTCGCTGGTCACGTACGACGCCGAACTGAGCCTGAACGGGCCGCTCGGGGTGTTCGACCTGCTCCTCCGCCCGGTGTTCAACCGCATCGGCGGGCGCGCCGACACCGGCCTCCAGCGGGCGCTCGACGGGGACAAGGTGTGAACGGACCCCGCCAACGGATCGCGATCGTCGGGTCCGGCATCGCCGGGCTCGCGTGCGCGCACGAGCTGGGCCCCGACCACGACGTCGTGCTGTTCGAGGCCTCGTCGCGACTCGGCGGCCACGCCAACACCGTCGACGTCGACGATCGCGACGTCGGCCGGCTCGCGATCGACACCGGGTTCATCGTCCACAACGACCGCAACTACCCGAACCTGGTCCGCCTGTTCGAAGAACTCGACGTGCCGACCGTCGACACGGAGATGAGTTTCGGGGTCACCGACCGCGACCCCGACTCCCCCACCACCGGATTCACCTATCGAGCGACCAGTCCGAACACGCTGTTCGCCGACCGCCGGAACCTCGTCCGACCGGCGATGTGGCGGATGCTGCGCGACATCGTGCGGTTCTATCGGCACGCCGAGGCGTTCCTCGACGACGGCGACGACATCACCACGCTCGACGAATTCGTGACCCGGAACGGGTACGGCCGCGAGTTCACCGACCTCCACCTCATCCCGATGGGGGCGTCGGTCTGGTCGGCCGACCCGAACGCCTTCGGGGCCTTCCCCGCTCGGAGCCTGTTCACGTTCTTGCGGCACCACGGTCTGCTCGGCGTCGGCGATCGGCCGCAGTGGCGAACGATCCTCGGTGGTAGCCGCGTGTACGTCGATCGCATCGCCGACCGGTTCGCCGGCGAGATCCGCACCTCGACCCCGGTGCAGCGCCTCGAACGGCCGGCAGCGACCGGCGCGGGCCCGACCGTCGTGACCGCCGACGGGCGTGAGACGTTCGACCGCGTGATCGTCGCCACCCACAGCGACCAGGCGCTCAGGATGCTCGCCGAGCCCACCCCGACCCAGCGCGACGTGCTCGGAGCGATTCGATTCCAACCGAATCGAGCGGTGCTGCACACCGATGTCGGCCTACTCTCGCCGCGGCGGCGCGCCTGGGCGGCGTGGAACTACGACCGGCGCAGCGCAGACCAGGACGCTGCGACGCTGACGTACGACATGACGGCACTCCAGCATCTTCCCGGATCCGAGCGCTACCTCGTGAGCCTCAACAGCACCGACCACATCGACCCCGACCGCGTGATCCAGACCTTCGACTACGCCCACCCGGTCTTCGACGGGCCGGCGATCCGGGCCCAGCAGCGCTTCGACGAGATCGACGGCGTCGACGGCTTCCATTTCTGCGGGGCTTGGTGGGGCTACGGCTTCCACGAGGACGGGATCGCCTCGGGCCGTCGTGTCTGCGATCGAATCGCCTCCGCAGCCGGGGTGCCGGCGTGAGGGCCGGCGGGCCCGCAGTGTGCGAGGGCACCGTCCTGCACCGACGCCGACGGCCCGCCGTTCACGAGTTCGCCGCGCCGCTCAGCCAGGTGTGGATCGACCCCGACGACCCCGCCGACCTGTGCGATCGCCACCC
This sequence comes from Ilumatobacteraceae bacterium, assembly GCA_033344875.1. Lineage (NCBI taxonomy): Bacteria > Bacillati > Actinomycetota > Acidimicrobiia > Acidimicrobiales > Ilumatobacteraceae > Ilumatobacteraceae bacterium. The sequence goes on along the minus strand of JAWPMO010000001.1, from coordinate 3,388,814 downwards.
CCTGTGGTCGGCGCGCAGGCCGGCGCCCGCCCGGTTCCGCCGGTCCGACTACGGCGACACGACGACAGGCTCGCTGTCCACCGGGGTGCGCGACGCGCTCGCACCGACGATCGGGAGCGCTCCGACCGGCGATGTCCGCATGCTGACGCAGGTGCGTCGATGGGGCTGGCTGTTCAACCCGATCACGGTCTACGTGGCGTGGGACTCCGATCCGGACGTCCCCGTCGGCGCCGTGCTCGAGGTGACGAACACCCCGTGGAAGGAGCGGCACCGGTACCCGGTCGCGCTCACCCCACCGAACACCTCCGGTTGGATGACCGCGACCACCGACAAGGAGCTCCATGTCTCGCCGTTCCTCGACGAGGAATTCCGGTACGACCTCCGGCTCCGCGGATCAGCGGGCCGGATCGAGTTGGAACTCGATGTCGTCCCTCACGGCCACGACGACCCGACCCTCCTCACCGCGATGTCGGTCGACCGGCGCGCCGCGAGCCGTGCGTCACTCGGCGCCAACCTGCGCGCCAACCCGTTCCCGACCCACCGCGTGTCGGCGGGCATCCACGCCCAGGCGTTGCGCCTGTGGCGCAAGCGGGTTCCGTTCGTCCCCCATCCCTCGAAGCGAAAAGGCAACGCATGAGCTCCGACGTCCTGACCGATCACGAACACGTCGGCGACATTCCCGTCCGCGACCGCCGTCGCCCGCACCGCCGCGACGAGAACCTCCCCGACGACCGGCCCGTCGACATCGTCGACCGCCGGCCGGCGTCGCGAGCCGACGTCCAGGCCGATCGCCTGCTCGCCCACGCCAACACGTCTCGGTCGGTGTCGTTCGCCGAGCGTTGCACCGGGCGGGTCGCCGCGCGCGTCCTGCACGCGTTGCTCTCGCGGCTCGGCAGCGACCGACTCGACGTCGCCGAGCGGATCCCCGGCCACGCGGCCCGAGACCGCTCCTACGGTTTCGACGACGGCCTGACGGCCCGGGTGGTCGTCGTCGACCGCCGCGCCTACTCCGCCGTGTTGACCGAGGGTTCGATCGGATTCGGTCGCGGCTTCATCGAAGGCTGGTGGACGTCCGACGACCCCGTCGCGGTCGTCCAGGTCGTGATCCGCAACATGGGCACGTTCGACCGGATCCGGAACCGCTGGGAGTCGGCGACCGGGTGGGCGACCGACCGCATCCGGACACTCCGTGCCCGCGACAGCCGAGAACGCAACCGTGACGACATCGGTGCGCACTACGACATCGGCAACGACTTCTTCCAGCTGTTCCTCGACGAGACGATGACGTACTCGTCGGCCGTGTTCCCGACCGCCGACACACCACTGGCCGACGCGAGCCGGCACAAGTACGACCTGCTCCTCGACCTGCTCGACCTCGATCGCGATCACCATCTGCTCGAGATCGGGACGGGTTGGGGCGGCATGGCCATCCGTGCGGCCGGCCGCGGGAACCACGTGACGACCACCACGATCTCCGCCGAGCAGTTCGCAGAGGCGCGGCAGCGCGTGGCCGACGCCGGGCTCGACGACCGGGTCACGGTGCTCGACGCCGACTGGCGCGACCTCGACGGACGATACGACCGGATCGTGTCGATCGAGATGATCGAGGCGGTCAACTGGCGCGACTACGACGACTTCTTCGCCACGATCGAGCAGCGGCTGCGGCCAGGCGGCCGTGTCGCACTCCAGGCGATCGTGCTCCCCGACGACCGCTGGCACCGTGCGAAGAAGACCGAGGACTTCATCCGACGCTTCGTCTTCCCCAACGGGTATCTCCCGTCGGTCGGCGCCATCGAGGAGTCGCTGGCACGGGCCACCCGGCTGCGGGTCGCCGAGGTGCACGACTACGCCGAGCACTACGCCGAGACACTCCGTCGATGGCGGGAGCGCTTCGATGCACGCCTCGACGAGGTCGCTGCGCTCGGACTCGACGAGCGATTCCAACGGCTGTGGCGCTTCTACCTCGCGTACTGCGAAGCCGGGTTCCTCGAGCGGCACTGCTCGGTCGTCCAGATCCTCATCGAGGATCAGCGACCCGCCGGTCGATCGCCCGCGAACGGCTGATCGCCGGACGGGCCCGACGACCCGGCGGTGACCACGACGGCGACGCCGGCGACCACGAGCAGCCCACCGAGCACCTCGACCCGGCCGAGCACCTCGTCGCGTATCAGCCAGCCGAAGAACACGCCGAACAGCGGAATCAGGTAGGCCGTCGCGGCTGCCTGCGTTGGCGTCGCCCGCCGAACGACCGTCGCCATCAGGGCGAACGTGACGGCATTGGCGGGGATCGCCGCGTACAGCAGCGGCACGAACAGCCCGACCGACCAATCGGTGTCGCCGACCCCCTCGACCGCGACAGCGAACGGCGCCAGCACCACCGCCGACATCCAGAGCTGGACCCCGACGAGCATGATCGGCGAGACCGCGCTGAAGTCCTTCCACTTCATGAACACGGTGCCGAACGCCCAGGCGAGCGCCGAGAGCAACAGCGAGACGGCACCGATCAACTCACCGCCACCGTCCAGGGCCGGCGACGCGAGCACGGCCGTGCCGACGAAGCCGATCACCAACCCGACGATGCCGAGCGGGCGGATCTTCACGTGGAGCAGCACCAGCGACAGCGACGCCGTGAACAGCGGCATCGTGCTCGACATCAGCGACGCGAACCCGGCCGGGATCCGGTTCACCCCGAACACGAGCAGCGCGCTGGAGACCGTCGTGATGCTGAAACTGACGACGAAGATGCGGGTGAGCACGGCACGATCGGTCGGGAACCGTTCGCCTCGGCCGTGCGCCAGACTCACCAGGAAGGTCCCGCCGATGACCGTCCGCATGGCCGCCACCGAGAACGGCGGTGCGTGATCGAGGGCGTACTTCAGTGCCGTGAAGTTGCCACCGATCAGCGCCGCGACCACGACGATCGTGATCATCACGAACGTCGGCGTGGCCGCGGTCGGCGACGGCGAAACCCGGTTGCTGGACATCGATCGGCCACTCCTCGACGGCGGACCCTATCGATCATGTAGCTCTGCTAGGAACAGGGTCCATGTCTCGACTCACCTGGTTCGTCGTCGCGTCGCTCGTGGCGACGATGTCGTGGTCCGTCGGCTCCGGAGCCCCACTCGACGCCGCCTCGACCGGATACCGACCGTTGCCCGCCCCGCAGCGGCTGCTCGACACCCGTCCAGGTGAGCAGACGGCCGACGGCGACTTCGCGGGCGGCGGCAAGCGCAGGGCCGATTCGACGCTGCGCCTCGATGTGGCCGGACGAGCCGGGCTCGCCGAACCGGTCGGCTCGGTCGTGCTGAACCTCACGGTCGACCAACCCGACGCCGCCGGCTTCCTCACGGTGTGGCCGTGCGACCAGAGCCGGCCGACGGCCTCCAATCTCAACTACGTCGCCGGTCAGGTCGTCGCCGTCGCGGCGATCTCGCGCGTGGCCCCCGACGGTCAGGTCTGCGTGTACACGCTCGCCCCCACCCACATCATCATCGACGCGGCCGGCGAGTTCCCCGCCGACAGCTTCGAGCCGCTCGATGCACCGGAACGCCTCGCCGACACGCGTGAGGGCGAACGCACCGTCGACGGCCGGTTCGCCGGCGACGGCCTCCGTGCGGCCGACAGCACCTACTCGGTGCAGGTGGCCGGGCGCGGCTCGCTGCCAGCCGGCGCCACCGCCGTCGCGCTCAACGTGACCGCCACCACCGTCGGCGACGCGGGGTTCCTCTCCGTGTATCCGTGCGACGCCGATCGACCGCTCGCCTCCAACGTCAACTACGAGCCGGGGCTCACCACACCGAACCTCGTGTTCAGTCGGCTCGACCCCGACGGCCGGGTCTGCGTGTACACGCTGCGGGCAGTCGATCTCGTCATCGACGTCGCCGGCTCGCTGCCCGTCGACTCGTTCGTCCCGCTGCCCGAGCCGCGCCGACTGCTCGACACACGGCCGGGTGAGTCGACGTACGACCAGACGTTCCGCGGTGGCGGGCTCCAACTCGACGGGGCGACGCTGCAACTCCCGGTCGCCGGTCGGGCGCAGGTGCCCGACGACGCGACCGCGGTGGTGCTCAACGTCACGAGCACCGGTTCACCGACGCCCGGCTTCGTCACCGCGCACCCGCAGGGCTCCGGACTCGCCGCTGCCTCGAACGTCAACTTCGTCGGCGGCCGCACGGTGGCGAACCTCGTCGTGGCCGCGCTCGGGTCGACCGGTGACGTGTGCCTGTTCACGCGTGGGTCCACCCACCTGGTGGTCGATGTCGCCGGTTGGCTCACGGGGCCGCCACCGCCCACCGCTGCGCGGTCCTGCCCGGGGCGCATCGCGCCCGAGACCGCCGAGACCTACCGCGCCACCCACATGCGGCGTCCGGCACTGCTGCGAGCCGTCGGCATCGACCGGGTGGGGGTCCACCTGTGCCGGATCCCGGCCGACTCGACCCGGTTCAACGGCGATCAGCAGCACACCGCGACCGATCAGGACTTCGCCGACCTCGCCAACGCCGAGGTCGCCCCGTACTTCGCCGCTGCGTCAGGCGGCGCGTACACGGTGGAGTTCGTCGCCAACGGGACGATCGTGGCCGACCGCGACGACGGACCCGAGGACTGCATCCAGGCGGCCCTCGAGCTCGCCGGCAGCTCGTTCACCAATGTGCTCGTCGCGGACTCGACGCTCGCGGGCGGCGGCTTCGCGAGCCCCGGAACGATCTTCACGTCGTCCTCCGGGCCCGACTTCGACGTGTTCGACCGGACGCCGCTGCAGGCACGCCGCGGCGGCTGGGTCGGCGGTGCCACGATCTCCGAACGACCGAATCCCGGCACGATCGCGCACGAGCTGGGTCACACCCTCCACTGGCCACATTCGTACGTCGGACTCAACGACGAGTACGACAATCCGATCGACGTGATGAGCAGTGGATTCGGATGGTGCACGATCGGCACGCTGTCGTACCAGTGCGAACCCGGCAGCACGCTGGCGCTGAACCGACTCGCGTCCGGGTGGCTGCGCAACGGCCAGGTCATCGCGCACACGTCGGGCACCGTGAACTACGTCCTCGATCGCCCCACTGCCGGCGGCCTCCAGGTCATCGTCGCTCCCGACCCGGTCGAACCGCAGAGCATGCTCACGCTCGAGGCCCGCCCCGCCGTCGGCGACGACGACTTCATCGACAGCGAGGGCGTGGCACTCCACGTGATCGATCAGCAGCAGCGGTTCGGCAACCTCAGCGGCCTCAGCACGTCGCGCATCCAACGCCAGGCGATCGGACCGGGCGACAGCTACGACCACGTCCTCGCCGTCGGCGACACCACGACCGTGCACGGGTTGACGATCACCGTGCTGCGTCGGGTCGGCGACATGTTCGAACTGCGCGTTGCCGGTACGTACCGACCTCCCGACGACGCGTTCTTCACCGAATCGATCGCGCTTCGGCCGGCATCGTGTGCGACGTTCGAGTTCGCCGACGCGCTCGACGCCGGCTGCGTGCTCTGACCGTCAGTCCTCCCCGATCGACAGCACCATGTTGGGTGCCGGCGTCTCACCGGTGACGACCGCCTCGGAGTCGGCCGTGGCGGATCGGAAGATGCCCTTGGCCATCAGCGACGTCTCGGACCGCCGGCGCGCGGTGTAGATCGTCGCACGCGCCTCGTGCGCGAGCTGCGACTCGGGGTCGGCGTTCACGGCGTACTCGATCAGTTGGCACGCCAGACGGTGCTCACCCGCTCCCGAGAGCTCGACCGCCCGGTCGACCAACACCTCGACGCCGCCGACCAGCGACGCCACCTCGATCCCGATCTCGGCGTCGGACGGCGGTTTGAGGCGCGCCGGGTTGCCGTCCCACCAGCCGCCGTAGAGCCGCCAGATGTTGCGGATCACGAACTCGGGCTCGTCGTACATCGGCCGGAGGTACGGCAGCGCCAGCGTGTCGGCCGGCACCTCGACCTCGTGCACGATCTCGTCGAGGCGGGCGCCGGCGTTCATCGCGTCGACCACCCGTTGCACCAGGGTCTCGAGCGTCGACGCCACGGTGTCGAGGCAGTGCCGGATCCGCGCCTGACCGGCGATCGGCAGACCGTGGGCCGGCACGAACAGTTCGACGTCGCGGCTCGCCATGTCGCGCAGCGACGCCGCCCACTCCAGCGGGTAGCGCTGCACCTTCTGCGGGTTGCCGCAGTTGGGGAAGTTCCAGATGAACTGGTCGCCCGCGCTGATCATCCGTGCTGCGGGATCCAGGTCCAGGTGTGGTCGTCGGTCTCGCCGAGGCACGCGTTGAACTCCATCTCGATCCCGCCGATCCGTTCGACCAGCCGACCGTCATAGGTCACATCGGGCCGCAGTGTGCCGGTCGGGAGGAAGGGCCGATCGGCCGCCGCACCGACGTCGCGCGCCGCCCCGCCGAACTGACGCAGGTTGATGCGCTGGTTGTACCCGTTGGTCGCCGCGTACCGATCGAACCGCGGGCCGACACGCTCGTGGCCGAGCACGCGCGGCACCGGCCGGTCGTGGCGCAGGGCGTCGGCGGCGAAGTCGCGCGATCCGCCGACGTGGTCGGCGTGGCCGTGCGTGTAGACGAGGGTGTGGACCGGCGCGTCGCTCCAGCTGCGCATCGACTCGACCACCCGCTTGCCGGTTTTGGCACTGCTCGAGTCGAACGCCACGATCCCGTCGCCGGTGTCGATCATCACCACGTGGCTGAACGACTCGACGATCGCGACACCGTCGGCGAGTTCGGACAGTTCCTCGGTGACCCGGTTCGGGGCCGTGTCGACGTTGCCTGAGTCGATCATGCGGGCCGACAACTCCAGCGGGTGCTCGCTCATGACGCGAGTCTGGTCGGCACCTCGACGTCGGCCGTGATCGGAGGTTCAGCTCGGCGAGCGGCGTCTCGCCGCGTCGTCCCACATCGCGGACAGGTCGACGACGTCGACGCGCAGATCGCGGTACCCGAACTTCATCGTGGTGAGGAACCGTTCGGCCTCCTCCAGACTCTCGACGCCTGCCGCGTCGGCGTCGTCGGCACGGCACTCGTACCGCAGGTTGAAGAAGTCGATCCGGTCGTCGTAGGTCAGCGAGCCCTCCGGCGTGTAGGCGGACACGAAGATGTCGTGTTCGGCACGTGCGCTCTCGAGGTAGGCGCGCGACCGCTCCGACAGCTCGTGAAACCGTCCGCGCACGGTGACGCGGAACGTCCGGTCGGCATCCATGGGGAACGACCGTACTCGGACGCACCCGTCACCGAGTCGGGGGTTCCCGGTGACGGTGGCCGGAACGATCACCTCCGACTGCAACCGAACCGTCATGTTCCCCGAGTTTCGCCCGGCGCGGGCCGGGGTACCCGGACCGCATGGACAGCGACCACGACCCCAGCAGCGCCGAGCGCAACGCCTCGTTCCCGGTGATCGAGCTCCCCGGTGACGACATCAGCGCGGTGGTCCACCCCTTCGAGGCCGCCGAACGCGTCCTGGCCGCCGTCTCCTGAACCCGCCGGGCCAGGCGTCAGTCGGTACCGAGGTCGGAGAAGTCGCCACCGCGCCCGGCTCCGTCGGCGAATCGTCGAGCTCCGTCGATGCCCTCGGCGGCCACCACATCGCGACCGCCCTCCCACTCTCGGACCAACGCCTCCCGGACCGACAGATCGCCCGAGGTGCGCGTCGAACGACGATCGGCGCGCACACACGCCTGCGGGAACCGGGCGATGTCATGGGCCAGCCGTTCGGCCCGTACCCGCGCCTCCCCCTCCGGCACCACGTACTCGCACAGACCGATCCGCTCGCATTCGTCGGCCATCACCTGTCGACCCGTCAGCACCAGGTCGAGCGCCCGCCCCTGACCCACCAGACGCGGCAGGCGAACCGTGCCTCCGTCGATCAGCGGCACACCCCAGCGCCGGCAGTAGACCCCCATGTAGGCGGTCTCCTCCATCACCCGGATGTCGGCCCACAACGCGAGTTCCATCCCGCCGGCGACCGCCGGCCCGGCAACCGCCGCGATCACCGGTTTCGAGAGTTCGAGCCGACTCGGCCCCATGGGACCGCGCGGGGACGCGTCGTCGGCATCGAACGCGAGACGGTCGATGCCGTCGTCGTCGGTCGACAGCGACGCCGCGTGCTTGAGGTCGAACCCGGAGCAGAACGCTCCACCCTCACCCCAGAACACCGCGACCGCTGCGTCGGGGTCGCGATCGAACGCGACGAACGCCTCGTACAGTTCGCGCGCGCTCGTCGGGTCCATCGCGTTGCGGGCCTCCGGCCGCGAATGAACCACGGTCCAGACCGACCCATCGGTTTCGATCCGTACGGTCATCTCACCAGCTTGGTCGCCCGGGCGTCACGGAGCCGAGCCGCAACGCCACGCGAGGGTCGCGAGTGTCGACGGTGCGGCGGTCACCGATGTCCGGGGGCCATGTAGAACCAGACCGGGTGGGGAGCACCCTGGGCCTTGATCGCCCGGCGGGCGGCGAGGACCGTCGCTCCGGCCTCGGTCGTCTCGAAGAACCACGCCTCGGCGGCGCGTCCGCCGGGGGGCGGACCGGTCACGAGTTCGAGCGCCGCTTCTTCGTAGTAGGTGCGGATGTCGTGGCAGACGGCGGTCGTGTTCGTGCCGGGAACCGGGTGCTCGTTCCAGTCCGCTCCACCGGCCCACTCGTGCAGCACCGCGAGCGCCTCGGGCACCGTGTCGGCGTCGATCACACGACCGACCGACGTGACGCCGCGTCGGGCGCGCGCTCGCTCGTAGGCGGCGCGGAGGCCGTTCGCCTCGTCGACCGCAGGTGGCAGGGTCGGGTCGAAGCGGGGCGGGATCGTGCAGGCCATCGGCGTCTCGTCGGCTTCGATGACCACCGGGTGGGCCTCGAGGACCGGGCCGTCGGCGGCGAGGAGATCGAACGCCCGGCGGAGGACGTCGTGCTGGAACTCGGCGTCGGCCGGGTGGCCGAGCGGCCGTCCGAGCGGGAAGTTGCAGTACAGCGCCCTCGGCGGAGCCATCCGCTCGACGACCTCCCACATGGAGGCCAGGACGATCGTGGCCAGACCGGCCGCCTCGAGAACGTGGGCGAGCGTACTCACGGTACGCGTGCACAGTGGTCAAACGGGGGTGAGCACCACCACGTCGACGCCGTCGGCGAGCAGGTCGGCCGCACAGGCCGGGCCGGTGTCGAGCCGGAGCTCGCTCACGGTGTCGGGCTGGTTGCCGGCGAACGCATAGTGACGGGGCGCCACCGCGCCGATGACGCCGGCCTCGGCGAGTTCCTCCAGCCGGTCGATCGGGTAGACGACGTTGAGGTCGATCGCGAAGCCGCTGTGGTCGAAGTTGGGGCTCCAGTGCCCGAGGACCAGGTCGCGGTCGGCCCGGTCGATCGTGCGGTACGAGGTGTCGCTGCGGGTGAATCCGTCGTCGCCCTGACGGTGCAGGGCCGCCGACGTGACGATCGCGACCGTGGCGTCGGCGAGCGGCCGCTCGAGAGTGGTGAAGGCCGTCCGTTCGAACTCGGGCACCGCCGATGCGGCTCCGAGTGAGCGCATGCGCGCGTCGCCGGGTGAGGATGCACCTGCTGTGGGGGTGGGCATGTCGAGATGGTGACAGGTGACGGCGTCGCACACGAAGCCGAGCGATCGATCGGCTGATCGACGCGGCGGATCAGTCGGCGAACATGTGGGTGCCGTACCAGCCGGAACCGTCGACGTGGAGCCCGATCCCGATCCGGGTCCATCGCGGGTCGAGCATGTTCCGGTAGTGACCGGGACTGTCGACCCACATGTCGTGCAGCGCCGTGGCCGCGGCCGCGGCGCTCATCGACGAGAGGCTGTGCCAGGCGATGTTCTCGGCGTATCCGGCACCGCTGTGGCGGAAGCCGCTGCGCGACATCTCCTGCGACCAGGCCAGCGCTTGTGTGGACATGCCGGGGTCGTACACGACCGGGCCGACGCCGTGCGCCGCACGGAGTCGGTTCAGCAACTCGAGCGACGTGGCCGAGGCGGCGTCGCTCGGCGCCGGTGCGGTGGCGGTGGCGGGACGGGTGTCGAGCAGTCGGGCGGGCGTGAGCGACCGGTAGTCGCTGCGCGCCGGGAAGTACCCGTCGATGTCGACCACGAGGTGCGCACGAGCGTGCGTGTAGATGCAGACCTTGCCACCGGAACCGACCTTGGCGATGATCCCGTTCGCGATCGTCGCGCCCGACCCGTAATTGATCGTCGACGCCTCAGGACGCGACGAACCACACGGGTACACCGTGGCGAACCCCGCACCACCGGTCTCGGTCGCCGTCAGGTTCAACGCCACCGCCGACGCATCCGACGCACTCCCGCCGCGCCCCGTCACATCCAACTCCAACACGCTGCCGGCAGGCCGCAGACCGCCACCCGCATCGCGACCGTCGACCGTCGAGTTGCCGGGGCGGGTGTCGAGCAGGCGAGCCGGAGCGAGCGGTCGGTAGTCGCTGCCCGAGGGGAAGTAGCCGGTCACGTCGACGACGAAGTGCGATCGGGCGTGGGTGTAGATGCAGACCTTGCCACCGGCGCCGACCTTGGTGACGACCGAGTTGGCGATCGTGGCGCCGCGTGCGTAGTTGATGGTGGACGACGCGGGGCGTGCGGTGCCGCACGGGAACACGGTGGCGAAACCGGGGGCGCTGGTCTCGGTCGCGGTGAGGTTGACCGTGACGGCGGCCGCATTGGAGGCGGTGCCGCCGCGGCCGGTGACGTCGAGTTCGTAGAGCGACCCACCGTGGCGGGCGCCGACGCCGGCGTCGCTGCCGTCGATGGTGGACTGCCCGCTGCGGGTGTCGAGCAGTCGGGCGGGCGTGAGCGAACGGTAGTCGCTGCGCGCCGGGAAGTACCCGTCGATGTCGACCACGAGGTGCGCACGAGCGTGCGTGTAGATGCAGACCTTGCCACCGGAACCGACCTTGGCGATGATCCCGTTCGCGATCGTCGCGCCCGACCCGTAATTGATCGTCGACGCCTCAGGACGCGACGAACCACACGGGTACACCGTGGCGAACCCCGCACCACCGGTCTCGGTCGCCGTCAGGTTCAACGCCACCGCCGACGCATCCGACGCACTCCCGCCGCGCCCCGTCACATCCAACTCCAACACGCTGCCGGCAGGCCGCAGACCGCCACCCGCATCGCGACCGTCGACCGTCGAGTTGCCGGCGGTCGCCGGTTGACCGGGCGCCAGCGCGACCGTGGCCACGAGCGCGATGACACCGAGGGCGGTGGCGCATCGGGTGCGAACGAGACGTGAGGTGGGTGTCGGCATGTGGCGTGGCTCTCCGGTTCGCGCCCGTGGGTCGACACTCTGGCAGACGGCGTCATTCGAGCGCAACGTCACCGTCATCCAATTGACATATTTGGCAGAAGTCTGACGGGGCGTAGCGGCTCGAACACTTTCCGTGGGACTGGCCGTGGAGCGGCGCCGAACACGGAAGGTGGAAGAAAGGGTGGAACACTCCTACGCTGGTGATAGGTTTTCGTCGCTCTCAACGAGTCGAAGTTCCTGCCCCCATCGTCTAGTGGCCTAGGACACCACCCTTTCAAGGTGGCGGCACGGGTTCGAATCCCGTTGGGGGTGCGCAATACAACCTCCAGGTCCCGTGGTGAAGTCTGGAGTTCACGCCGGCCTGTCAAGCCGGAGGTCGCGGGTTCAAGTCCCGTCGGGACCGCTACAGGGCCGCCGCAAGGCGGCCCTGTGCATTATCACCGGGCGTTCACCACGCCCGGTCACACGGTCGAGTAGCTCAGTTGGCAGAGCACACGCCTGAAAAGCGTGGGGTCCGGGGATCGACGCCCCGCTCGACCACTCGAGAAGCCCCTGGTAGATCGCTAGATCTGCCAGGGGCTTCGACGTGTCTGGACGGGCGATTTGCGGATTTGTCCGTTATCTGTCCGCACGGCCTTTCTGAGGGTCCAGACGCAACCGTCACCCCCTCGAACGCCACTGATGTAGCGCTGTTGCCGACGAGCCTGCCTGGGGTCGTGGTCGCGAAAGAACAAGCTGGCCTGGATGTTCGTCACCGGGGACGAGCTCGGGGTATCGCTGTGGTTGAGGAGCAGGAGATGGCACCCAACTCGGTTGGTCCCTCAGCGAGGGCCCCACGACCTCATGGCTCGCCTCCAGCCGGTCGCCATCGCTCTGTGACGACCCCCGACGACACTGCTGCGCACGGGCGCACCGAGGTCGACAGCGTGTTCCAAGTATCGGCACATCGCTGCTCGGGCAGCGGTCTACGTCGAGAGCGTTCTTCATTGTCAAGCCGCCATAGCCAGCGAGCGCGGGAGGACGCTAGAACTTGATCACTGGGAGATTTCCAGCGTTGACCAGCGTTCGTCGGTGCACATGAGGCAAGGCCGTAGGGCTGTGGCCACCAGCCCGTGGAGTGAGATGGATGCGTATTTCTTGGCGTATGAGTCCCGCGGAGTGGTGGGGTTCGCGTGACGCGATCCCTGGTGGCCGTCAGGAGCCGGGCTCGAGCTCGGCGGTGACGGCGGGGTCAGTATCGCGCACGGCGTAGAGCTTGGCCATCGAGGCTTCAGAGAAGTAGCGGCGGGCGACGGCCCACTCGTCGTGCTGGTCGGCGAGCACGGCGCCGACGAGGCGGATCACGGCGAGGTCGTTGGGGAAGATGCCGACCACGTTGGTGCGGCGGCGGATCTCCTTGTTGAGTCGCTCCAACGGGTTGTTCGACCAGATCTGGCGCCAGTGCTCTTTCGGGAACGCGGTGAACGCGAGCACGTCGGTCTTGGCCGAGTCCATGAGTGCGCCGGCCTTGGGGAACCGGTCGGTGAGCATGACCGCGACCTCGTCCCAGCGTGCCGCGACGTCGGCGGGGGTGGTCAGCGTGAAGATCGACCGGAACGCGGCGGCGACCATCTCCTGATGAGCTTTGGGCACCGGTGCCATCAGGTTCCGGACGTAGTGAACGCGGCAGCGTTGCCAACTCGCGCCCTGCAGGTTCTTGCGGATCGCCGCGCGTAGGCCCTCGTGTGCGTCGGAGATGACGAGGCGCACACCGCTGAGTCCTCGGGCCTTGAGCGAGCGCAAGAACGCAGTCCAGAACGTCTCGGCCTCCGAGTCGCCAACGTCGACGCCGAGCACCTCACGGCCGCCCTGGGCGGTCACCCCGGTCGCCACGACGATCGCCCGCGACACGACCTGGCCGAGGGCGTCGTCACGCACATGGACGTAGATCGCGTCGAGGTACACGTACGGGAACTCGGTGTGGCCGAGCGTGCGGTTGCGGAACGCCGTGACACGTTCGTCGAGCCCGGCACAGATCCGGGAGACCTCCGACTTGGAGATCCCCGACGCGGCGCCCATCGACTCGACCAACGCGTCGACCGAGCGGGTCGACACCCCCGACACGTACGCCTCCATCACGACCGCGTACAGGGCCTGGTCGATCCGACGGCGTGGTTCGAGGATCGACGGGAAGAAGCTGCCCTTGCGCAGCTTCGGGATCGCCAACTCGAGATCGCCGGCCTTCGTCGTCAAGACGCGGTCGCGGTGTCCGTTGCGTTCGGTCACCCGCTCATCGGATCGTTCGTAGCGGCCGGCGCCGATCGCCTGGGTGGCTTGGACCTCGATCAGTTCTTGTGCCAGGTACTCGGCCAACTCACGGACCAGGTCGACGCCGCGTTCTCGATCGGTGAGCGCGACAAGAAGTTCGGACAGGGCAGACTCAGACAGAGCCATCGGTGTGTTCTCCTTCGGTGGGTTCTTGCGGAACACACCAAGGATCACGCCGATGGCTCACCGGCTGGTGGACCTACGAATCCCCACCACGCCACGGGGCTCTATCTTTCTTGGCTATGCCGAACGCGTCAGCGAGAACTCCTCGACGGGCGTCAACCGAGGCAGGAACTCCTTTACGGCCTCAGTGACGAGGAAGTTCACCGACAGCCCGCGCTCGTCCGCAGCCTTGACGAGATCGTCATGCAGCTGCTGTGGAAAGCGGATTGCGGTCGCTGTGCGCTTCTTCTCGTGGGCCATGAACTACATCGTAGTAACTACGCGAGCGTAGTGCAATCATCTTGCGCGCGATGCGAGCACAACGGCGCGCGATGATCCAGCGTGCTGCGCGCGTGGTGCTAAATGAAGTCGTTGTGGATCACCCGATCCCGTGACACCCATCGAATAATCTGACGGCCAGGAGGCAAGCAACTCCCTCCTCACGCAACATGCCCCGATCCTTGCCGGGACCGGGGCATGGCTGGATCGAGAGACTGGCTCACGACCACTTGCAAGTCAGACGCTACTTGATGTAGCGCTGATGGGTTTGGTCGGCCTCCTGATTCGGTGCGTGCCGCACACAAACGAACCCAAGGAGGTTCATCAGCGTGAACATGCGCACCAAACACCCCATTGGAACCACCGCCCGAACGGGCCAGACCTGCCCTGAGAGTGGTGTCTGGAAGGTGGTCGGCACGCCGTCAACGACGGCCCCGATCGCCAAGGGCAACACCATGCCCCCGTACAACAACCAGGCGGTCACGTGGAAGCTTACGCAGCACGCGTGAGCTGACCCGATGAGGGGTGGGGCTTCGGCCTCACCCCTCAGGGGATCGCATCGATCATGATCGCCATCACACTCTCCGTAGCCGCTGGAGCGGTGCTTGTCGCTCTGTGGCTCCTTGACCAACTTGAACTTCTACCCCCGAGACTTCGAATCACTCAGCTGGTGAGCAACGGCGCAGGTGCCGTGCTGCTCGCTGTCTTACTACTCGCCCCCGCCGCGTTTAACGAAGGCCTCCACCGCTGGGCGGACTACAAGACGGACCAGATCGTCGAGGACTTCAACGAACACCTTCGATCAATCACCGAGCCCGACGACTGACCGACGCAAGCCTCGTTGTCTGATTTGCTCGCATTCGGTTTCGAGCCGGGCTTCGTGCTGTCCGGTCAACCAGGCATCATTGTGGATCGTCGAATCCGGCGTCCCTGAGCTGGTCGGCGAAGCTGCGACTGATGTCGCGCAGCCGTCGCCGGGCGTCGGCGAGTTCGTCGGTGTCGGGCCACCCCATCAGGTCTGCCCGGGCGATCGTCACCGCGTCGCACGCGTAGTAGGCCATCAGTCCGTAGAGGTAGAGCTGCTGCGACTCAACAACGATCGGGGCCATGCCTCCGTTCGGGTCGAATGGATCGGTGCGCTGCATGCGCTCGAGCATTCCTGCGCTGACGGCGTACCAGGTTCCGTGGCTGGTCGCCGACAGGACGCCCCACAGGGTCGGGTCGAGTCCGTCGCCGTCGTTGCCGAAAGCGACCTGCGAGAAGCCGTCGGCCGGATGGGGAAGCGCTTCGCCGTCGATCACGGGCTTTCCGGTCGATGTGCCGGTGACCGCCCAGCCGTGCCGGGTGGCGTAGGCGTGGCAGGCGGCGCGGGTTCGCTCCTTGGCGTCGGCGGCGTCGGGAACCTCGCGCAGACGACCCTGCTGGTTCGCTGACTCGAGGCGGTAGGCGATGCTCCGCCGGATTCTCGTGTCGACTCCGACGGAGGGCTCGAGGAGCCAGCGGGCGATCGGCGCGGTCTCCATGATCGCCCGCACGGGTGGGAGATACGCGAACCGCGGTCCGACCTGGCTGGCGTCGATGATGGCGGCGATCGCGGCCAGGTGCTCAGCAGTCACATAGGCGAGCATCATGCCGTAGTTGTGGGCATTGCGTGCCGGCTCGCTCCATTCGGGAGTTCCCCAGCGCTGCTCGGCTGCGAGTTCGCGCATTGCCGTGGACGTTGCGGCCGGGAGGTGACCGTGACCGTCAGGGTGACGCGACATGGCGACGGCATAGTCGGACAAGGCGCTCGTGAACGGACGCAACATGGCACGGAACTCGTCGTTGTCAACGGTGCGCGTCGGGCCGACCACGCTGATCAGCCTACGGAGCGGGTGCAGGAGGACCGTCGGTGGCCTATCGGCCGTATTCAGGGCCGATAGGCCGGTGGTACGACAAGCCCGGCGACGGATTCTGTGTCGCGGGGCGTGTTATCGCAGCGAGCCTACGGACGAAGTTCCCCCCAGCGTTGGGGTGGTCCCAACGGGTTGAGCGAATCGCAACGCGTACCGACTGGCGGCGGTAGTGATCGCTGGTGCTGTGAGCGAGGGCGGCGATCACTTCGTGGTCGTGGCCGTTGAGAGCGGTCGCGACGGCGGGTGGAAGTTGGGGTCGGATTCGCTCCCACCAGTCTTCCGCTGCTCGGGTGCGACGGTCGTCAGCGCGACCGGCTTGGCGTGCTGGCGTGCCAATCTTCCAGTCGGCGCGGACGCTGTGGGCGGAGCGTTGACCGTCGCCGGTCCGCGTGATCGCGTCGGCGAACGCCTGAGTCGCGGTGCGATCGCCGAGATCGAGTTCGGCGTGGTCGTGGCCGTCGGTGATGACGTGGGCGGTGTTGCGGCGTCGTCCTCGGGTCATACCGACGTAGACGGCAGCGCTCGACGTGCGCGGCGTCACGACAACGTGACCGGTGTCGGTGGTTCGGCCCTGGGCGCCAGCGATCGTGGTGGCGTAGGCCAGCACCACGTCGGCGGTGACGTACTCACGAGTGAGCGTCACAGTGGCCCGGCGGGTCAGACTGACCGCCTGGATCTCGCCGTTGGCGGAGCGTCCGGTGATGCGCCACACGTCGCGGTTCAGGACACGGGTGCGGTCGCTGGTGGCGAGTTCGCGGGTGTTGCGGCGGGTCTGGATCATGTCGCCGAGATGGAGCGGGTTGCCGTCGCCGCACGCGTCGGCGACGCGTTCGCCGAGCCGATCACCGACCCGCAGCAGCTCCTGGCAGCGGCCGGACAGTGCTGCCGCGGCAGCTTCGGTTTCGACGACGATCACGCTGTCGAGGCCGTCGACGTTGTCGGCGAACCAGGCGTCACATACGGACACGGTGGCCTGCGTGGCGAGCGTTCCGACGATCCGCCCACGCTCCTCGTACTCGGCTGCGACCTTGGGATCGTGAGCCCGGAGTCGCTTCGATGCCGTTCGCTCCCACTCCTCCCGGAAGCGGCGCACGGCGACGAGTTCGACCGCGCTCGGCTTGGCGGCCAAGTCGCGCAGCAAACCCCCCGATTCGGGCGAGCCCATCTGGGCGTAGTCGCCGAGCAACGCCACGCGGGTGTTGTGGGCGCTCGCGACTCGGACGAGTTGGTCGAGCGTCAGGGTCGGCACCATCGATGCTTCGTCGACGATCACCAAGCCACCGCGAGGCAGGACGACCTGGCCGATTCGCCATGAGGCGATTGTGTGGGCAGGCAGGCCGGTTTCGTTCGTGACCACGCGGCCCGCCGCGGCCGACAACGCGAGCACGGTCACCTCGCGATCGACGGCCGCCCACGAGTCGGCGACGGAACGCAGCATGGTCGTCTTGCCGGCGCCGGCCGGGCCGACCACAGTCTGCACCTGGCGGTCGCCGGCGCACAGTGCGCGCACGGCGGCGGCCTGGTCGTCGCCGAGTTCGGCCGCAGGCTTGGCGGGGACCACAATGGTCGTGGTGTTGCCGGCGGCGGTCAGCACCCTGTGCTCGGCGTCGAAGATCGTCGTCGAGGTGAGCTTGGAGGCGTCGTGGTCGGCGTACTCGACGTCATCGTCGCGCTCGAGCGGGACACAGAGTTGGGCGATCCGCTCCGTCTCGACCTCGATCGCTTCGAGCGTCGGTTCGGCGATCAGGTCCGCGACCTCATGGGCGATGTGAGCTCGCGTCCACCATGAACGCTGCTGATGGAGGCGGTCGAACACCGCGCCAGTCAACTCGTTGCTCGCCGATGGGATGCGACCTCCATCCGCCGCCATCCGCTCGGCCATTCGTCCTCGCGCGACGGTGGCGTCCACGTCTGCCAACTCGGCACCGGTGCACTCGGCGCGCCATCGGGTATGCAGGTCGGAGACGCCTCCGGCCTTGGGGTTGCGCGACCGCAGCGTCGCCTGCTGGTGCAGCTCGGCCCGTTCGGCGGTGGTCGGGCTACGTCCGTGGACGTCACGCCACTGCGCTTCGAGCCGGTCGTAGGTGGCGAGCACATCGGCGCGGCGGGTCGAGAACCGGGCTCGCAACGCGGAGGGTATCCCCGCGATCTCGCGCATCGGAACGCGTCCGTCCGGGGTCTCCCAGGCCACGCCGAGCCGTTCGGTCAGGAGCCGTTCGAGGTGCGCGCCGTACACCGCACCCGCTGCGTGAGCGTGCCGGTAGATCGCCTTGGAGTCGAGCGTGCGCCACTTCCCGTCGACGCCGCGAACCCGATTCAAGATCGCGCAGTGCGAGTGCAGTTGAGGATCGCCGACGCGCTCGCCGGGCGTTGTCGAGCGCGCCGTGCGATGACGGAAGTGGGTGATGACGAACCCGTCCCCGTGCACCTTGCGCACTCCGCCCGAACCCGAACGGGTGTGCCCTGCGTGGTGGTCGAGGTACTCCAGCGCGACCGTCACGGCCTCGTCGTGGGCGGCGAGAACGGCTGCTTGCACTTCGGGACGCGACGTGAGCGCCCAGAGCAACGACACCGACTTCGACGGCGAGAACGTCACGTCGAACGCGGCGATCGGCTCGGCAACGGTTCCGTCAGGACGGACGCGCGGCGATACCTTGCGGCCAAGAATCTGCTCGTGCAGCCATCGTCCCGATGACAGCCGCGTCCCGCCGGCGGTCGACGGCACCACGAACCGTCCGTACAGCGCAGCCATGTCGTCGGCGTCCACCTCACCCGCGAGCCCGAGCAGCGCGGCGCCTCGCCCCGCCCATTTACCCGGCGTCTCGCCGGCGCCGGTGTAGTAGTCGTGCTTCGACGTGGCTACCTCACGAGTGAGGTACTCGTAGCCCGTCCCGGCCGTGATCCGGCCTACCGAGGCGACCACGTCGGAGCCTCTCGGGAGCCAGCACCAGTGCGGGGCGACCGCACCGAACGGCGGCGCAACCGCCGCCTCTGCACTGATAGTGCCAGTGTGTGACCAAAAAACGGGCGGTGATCACGAGCCTGACTGCACATGATGGCCGACCTACAGCGCCCGGAGTCGAATCGAGGCGGGGCCGAACCGGGGAGGCGTAGCGACGATGGCCGATGCACGCGGCACGCCCAGACGGACGGGTCGACGAGTACCCGCAACGGCGGCGGGATCAACGACACCAAGCGCCGGTTCGACGACGGTCACGTCACTCCGCACGTTGCCACTCCCCGCCGCCGCAGTCGCGCCACAGCACTTCCTGGGGGCCGATCGCGTCCACGGCGAACTCACGGTCGAGACGGTCGTACGCCTCGGCGAACCACAGCTGCGAGAGCGGGATGAGACCGGCAACCGACACGACCCGCGAGTCGTCGGCGGGCGTCCAGACGTACGCGGCACACGGCAGACGCCACACGACTGCGGCGTCGTAGAAGTGCATGTCCGCGTCGGCGGCCGCCGCTGCCGCCGTCTGGAAGATCACGTCCGGGTAAATCCGCGCCAGCTCGTCGATCGAGTAGTCGGGCGTGGCGCCGCTCTGCTCGGCTGCCGACAACAAGCACGACGGGCGACGCCGACGGCGCATGCGGGACGACGGCAGGTGACGCCGAATCATCGGAGCACTTCCCTACGCCGCAGCGACGCCGGGGAAGTTCGGGTCGTGCTTGGCGCGCAGGTCGTCTCGGAACACGATCTGCTTGCTGCTGCCCGCGAGTCGGCGAGTGGGGATCTCGCCGGTCTTCGCGAGTGCGTACGACTTGGACTTCTCGTAGCCGAACAGGAGCTTGCCCGCCTGAGCAACGGACATCGTGACCGGCATCTCGTTCCAGTCTGATACTATTCCGAGAGGGTTACCCAACACAGGGAAGATGTTACGTATATCGTCGTATTGATGTCAACCATACTTCTGTGGAGATGATCGCTAGATGGCCAGATCTCGCAAGTCGAACACCGTCGACCGGCACCCGGACGCCGACAAGGGGCTGAATGCCAACTCGGTCGTGTCGTATCGCATCCGGTCTGCGCGCGAGCGCAAGGGGTACACACAGCAGGAGTTCGCCCGGGAACTCGGCCAGCTCACCGGCCACATCCTGCCGCAGTCGTCGATCGGCGCGATGGAGCGTTGGGACGGCGACAAGCAGCGGATGTTCGACGCTCAAGAGCTCTACCTGCTGTCCCTCGTGCTCGACGTGCCGATCGCCTACTTCTTCATCCCACCGCCGGGCATGCAGTCGGAGCTCATGCGTGATAGCCGGTACGAAGTCAATGCACTGCCACTCAGCTTGATCGGCACCAACGATCAGGTTGCGGCGTTCGACGAGGCGATCGGCGAGTTGACCGGCGCCGAAGACGGCGATCTCGCGCCCGGGTTCATCGCCGGGCCCCCGGGCTGGTTCCGACGATTCCGCGAGTGGCGGCTGCAACGTCTCTACCAACTCGAGTCGAAGTACGACGACCAGCTCAACCCGCTCGCACGACTACTCCAAGAGCTGGGCAACGACATCCTCGAGTTCGGTGCCCGCGGGTTCCTGACGTCGCGAGCCCGAACCGAGGGCGACGAGTTCCCCACCAATGACGAGTTCCCCATCGATTTGGAGGAGGTTGGTGATGGCGAAGCCGGCTGAGACGTCGCTGGACACCACGGCGCACCCAGGCATCTGGAAGCGCACCGTCGTGCGCTTCGACGAGCACGGCGAACCTCGTGGTGCGCCGAAGGTCACATACAAGGCGCGCTGCTACGGAGCCGACGGCAAGGAGCACGCCAAGTACTTCCCGACCCTGACAGCCGCGAAGAACTGGCGCACCAACCAACTCGCCGACCGATCGAAAGGGCAGTGGTTCGACCCGTCGGCCGGTCGCGTCACGTTGGCCGAGTACGCGCACCACTGGCTGCGCACGCGCGTCGACCTCCGCAAGAGCACTCGGCGCATTTACGAAGGCAACCTCCGTCTCCACATCCTGGCGAAGGTCGGCGACATCGAACTCGGCCCGATGGCGCTCGGAGCCATCACGACCGAGGCGCTGCGACACTGGATCGCCGAGCTGTCGGCCGATGAGCAGCGCAACCTTTCGCCAACGACGGTGAACCAGGTGTACCGGACGCTCAACGCGTTGCTGCGAGCCGCGGTCGAGGACGAGCGGTTGGCGAAGAATCCGCTCGGCCCGATCAAGCCGCCCAAGCCGTTGAGGGTTCCGATGCGGTTCCTCACCCAGGCTGAAGTCGAGGACCTCGCTGACACCATCAACCCGAGCTACCGCGCGTTCGTGTTGGTCGGCGCGTACTGCGGTCTTCGCCTCGGAGAACTCGCCGGGCTGCGGTGGAGCGACGTCGACATGCTGCAACGCCGCATCACCGTCGAGAACCAACTCGGCACCGACGAGCAGCAGCTCGCACCGCTCAAGACCACGGCGAGCTATCGGACGATCGTCATGCCCCGGTTCGTCGCCGACGTGCTCGGGGTGCACGCACGGTTCGGCGCGACGCAGTCACCGAGCGAGCGCGGCGCATTCGTGTTCGCTTCGCCCGGGAGCACGCCATTGCAGATCCACAACTTCCGGCACCGGGTCTGGCAGCCGGCTGTGCGCAAGGCCGGGTTCACTGGTCTTCGCGTGCACGACCTGCGACACACCTGCGCGTCACTCGCGATAGCGGCCGGAGCCGACGTGAAGGTTCTTCAAGACATGCTCGGCCACGCATCGGCGGCCATGACACTCGATCAGTACGGCAAGCTGATGCCCGGACGCAGTGAGCAAGTCGCCGACCGCCTCGACGCCCTCCACCGCGGCACCGCCTAAACCTCGGGCCACCGGATGGTGGCCGCGTCACGGTGCAACAAGGAAGCGATATCCCGTTTGCCCGTCGACGGCGAACTCCTCGCCGACAGCAGCTGACAGTTCGAGCATGACGGCGTTGCCCGGATGCACTGCCCAAACGGCGTAGGAACGTCCGCTCGCGCCGGTTGCATGCTGCACGACGGCCTCGACGAGCGATCTTCCGTGTCCCCGCCCACGGCTGCGGTGGTCGATCAGCACGGCGCTGATGTACTCCGAGCCCGGGTACTCGACCAGCTGGTGGTGCACGACTGCGCCGCGCACATCGCCGTCGATCTTCACCGCCACGATGAAGCTCGCCGGTTCGTCCAGGTGGGTGCGCACGGCCGGGCCGAGGATGAAGTCCTCGACCTCGCGAACCCACTCATCGGTCGGCTCGGGAGTTCTTTCGATGGCGTCGAGCAAGTCAAAGTTGGTCGGCCCGAGCTCGACCAGCTCGAGAGTCACCGCCTGGTTCGAGCTCGCAGTTCGCTTCCCACCCGATCGACGAACGACGGATCGAACTGCGGCGCGATTGGGTCGCCCCCGCGCCGCATCAGGCGGACGTAGGCCTCGACCGGAGCCAGGTCGTCCGCCTCGATACTCGCCTTGAGGGCCTCGGCCATCCCTTCCAGGAACCGGCTACGAAGCGCCGGCTCCCACGACGACACGAAGTCGAGCCGACCAAGATCACCGGCGCCGGATTTGGCGGCCGCGCTCAGGTAGTCGTGGACGTAACCGAGCAACTCGTCGCGGGCATCGAGCGTCGTCACCGACATGTGTGCAAGTCTACTACTCGCCGACCCTGTAGACCCCCGAGCATGCCCCGCCCGGCCGATGAGCGGTCCTCCAAGTCGGCGTTCGACCAGCGGTCGATCAGCCGTTCGAGGTGTGACAGGTCGCCGGGGCGGCGTTGCTCGCTCATCTCGTCGTCGGCCGCTTCGTGGGCGTTGCGCCGCGGTCGTAGAGCGCAACCGCCAGACGTGCGGTGGTCTGGCGTCCGATCAGCTCGCGTGCCTCGGCGCGTCGGATCGTCTGTTCGACGAAGTCGGCACCGGCATCATCCCCGATCGCGTCGCGGATTGCCACCGCTGGCGCGACGACCGGCACCCCGTCGACCTCGTCGGGTGCCAGGTCGGCGCGGCGCACCCGGTAGAGGTCGCCGCCCCGCCGACGCGGCCGATACGACTTCGGCACGATGAGCTATGGGTCGAGGCCGTCGAGGATGGCGGTACAGATGTCGCGCAGTTGGTGTTGCCGGGTCGGGGTCAGGCGGTCGAAGACACAGCGACGGACTTCGGTGACGTGTCCGGGCGCGGTCTGTTCGAGCACCAGCCTGCCCCGGTCGGTGAGGGCCGCGTGTTGACCGCGGCCGTCTTCGGGGCAGCGGGTGCGGGTGACCCATCCCTTGCGTTCGAGGCTGGTGATGGCGTGGGTCATCCGGCTGGAGGAGAAGCGAAGCACCGAGGCCAGCTCGTTCATTCGCATCGCGGAGTGGGCGGCCTCCGAGAGCGCGGCGAGGATGGCGTAGTGGCTGTGGGCCAGTCCCGAGTCGCGTTGGAGCTGGCGGTCGAGGGCCTCGTCCAATAGCTGGGAGCACAGCAGCAGTGCCCGCCACGTGGCCTGCTCGTCGGCGTCGAGCCATCGGACGTCGCCGTGGGCGCTACTGGGACCGTTGGTGCGGTCCGCGCTCACCCGCCGGCCCGTTCGAGCCAGACGTCGACGTTGATCTCGACATCGCGACGGATGAACGGGTGGGTGATGCCGAAGTCGCGGGGGTTGACGGTGCATGTGGCCGCGTAGCGGTGCTCGCCGGGGCCGGACTCGGCTTGCGTCGCCGCCAGCTCGATGGACTTGGCCCGGTCGCGAACACGCAGCGTGCCATTCATCGCGAACCGGCCGTGATCACCGGGAACGATGTCGGTGCTCTCGAAGCGGATGTCCCGCCACTGGTCGGCATCGAACACCGACTTCTTCAACAGATCCCGATCACGCATCCGGCTCCCGGAGTCGACCCCCTTCACCGGAATCGACACTCGGACCATGGGTTTGGCGGCGGCATCGGCGATCTCGACGGCGCCGTCGACATCGGTGAAGCGTCCATCGACCTTCATGCCGATGACGTTTCGGGTCCGAAATGCGATGGTCGACCTGGACGGGTCGACGAGCCAAAGACCGGGCTCGAGTCGAGAAGCGGAGGATTCGTCGTGCATAGTTTGTCTCCCTTGATTTGTTTGAGCCTTCAACTATCGTAGTGAACATACCGCATTGTGAGACGGTGGTTGGGCGGGAGTCCCGCCGTGCCGTCTGAAGATCTACGACCAACAACAATCCGCCGAGCGCGCGAATTGAGCTGCGCCTCCGACTTGGTCAAGAATGATTCATCATGGCTTCCACCGCAGCGCTCCATACCACGACCCGACAACCGACGCTTGTCGACCTCATGCCGCGCCGTCGAGTCGTCGACGTTGCGTTGGTGGCCGGGTTCGCGTTGTTGACCGCGGTCGCAGCCCAGATCTCGATCCCGCTCGGTTTCACGCCCGTGCCGGTCACCGGACAGACCTTCGCGGTGCTCCTGGCCGGCGGAACGCTCGGCGCCGCCCGGGGGGCATCGTCACAACTGCTCTACGTCGCGCTCGGTGCGCTCGGACTTCCGTTCTACGCGGACGGACAAGGCGGCTGGGACGTCGCGACCGGATCGACCGCCGGGTACTTCGTCGGGTTCGTCATCGCGGCCGGTGTGATCGGGTTCATGTCGGAGCACGGTCAGGACCGACACCTGTTCACCGCAGTGCCGGCGTTCCTCGCCGGCACGGCCGTGATCTACGTGTGCGGATCGGTATGGCTCGCGGCATCGATCGATGTTCCGCTCACCGCGGCGGTCGGTGAGCCGAGCGCGATCGCCTATGGCGTTGCCCCGTTCCTGGTCGGCGACCTCGCGAAAGCAATCCTTGCCGGCGTCTTGCTCCCTGCCGCATGGCGAGCATCCACCACGCTGCGATAACACGTACCGGTTTGTTCGGTCGGTCGGTACCGTCCCTGCAGTGTTCCTGCGGTGCACGAGATGATTGCTGGCATTTGATCAGGGTTGGATAGCAATGTCGCAGGGCGGTGGCGATCTCGTCGGCGTGGTCGAAGGCGATGGCCTGATACGGGCCTGAGCAGTTCGTGGGTCGCTTCGTGATTGTGGTCGCAGATTGTCAGCGCCCCGGCGAGCACGACGTGTGCGACCTCCCGGATACCAGCTGGACGTGGCGAACGATCCTGCGTGGCTTGCTCTGCGACTGCGTCACTTGGTGACGGCGGCGGTGACGAGGTCGAGGATGGCGTCGAGGTCGTCTGGGTGGAAGGTGTCGCCGCGGACCATGTAGCGGTAGATGATTGGTCCTTCGATGATGTTCACGGCGTGATCGATGTCGATCTCGTCGCGGAGTTCGCCGCGTTGTCGGGCCTGGCGGAGCACGTTGCGGACCGGTTCGGATCGTTTCGTGGTGAGTGCGTTGAGAGCGTCACGCAGCGGCGGGTCGTCGGTGGCGGCTTGGAAGAGTCCGAGCATCATGCGTCGCTTGGAGGCGAGTTCGGGCATGGACATCACTTGTCCGAAGAGAGCGCCGAGGTCGGATCGGAGTGTGCCGGTGTCAGGTGTCGGTAGGTGTTGGATCTGGCTGTCGACGGTGTCGATGAGGAGGTCGTGGACGCTTGGCCAGTAGCGGTAGATGGTGGTTTTCGCGACTCCGCATCGGCGGTGGATCTCCTCGATGCTGAATCCAGCCACGCCTTGGGCGATGAGGAGTTCGAGAGCGGTGTCACGGACCGTTCGTTGTGTGCCACGTGTCACTTGACCACCTTTGCTCAATTCTCGTCACCGCGGAGAATGCTACGGTACCGTAGCGTTGCGCGAACTTCCCCTGCGGACGATTGGATTTGCTGACGTGATGGCTCGACTTGGTCGATGGACCTTTCAACACCGGCGTACGACGGTGATCTCGTGGTTGGTGGCGCTGGTCGGTTTCGCCGCGCTCGGGAACGTGATCGTCGGCCCGTCGTATTCGAGCGCGTTCGAGATCCCGGCGTCGGAGAGCGCGACCGGGTTCGAGGTGATGTCGGAGTTCTTCCCGCAACAGGGTGCGAGCCGGCAGTCCGGGTCGATCGTGTTTCGCGCCGAGCAAGGCGTCACCGACGCGGACGTACAGGCAACGATGACCGACTACTTCGCTGAGGTCGACACGATCGAGGGTGTCACCGTGCTCAGCCCCTACGAAGATGGGGGTGAACGCCAGATCGACCCGTCGGGATCGATCGCCTACGCGACGGTGAACCTCGCTGACTCTCTGGACCAGATCGAACTGAGCGATATCGGCGCCTCGATGGAAGAACGGATCCCGGTCGTTGACGGGTTGACCGTCGAGATCGGCGGCCAGGCGTTGGCCGAGTTCGAACCGCCGGAGTCGGAGTTGATCGGGTTGGGGTTCGCGATCATCGTGTTGATCCTGGCGTTCGGGTCGGTCCTGGCGATGGGGTTGCCGATCGGTGTCGCCTTGTTCGGTGTCGGGATCGGCGCCAGTGTCGTGGCGCTGTTCAGCAACCTGGTCACGATTCCCGACTTCGCGACCACGCTCGGGGCGATGATCGGGATCGCGGTCGGGATTGATTACGCGTTGTTCATCGTGACCCGCTATCGGGAGAACTTGAAGAAGGGTCAGTCGTTCGAGGAAGCGACGGTCAACGCGATGGACACCGCCGGCCGGGCGGTGGTGTTCGCTGGGGTGACGGTGGTGATCTCGTTGCTCGGCATGTTGTTGATCGGTCTCGAATTCATCTCGGGTCTCGGGATCGGCGCCGCAACGACGGTGGCGGTCACGATGATCGCGTCAATCACCCTCTTGCCGGCGTTGCTCGGCTTCGCCGGACACCGGATCGAGGTCACCCGATGGCGCGGGATCGTCGCCGCCGGCTTCGTGGCGGTCGCGTTGTTCGGGCTCGGCTTGTCGATCAACCCGCTGCTGATCGGGGCACCGCTCGCTGTCGTCACGCTGCTCGCCGGGTTCGCGATCGCGCCGTTGCGTCGTGAGTTGCCGCCCCGGAAGGACAAGCCGACGCGTCAGACGTTGCCGTTCCGGTGGAGTCGTGTCGTTCAAGCTCACCCATGGAGGGCCCTGGTCGGCGGCACGATCGTGCTGCTGGCCCTGGCCGCTCCGGTGTTGTCGCTCCGCCTCGGGTTCTCCGACGAGGGGAACTACAGCGAGGACACGACGACCCGCCGTGCCTACGAAATGTTGGCCGACGGGTTCGGGCCCGGTTTCAACGGTCCACTCGTCGCCGCAGTGACTATCGGCGACCCGACCGACGCCGAAGCCGTGTCGAGTTTGAACGCTGCGATCGGAAACGACCCAGGGGTGCAGTTCGTCTCGCCGGCGACCACTGATGATCCGTCGTCGCCGCAGGCGGCGCTGCTGCAGATCATCTTGACGACGTCACCACAAGACGATGCGACGACCGACACGATCGAACGCCTGCGTTCCGAGATCATCCCCGCAGTGATCGACGGCACCGACCTCGAGGTGTACGTGACCGGTAGCACGGCGGCGGCGATCGATTTCACCGACTATCTCGCCGACCGTTTGTTCGTCTTCATCGGTGTCGTGTTGTTGTTGTCGTTCGTGTTGCTGATGATGGTGTTCCGGTCGCTGCTGGTGCCGATCAAGGCGGTGATCATGAATCTGTTGTCGATCGCCGCCGCATACGGGGTGGTCGTCGCTGTGTTCCAGTGGGGCTGGCTGAAACCGGTGTTCGGTGTCGAACCGGCACCGATCGAACCGTTCGTGCCGATGATGATGTTCGCGATCGTGTTCGGGCTGTCGATGGACTATGAGGTCTTCTTGTTGTCACGCATCCGAGAGGAATACGACCGGACCCGAGACTCGCGTACGTCGGTTGCCGACGGGCTCGCCTCCACCGCCCACGTCATCACCGCTGCGGCAGCGATCATGATCGTTGTGTTCGGCGCCTTTCTACTCGAGGACAATCGGATCATCAAACTCTTCGGAGTCGGCCTTGCGGCGGCCGTGCTGCTCGACGCCACGCTGGTCCGGATGCTGCTCGTCCCCGCCGCCATGGAACTCCTCGGCGACAAGAACTGGTGGCTGCCCGGATGGCTCGATCGAATCCTGCCCAGCCTCAACGTCGAAGGACCCACCGACCAGCCTGACCCGGCACCAGCCGACCACGAACCCGATCTGGCACCAGCCGACCACGAACCGGCCCATTGACATGACCCGGTCAACCATCGGCCCGTACCCGGGAACCGTCGCGTCCCACCGTGTTGTCAAGACCGTTGTGCAATTCGTCGATGATCGAGTACGCGAACCCACCCCACACGTGATCGTCGAGAACAAACCTCTCCGACCTCGACCAGACAGGAAACTCTCGTGACACCTCCCCGCGGACCCGTTGACGCAGCGCTGCTCGATCCCGTCGATCCGCACACTGACGACGAAGCGGTCGCAGACGCCAGGCAACGCCGGCTGATCCTGATCACGATGTGCGTGTCGCTGATCGCGGTGATCGCGTCGTCATCGGGACTCAACGTCGCCCAACAAGCCCTCGCCGCCGACATCGGAGCATCCCAGGGTCAGCTGTTGTGGATCATCAACGGATACACGCTCGCTTTGGCCGCGTTGCTGATGCCGATCGGCGCGATCGGGGATCGGTGGGGACGAAAACCGATCCTGATCATCGGGTTGTTGGTGTTCGCCGCCGCCAACCTCGCCTCCGCGTTCGTGAACAGTCCCGAGCCGCTCATCGCGCTGCGTGTCATCGCCGGGATTGCGGCGGCGATGATCATGCCGGTCACCCTGTCGGTGATCACCACCAGCTTTCCCGCCGCCGAACGAGCCAAAGCGATCGGAACCTGGGCCGGCGTCGCCGGTGCCGGCGGCATCATCGGGTTGTTTGCCTCAGCCGCGATCATCGACAACGCCACGTGGCCGTGGGTGTTCTCGATTCCGGTCATCCTCGCCGTCGTGTCACTCGCAGCGACCGTGTTCGTCGTCCCCCACTCTCGTGAACACGTCGAAACCGGTTTCGACGTCCACGGTGCGATCCTTTCGGTTGTTGCTGTTGGGGGACTCGTGCTCGCCATCCAGGAAGGCCCCGAACGCGGCTGGGCCAGCCCGCTCACGATCGTCGCATTCGTGATCGGACTGGCCGCCTCGGTCGCGTTCGTGCGAACCGAGCTGCGCCGCGACCACCCACTGCTCGACGTCCGCCTGTTCGCCAACCGCGGCCTGACCACCGGCTCGCTGAACCTGTTCGTCGTGTTCGCGGTGATGTTCGCGCTGTTCTTGGTGCTCGTGCAGTTCCTCCAGGCAATCCTCGGCTACACCGCGCTCCGAGCCGCCTCCGGACTGCTGCCGATGGCGGTGATGATGATGCCGCTGTCAACCATCGCGCCGACCATCGCCCACCGTGTCGGCTACCGACGCACCGTCACGTCCGGGATGATCATCCTCGCCGTCGGGCTCACGCTGCTCGCACTGCTCGCCGACCCTGCCGGCGGCTACCTCTCCGTGCTTCCCGGCCTCCTCGCCGTTGGTGCCGGCGTCGGCCTGGCGATGAGCCCATCGACGACTGCGATCACCGCGTCGCTCCCCGAGGACAAACAAGGCGTCGCGTCCGCTCTCAACGACACCGTCCGAGAGATCGGCGCCGCCGTCGGGCTCGCGCTCATCGGATCGATCCTCAACGCGCAATACCGGGCCAACATCACCGACACCGCCAACACCTTCCCGGCCGACACCGCAGATCGCATCAAGAAGGGGATCGGCGGCGCGCTCAGCTCGGCAGCACAACTCGGACCCGACGGCCAACAACTCGTCGCCGCCGCCCGCAACGCCTACGTCGATGGGATGCAACCAGCGCTGCTCCTCGGCGCAGCAGTCGCGGTCCTCGCGGCCGCGTACACCACCTGGACCGGAATACAAGACAAACGACGCCAGACACCATGAACACACCGACCCTCGACAACGCTGTCCATCCACTCCGGTAGAGCCCACAGCCGTTACCCCGATGTCGCGTCACGAACTTCTCCACATCGACGGGAGTTGCTTGCTTGCTTGCCTGCGACATCGACGACGCGATCCAACACCTCGACAGCGTCGAAGCGGTCCACGGCTGGTTCTCAGCACAACGCAGCGCCGCATCGGTGACCGCAACGACACCGTCCGCGACCGTGACGATCGACCACGTCGACGAGCAATGGCTCCCCACCGCCAAGGCGTTCATCGCGGATGGGCGTATCGGAACCGCACGCATCAACGGCCACCTCACCGTCCGGGCAGTCGTCCGAACGATCAACGACGGCGGTATCCATGCCGGTACCGAGATCTGGGTGCACGTCGAACTCGAGAAATCAACCGATTCAGCCAAGGTCGAACCCGTGCTACGCGACGTCATCGAGCGTGGCCTGAGCCACCTCCGTCACGAACTCGACACGACCTCCAACCTCGACTCGGATTGAACATGGCCGCACCCCGCCACGAAACCAGGCCCGATCCCCGCATCGAACAGAGTCGCCGCAAGGTGCTCGACGCCACGATCGATCTCCTCGTCACGACCCAACCCACCAACGTCACCATCGAAGCAATAGCGGCCAAGTCCCGGGTGTCCAAGGCCACCATCTATCGACACTGGCCGTCACGCGACAACATCCTCGTTGACGCCATCAACGCCCACACCTCCCAGTACCCAACCCCTCGAACCGACCTTCCATTCGACGACGCGATCTCCGTCTTCATTTCCGACCTCATCGACGCATTCAGCGACCCGTACCGAGCCGCCGCCCACGAAGCACTCCTGATCCTCAGTCGCCATCATCCCACCTTCGCCGAACTCCACCAACGAGCCCACGAAACCATCGTCGCAGCCGTCGACGCGCTCGTCCAGCACGGCATCACACACGGCCGGATCGCCCCTCGAACCGACTCCAACACCGTGACAGCACAACTCGTCGGCCCATTCCTCTACGCCTACGTCGAATCGACACGCACAAACGCCGCATTCATCGCATCAGTCATTGACGGCGTACTACACGCCCACCGGCCCGATCACGACTGACAGCCGAACACGTCTGTCGCAGCGATATCTCCGCTTCAAGACTGCCGAATTCGACCTTGAGTCTATGCCTGCGTCGGAGTGCCCTGCGCCGTGGCCAAGCGTCGCAAACCGGTTCTCGTTTCCTGCCGGATCGCTCGAAGCGCGCTGCGCGAGTGTCGGCAGCGCCGAGCCTCTGCATGCACCCAGATCAGAACCTCATCAGCAATCGGCCCCGGTTGACATCGAAGTTCGCCGGTCACGATCGGTCCACGACCTCCGGCACGCCATCGGATTCCCTCTGCGAACCATCGGCGCTGAACCTCCAGTCGGAGTGGACGCCAACGCCCGATCGAAACCGTTGACGCGCCACGGCCACCGTCTGCGACCCGGCGAACGTTGGGACACCATCGATCCAAACCACCCGCGGCCCGCAACTCACGGACAGTCGATGACCAGGTCCCCCTCACCGAGACACACTCATCCCATCGATCCACACGCTGCTCAACCACGGTCACGCGATCAGCATCCTTCGAAGCGCGATCCGGGTCGACGGCAAACGCCAAGAGAAACACCACCACTCCTGCCAGCCAAGTGCCCCCTGACGCAGTCGCCAACCCAACCGTCAACAAGATCGGCGCCGCGATCAAAGCGCCCACGACCGCGGCAAACCTGGCGACAAAGAGATGATGAATCCGGCGCATCCGCCGAGCGGCATTCGGATCCTCGTCGCACAAGCCACGCTCGATCTCCGCGATCGCCAAAGCGACTTCCTCGTCGTCCATCACACCCCCCTCGGTGCACCGGGACTAGGAGACTGCTGAGCAAATCGCCTGGAAAGGCTCGCGTTCGTCGGTGGGATGGATGAGAATTGGGGGATGCAGGGAACGTCTGGTCCTGACCGCGAGCTGCTGGATGCGGCAGCGTTCGTGTCGCATTTGATCCCGGAGGGTTCGGTGTACGCGTTCTTGGCCGAGCACCGTCACCGGCTGTTCCCCGACGACATGTTCGCCGATCTGTTTCCCTCGGGTCGGGGTCGCCCGTCGCAGCCGGCCGATCTGGTCGCGACGGTGCTGGTGTTGCAGTCACTCGAGGGGCTGTCGGATCGTGACGCGTTGCAGGCGTTGGCGACCGATCTGCGGTGGAAGGTCGCAGCTGGTCTGGCGATCACCGATCCTGGTTTCCATCCAACGGTGTTGACCCTGTGGCGCAACAAGCTGCGCCGGTCGGATCGACCGGAACGAATCTTCGACGCGGTGCGTGACGTGATCAGCTCGACGAACGTGCTGGCAAACAAGACCCGGCGAGCTTTGGACTCGACGCTGTTGGATGACGCTGTCGCAACCCAGGACACGGTGACGCAGTTGGTGTCGATGATCCGCCGAGTCCGCACCGCGATTCCCGAAGCCGCCGCCGCCGAGGTGGTCGGTGACGACTATCAGGCTGGCTCCGGCAAGCCATCGTGCGCGTGGAACGACCCGATTGCTCGCGACGAACTCGTGTCTCGCCTCGTCAACGACGCACTCAGCGTGCTCGACGCGCTCGACGGTGTTGACCTCGACAACAACCAGCAGCAACTGGTCGGTCTGCTCGCGTTGGTTGCCGGCCAAGACGTCGAACCCGGCGACGAAGAAGGCACCTGGCGCATCGAACGCAACGTCGCGAAGCATCGCGTGATCTCCACGGTCGATCCCGAGACGCGCCACATGCACAAGTCGAGGTCGTCGTATCGCGACGGCTACAAAGCCCACATCGCAGTCGAACCCTCGACCGGGCTGATCACCGCATGTGATCTCACACCAGCGAACACCGGCGACGGCCCGACCGGCATTGCGCTCCTCGCCGACGAACCCGCCGGACTCGACGTGCTCGCCGATTCCGCCTACGGATCTGGCGATTCCCTCGCCAGACTCGACGACGCTCAGCATCGGATTCTGATCAAACCCTGGCCGCTCGCCCGCAACCCGAACCTCGGTGACGACCAGTTCAGCCGCGACGACTTCACCATCGACTACACCGCCCGCACCGTCACCTGCCCCAACGGCGTCACCACTCACATCACCAACAGCGGAACAGCCACCTTCAAAGCAAAGTGCCGCAGCTGTCCTGTCAGATCGCGTTGCACCTCAGCAGCGGCCGGCAAGACGTTCCTCGTCTCACAACACGACCAGCACCTCGCCGCGAACCGGGCCCGCTGGCGAACCGACACCGACCTCGTCGACGACTACCGCCAACACCGACCCATGGTCGAACGCACCATTGCCTGGCTCGTCACCAACGGCCACCGACGCTGCCGCTACCGCGGCGTCGACCGCAACCGCATCGGGTTCTCCACCCGAGCAGCCGTCATCAACCTCAAACGACTCATCAACCTCGGCCTCGACCACAACGGCACCACCTGGAACCTCGCCCCGAGCTGACCAGTTCAGCCGAGGCCAACCACCAGCCCCTGCCAACAGATCCCAGCCCGACCAACTCGGCGCGATCGCACCCTCCTCATCACCAGACCAACAACGATTGCTCAGCAGTCTCCTAGCTGGTGACACCTATCGTAACCACGACCGCCACGACCCTCAAACGCCACTCGTCCAACCGTGCGCGTGACGTGACAAAACGCCCGGTGTCAACGAGACCCCCGCTCCGCCCGACAGTCGGCCACTCGACCTGTTCCTCCACTCGTCGTCGAACAGTGAGGTCGAATCCCGTCCGAGTCTGCGCCGCAGCCCGTGCAAGCTGACCCATCGACCAAGCCCTGGCGAGTCGCCTCGCGCCGAGCTCGGACCGTCAGCCCTGCCCAATTGCCTTGGCCTTGACGGCGGCGTCGAGTTGTGTGATGAATCGTTCGGTGAGATCGGCGAGTGCGGCCCGTTCTGTGTGATCGAAACCTGAGAGCGCCTGGCTGACGATGTTGAGGTGCGATCGCATGACGGTGCGTTGGATTCTGCGGCCTTTACGCGTAGCACTCGCGATATGAACTCGTTGGTCTTCGACGCAGACTGTTCGCTTGGCGAGTCCGTCGTCGACGAGCTTGTCGATCGCTCGGGTGGCAGACGATGGCGAGAGGTCGAGTCCCGCCGCGAACTCGACCATCCTCCACCTCGGGCGGGTAACGAGGAGGTCGAGGCTGTCGACTTGTCCCATGGTGAGCCGCGGTGGGCCGGTTTCCCAGAACAGTGTGCGGAGTTGGCGTGCGGCGGCTCCTCGACGAAGGTTCCGCCAACTCTGAGCGACCCGTACCGTGACTTCGTCGGCACCGGACGTCGCCGTCTGATTTGTTGTCAGCCCATGGTCGTACATGGTGCGAGCCTTTCGTTCAGTTGATCGGGTCGAGCTGGTTCAAGAAGTCGAGGACGGCGGTGGTGAAGGCGTCGTTGTCGTCGCCGGCGACCATGTGGCCGGTGTTGGAGACGTCGATGGCGGTTGCGTGTGGGACGGTGGCGAGGAACTCCTCGACGGTGTCGGGGCTCACGAGGTCGGACATCGCGCCGCGGACCAGCAGGGTGGGTGCGGTGATGCAGGCGGCGCCTTCGAGGAGTTGGTTCGCGATCTCTTCGTAGCGGTGCGTGCTGCCGTTGGTGTGTTGGTTCATTGCGTCGGTCTTGGACGTGATGAACGCAGGATCCCAGCGCCAGACGTATCGGTCGTCGTCGCGTCGGCGCAGCACTTTGAGGAGCCCGTCGAGGTTGGTTGGTCGGGGCCGGTGAGGGTTGTACGCCGCGATGACGTCGGAGGCTTCTTGGAGGCTCGCGAAGCCGTCGGGATGGGCGGCCATGAACGCCACGACGCGTTGGGCGCCAGCGATCTCCATGCGTGGGGTCACGTCGACGAGTACGACGCCGGCCCACAGATCTGGTGGGGCGTGACGGTGGGCGTTGAGGATGGTCATCCCGCCCATGGAGGCACCGACCGCGACGACCGGGCGCCCTCTCGACATCTGGGTGTGGATGGCGAGCAGGTCGTGGGTGAGGTCGTCGGTTTCGTAGTTGCCCGTCGGGTCCCATTCGCTGTCGCCGTGGCCGCGGGTGTCGATGGTGACCACAGTGTTCCCGTGGTCGCTGAGAGCTCGCGCCGTGTTGGTCCAGGCGTGTCGGTTCTGGCCACCGCCATGGAGCATGAACACCGACGGACGTTGGTTGTGGGGGTCTCCGTCGAAGACCTCAGCGGTGATCTTGATCGATTCGTGTCCGCGCAGGGTGCGGACCGATGTGTTGTTCATGCGGGTTCCTGGGTGGGTGTAGGCGCCGTTGCCGACTGGGCGGTGGTCGTTGTCCGGAGCGCGATCTCGCGCATGAACACGGTCACGATGAACGCCGCTATCATCACGAAGGTGGCGAGGAGGAACGTGGTCGTGATCGAGTCGAACAGCGCTGCGGTGACCGCACTCTTGGGTGGTTCGCCGAGCTGCGAAGTTGCAGTGTCGAGCGCGGCGAGCATCAGCCCGGTCATCAATCCGACGATGATGATCGTTCGTTGCCGGTGGGTGAGATCGGCCGCCGGCGCTGCGTCGGTGTGCGGTGTGGTCATGACACGGAGCAATCGGAGCATTCGAGGCCCCGCAGCGTCGGGCTTGGCTGCCACGTAGCGTCGTTGTTGCCGTCCACGTTGGGGAGGCGTCGCAGCAGTTCGTTGAATACGATTTCGTCTTCGAGTCGGGCGAGTGGAGCACCGATTCGCCCGAGTGTCGAGGTTGCGGAAAACGCCAGCAACTCTGGGTCAGCTAAGGCCGTGCCCTCGGCCAGATCGGTCATCGGTCAGCTCCCGTCGTCATAGGTGGTCATCGGGCGCCGAGCCCGTTCATGACGAGCCCGACGACATCGCCGGCCACCTCGTCGACATCGAATGCCGGGGTCTGGCCGTCCCCGGCCACCACGTGGCGCAGACCCGTCAGAGTGACCGCGCCATAGATCACCGCTGTCGCGTTCTCGATCGACACCTCGGCCAACGAACCATCGGCAGCACCCTCGACGAGCAGCTTCGCGACCGGTCGATGAAAAGCCTGCTGCACCGCTGCGGCAATATGGGGCAGGCGATCGATACGACCAAGTTCGGCGAGCAGCATCTGACACGTCGACGGATCCTCCGCCATCGCCCCCAACTGCGCTCGAATCACCGCCTCCAACCGGACCGCCGCATTGCTGGGCCCCTCGATAGCCGTTGCGACCACGACCGATGTGCGATCAAGCCAGTCCTGGAGCAAGAACGCCAAGATCTCCTGCTTGCCAGCAAAGTTGTAGTACAGCGTCGACGATGGCACCGCCGTCGCCTCACTCAACGCTTCGATCGTTGCAGCGTCGTACCCGCGCTCGGCAAAGACGGCGGCGCCGAGGCGCAACTTCGCCGCAAGATCAACCGAAATCGTACGCATCAGTGCCCCCTCTGCTGGGTGTGGATGTCGGTATCAGATTGGTGCATGGTCGACGTCTCCGTCGCGTGGCGTGTTCATTTCTGCGAGATGGGCAATGTCGACGGCGATGAACAAGGCCGTCGACTCGACGAACACGCCGTCGGGTCCGGCGCCGGACGCCGCGATATGCAAACGGCGGCCGTCGCGTTCGACGAGCCAGGCTCGAAACTCGAGTGGAACACCCAACGGGCACGGTGCCCGATACCGCAGCGTCAACTCACCGGTGAATGCCATGGTCCCCAAGATCGGAAGCAAGCCGCCGATCGTCTCGTCGACACATGCCGCCACGACACCGCCATGGCTGCGTCCCGGTGCGCCCTCCCAACCCGGTGCCAACGTGACCGTGCCAACGGACTGATCGTTGTCACGCCGGATCCGCAGTCCGATGCTCAACGGGTTCGCCGAGCCCGAGACCGGCGAGTCGTGGAAGAGATCGACGAACGCGCCGTCTTCGACGACGTCGCTCATCGTCCCCGACTTCAACGCGGCAGCAAAGCGGGGGTTCGCCGCCATCTCCGCCAGCCGGCTTCGGGTCGGCGAAGCCTCGACCCCGTTCGCCAACGCCTCGACATCCGCGGCGATGCGACGCAGCATCGATACCTCGACCCGACGCGACACCAGACCATGTGCGAGCTGGCGCACGACCGTCGCAGCGTCGATCCGCGCCGGCAGGTCCGGATGTTCATCGACCATGCCGGAATACTCCATATCTGTCCGAGCGCGAGATGTCCGGCCACGAGCACTCAAATCGATCGTTGAAGAACCGCACCAAACCGCACGCACCCATCAAGTTGTTGGATCACCACACTGTAATCATCTTCCAATCCGACGATCCAAGCGGGCGACGCATCGACGTCTGCATGGGCGGCTGCACATGCACGCGACGGGTCTGTCAGGAAGTTGGTGTAACTGGTCTGGCTGGTCATTGTCATTGGTGATGTTAGGGCCTCAGAAGAGGCGGCCTTCGAAGGTGATGGCGAAGGCGTTGAGGGCGGGCTTCCAGCGGTTCATCCATCGTTCCTGGCCGGTGCCTTTCGGGTCGAGTGATCTGACGACGAGGTAGAGGCATTTCAGCGCTGCTTGCTCGTTGGGGAAGTGTCCCCTCGCTCTCGTCGCCCGGCGGAATCTGGCGTTCAAGGACTCGATGGCGTTGGTCGAGTAGATGACCCGGCGGATCTCGGGTGAGTAGTCCAAGAACGGCACGAACTCGGCCCAGGCGTTCGTCCACAGCGACCGGATCGCCGGGTAGCGGTTGCCCCAGATCGTGTGGAACTCATCGAGTCGGGCTGCCGCGTCGGCTTCGTTGACGGCGGTGTAGATCGGGCGGAGATCGCGGGCCATCTTGTCCCAGTCGGCCCGGCTCGCGAGGCGGAAGGTGTTGCGGATCAGGTGCAGCACGCAGGTTTGGATCACTGCCAGCGGCCACGTCGCTTCGATCGATTCCGGCAGGCCTTTGAGGCCGTCGCAGACGACGATGCAGGCGTCGTCGACGCCACGGTTCTTGATCTCGGTCAACACCTGCAACCAATACTTGGCGCCTTCGCCGCCTGAACCAATCCAGAGCCCGAGGATCTCGCGTTTGCCGTCCACGGTGACCCCAATGGCGGTGTAGACGGGTCGGTTCGCGACTTGGCCGTCGCGGATCTTCACCACGATCGCATCGATGAAGATCACCGGAAACACGCGGTCGAGCGGCCGGTTCAACCAGTCGCCGAGGTCGTCGAGGACCCGGTCGGTGATCTTCGAGATCGTCTCGCGGGAGATGTTCGTCGAGTACACCTCGGCCAGGTGGGCCTCGATCTCACCAGTCGTCAACCCCTTCGCCGTCAACGAGATCACCATCGAGTCGACACCGTCGAGCCGGCGTTGGTTCTTGCGGACCGTCTTGGGTTCGAAACTGCCGTCACGATCACGCGGCACGTCGATGTCGACTGGGCCGACCTCGGTGATCACCGTCTTGGCTCTCGAGCCGTTGCGTGAGTTGCCGTGGTTGCGGCCCTCGGCTGCGTGTTTCGGGTAGCCGAGATGGTCTTCCATCTCGACCTCCAACCCGGTCTCGAGGACCTGCTTGGTGAGATCCGACAACAGGCCGCCGGGGCCGACCAGGTCAACCCCGTCCGCTCGTGCTTGGTCGACGAGCTGCTCCGCGAGTGACCTGTCCGGCCGCTCCTCGTTCGTCTCGTTCGACGGTGTCGCCACCGTCACATCATGGTCTGTCATTGTCTGTCCTTCCGGCCGAACCATGTCGGTTCAGCGTTTCAGGCCAGACCAGTTACACCGCGGATCTGACAGTCCTCACGCGACTCGATGATGGATCAAACCCGGTTGTAGTTGGGTGCTGCAACCATCTATGTTGCTGATGTGGAGTTGACGAGGGTTCGGGTTCGCCGCAATTCGGATCCGGTCGTTGCGATCGAGGAAGCGGTGGTAACGCTTGTTCGTGAGTTCTCGTTGGCTTCGACGCAGGAACGGTTGATCGGTGCCGCGGGTGTGCCGGTGGAGCGGGCCGGGTTTGGAGTGTTGCGGTGTGTGTCGGAGCGCGGCGAGCTCCGGGTGAGTGAGTTGGCACAGATTCTTGGCGTGGATACGTCAACGATGAGCCGGCATGTGAAGACGTTGGAGGGTGGCGGGTTTGTGGTGCGGGCCGAGGATCCGTTGGATGGTCGCGCCCTGCGTGTTGGGTTGACGGCTGCCGGGGTAGAGGTGTTGCGGTTGTTGGGTGAGGCGCGGCACCGGTATTTCACGGAGTTGCTGGCCGGTTGGACCGAGGGTGAGCGGGAGGCCTTGGCTCCGTTGCTCGAGCGGTTGGCGAATGAGGTTTTGGAACGGGGAGGCCGTACGTGAGTGTTCCGGCGCCGACGGGCGGTTCGCAGCTGTCGCATCGTCAGATCCTGGTGGTGTTCAGCGGGTTGATGTTGGGGATGTTCCTCGCGGCGTTGGATCAGACGATCGTGGCGACGGCGTTGCCGACGATCGTGGGGGATCTGGGCGGCTTGAATCATCTGTCGTGGGTGGTGACGGCGTATTTGCTGACGTCGACCGCGTCGACGCCGTTGTACGGCAAGATCAGCGATCTGTACGGGCGCAAGATCATGTTTCAGTCCGCGATCGTGGTGTTCCTGGTCGGGTCGGCATTGTCGGGGTTGTCGCAGAACATGGGGCAGCTGATCGGGTTCCGGGCCATCCAGGGCCTCGGGGCGGGCGGTCTGATGGCGATGGCGTTGGCGATCATCGGCGACATCGTCTCGCCTCGTGAGCGCGGCCGGTACCAGGGGTACACGGGTGCCGTGTTCGCGATCGCGAGTGTCGGCGGCCCGCTGATCGGCGGGTTCTTCGTCGATCATCTGTCGTGGCGGTGGGTGTTCTACATCAACATCCCGATCGGGATCGCCGCGCTGGTCGTGACGAGTTCGGTGTTGCGCCTGCCGTTCACCCGCCGTCAGCATGCAATCGATTTCCTCGGCTCCGCGCTGCTCGTCGCCGCGGTCACGTGCCTGCTGTTGGTCACGGTGTGGGGTGGCAGCGAATACAAGTGGGGGTCGCCGACGATCATCACTCTGGCCATCGCAGCAGTGGTGCTCGCCTTCGTGTTCCTCGCCCATGAGCGTCGGGCGCCGGAACCGGTGTTGCCGTTGTACCTGTTCCGCAACACCGTGTTCTCGGTGTCGAGCGGCGCCGCGTTCATCGTCGGTCTGTCGATGTTCGGAGTGCTCATCTTCGTCCCGTTGTTCTTGCAGGTCGTCAACGGCGCCAGCCCGACTCGGTCGGGGCTGCTGCTCACGCCGTTGATGTTGGGACTGATCATCGGCACCGTCGGCTCTGGACGGGCGATCAGCCGGACCGGCCGCTACAAGGTGTATCCGGTCGCTGGCACGGCGATCATGACGTTCGGGCTGTTCCTGCTATCACGGTTCGACGCCGACACGTCGCGGGCGGTCCAGTCCCTGTACATGGCCGTGGTCGGGCTGGGGATTGGGCTGGTGATGCAGGTTCTCGTCCTGGCCACCCAGAACGCCGTCGAGGCGAAAGATCTCGGAGTGGCCACGTCGGCCAGTTCATTCTTCCGTTCGATGGGTGGAGCATTCGGTGTCGCGATCTTCGGGTCGATCTTCAACAACCGGCTCGACCACTACCTCGCCGACGCCGGCCCGCAACTCGACGGGGTAGACCCGGCAGTGATCCAGTCCGGCCCGGACGCGCTTCGAGCGCTCACCGCCGACACGCAGGCGGTCATTGTCGACGCATTCGCTCAAGCCTTGCATGTCACATTCCTTGCGGTGATCCCGGTCGCCGCGATCGGCTTCGTCGTCGTGTTGTTCCTCAAGGAGCTCCCGCTGCGCGAAAGCGCCCACATCGGCATGGAAGCCATCGGCGACGACCTCGGTATCGCTCCCGACCCAGTCCCTGATCGCGTTCCGGCAACGGAACTGCCGCACATCGGCACCAGCGGTGACGGCACCGACCACCGGAGAGGCTGATTCGCGATGCCCGATGGTGCGATCGTGGTCGGCGTCGACGGGACCGTTGGGTCGCACGCAGCGCTGTTCGCCGCCATCAACCTCGCTCTTGCCACCAACCGACCGGTTGTCGTCGTGCATGTCGAGCACAACCAGCCGATCGCCGCAGCCGGCACCGCGATGGGATTCGGCGCCGGCGCGATGATCGAAGCCGAGGACTCATTTGCCGAGGTCTGTCGCACCAACTGCGCCGACATCCTCGACGCCGCGGGTGTCCACTGGACATTCGAAATCCGACGTGGCAACCCAGCCGACGAACTCGCCGACGCAGCAGCAGAACATACCGCTACCTACCTCGTGGTCGGACGCCACGGCCACCACGGCCTCGCCCGGCTCCTCGCCGGTTCCGTCAGCCAACGACTCCTCCACCACGCCCGGCACCCGCTGCTGATCATCCCTCCCCCAACATAACCCCCCGCGAAACTGACCCGGATCGATGACGAAGTTCTCGTGGCCTGCACCGTGGACGAAGTAGTGCTGCTTCTCGAGGGCCGGAACCCGATCGCGGCATCGTTCCGAGGATATGCCGGTCAGGGCAACTGGTCCCATCACACTGACGCTCGAGTGGTCCCACCACGCTGGCGGGCGACAGCTGGCGGTTCGGTAGTTGGTCCGGTGACGAGACTGGCGAGGACGGCGGTCGAGTGCTGAAGCCGAGGGACGCAACGCGCGCTACTTGTCCGCTTTTTGTCCGCATCCGGAATTTTCCACAGCCTTCCGGGCAAGAGCGCATGAGACCGTAGTAGGCCGTCTACCTGGTGTTTCGTCTCCAACCGTCTCCGCGTGATTCCACCGGATTCCGCCGAAATCCCCTCGCTTCGACCTGAAAAGCGTGGGGTCACCGGATCGACGCCGGTCTCGACCACCGGAACGAAGGCTCCGCCCAGGCGGGGCCTTCTTTCGTGCTCGGGACAGGTGTCGCGGTCAGGCGTCGCGGTGAGGTGCGCCCCGGTCGTCACAGGTTCGGGTCGGGCACCTGGGCGCTCACC
Source organism: Ilumatobacteraceae bacterium (assembly GCA_033344875.1). Classification (NCBI taxonomy): domain Bacteria; kingdom Bacillati; phylum Actinomycetota; class Acidimicrobiia; order Acidimicrobiales; family Ilumatobacteraceae; species Ilumatobacteraceae bacterium. The sequence goes on along the minus strand of JAWPMO010000001.1, from coordinate 3,347,099 downwards.
CTCGTGCCGCCCGCCGTGTACCTCGCACCGGCGCCGTCCAGCCAGTCCTCGACCCCGTTGTTCCCCGTGTCGGCGAGCCAGTCGATGTAGTTGTGCTCGTCGTGGCCGCTGCCCCGCCATCCTCCCCAGAAGTTCTGTTCGAGGTGACCGGGATGCTCGGCGTCGCCGTCGCGGTGCAGCAGGTCTTCGGTGCGGTAGACGAGATCGAAGCGGTTGTTCAGCACCAGCGTGTCGGTATCGGCGGGTACCTCGTCGAACCGCCAGTCGGTCTCGGCGCCCACGGCGACCACGTGCGTGACCTGCACGTGGTAGCCGAGCGGGTCGAGGCCGTGCGCGGCGTTGAATGCCGGGTCGGCCGCGAGATCCATCGCCGTGTACGCGCCGAAGCTGTGCCCGATGATCATGACCTCGGCGCCTGCCGGCACGCCGGCGGCCTCGAGTGCCGCGATCGTCACGACCGAGTACTCGTTGACCGTCGTGTCGTCGCGCACGGCCGCTTCGTACGCGTATCGCATCTTGCGCACGGTCGGTGCGTCGCTGTCGGCCCACGTGTCGATCGCGTCCCGGCCGGCATCCCCGACGCCGAACGGGTCGTCCCGCACCCGGTCGACGAACTGGTCGATCCCGGCGGAGAGGTCGGTGACCCCGGGCAGCACGACGACGTAGCGGCCGTTGTCGAGGGCGCGGATCTCGATCTCGTCGCGTCCGATCCGGCTCTCGTCGGCCAAACCCTCCATCGCGGCGAGCACCGCGCCCCGCCCGTCCGACGGTGCGTCGAACCCGCTCGGGCGCAAGCCGACGATCGCGCCCGGTTCGCCGACGGGCGGCACCGTGGGGACCGCCGGTCGGTCGTCGCCTCCGAACCAGTCGTCGAGCAGGTCGTCGATCCAGCCGCCGCCGAAGCCGACCGGTCCGGCCGTCGGCGTGGCGGTCGCGGCGCTCGCACGTCGTTGCTCGTCGGCGTGCCTGAGGAGCCGGGCCTCGATCTCGGCGAGAAACTCGCTCGTCTGCAGCAATGCTGGTGCGCCGACCGCCGTCCACTCGCGACGGTTGCGCTCGGCGTCGTCGCCCACCCACCCGGCGCCGACGTACAGCGACGTCAGATGCGCCCGGTGTTGTTCGAGCAGCACCGAGCATCGACCGAAGCGGCGGGCGGTGGTCGTGAGCACGTCGGCATCGGCGCCGACCAGATCGCCTCCCATCGTGCCTCCTCCTCCCCGGGCGACCGTTCGCCCCGTCGACGACGACGGTACGGAACCGGGCGACGTCAAGGAATGGGGACGACTCCCCGGCAGCGGGCGATGGGCGAGCGTCGAGTCAGCGGCCGGCGCCCTCGGCATCGCCGACGATCCGACGATCGGCGGCACCGACGAGACACTGGAACCGCCGGTCGCCGTCCTGCGTCCAGCTCGCGGCGGACGGCGCCGTGAAGGGTGCGTCGAGGTCGCTGTCGGCGGGCGACGCACCCACGAAGGTGAGGAATGCGGCTTCGCACGCGGCACCGACCTCCGCTCGCACCGCCGCCTGGTCGAACGCGGCGTCGGCTGCGGCGTCGAGCGTGCCGACGGCGATCCGCTGGAGATCGTGTGGCGCGTCGCAACCGACCGGGTCGAGCCTCTCGTCGCGCTGCACCAGGCACTCACCGACATCGCCGAACGGCCAGTCGAGGGCTCGGACGTCGGTGAGCCCGGCCGGACGTTCGACGAACGTCACGCCCACGCCGTCCCCGTTCGGCCACAGGACGACGAGCGCGACCGCCGCGACGACCAGGAGCGCGCCGATCACGAACGGACGGCGTCGCCGTGTCGGTGTCGGCGCCGGTCGCGCCGGCAGGCGGTCGGGTCGATACACCGTGTCGTCGTGCGCGCCCGGATCACGGTCGCGGTCGAACGGCTCCGGCGACGCCGAGGCGCGCGGCACGGTCGGCGCGTCGTCGGTGCCCGAGCCGCCGTCGTCCCGTCCGACGGATTCGTCGGGCGACGACGGGCGGCCGGTGCGCGGATCGGTGGGTGCGTCGTCGAGGTCGACGTCGAGATCGACCGACTCGAACGCGATCGCCCGGTTGCGTTCGTCGATCGACCAGCCGAGCCGTTCGAGTTCGTCGGCGACCTCCGACGCCGACGGCCGCGCTCCGGGTTGGGGCTGCAGACACGACGCGACGATCGCGTCGAGCGCCGCCAACTCCTCGTCGTCGGTCGCGGGCGGCATCCACGGCGCGAGCCGCTCCTTCAGCGTCGGCGGCGCCCCGCGGGCGAGATGCAGCATCGTCGCGCCGAGCGAGTACACGTCGGAAGGAGGACCCACGTCGATGTCGTCGTCGAGATCTTCCGGACTGGCGTACCGCATCGAGATCGCACTCGTACGCGACTGGAACTCCTCCGAACGGGCCATCGCCGCGATGCCGAAGTCACAGAGTTTGACCTGGCCGTAGGCATCGATCAGCAGGTTCTGCGGCTTGACGTCGCGATGCACGATGCCGCGTTCGTGAGCCGCGACCAGCGCGGTGGCGGTCTGGCGTCCGACCAGCACCGTCTCGCCGACGCTGAGCGGGCGGTCACGGCGGAGCATCAGGTCGGCGACCGAACCACCGGGCGCGTACTCCATCACCAGCACCGGCCCCTCCGGCAGGTCGAGCACCTCGAGCAGCTGGATCACGTTGGCGTGTCCGGCGAGCGACACGAGCGCCGTCAGCTCGCGGCGGGTGCGATGCCATGCGACCGACTCGTCGGACACGTCGCGGAGCACCTTGATCGCCACCGTGCCGCCGGTCGAGGTCCGGACGGCCCGGTACACGTCGCCGAGTCCGCCACGCCCGATCCGCTCGATGTCGGTGTAGCCGTCGATCGAGATCATTCGGGCACCGCCACCTGCACCTTGGTCACCTGGCCACCTTGCACCATCAGGCCGCGCCCGGCGGGGAACTCGGGACGGGTCGTCCTCGGGAACGGCGTCTTGAACAGCGTGTCGCCGTCCATCTGGTCCGGCTGCAACACGATGCCACATCGATACGACTTCACCGCCTGGAGCAACGGCCACGAACCGGTCAGGCTGCTGGTCTCACCCTCGGCGATGACGAAGATCCCCTGGTCGCGGCAGACGCGAAGCAGCTCCTGCAACGGCATGTCGGCCTCGGTGTCGAGCAGTTCGCCGACTGCCTCGATCACGACGACGATCGACCTGCCCGCCGCCTCTCCGAGCCGACCGGCGAGCTTGGACGCCAGCCGGTCGTTCTCGACGGGACCGTGCGCCGCCGCAGCCCAGGTCGTGACCGTCGTGAGCGGCGATCGACGCCGACCGAACAGCACGAAGTCGGTGTCGGACCGAACGGCCGCGAGACTCCGAATCATCGTCGCCGCCGCGGTGCTCGTCCCGCTCTGCGGTGCACCGGCGACGAGGAACACACCCTCCGGCACGAACCCGATCGCGCCGAGCGTGTCATCGCCGATGCCGATCGTCGGGCGGCGAGCGTCGGTGGGCAGTTCGGACAGCACGACTCGCGCGGGAAGCGACCCGACGGGCGGTGCCGGTGTGACGCCGTTGCGTTCCATCACCACCGCACAACGCTGCATCGCCACACCCTGTTCGGCAAGGTCGCCGGAGCCGCCGACCACGGCGACCTGCACCTCGCGACCGTCGAGGAACCCGCGGCCGGCGGGGGTACCCGGCCCGTAGGCGTCGACCGGCACGTCGACCATCGCGTAGTCCATCTCGCCGGCGAGGCGCAGGACGAGTTCTCGCTGGACCGCCGACGCGAGGTTCGACGGCACCGACGACGGACGGTCGGCCGACATCACGACGTGGATCCCCAAGGCACGGCCCTCGGCGACGATCCGCAGGAACAGCTCCCACCACCGCGTCAGCAGACCGCCCTCGTATTCGGTCCGGAACGCGCCGACCCCGTCGACGAGGACCAGCACACGGGGCTCGGTGGCGTGGCCGCTGCGACGCCGGAACTCGGTGATCGTCGTCGCCTCCGCCCGCGCGTAGCGATCGCTGCGTTCGTCCATCATCGACTCCAGCCGACGGAGGAGTCGCTGGACTCGCTCACCGTCGTCGCCCGGGATCACGCTGCCCACGTGTGGCAGCCGACTCAGCGGTTGGAGCCCCCGCGAACCGAAGTCGAGTCCGTGGACCCATGTCGGACCCCCGCGTGCTGCACCGAACCCGGCGGCGACGCCGATCGCACGCAGCGCTCCGGACTTGCCGGTGCCGCCCGTACCGAAGATCGCCATGTTGCCGTCGACGTCCGGGTGGAACGCCACCACCGGCTGCTGTTGCGACCCGGGGTCGTCGGCGACGCCGAACACGAGCGCAGTGTCGGTGCGATCGGTCGGCAGCGCTTCGAGACAGTACCGATCGGCGAGCTCGGGCAGCCACGGGCGCCGTGGACGGCCGATCCCGAGGTGCGAGGTCGCCACGCCGATGGTGTGGACGATGCGCTCGATGTCGGTCGGACCCTCGCCTCCTACGGCGCTGTCCTCGCGCGGAGCAGCGGCGACGGGTCGCGGTGTGCCGACGCCGAACCGCAGCGATGCGACCTCGATCGGCGTGGGGGCGGTCCGCCCGGCGTGGCGGCCGCCCGAGTACGCGGCCTGGAACCCGGTCACGCGGCCCGGACCGGCCTTGACGATCGCCCGTCCGGGCACATCCGGGTCGAACAGGGCCGCCCGGGTGGTCCCGATCACGTCGTCGGAGTCGCCCTCGTCGGCCATTCGCAGCGCGATGCGCAGGTTGGTGTTGGCTCGCAGGTTGTCCTTGATGACGCCGGCCGGTCGCTGCGTCGCGAGCACGAGATGCAACCCGAGCGAACGCCCGCGTTGGGCGATGTTGACCACGCCGTCGACGAACTCGGGCACCTCGGAGACGAGTGCGGCGAACTCGTCGACGACGATCACGAGGCTCGGTGGGCAGTCGGGGTCGTTGCGACGCTCGAGTTCGAGGAGGTCCTTGGCTCGTTTGTCGTGCAGCAGCTGTTCTCGATGCCGCAGTTCGGCGTCGAGCGACGCGAGCGCGCGGCGCACCAAGTGAGGGCTGAGGTCGGTGACCAGACCGACGCAGTGCGGCAGTTCGACACAGTCGGCGAACGCCGCCCCGCCCTTGTAGTCGACCAGCAGGAACGTGACACGCGACGGGCTGTTGTCGGTCGCCATCCCGAGGATCCAGCTCTGGAGGAACTCGCTCTTGCCCGATCCGGTCGTGCCACCGACGAGCGCGTGTGGCCCCTGCGTGCGCAGGTCGAGGTGGAGCGGCCCGTCGACCGTTCGGCCGACCAGTGCTCGCAACCCGCGATCGCGCCCACCAGGCGGGGGCGCACCGGACACCGACTCGTTCTCACGCCACCGATCGGCCACCGCGTCGGGCGCCGACGCGATCTCGTGTCCGGCGAGATCGACGAAGGCGACCGATCGCGGCAGGTCGGACGACGTGTCGATCGGCGCCCCGCTGTCGATCATCGGCGAGAGGGTCCTGGCGAGGCGTGTGGTGGCCGCATCACCGGCCGGCTCGACCGCGAGGTCCGTCACCGACACGCCACCCTGGACGAACCCGGCCCGGCCGCGACCCGTGTTGGCGTCGATGTCGACGAACGTCCGGCACGCCGCCGGCAGACGTTCGACATCGGCCGCGAACCAGACGACATGTACGCCGGCCGCCGGCCCACGCTCGGCGATCTGGACCAGACGCGATCGTGCGATCGGGGCGTCGTCGTGGGCGACGACGAGCACGAGCGGCAGCGGCGGAGACGCGTCGTCGGCCGGGCAGGCCGCGAGCCGGTCGTCGAGGAGCGACTCGACCCACGTGGCGAGCGTCGCCGCCTCGGCGGCGTCGCCGGCCAGCCGCGAACCGGACGTGTGTGGCAGCCACTTCAGCCAGTCCCAGCCGTCGCCCGGAGCGAACGCGGCGAGCTCGAACTCGGCGGGGGAATGCAGGGCGACGCACTGTGCGAGCAGGCCGCGGAGCACCGGCTCTGCGGCGATGCCCGGTCCGCCGACACCGACGTTGCCGCACGCTCGCAGGTCGGCGACGACCGGCACGCCGGCGACGTCGACGAAGCGTGCGACGGTGTCGGTCAGCTCCCGCCACAGGCCCGGCAGCGTCTTGTTGGACGCGGGAAGCTCGACCGCATTGCGCGATGGCTGGGTCCCCAGTCCGAGACGGATCCGGCCGAAGGAGTCGTGCTCGGGGCGGCGTGTCCAGACCAGCGGCCCCCGGTCCTCGACCGCCTCGATCAGTTCGACGACGCTCGGGTGCTCGTGCCGTCGGCCGCTCCGTTCGAGTCGCTGTGCGTACTCGAGCTGATCCGCGAGGTCGGCGAGTGAGCTGCGGAAGCGAGCCGTCTCGGTCGCGATCTGCTTGCGGTTGGCCGAGCGGGTCTCGAACCAGCTGCCGACGATCAGCACGGGGCTGAGTGCGAAGAACAGGATCGACAGGATGTTCTGCGTGAACAGGTAGAGGGCGACGGCGAGCCCGACCGGGGCGATCACCATCGCCACCGGGAACCGCTGAGGCGCCGGTGGTTGCGGCGGTTCGGGAGCGAGCAGCGTGATGCCCTCGTACCGCGGATCGAGCCGTGGCGACCGGTTGAACGGCACGTCGTTGGCATGGACCGACGTGTGCCCACCGCGCCGGGCCCGGTGCGCCACCGAGATCGTCGTACCACCCAACGTCAACCGGTCGCCGGTGTGCAGCACCGCCCGATCGACCGGGCGGCCGTTCAACAGGACACCGTTGGCCGATGCATCGTCGATGATCTCGACGACGTCGCCGACGACGACGTGCGCGTGCCGTTTGCTCATCAGCCGATCGGTGAAACGCAGGTCTCGGTCGTCGCCCCGGCCGACCGACGTCCGACCGACGGGCAACGGGAACGTCGCCGGGGCGTCCGGGCCGTCGTGCACGGTCAAAGTCGCAGCGGGGCCGGTGGGCGCGCTCGCGAGCCGGGCGGTGCTGGGACCGATCGAACTGCCCGACCGGATGCCCGAGCCGTCGATCGTCGCGTCGGGTGCCACCACGCGACGACCCGGACGGTCGACGTCGACGACGAGACCGAGCTCGGTCGCCGACATGCCGGACGGGACCGCCTCGGGGAAGAGGGCGACCGCCAACGCTCCGACGGTCGTGTGCGGGGCCACATCGACGACGACGTCGTCGGCGCGCCCGTCGGACAGCAGACGGAGCTTCAGCTGCACGTCGGGTCAGTCCCCGGCGATGCCGTCGTCACCCTCATCGACGTCATCGACACCGTCGAGACCGAGGGATGCCGCCGAGATCAGCGCGAGGTCGTCGCGGGTCACCAGGCGGACGGCGAGCGAGTACTCGACCAGCCGGGCACGGCGATTCGACGCCAACCGGCCGGGCTCCCCGTGGAGTCCCCGCACACCCTGCGCCGCCAGCTTCTGGCAGACGTTGTCGAGCTTGCGGTTGAACTTCGTCGTGGTCCAGCCGAGTCGCTGTGCCGCTTCGCCCGACGACGGCATCGCCGTGCCACCCCGCGCCTGCCCGAGCAGGGCCGGTTCGGCCAGCGCCAGGATCAGCCGCAGCTGGTCGGGGGTCATCACCGTGCGTCCGACCGTCGTGTCGCCGGTGTCGTTCTCGTCGATCTGGCTCGCGACGAATGCCGGCTCGGACAGCACAATCGAGAACTCGTACGAGGTGGGACCGGCGGTGAACCGGACCAGTGTCCGGTCGAACACGAGCGGAAGCACCGCACCAGGCGACACGAATGCCTCGAGCCGCCCTTCGGGGTCGGAGACGGTGGCGGTCAGCTGCGAGCCGACGTTGGCGAGGAGCCACACTCCCTGCGCTGTGGACAGGCCCAGGAACTGGCGGTGCAGGAACCGGTTGTCGTCGTCGATCACGAAGTCGGCGTCGCGCCCGATCGTGAACGGTTCGTGGCCGACCACGGCGACCTCGCCGCAGAAGTGGATTTCCGGTCGCCGGTCGCCCGTCGTGCTCATCGATGTCTCCTCGTCTCCCCGCCGGAGGCCCCGCGTCCGGTGTCGTTCGAGCAACTGTGTCATGCGGCCTCCTCCACGGCGAACGACACGTCGCCACCCAGGTCGACGACCGCGCCGACGGCGAGTTCGAACGGGTGACCCGGCCGGAGGTCGACGGCGGTCCGACCGGGCGATGTCACCGTCGTGCCGTTGGCCGACCCGAGGTCTTCGATGGTCGCCGTCCAACGGTCGAGACGCACCGCAGCATGGCGGCGTGACACGCCCGCCTGCGGGAGCTTCACCAGACGGGGTCGCGCCGTGTGCGCCGACGCGTCGAGCGGACCCGGGTTGCGACCGATCACGATCGTGCGGTCGACGACGACCCGTTGGCCGGTGGAGAACACCAGCACCGCGAGTGCGGTGTGTCGCTCGCGTTCGTCGACCGACGGTCGAACTGCGGCCGACTCGACCGACCGTGCGACCGTGTGGCCGAACAGCAGCTCGAACGGATCGGTCGGTGCGATCGCGGCGGCGGCCAGCCGGCGCGACACCCGCGAGGCCGGCACGACGCCACCGTCGGTTCGATAGATCGCGCCGTCGCCCTGATCACGGGTGGCGGTGAGCGTGACGAAGCGGGCGTCGTCGACCGTGTCGAGCGTCCAGCTGGCGTTGCCGTCGAAGCGCCGGTCGCCGTCGGGCGTCTCGACGACGATCGAGGCGTCACCGCCGACCGCCAGCCGCAACCGGTCGGCGTCGTGCATCACCAGCGCGGTGACGTGACGCTCACGGGCGACGTCGGCCAGGTCCTCCCACTCGGTCGCCGTGGAGCACCGCTGCATCAACTCGTCGTCGATGCCCGGGGCGCGGCTCAGCGCGAGCACGCAGCTGGTGACGTAGGCCGTCGCCGGGCCCGGAGCGAAGCGAGTGTCGGTCACGACCGCTCGCCTCGGTCGTCGACGACGAGTGCCGTGACGCTGTCGACCGAGCCGGCTCGTGTCGACAGGGCGACGAGCCGATCGGCGGCGGCTCGCGGATCGTCGATCCCCGACAGGACCCGGCCGATGGAGCGCGGGGAGACGGTGCTCGCCAGCCCGTCGGTACACAGCAGGAGGCGTCCGACGGCATGGGGGACGAACGCGACCTCTGGCTGCGCCGCTCCGTCGACGCCGAGGGCGCGCGTGACGAGGTGCCGGAGGCGGTGATGGCGGGCCTCGTCCGGCGTCAACCGGCCGAGATCGACGAGTTCCTGCACGTACGAGTGGTCGTGGGTCAGCAGGGTGAGCGCGCCGCCGGTCAACCTGTAGCAGCGCGCGTCGCCCACGTGCGCGACCGCCATGCCACCCGCAAGGGGCACGGCTGCGACGAGCGTGGCGCCCATGGCGACGTCACCGTTGCGCCGAGCGGCCGAGCGAACGGCGTCGTCCACTCGCCCGATCGATGCCGCCACGTCGTCGAGCGAACGCGGCGCGGCCTCCGATGCGAGCGCGTCGGCGACGACCCGTCCGGCGACGTCACCGTCGTCGTGGCCGCCCACCCCGTCGGCGATCGCGAACCAGGTCGGCCCGCACACGACGACGTCCGCGTCGCGGTCTCGCCCGACGGCGCTGCAGGCACCTGCGTGCACCGTGGTGGCGGCCGTGACGGCGATCGATTCCATGGGCCCATCGTCGCGAGCGGCGGCCCGGAGCGACATGGGGAGAACTCCCCACCCGCTGGATGCGTCAGCAGGTGATGCCGTTCAGGCGCAGTTGACGGTGTGGTCGGGGCCGACGTCGTCGCTCAGCCGGCGGGCGTACGCACCGTCGGGGCCCTCGGCGCGGGCGGCGCACGCATCGGTGTCGAACGCGAAGGGCCCGAGGAAGATCACGTAGATCGGCTGGCCGTCCGACGACTGGGTCAGGGACGGACACGTCTGGTCGGTCCGGAGATAGCTCGAGCCGGGATATCGGTCGAGCACCGCCGCCACGCCGTCTGCCGTCGCCTGACTACCGATCGGCGAGGCGAGCACGGTGATGAAGCTGTCGTCGCACGATGGGCGCAACATGGCGCGTCCCGGGATGCCGAGATCGCCGGGCACCGCGTCGTCGCCGGCACCGGGGGCGGCGGTGACGGGCGGTGCGGTGGTCGGGGTGGTCGGGGGTGCCGTCGTCGGTGCGGTGCTCGGCGCCACGCTCGTGTTCGGCAGCGGGGTGGGTGACGTGGTGGGCGCTGTCGTGGAGGAGGTGGGCCCGCCATCGGAGGTGGCCGGCTGGTCGCTCGTGACGACACCCGACGTGGCCGGATCGTCGACGGGCGCAGCATCGTCGCCGTCGCCGTCGCCGTCGGAGGATGCGATCACCCAGATCACGACACCGACCAGGAACACGAACACCACACCGATCACGGCCGGCATGTTCACGTTCCATCGTTCACCGCTCGGCGGTGGAGTCGGTTGCATCCGTCCAGTCTGGCAGCACCGCGCGGTGGGGTGGCCGCGGTCAGTCGTCGAGCAGGAGGTCGCGCACCGACCGCGGCGAGGCGCCCGCGAGCTCGGCCAGCCGGCTGTCGACGCGGTCGACGTCGACGGGTTCGAGACGGACCGGACGATCGAACGCCGTCACATCGCCCACGAGCAAGCCGTCGAAATCGGCGAACATCACGTGTTCCGGGTCGTCGTGGATCGATGTCGCGGACACCACGACGACCCAGACGACGCCGTCGGGGACCGAGACCGGGGCGAACCCGGTCAGCGCCGGTAGCTCGATCGGCGCGTCGGCCGCGTGGTCGGGAACCGCACCGACGAGCGACTCGAGGATCCGGCGCAGCAGCGCTGGGGCCTCGGCGCGATCGCACACCGAACCGAGAAGTGGCCGCCCCGGATCGGGCGCCGCAGCGTGGGTGACGAACCCGACCGCGCCGAGCCAGCCGTCGATCCGGCGCATCCTCGTCGGCGTGATCGCCAACACGCTGACCGTCCGATCGGCGGATCGACAGACACCCCGTGCGATCTCGGCAGCGGCGAGCAGGGGCTCGGCGCCGAGCAGTTCGTGACGGGTGGCCGTGAACGTGGCCGCCGGGTGGGTGGTGTCCATACGGTGTCCTGCCTAGTCGAAGGGGTTGAGTGATCCGACGACGCCGCCGACCGCGTCGGCTCCGGCGCCGATCACCGTGCCGCCGGCATCCACGACGGCGCCCGCCACATCACCGGCGAGGTCGACCGCGTCGCCGGCGACGTCGATGACGGCGCCCGCCGCATCGAGGACCAGCCCGAACGCCTCCTTGAACGCCCGATACGCGTCGACGGCCCCGTCGGCGGCGATGTCGACGACGTCGGTCGCGCCGTCGACCGCGTCGACGATCTCGCCGATCACGGCGTCGGCGATCGCCCCGGCCGCCTGTCCGGCGAAGGGCGCGAGCGCGGCACCCAGCCCGGGGAGCAGTGCCGTCGTGGCCGCCTGGGCGAGGAAGTTCGCGGCGTACTCGACGCCCTGATCGATGCCGAACAGCGTCGCCGCGTCGGCGAGGGCGTGCACGATCCGTTCGTCGAACGGCAGGGTCGGGTGTTCGACGAAGTCGCTGACGAGATCGACGACCACGTCGCCGACCTCGAGCACCTTGTCGAGTCCGGCGAGCAACGCCACGAAGTCGTCGTCGGTCAGGATGTCGAGCAACCGGTCGACGCCGGCACCTTCGAGGAGGTGAGCGTGCTCCGCCAGTGCTTCGACGGCATCGCGGCCGGCACCGAACGTCGTGAGCAAGTCGCCGATCCGATCGAGGGTCGGATTGCCGGGCGCGTCGCCGATCGACGACGACGAGCCACCGGACCCTGCCGGGTCCGGTACCGGTGGGCCGATCGTCGGCCCAGGGCCACCTCGTCCGCCGGCCTGACCGCCGCCACGGCTGGCCTGGCGTTGCTCGGCGGCGTTGCGGTCGAGTTGGCGCGCGGCGTCGCGTACGTACTCCGCCGTCGCTGCGATCCGAGGGCGGTGACCGCCGTGCCAGTTCGACCCGAACCGGGCGGCGACACCACCGACCCACGCCACCGATCTCAAGGTCGTCGTGACCGACCCGGCATGGCTGTCGAGCTCATCGGCAACCGAGCGCAGTGTTCCGGCGATGCGTTCCAGTTCATCGGCGTCGGCGCCGATCATGGTGGCGGGCATGGTGGCGGGCATGGGGTTCCTCGTGCGGTCAGGCGCGACGACGCGACGCCTGCTCCTGGCGGTCGGCGTGATACGTCGCCTGGCTCGACGCCTGCGACAACTCGGTGGCGATCGCCATCAGGGCCGGGCCGTGCACCCATCGCCACTCGTCGACGAACCGGTCGTGGTCGACGCCGGTCCACGGCAGGCTGTCGACGATCGCGGCCAACCTCCGGCGGCTCTCGTCGATCTCCTGCCGCTTGCGTCGCAGCGACCACGCGAGACCGCGCAGGGCGGCGATGTCGGCACCGAACATCGGCATGACGGATCAGCCTCAGCGGCTCGAGGCCTGCTCTTGCTCGTTGGCGTTGCGTTGCGCCGTCTGTGACGCCTGCTCGAGCCCCTGGACCACGGTGTTGAGCGCCTGGCGGTAGCGGCCGTTCCACTCGCCGTGGAACTGCTGCCGGTCGGGTCCGTTCCAGGGAGTGGAGTCGAGCTGCGACGTCAGCTGCTGGCTGATGGTCTGGATCTCATCGGCCCGGCTCTTGAGCTGCTTCGAGAGGGTGCGAACGGCGGGGATGTCCATCCCCGTGAAGTTGGCCATGATCGTTCCTTTGTGGGTCGGGTCGACCCCGATCGGTCGACACGGATCACGGTAAGGAAGCGGGCGGACCCAGGGAATGGGGAGGAGTCCCCGTCGGTCAGACCTCGTCGGTCAGCAGCGATGTTGCGAGCTCGCGCAGCTTGCCGCGCTGGATCTTCGTGCCGTTGGCGCCGGGGATGGCCGGGAATGCGTCGATCCCGATCACGCGGATCGGCACCTTGAACCTCGCCATTCGGTCGCGGCATCGCGCGATCACCTCGGCCTCGTCGAACGTGCCGATCACGAACGCGACGGGTCGCGCGCCTCCAGGCCGGTCGACCGCGACGACCTGCGCCGCGGCGACGCCGGCGACCTCGGTGATCACGGCCTCGACCTCGGTCGGATCGACCAGGAACCCACCGAGTCGCATCGCGTCGCCACGGCGGGTCAGGTACTCGAAGGTCCGCTCGTCGTCGGCGCGCGCCAGGTCGCCGGTACGGAACCACCCGTCGTCGAAATGGGCGGCGGTCAGTTCGCCGTCGACTTCCGCCCCACCCTCGGCGAGGTAGCCCACCATCAGACTCGGTCCCCTGACCTGCAGTTCGTCATCGACCAACCGGTAGGCGGCCGCCGGCGACACGAGCGTGCCGCCCGGACGCGCTCGATCGAAGGAGTCGGCAGCGAGGTCGCGCACGCTGAACAGCGCCTGCACCTCGCTCATGCCGTAGAGGCCCGTGAGGCGCGCGCCGACCGATTCCGCATCGGCGACGACCCGGTCGAGGCTGCTGTTGAACCGCGCGTAGCCACCGAGGTCGATCGTGCCCATCGGCGTGCCGTGGGCGATCAGGCGGTGGAACATGTCGTCGCTGCCGTTGATCGCGGTGACACGATGGCGACCGATCAGGTCGGCCGTCCGCCGGAGTTCGAAGTCGGACAGCACGATCGTCGCGTCAGCCGCCACCGCCGCGGTGAGCGAGGTGAGGCCGAACGTCCCGCACAGCGGCATCGCCACCATCACGACGTCGGCCACCGTGTACCCGAAACCCGTCGCTGCGTCGCCGGCGTGCACGGCGATCGACCGTTGCGCGTGGATCACCATCTTCGGGCGGCTCGTCGTGCCCGAGGTGGTGAACACGACGAACGGGTCGTCGGCGTGACCCGTGCTCGGATCGGGTCGAGCGGCCGGCCGGTCCTCGGGCCACGCGACGTCGATGGCGCCCGACCGCTCGACCAGCGAGTCGACCTCGTCGTCGGAGTAGCGGGTGTTGACCGAGACGGCGACGAACCCGCCGACCGCGCAGGCGAGCAGGCGCCGAACGTACTCGGGACCGTTCGGCAGGTGGAGCGCCAGCCGATCGCCGCGCCGCACGCCCGCCTCGCTCAGACGAGCGGCGATCTGCCGGCCGTCGGCGAGGAGGTCGCGGGCGGTCCGGTGCGTCCCGTCCTCGAAGTGCAGGGTCGACCTCGACCGACCGAACAGCTCGACGATGGTCGCGGCCCCCATCCGGCCAGTGTCGCACGCCGGATTCTGCGCCATGATGACGGGATGTTCCTCGGCGACGACCTCCTCGCCTTCCTGGCGCTCGCGCTCGGCGGCGCACTGTTCGCCGGCAACCTGGCCGCGATCATCCGGCCGCCGGCCGTCCAGCGCGAAGAGGGCAACCTCGAACGAGCGCCCGTCGGACGCAGTCTGCTGTACGCCGGGCTCGGGTTCGTCGTGGCCGTCTGGGCGCTCGCGACCCTGATCGCCGGTTGACCGGGCGGGGCGCCGGAGCGCGAGCGCGCCGTCAGCCGTCGGTCGGCGTGACGTTCATCGTGACCGAGGTCTCGCCGTCGCCACCGGTGCCGATCACCACCATCACGTCGTGCGTATCGCCGCGGTAGGTCAGCAGCGCACCATCAGGTGTCGTCGTGACCTGCATCTCGTCATAGCCGGCCGACTCGAGCCCGGCCTGCGTGTCGGCGATCACGTCGTCCAACGACATCGACGACGACCCGGCGATCGAGAAGGCCTGGCCGTCCTCGGAGTTGGCCGCCTGCGCGTAGATGATCGCCATGTCGGAGGGCACCGGGATGTCGGACGGGAAGCCGTCGGGCAGATCGCCGCCCTGGGTGAACACCGCCGTGCCACCGTCGCTCTCGACGACGGTCTCACCGTTCTCGGAATCGATCGTGAACGACTCGTCACCGTTCTCACCGCCGCCCTGGATCGAGACGTTGCCGTCGTCGTCGGTCTTGATCGAGAATTCGCCGTCCTCGGTCTTCACCGAGAAGTTGCCGCCGTCGAGATCGATGTCGACGTCGCCACCACCTTCGGCCTCGATCCGGTTCTCGGCGATCCGTTCGGCGATCTGCTCGCCGCCACACGACGTCGCCACCAGGGCGAGTCCGATCAACATGTATCCGTGACGTTGCTGCACGTCGGTACCTCCTGTCCGCTCCCCCGATCGTGGCAGATCCGATCCCACGACGCCGGGGATTTGTCGCCCGTACACTGCCGGGATGTCCGGACGACCGCTGCAGATCAAGTTCGTGTCGTCGGCCAAGCACACCGGCCAGTTGCCCGAGAGCGACGCCGAGGTCGCCTTCGTCGGTCGATCCAACGTCGGCAAGTCGTCGCTGATCAACGCCCTGGCCAACCAGAAGCAGCTCGCCCGGGTGTCCAACACGCCGGGCCGCACGCAACTCATCAACCTGTTCGAGCACCGCGACGGCGGCACCGTCGTCGACCTGCCGGGCTACGGGTATGCCAAGGTGCCCGGCCACGTGCGGCGCGAATGGCCCGAGATGATCGAGGGGTACCTGCTCGGACGCGACGGGCTCGAGATGGTGTTCGTGCTCGTCGACGGTGCGATCGGTCCCACCCCGCTCGACCAGCAGATGCTCGCCTGGCTGCGCGAGAACGAGGTGCCGCACACGATCGTGGCGACCAAGATGGACAAGGTCAAGTCGTCCAAGCGACCCACCCGCAAACGCGAGCTGGCGCAGGGCTGCATGCTCGAGACCGGCGACATCGTCTGGGTCAGTGCGGCCAAGGGCGTCAACATCGACCAGCTCCGCGGCCTCGTCGTCGGCCACCTCGCCTGAACGGCGACCCCCCGGTCGCCCGACCGACGAGGGGTCGGGCATCATGGGGCGGGTGATCGAGCACTTCAACGAGGCCTGGGACGAACTGACCGCTGCGGGCGCTGCCTTCGCCATGACCGACCTGGAGGTACGGGGCAACCCGATGCGGGTGTACGACAATGCCCCGCCCTCGATGCGGTCGCTCTGGGAGTTGGCGACATTCCACGGTGACAAGACCTACATCGTCTACGAAGACGAGCGGCTCACCTACGCCGAGGTCGACGCGCGGGTTCGTGCACTCGCCGGAGTGCTCCGTGACGAGCACGGTGTCGGGTCCGGTGACCGGGTCGCGATCGCCATGCGGAACTACCCAGAATGGGTCATCGGGTACTGGGCGACGGTGTCGATCGGTGCTGCGGTCGTCGGCATGAACGCCTGGTGGACCAGTACCGAAATGGAGTTCGGCCTCCGCGACTCACGCCCGAAGGTGCTGATCGCCGACGACGAACGACTCGAGGGGGTGCTGCCGGTCCTCGACGGTCTCCGGGCCGAACTGCCCCTCCACGTCGTCGCAGTGCGGAGCGAACGCGAACTGCCCGACGACGCGGCCCGCTGGGACGACGTCGTCGATCCGACCGACGCGCCCGCCGCCCTGCCACCTGCCGAGATCGACCCCGACGACGACGCCACGATCTTCTACACGTCCGGCACCACCGGCTTCCCGAAAGGTGCACAGCTCACCCATCGCGGGTCGGTGCACAACGTGATGAACCTTGCGTTCATGGCGACGGTGTCGGCGATGGCCGAGGCCAAGGCGGCGGCCGCCGCCGGAACGCCGGTCACCCCGCCCGACCCGGCCGCGACCCCGCCCGTGTTCATGGCGCCGACGCCGCTGTTTCACGTCACCGCGAACAACTGCCTGCTCCAACCCTGCACCCTCGCGGGCGGCGCGATCGTCTTCATGTACAAGTGGGACGCCGCTCGGGCGCTCGAACTGATCGAGCGCGAGCGGGTCACGAACTTCTCCGGCGTACCGACGATGAGCCGCGAGATGCTGATGCATCCCGACTGGGCGATCCGCGACACCTCCTCGGTCAAGGGCATGGGCGGCGGCGGGGCGCCGATCCAGCCCGATCTGGTCGCCAAGATCGACCGGTCGCTCGCCGGTGGCGCACCGTCGACCGGGTACGGCCTGACCGAGACACACGGGATCGTCACGGCGAACCAGGCCACGCTGTACACGGCCAAACCGGCGTCGTGCGGGCGAGTGGTCCCGACGCTCGACGCGAAACTGGAGAACGCCGACGGCGAGGTCGTCGAGGGTCCCGATGCGCTCGGCGAGCTCTGCGTCCGCGGTTCGATCGTGATCAAGGGGTATCTCAACCGGCCCGATGCGACCGCCGACGCGATCGTCGACGGGTGGTTCCGGACGGGCGACATCGCCCGCATCGACGAGGACGGGTTCGTGTTCATCGTCGACCGGGTCAAGGACATGGTGCTGCGTGGCGGCGAGAACGTGTACTGCGCCGAGGTCGAGGCGGCGATCTACGAGCATCCGGACGTCGCCGAGGCGGCGGTGTTCGGCGTGCCCGACGATCGGCTGGGCGAAGCCGTCGGCGCCGCGGTCGTGCTCCGTTCGGGGGGCTCGATGACCGACGACGAGCTCACCGAGTTCCTGGCCGAGCGCCTCGCGAAGTTCAAGGTCCCCACCTCGATCTGGTTCCGCTCCCAGGAGCTCCCGCGCAACGCCAACGGCAAGTTCGTGAAGCGCACGCTGCGCGATGAACTCGTCGGTGGCTGAGACGGCGTCAGTCGGGTGACACCGGCGACCGGGTCGAGCGTCGCAACGACCGCAGGCTGAGGCGCCAACGAACGCGCTGCCAGCGGGTTCGTTCGTCCCGGACCGCCTGATCGACCGCGGCCGAGGTGAGCACGGCGTCGTCCGCGAGCGCGTCTGCACCGTGGGCGGCACCGAACGTGACCTGGGTCGACATCGCCGCGAGGCGTCGCAGTTCGTGCGGGACGCTCGGCGCCAACGACGCCGCCGACGACGCGATGGTGTCGTCGGTCCAGCTCGGACCGATCGTCATCCCGGCGTCGACGAGCGCGTCGGTCGCGTTGGCCCAGACACCCCTGATGCGGGCGACCGGATCGGGCGCACGACGGCGACGGCGACGGCGCCGCCACTTGATGCCGACGATCAGGCCGACGGCGAGCAGGATCGGGAGCAGCCCGATCGCGGAGACCACCGCACCACGCTGCAGCCATCGGCGGACACCGTCCCATCGATCGGTCGCGGTCACGACCTCGGGGACCTCTTCGTCGGTCGGCTCGACGTCCTCGTTGGGTGGCGCGATCGGCGGCTGAGCGGCCGCCGGGGTCTGGGCCTCCGGGGGCGGCTCGGGGTCGCCGTCGTCGGGCGACACCACTTGCGGAACCGGATCGAAGGGCACCCATCCCACGTTCTCGAACCGCACCTCCGGCCAGACCGATGCCATGCTCGACTCGAGCACGAGCGACGGTCCGATCGATTCGGGCGGCACGATGAATCCGGTCGCCACCCGCGCATCGACCCCGAGCGACCTGGCCAACAGCACGAACGCGGTCACGAACTGCTCACGGGTCCCGCGGGTCGTCTCGCCCAGGAACCGGTCGATCAACGCGAGCTGCTGCCCGCCTCCAGGGGCCGACGGGTCGAGCTGCCACTCGTCGCGCATCGTCGCTTCGATTTGGCGCAACTGTTCGATGACGGTGGTGTCCTCGTCGACCAGGGCCCGCGCCCGGTCGCCGAAACCCTCGGCAATGTCGTCGACCGGGCGCCTGCCGACCGTGCCGTCGAGCGCCGAACGCGACGTCGGCGCGACCTCCGACGACATCATCACGACGTCGTCGACCTGGGGCGCCTCGAGGGGGCGGACGACGACGCGACCGAGGTCGGTCTCGACGTCGACCGACGCCGACAGCGGCGCACCCGGGTACGGCAACAGGGCGATGTCGTCGGACTCGTAGGTCAACTCGTAGTCGACGGCCGGCGGACGTTCGACGCTCGGTGGGGTCGGGAGTCCCAACCGTCCGCCGATCGGGCGCAGCGTGACGCGCGGGACCCAGCGCTGGCCGTCGTACGTGTCGAGCGCTGCGATCCGCCACCGGGCCGGGAACGACTGACCGACCACACGAGACCGATCGACGATCGAGAACAGGGGGAACGGCGGGTCGGCACGGCGGAGCGCGACCATCGCCTCGATCGGGTCGAGCACCGCGGCGTTGGTCTCGGCATCGGCGGTGCGACGGGGATCGGCCCGGTCGGCCCACGCGACCGCCGACGCCGTGCCGAGTGTGACGGCCGCGATCGCGACGACCGACATGGCGATCGTGCGGTCGGCAGCGAGGACCCCGGAGGCTCCGGCGACGCCCCGATCGTGACGGGTGAGCGCGAACACGACGGCGCAGACACCACCCAGCGCGAAGACCCAGATCGGTGGGCGCACCGGCGCACCGATCGACAGCGCTGCCACCCACCCGATCGCGATCACCCCGAGCGGTGCGAGGTGCCAACGCGCACGGCCTGCCAGGTCGAGCGCGATCGCCACGGTCACACCCACGAGCAATGCCACCGCGCCGACGACCGACGGGACCGCCGGGCTCGGCCACTCGGTCGTGAGCAGCTGCCGCGGCCCCTCGACCAGCGCGTTCCACGCTGCGCTCGGTGCGCCATCGGCGGCGAGGGTGGCGGCGAACACGCCCCCGACGACCGCCACGGTGCCGACGGCCAGTCGCAGCACCAGACGGCGGTTGACGACGAGCACGGCGCCGACCGCCGCGATCCCCACCGGCAGCAGCAGCGGCCACTGGGTCGAGTCGAAGGCGTTGCTCGCCACGAGCGCGAGCAGCACCCCGAGCGCCGTGGTGAGCACTAGGCGGAGTCGGGTCACATCCACGGGCGCCACCGTTGGACGAAGGTCACCGCGTCATCGGCCGCCATCGTGATGCCGATGCCGGCCTCGGCCCCGGCGCCGATCCGGACCACCGACAGACGATCGGCGTTGCGGAGCGTCGTCGACGGCCCCGACGGCCCGGTGATGAACACGATCGTCGAGTGGTCGAGTCCACCCTGGAAGATCTCCGCCAACGCGAGCGACGCCGAGTCGTCGCACTGTCGGACCGGCGTCAGCAGATCGAGCACCTGCGTGTCGCGATCGATCGGCCGAGCGGCGCCGGGGAACTCCCGGGACGTGGTGCGGAGCCGTACCGTCACGCCGCTCCCGAGTGCGTGCACCGAGACCGATGCGGCGACATCGGCCATCTCTTCGAAGTCGTCGGCCGTCGCCGCGGTGTCGACCGCGTCGAGGACCACCGTGAACTCGGGCCGACGGAGTTCGACGTGCTCGCGCAGCATCAGGGTGCCCATACGCGCCGAGGTCGGCCAGTGGATGAGCCGGGGGTCGTCGCCGTCGACGTACTCGCGCAGCGACACGAACCCGCTCAACGGGTCGGAGGCGGCCGTACGGACGATCGCCTCGTCCTCGACCGTGTGCATGGCCCCGTAGGGACCGGCGAGCGGGTAGATCCGTGGGTGCACGATGATCTGACCGGTCGCGTCGCTCTGGCGGCGGCCGACGGCGAGGCGGAACGGGTCGGTGCGCTCGATCGCCCACGGGCCGATCGGGAACAGCCCACGTCGGCGGGTCGGGATCAGACCGACCGCCTCCGTCCGGTCGAGCGGCCCGATCTCACCGATGGGAACCCGCGCGACCTGCTCATCGCACTCGTCGACGATCGTCATCGGTGCCAGACGGCGCCGACCCGGGTTGGTGACGCGATAGATGGCCCTGACCGGATCGCCGCGGGCGACTCTCGGTGACGTGACAATTCGAACGACGTCGGCGCGCTGCGTCGCACGCGCGCTCCAGAGCGCGATCACCAGCGCTACCGCGAGCGCGGCCCCGACGACGACGAGCTCCTCGTAGCGCCACCACGTCCCGCAGACGATCAGCACGATCGTGGCGACGGCCGCTCCGAGACCCGACCGAGTGAGCATCAGCCCTCTCGGCTGCGGGGTACCGGAACCTCGTCCAGCAGGTTCGCCAGGATGCTCGCCGTGTCGGACCCTCGAAGCTCGGCTTCGGGGGTCAGGGCGATCCGGTGCGAGCACACCGACGGTGCCACGTCCTGGACGTCGTCGGGCGTCACGTAGTCGCGCTCGGCGGTCGCCGCCCACGCCCGCGATGCCCGCAACAGGGCGATCGTGCCACGGGTCGACACACCCAGCCGCAGGTCGGGGTGGCCGCGCGTGGATTCGGCGATCCGGACGATGTAGTCGTGCACCCCAGGTGCGACCTCGAGCTCGTCGACCTGGCCGATCACCGACTCCAGCGTCTCGGCGTCGGTGACGGCGCTGACCGAGACGTCGCGCGAGCTGCGCCGGTAGTCCTCGAGGACGCGGACCTCGGTGTTGTGGTCGGTGTAGCCCAGGCTGATCCGCATCGTGAAGCGGTCGAGCTGCACGTCGGGCAGCGGAAAGGTGCCCTGGAAGTCGCGCGGGTTCTGCGTCGCGACCACGAAGAACGGTCTGGGCACCGCGCGCGCGACCCCGTCGGTGGTGACCTGCCGCTCCTCCATCACCTCGAGCAGGGCCGACTGCGTCTTGGGGCTGCCACGGTTGATCTCGTCACCGATCAGCACGTTGGCGAAGACCGGCCCCTCGCGGAAGTTGAACACGCTGGTCGACTGGTCGTACACCATGACGCCGGTGATGTCGCTGGGCAGCAGGTCAGGGGTGAACTGGACCCGCTTCCAGGTGCCGCCGATCGAGCCCGCGATCGCCTTGGCCAACGAGGTCTTGCCGGTTCCCGGCACATCGTCGAGGAGCAGGTGTCCCTCGGTCAGGAGGCAGGCGACCGCCATGCGGATCTCGTGGTGCTTGCCGCGCACCACCGCATCGACGTTGTTGACCAAGGCCTGCACGACCGCTGTGATCTCACCCGACATGCGGCCGAGTGTAGGACCCGACCGACCGTTGCGCCTGCCACACCCCGAACTCGGACCGCCACACAACGTCGACCTCCGGGCTCACTCCCAGCGGATCGCGAGATGGTCGAGCGCGTCGGCGAGCACGTCGGCGAGCAGTGGATCACGGATCAGACCGTGCTCGAGCTCGGTCACCTCGGGGAACTCGGGCGGCGAGGCCCCCGCAGGTGACCGGAGCAGATGTGAGATCGCGTCGAGGTCGGGATCGATCCGAGGCCGCAGCTCGATCACCTCGGCACCCTCGTCGTCGTGATCGTCGTCGTGATCGTCAAGATCCTCGTCGTCGTGATCCTCGTCGTCGTGGCGGGCGGGTCGGAGCTCGGTGACCTCGGCGTCGGGACGGTCGCGCCGCGCGCTGCGACGCCACCGGTCGACGAGTTCGGGGTCGATCGACACCTCGTCGGCGAGAGTGAAGAACGCGGCGACCGCGTGCTTGCACAGATCGGCACCGGTGCCGGTGTCGTCGGGACAGGTGCATTGCGCCCAGACGTCGCGCTTGCCGGGAACGCCCGATCCGCTCGACGCCTCGATCGTGACCACGTACGGCTCGGGACGCGAGCCCTGGATCTCGGCGGTCACCGCGCCGTGACCCACGACGATGTCGATGACCGCGTCGTCGGCCCAGTACCGCTTGCCACGCGCGAGTCGGCCCTGATCGCTCATCTCGGCGGCGAGCACCTTGATCATCGTGCCGAGCAACCGGCCGGGAGGGTTCGGCCCGTACGGCTTGCGGGGGCGGCTCATGTGGCCTCCAGGAGCACCAGCTCCGCCAGATCGTCGGTCGACAGCTCGGAGAGCCACGCCTCACCGGTACCGATCACGGCGTCGGCGATCGCACGCTTCTCGTCGATCACCTGGCCGATGCGTTCTTCGACGGTGCCCTGGCAGACCAGCTTGTGGACGTTGACGGTGCGCTGCTGGCCGAGGCGCCAGGCGCGGTCGGTTGCCTGGTCTTCGACCGCCGGGTTCCACCATCGGTCGTAGTGGATGACCTGGCTGGCCGCGGTGAGGTTGAGCCCGGTGCCGCCCGCCTTCAGCGAGACGAGGAGCAGCGGCGGTGCCTCGCCGGACTGGAACGCCGCAACCATGGCGTCGCGACCGGTGCGCGACACCCCACCGTGGAGGAACGGGGCCGGCATCTCGAACCGTTCTCGGAGGTGGATCTGCAACAGGTCGCCCATCTCGCGGAACTGGGTGAAGACGAGCGCTCGCTCGTCGACGTCGAGGAGCTCGGTGACCAACTCGTCGAATCGGTTGAGCTTGCCCGAGCGTCCGGCCAGCCGTGATCCGTCCTTGAGCGCGTGTGCCGGATGGTTGCAGATCTGTTTCAGACGGGTGAGCGCCGACAGCACCCGGCCCCGGCGCTGCATGCCTTCCATCTCCTTCGCGTCGACCAGGAGTTGATCGACGACTCGCTGGTACAGGGTCGCCTGCTCCTTGGTCAACTGGGCGTACGCGATCTGTTCGATCTTGTCGGGCAGATCGGGCAGCAGCCGGCGGTCGGCCTTGGTGCGGCGCAACACGAACGGTCGGGTGAGCGTGCGCAGGCGCTCGGCCGCCTCGGCGTCGTTGCTGCGCTCGATCGGCCCGGCGTACTGTTCGCGGAACTTGGTTTGGCTGCCGAGCAGACCCGGATTGCAGGCGTCGAGGATCGCCCAGAGCTCGGACAGTCGGTTCTCGACCGGCGTGCCGGTCAGCGCCAGCTTCTGGGCCGCCCGGAGCTGGCGGACGGCCTTGGCCGCCTTGGTGCTCGGGTTCTTGACCATCTGCGCCTCGTCGAGGACGACCGTGGTCCAGTCGACCTCACCGAGCGCTTCGAGGTCGCGGGGCAGCAACCCGTAGGTGGTCACCACGATGTCGGCATCGGCCAGGCCGAACAGAGCCGGCGCGCCCTGCTGCCGACCGGCCCCGTGGTGCACGAGCACGGTCAGGCCCGGGGTGAACCGGTGCGCCTCGGACTCCCAGTTGTGCACGACGCTCAGCGGGCACACGACGAGGTGCGGTCCGGGGCGCTCGACCAGATGGGCCAGCGTCGTCGCGGTCTTGCCGAGCCCCATGTCGTCGGCGAGGCAACCGCCCAGTCCGACGCGAGCCAGGAACTGCATCCAGCCGAGTCCTCGCCGCTGGTAGTGGCGGAGTTCGCCGACGAAGGCATCGGACTCCTCGACCTCTTCGAGCCGCTCGTCGGGCAGGCCGCCGAGCAGCGACCGCACCCAACCCGGGTCGGCCGCCATCGCCTCGTCGGACTGCGGATCGAGCGGGCGTGCGTCACCGGGTTCGCCGCCCGCGACCAGTTCGACCGGCGTCTCACCGTCGGGCGAGTGCCCGGCCGCGAGCCGCAGGAGTTCGACCGCACCGACGGCCTGTTTGCTCGACCGCTGCTGCTCGATGAGCGCCCGGGCCCGCCGGAGCCCGGCCGGGTCGATGCGGACCCAGCGGTGCCCGGCGCGCATCAACGTGGCACCGGCCGCCTCGGCGCGTTCCATGTCGGCCTGGGACACGGGCGTGTCGTCGATGATCGCCTCCCACTCGACGAGCGCCTCCTTGCCGAACCGCGCCTTGCGATCGTCTTTGGGCGAGTCGGTCGCCGTCGCCCGCACGCTGACCCCGGCGGTGACGAGGTGCTCGGGGCCGATCAGTTCGATGCCGAGACGTTCGAGGACCGCCGGCGCGATGTCGATGAAGTCGTCGGCCTCCTCGAGGTCGAGCTCGACCGCACCGGGCTCGTGCTGGGAGGCGAGGTCGGCGAGCCCGGGGACGGCGGGGGCGACGACGTCGCACAGCGAGGTGACCTCGGCGACGAGCACCGGAAGGCGGTGCTCGCCGCCGGCGAGGTCGACCGCTCGGGGCGAGCCGTTCCAGACGTCGTCGGCCGAGCACCACCGACCCGGATCGGCGTCGTCGACGAGTTCGAGCTCGACCAGCCACGGGTCGCCCGGATCGTCGGGCAGCGTCAGTCGCACGCGGCCGCGCACGACGGGCTCGCCCGCCAACCGCAGCCGATGCCGATCGAGCGACCGCGACAGGTCGTCGACCGCGTGGTGGAACTCGTCGGACCCCGAACGGATCACCGGGTCGTGCTTGGCGAGCGCCGTGAACACCGCCCGGAGCGCCTGCACCTCGCTGGACCGCTGGCGTCCGAGGTCGGGTTTCCAGCCACCGTGGTGGAGGACGGCACGCGCCAGGCCGTCGACGAGCGCGCGCAGGATGTCGACGGTCGACGCCGACGAGCCGTTGCGGCAGATCGCCGGTGCGCTGGCGGCGGCGTACGCCAACGCGTCGTCGTACTCGGGTGACAGCACCGGTCGCCATCGGGCGACGGTGAACGGGCCCTCGTCGAGCACCTCGGGGACGACCCGTCGCTGACCGACCAGGCGGACCGCGAACGAGGTCAACCGGGCGAACCAGGCCAGCGACGGCGACAGCTGGTCGCCGGTCGGCGTCTCCGACAGCCAGACCGACGCGCCGAACGGGTCGAGTTGCACGGCGGGCACGGAACGCACGCCGCCCTCGGGCAGTTCGAGCTGGATGCGCCCGAGTTCGCCGTAGCTGATCGGGGAGTCGTGCCAGCCCTGTTCGGCGTCGGCGCTCCAGCGGCTGCGACCGAAGCCGCCGTACAGCCACGCGGCCGACGCCGGCGATTCGCCGTTCCAGCCCCACACGTGGAGCGCACCCGAACGCCAGGAGCCCTGGGCGACGAAGGGCGCACGATCACGGGACACCCCTACGAGGGTACCGACGGGGTGTGGCGCCGACCCGCGGTGCGCGAGGTCGGGAGTCCGACGTCAGCTGGCGACGACGAGCACCCAGTAGGGCACGCCGTCGGACGTCGTCGCGACGCCGACACCCAGGTAGAAGTGCTCGCCGATGATGTGAGGGCGGTGCTCGTCGCTCGCCATCCACGCATCGAACAGCGGCTCGGGCGTTCCGTAACCCCCACCGATCGCCTCGCCCCACGAACGCCAGACGAACCCTGCGCGGTCGAGACGCTCACCGGTGTCGGAACCGTCGGCACCGACGTGCACCATGGCCCGCCGGTCGGCCATGTCGGCGGCGTGCGCCATCGCGGCGGCGGTCACGAGTTCGTGCGGCCGCATGACCGGGAGGCCGCGACGGGCCCGTTCGTCGTTGACGAGTTCGATCACCGCGTCGACGGCGCGTTCGACCGAGGTCTGGTCGGGGCGGAACGGCGGGGCGACGCGGTAGGCCTCACGGCCCACCTCGGCGGGCGCGACGATCGCCGTTGCCGACGCGGCGGCGACCGATCCGACCGCGAGCGCGGTGACGACGATGACCAACCCCGGAGCCCGCATGCGACGCCACGGTAGTCCGCCACCGTCGGCGGACCGCGAGTCAGGTTCTACGATGCCGACATGGATCATCACGCCGTCGCTCGTGCGATGTACGACCGCGACGCGACCGCACCGGCGTTCGGGATCGAGTTGCTCGAGGCCGGGCCGACACGTGCGGTGACCCGGATGCGGATCCGCCCCGACATGTGCAACGGGCTCGCGGTCGTCCACGGTGGGATGACGTTCCTGCTGGCCGACAGTGCGATGGCCTTCGCGAGCAACTCCGAGAACGACATGGCGTTCGCGACCTCGGCCGAGATCGACTGGCTCGCACCCGGCACCGCTGGTCAGTGGCTCACCGCGGTCGCCGAACGGCGGGCAGGCGGCGGGCGCTCGGCGGTCTGGGACGTCACGGTGTCGGCGTCCGACGAACCCGACGGCGACGCCACCCCCATCGCCCTCTTCCGAGGCCGCACCAGAAAGGTCGGCCGCCCCGTCACCGAGTGATCGGAGGGGGTCTGCCCCCTCCGTCGAACCAAAGGCGTCGCGAAACGCCACACGAATCAACCGATCTCAGCTCGCTGGTTCGGGATCGAGGTCGACGCGGTCAAGGCCCCACGACCCGAACCCGAAACCCTCACGAAGCACACGTCGAGCGGCCCACCCCAACCCCGCTGAGCGGTGATCGAGGTGGTCGAGGGCAAGGCGCGACGAACCCGAACAAGGGCGTCGCAACACGCCACACGAATCAACCGATCTCAGCTCGCTGATTGCGGATCGGTTGTGGGGAGCGCAAGGCGCGACGAGCCCTCTCCATCTTGGGATGGAGAGCGGCGAGCCGCAACGAAGCGATCGCCGCAACCGGCCGCAATCAGGCGAATTCGGAGCCGAGGTAGGCGGCGATGACGTCGGGGTTCGCCTGCACCTCGTCGGGGGTACCCATCGCGATCCGCTGCCCGAAGTCGAGCACCATCACCCGGTCGGCGATGTCCATCACGAGCCCCATGTCGTGCTCGACCATGACCATCGGGATGTTCAGCTCGCGCTTGATGTCGAGGATGAAGCGGGCCATGTCCTCGGTCTCTTCGAGGTTCATGCCGGCGACCGGCTCGTCGAGCAGCAGCAGCTTGGGTTCCATCGCGAGCGCTCGCCCGAGCTCGACCCGCTTCTGGAACCCGTAGGGCAGCAGCGCGACCGGGTGCTTGCGCCACTGTTCGATCTCGAGGAAGTCGATGATGTCTTCGACCTTGCGGCGGTTCTCGATCTCCTCGCGCTTGGCCTTGCCGAACCAGAGCGCGCCGTCGAAGATCGAGCCGCTCATCCGGATGTGGCGTCCGGTGAGCAGGTTGTCGATCACGTTCATCTGCGGGAACAGTTCGATGTTCTGGAACGTGCGTGCGATGCCGAGTTCGGCGATCCGGTCGGGGCGGGTGCCCATGATCGATTCGCCCTCGAAGGTGATCGTGCCTTCCTGCGGTCGGTACACCTGACTGATCGTGTTGAAGATCGACGTCTTGCCGGCGCCATTGGGACCGATGATGGCGAACAGCTCTTCGGGGTGGACGTCGAACGACACGTCGTTGATCGCCGTGACGCCGCCGAAGCGGAGCGTGATGTTGCTGACGTCGAGCAGCGGCACTCCGGGTGGCACGTCGGCCGACCGCGTCGGGATCCCCGAAATCGAAATGTCATCGGTCATGAAATGCTCCAGTCGAATCCAGTGACGACCGCAGCCCGGTCCCCGTGTCGGCACCACCGCACGCTGCCAGCGCGAACCGAACGGCGAGGCGCC
Source organism: Ilumatobacteraceae bacterium (assembly GCA_033344875.1). NCBI lineage: Bacteria > Bacillati > Actinomycetota > Acidimicrobiia > Acidimicrobiales > Ilumatobacteraceae > Ilumatobacteraceae bacterium. The sequence goes on along the minus strand of JAWPMO010000001.1, from coordinate 3,319,284 downwards.
GCCGAACGGGTGGTGAGGTCGACGATCACGATGCCCACCGCTTCCGGCGCCGGTAGTGCTTGACGTCCTTGAACGACTTCTTCTCGCCTTCGTCGCCGTGGAGGCCGAGGTAGAACTCCTTGACGTCGTCGTCGGCCAGGAGCTTCTGACCGTCGCCGTCCATGACGACCTTGCCGGTCTCCATGATGTAGCCGTAGTTCGCGATCGAGAGCGCCATCATGGCGTTCTGCTCGATCAGCAGCACGCTGGTGCCCTGCTTGTTGATGTCGACGATGATGTCACGGATCTGTTCGATCAGTTTGGGGGCCAGGCCGAGCGACGGCTCGTCGAGCACGAGCAGCTTCGGGCCGGCCATGAGGGCACGTCCGATGGCGAGCATCTGCTGCTCGCCACCCGAGAGGTACCCGGAGACTTGTTTGCGGCGCTCGGCCAGGCGGGGGAACAGGTCCATGACCCGTTCGTACGCCGCGTCGGTCTGCGCCTTGTCCTTGACGGTGATGCCACCGCAGACGAGGTTCTCGTCGACGGTGAGATCGGAGAAGACCCGCCGACCCTCCATCACCTGCGTGATGCCCGACAGCACGATGTCGGACGGCTTCTTGCCGTTGATGACCTCGCCGTTGTACGAGACGGTGCCCTTGGTGATCTCGCCGTTGTGATTGTCGAGCAAGCCGGAGATGGCGCGCAACGTCGTGGTCTTGCCGGCACCGTTGGCACCGAGGAGCGCGACGATCTGGCCGTCGGGGACCTCGATCGACAGGCCGCGCAGCACGAGGATCACGTCGTTGTAGACGACTTCGACGTTGGCGAGTTCCAGCACGTTGGTTGCTCCGTCCGGGTGGTGGTGTGCGTGTGACGAGTGGTCGTCGGGGCGGGATCGGCATCCCGCCCCGACGACTCACTCAGTGATGATGTGCCGGTCAGGTCAGCCGCTGAAGCAGGCTTCCTGGAAGTCGTAGCCCTCGGCGATGCTGCCCGAGTACGGGCCGACCTCGAGAACATGACCGGTTCCGACGTCGTCGTCGCTGACGGTGGCGCCGGCATCGAACTCGTCGAGCACGACGTCGTAGATGTACGACTCACGCACGATGAAGTCGTTCGGCTCACCGAACCAGCTCTGGTCAGGGGCCAGGCCCTTCATGTCGACCTCGACCTCGTTGAACGCCTTCACGACGCCGGCTCGGGTCATGTCGCCGTTGGCCGCGGCCTGTTCGAGCACTGCCTTCGTGGCGAGACCCTCGGTCCAGCCGACGATGTAGGTGTCCGAGAGGACGGCGTCGGGTCGCTTGGCCCGCATGCCCTCGATCATCTCGGTCATGCCTGGTGAATCGATGGCGCCCCACAGCGCGGTGTACGTCGAGTAGTGAAACACCTCATCCGCAATCGGGCCGAGATCGGTCGCCAGCAACTGGTAGTTCCAGGTCGGCGAGTTGCCCGACCAGAGGGCCCGGAGGCCCTGCTGGTACGCACCGCCGAGCACCTCGGCGAGCGTCGTCGGGTTCAGCGTCGCCCAGACCAGGTCAGGATCGGCGGCGACCAGTTCGGTGATGACCGGGGTCTGATCGGAGCCGGGCACCACGGCGCCTTCACCGTCGTACACGATCTCGAGGCCGAGCGCCTCGGCGGCGATCTTGGCGCCCTGCGCACCGTCCTGGCCGTACTCGCCCGGGAACGAGACGATGCCGAGTGTCGTGGCACCGTTCTCGCCCGCCAGATACTCGATGCCGTTCATGGCTTCGATGCAGTAGTTGGTGTAGAGCTCCATGACATTCTGGCCGATCCCCGGGTCGGCGAACCCGGAGTACCACGACAGCGGGATCGCGATGAGGTCGTCGTCGACGAGATCTTCGGCGGTCGCCGCGGTGTGCGGCGAGCCGGTCGACTGGCTGAAGAAGATGACGCCTTCCTCACTCTCGTCGGCCATCTCCGCATAGTTCTCGAGGTGCGTCGGCACGTCGTACGCGTTGTCGATGATGACCAGCTCGACCTGGCGACCGGCGATACCTCCGTTGTCGTTCACGATCTCCCAGAAAACCTGCTGAGCATCGGTGATCTGGGTAACGAGCGGAGCGAAAAGACCCGAGAGGTCGGCGTTGAGGCCGATCCTGATGGTGTCCTCGGTCACGCCGAAATCGGTGACGATCTCCTCGGCCGGCTCTTGCCCACCGGTGTCCTCGCTCGGCTCGTCGGCCGTGTCTTCGGTCGGCTCGTCGGCCGTGTCTTCGGTCGGCTCGTCGGCCGTGTCTTCGGTCGGCTCGTCGGCGGTGTCCCCGGTGGGCTCGTCGGCGGTGTCCTCTGCTGGTGGTTCTGATGGCTCGTCGGCCGCGTCGTCGTCGCCGCCGCATGCCGCTGCAACGAGTGCGAGCGCCACCAGCGGGGCGAACCCCTTGGTCACTTTTCTCATGATTTCCCCCTGTGTATTGGGTTGGGAGGCGACGGGTTGGTCGCCTCACATCTGTTGTCCCCGCTCCCATGGTGGCCCATGTGAGGGGTCGACGTCCGGTCGGTCGACCGAACGTCACGATTCAGTAACTGAACGGCCACCGCTTCCAGTAGTTGCGGATCCGGATCCAGATGCCGTACAGGCCCAGCGGTTCGAAGATCAAGAACACGATGATGAGCGCGCCGTAGAGCACGAGGTTCCAGTCGAACACGTTGAGTGGATACCCGGGTGTCTGGGTCGCCGCCGACACCGGACCCTGGTCGGATCCGTTGGAGATGACCACGTCGGCGACCTTGGCACCGATACCGTCGCCCTCGGTCTTGTCGGCGAGCCACTCGGTGAACGACTCGACGAATTTGGGCGTCAGCACGACGAAGAAGGTGCCCATGACGGTCCCGCTCACCGTGCCGACGCCGCCGATCAGCAGGATCGCGATGAACTCGACCGACAGTGCCAGGCTGAACTGACTGGCAGGCAGCTTGCCCGCGAACGACGCGAACAGCGCACCGGCGACGCCGGCGAAGAACGAACTGGTCGCGAAGGCGATCAGCTTGTACTTGAACTCGGGCACGCCCATCACCTCGGCGGCGATGTCGCGGTCGCGGATCGCCTGCAGCGCCCGACCGGTCCGGGTGCGGGCGATGTTCTTTGCCAGGACGATGAACAGCAGGAACAGCACCGCCAGGAACAGGTACGTCTTCTGGTTGTCGGTCACGTCCAGGAACCCGAACCACGTGCCGTCGTCGTCGATCGAGACGAGCGGGGTCTCCTCCTTCCAGAGCCGGATGTCGTAGGTCGGGAAGTCGCGGCCGAGGCCGGGGTCACCGGCGAGCTTCTTGCCCCAGTTCGTGTTCGACATGTGGATGCCGATGAACACGAGCCCGAGCGTCACGATCGCGAGGTACAGCCCGCGGAGCTTGACCGCGACGGGCGACACGATGATGCCGACGATCGCCGCACCGATGCCGGCGCCCGGCAGCCAGATCCAGATCGGGAGGCTCCAGCCCCACACGCTCGACGTGGCGACGCCGCCGAGGACGGCACCGGTGTACGCACCGACCCCCATGAAGAACGCATGGCCGAGCGACACCTGTCCGGCCATGCCGGTCAGGATGTTGAGGCCCAGCGCGGCGATCGCGAACATGAGCGCTTCGTCCATCGCCCGGAGCCACGAGGAGTCGCCGAGGAACCGCAGCGGCGGGATGCCGTTGGAGATCACCGGGATGTTGCGCAACACCGGCAGATCGGTCGAGGCTGTGATCAAGGGCACGTCGAAGGGAATCAGGAAGAGCACGATGATCGCGATGCCGGCCAACACCTTCTTGGTGTAGGTCGGCAACATCTGCGTCTCTTCTTCATACGACGTGTACAGATTCGGTCGCAGGAACATGACTCAGACCCTCCGAATCTCGGGCGTGCCGAACAAGCCGTAGGGTTTGACGAGCAACCCGATGATCATCACCACGTAGGGCACGATCAGCGGGTAGCCGGAGCCGAGCACCGACGTGTAGCCCGACAGGTACTGGCCGGCGTAGATCTCGGCGGTGCCCACCATCAGGCCACCGATCAGAGCGCCCTGCACCGAGTCGAGGCCGCCGAGGATGACGGCGGGCAGGGCGCGGAACGCGATCAACGACGTGTCCTGGTCGATGGCACCGGTCTGTTTGATCGGCTGCTGCGTGGCGAACAGACCGCCGAGCGCCGCCAGCACTGCACCCGCACCCCACGCGATGGCGAAGACGCGCCCGATGTTGATGCCCTGGGCCATCGCGGCCTCCTGGTCGCGGGCGACGGCTCGCATCGAGATGCCCATCCGTGAGCGGTAGAAGAAGAACACCGCGACGAACGCGACGGCGGCCGTGATCATCGCCGCGAAGTACGACCAGTTGACGAACCCGGCGCCGATGTTGAAGCCGCCATTGCCCCACGGGGCGTCGACGCTGCGGAAGCTGATCTTGACGGCATCGTTGGCCAGCACCCGCAGCGAGATCTCGAGCCCGAGCGTGATCACCGCCACCGAGAACAGTGGCTGCCCGATCATCGGGCGGATCGTCACCCGTTCGATCACGAGGCCGAGCAGTGCGGCGAACCCCAGGGCCACGATGACGCTGAGTCCCCATCGGATCCACTCGGGTCCGCCGAGCTGGTAGATCGGGTTCGGGATCTCCCAGAAGAACCCGATGATCGGCAGGTTCTCGTCGGCGACCATGAACGAGATGAACAGCGCGCCGATCATGGCCAGCGCACCCTGACTGAAGTTGACGACCTCGGTCGCCTTGAAGATCAGGACGAAGCCGAGTGCGATCAGTGCGTACACCGACCCCAGCGCGAGCGACTTGAGCAGGGTCGTGAAGTAGATGTCGGCGCCGGTCGCGAGCTGGTAGGCGCTGAAGACGATGCCGCCGACGAGCAGCGCCAGACCGACGAGGTGACTCGGCTCGGTCGAGTCGAACTTGAGTCTTGCCATCAGTACATCGACTCCACGAGGTCGCCGAACGAATCCATCATCGCCGAACGCTTGAGTTTCTGGGTGGCGGTCAATTCCCCGTCCTCGTGGTCGAGCTCCTTCGGGAGGAGGGCGAACTTGCGGATGTTCTCGACGCGGGCGAACTTCTCGTTCGTCTGGGCGACGACCTGTTCGATCAGTTCGATCACCTCGGGCTTCTCGCTGAGGTCGCGGTAGGTGGTGTACGGCAGGCCGCGTCGCAGCGCCCAGTCACCGACGGTGTCGAACTCGATACCGATCAACGCGGTCAGGTACTTGCGACCTTCGCCGACGACCATCGCCTCGTTGACGTACGGCGAGGTCTTGAGGCTGTTCTCGATCTCGGACGGCGAGATGTTCTTGCCGCCGCTCGTGATGATGATGTGTTTGATGCGATCGACGATGCGCACGTGGGTGCCGTCGACCCACTCGCCGACGTCGCCGGTCATCAACCAGCCGTCGGCCGTGAACGTCTCGGCCGTCTTGTCGGGCTTGTTCCAGTACCCCTTGAAGACACCGTCGTGCTGGGTCTGGATCTCGCCGGTGTCCTCGGCGATCCGGAACCCGATCCCCTGGTACGGTTCGCCGACGGTGCCGAGCTTCATGCGGCCGACGAAGTTGGCGGTCGCGATCGCCGAGTTCTCGGTCATGCCGTACAACTCGTACACGGGCACGCCGAGCCCGATGAAGAACTCGAGCACCTCGGGCGCGATCGCGGCGGCACCCGAACTCGCGTAGCGGCAGCGGCGGAGCCCGAGCCGCTCGCGCAGGGGCCGGAACACGAGGACCCACCCGACGGCGGCGAGCAAGCGTGACGTCACGGTGTGCTCACCCTGGTTCGCGACCTTGATCTTGCCGATCCGTGACGCCAGGTTGAGCCCGAACCCGACCATCTTGCGCTTGAACCACGTCGCGTCGTTCGCACGGATGAGCGCCATCGCGTGCAACTTCTCCCAGATGCGTGGGACGGCGAAGAAGATCGTCGGCTGCACCTCGCGCAGGTTCTCGTTGACGGTCTCGATCGACTCGGCGAAGTTGAGCACCGGACCGGCTCCGACCATCGTCCAGGTGGAGAAGATGCGTTCGGCGACGTGACAGAGCGGCAGGTAGGTGACGATCTGGTCGCTGGGTGTCGGTGCACCGCCCGGCACACGCTCGTCGGCGTTGACGATCTTGTCGATGCAGAATGCCGAGTTCTTGTTGGTGAGCATCGCCCCCTTGGGCGGGCCGGTCGTGCCCGACGTGTACACCAGCGTCATCACGTCGTCGTCGGTGGCGGCAGCCATCCGGTCGGCGACGGCGGTGGGGTGCGCGGCCCGGTGCTCGCGACCCAGTTCGATCAGACTGTCCCAGAACAGCAGCCGCTCGTCGTCCTTGCCGACCATGCCGCGGGGTTCGACGAACAGGATCGTTCGGAGCCCCGGCAGCTCGGCGGGATCGATCTCGTCGACCTTGTCGTACTGTTCCTCGTCTTCGGCGAAGTGCACGGCGGCACCGCAGTCGTCGAGCAGGTACTTGACCTCGGCGGCGGGGTTGGTGGGATAGAAGCCGACCGTGATGCCGCGGACGGCGACCGTGGCGAGATCGAGGATCACCCACTCGGGCCGGTCTTCCGAGTGGATGGCGACCCGGTCGCCGGGTTCGATCCCGAGGGCGAGCAGCCCGTGCGCGACCTCTTCGATCGTCTCCCACAGAGCGCCCCACGTGATCTCGCGCCAGATCCCGAAGTCCTTCTCGCGCATGGCGACCTGATCGGGGGCACGTCGGGCCCAGTCCCTGGCCAGCGACGCGACCGTGGTCACGCCAGTGGTGCCCGATCCCGTCGGCTGCGATTGCTCGGTCAGCGTCATCTCATCCCCCTACGATGCATCGACGACCTGTGTGTCTTCCCCAAGACCAGATCGTGTTGCGGGCAACATAGCAGGGGGTCCCCGCGCAGGATCAAACCCGAGTTTCGGTCGGTGGTCACGATGTGGAAGCCTTTCGGCGTGAGCGACTACACACCACCACTGCGCGACATCCGATTCGTGATGGAACACATCGCGGATCTCGATGAGATCGCGGCGACCGAACTGTTCGGTCACGCCGACCCCGACACGATCCACGACGTGCTCGGCGAAGTGGGCCGGCTGATGGCCGAGGTCGTCGCCCCGACGAACCGTGACGGCGACACGGTCGGCGCCACGTGGCACGACGACGGCACCGTGACGCTCCCCGACAGCTTCACACCCGCGTACGCGAAGTGGGTCGAATCGGGCTTCGGGGCGATGCCGTTCGACCCCGACTACGGCGGCGCCGGCTTCCCCTGGATCACGGCGATCGCCGTCCAGGAGATGCTCACCTCGGCGAACATGGCGCTGTCGCTGTGCCCACTGCTCACGCAGGGCGCGATCGAGGCGATCCACGCCCACGGCTCCGACGAGCAGAAGGCGATGTACCTGCCGAAGATGCTGACCGGCGAGTGGACCGGCACGATGAACCTCACCGAGCCCCAAGCCGGGTCCGACGTCGGCGCCGTCGCGACCAAGGCCCAGCCGCGTGACGACGGTTCGTGGGCGATCACCGGCCAGAAGATCTTCATCACGTGGGGTGAGCACGACGTCGCCGAGAACATCGTGCACCTCGTCCTGGCGCGCACCCCCGGCTCGCCTCCGGGGACCAAGGGCATCTCGATGTTCGTCGTCCCGAAGTACCTGGTCGAGGCGGACGGCTCGCTCGGCGACCGCAACACCGCCACGTGCGTGTCGATCGAGCACAAGCTCGGCATCCACGGTTCGCCGACGTGCGTGATGGCCTACGACGACGCGATCGGCTGGCTCGTCGGCGGTGAGCACGAGGGCATGCGCAACATGTTCACGATGATGAACAGCGCCCGGCTCTCGGTCGGGCTGGAAGGTTTGTGCATCAGCGAGCGTGCGTACCAGCAGGCGCTCCAGTACGCGCAGGACCGCGAACAGGGCCGTGCGGTCGGCGCCCCCGCCGGAGCGTCGAGCCCGATCATCGACCATCCCGACGTGCGTCGCATGCTGATGACGCAGCGCGCGTGGATCGACGGGATGCGGGCGCTGGTCTACACGAATGCCGCCGCGCTCGACCGGGCCGACGCGGCCAGGGCGGCGGGCGAGGTCGACGAGGCGCGGAGCTGGCAGGAGTTGGCCGACCTGTTGATCCCGCTCAGCAAGGGCCTGTGCACCGACGTCGGCAACGAGATGACGTCGCTCGCCCTCCAGATCCACGGTGGCATGGGGTACGTCGAGGAGACCGGCGCCGCCCAGCACTACCGCGATGCGCGCATCGCGGCGATCTACGAGGGCACCAACGGCATCCAGGCCGCCGACCTGGTCGGGCGCAAGCTCGGCATGCGGTCGGGCGGTGTGGTGACCGAACTGCTCGACGAGTTCGACGCGCGGGCCGATGCACTCGATGCCGCCGGCGACACGGGTGCGTTCGGTGAGCGGCTGCGGACCGCGGTCGCCGACGCCCGCCGGGCGACCGAGCACCTCGTTCGCATCGCACCCGGCGATCCCCGGTCGCTGCTCGCAGGCTCGAGCCCCTACCTGCGTCTGCTCGGCACCACGGTGTGCGCCGGTCTGCTGGCCAAGGGTGTGCTCGGCGCCGGTGACGACGCCGATGCGGTGGCCAAACGGGCGAGCGCACGCTTCTTCGGCGAGCAGATCTTGCCGACGGTCGCCGGGCTGCTGCCCGCGATCACCGCCGATGCCGACGCCCTCTACGAACTCGACGCCACCCAACTCGCCACCCGCTGACCCCCAGACGCGGCCATCGCGCTCACCCCGGCCGTGTCGCGATCCTGAGATTCCCAGCCGTACACCCGCGACACGGCCCGTCCCGCACCCGCTGAGGCCGAACGCGCCGAAACGCTGATGTCAGAAAACTTGAGTCGTCACGTGTCAAGATCGGTCGGGACTCGTACACTGACCGCATGGCGTTCGACCCGAAGACCTGGACCGTCAAGACCCAAGAGGCATTTGCCGCCGCGATCGACCTGGCCAAGGCCAAGTCGAACCCCGAGCTGACCCCCGACCACGTCCTCGCGGCGATCGTCGCCCAGGAGGGCACGGTCGTCGCACCCGTCCTCGCCAAACTCGGCCAAGCGCCCAACATGGTGCGCGACCGGGCGACCGAGGCGATCGAACGACTCCCGCAGGCACACGGTGGTGACGAACCCCGGATGAGCCGCGAGCTCAACAACGTCACCGACCGAGCGACCCAGTTCCGCAAGGACCTCAAAGACGACTACCTGTCGGTCGAGCACCTGCTCCTGGCGATGAACGACCGACTCGGCGTCGGCAGCGAGGAGCTGCTCGGCGTCCTGAAGGAGGTGCGCGGCAGCCACCGCGTCACCGACCAGAACCCCGAGGAGAAGTTCGCCGCGCTCGACAAGTACGGCCAGGACCTCACCGCTCGCGCCGCCGAAGGCAAGATCGACCCGGTCATCGGGCGCGACGACGAGATCCGCCGCGTGATCCAGGTGCTCAGCCGTCGCACGAAGAACAACCCGGTGCTGATCGGCGAACCCGGCGTCGGCAAGACGGCGATCGTCGAGGGGCTCGCCCGCCGCATCTCCGACGGTGACGTGCCCGAGGGCCTCAAGGGCAAACGGCTCATCTCCCTCGACGTCTCGTCGATGCTCGCCGGGGCCAAGTACCGCGGCGAGTTCGAGGAGCGGCTCAAGGCCGTCCTCAAGGAGATCACCGATGCCGCCGGCGAGGTCATCACCTTCGTCGACGAACTCCACACGATCGTCGGGGCCGGCGGCGGTTCCGAAGGCGCGATGGACGCCGGCAACATGATCAAGCCGATGCTCGCCCGTGGCGAACTCCGCATGATCGGCGCGACGACGCTCGACGAGTACCGCAAGCACGTCGAGAAGGATCCGGCGCTCGAGCGCCGGTTCCAGCAGGTCTACGTCGGTGAACCCTCGGTCGAGGACACCGTCGGCATCCTCCGCGGACTCAAGGAGCGGTACGAGGTGCACCACGGCGTCCGGATCCAGGACTCCGCGCTCGTCAGCGCGGCCGTGCTGTCCAACCGCTACCTGACCAACCGCTTCCTGCCCGACAAGGCGATCGACCTCATGGACGAGGCCGCCTCGAAGCTGCGGATCGAGATCGACTCGATGCCGACCGAGATCGATGTCGTGCAGCGACGCATCCTCCAACTCGAGATCGAACAGGTCGCGCTCGAGAAGGAGAGCGACGACATCTCGCGCGAACGCCTCGATGCGCTCCACGACGAGCTCGCCGACCTCAACGTCCGACTGGCCGAGATGAAGCAGCACTGGGAGGGCGAACGTCAGGCGATCGACGCGATCCGCAACCTGAAAGAAGAACTCGAGCACCTGCGCAACCAGCTCGAGCGCGAGACCGACCTCAACGTCGCCGCCGAGATCCGCTACGGCCGGATCCCCGAACTCGAACGTCGGATCGACGAGGCGACCGCGCATCTCGACGAGCTGCAGGGTTCGGAACGGATGCTCAAGGAAGAGGTCGACGCCGAAGACATCGCCGAGGTCGTGTCCAAGTGGACGGGCGTGCCGCTCAGCCGGCTGATCGAGTCGGAGATGGCCAAGCTGATCCACCTCGAGGACTCGCTCCACGAGCGCGTGATCGGTCAGGACGACGCCGTGCGGGCGGTCGCCAACGCCGTCCGCCGCAGCCGGGCCGGTCTCGCCGATCCCGATCGCCCGATCGGGTCGTTCATGTTCCTCGGCCCCACCGGCGTCGGCAAGACCGAGCTGGCGCGTGCGCTCGCCGAGTTCCTGTTCGACGACCAGCGGGCGATGGTCCGCATCGACATGGGCGAGTACATGGAGAAGCACGCCGTCAGCCGCCTGATCGGAGCTCCCCCCGGGTACGTCGGTTACGACGAGGGTGGCCAGCTCACCGAAGCCGTGCGCCGCCGCCCGTACTCGGTCGTGCTGCTCGACGAGATCGAGAAGGCTCACCCCGACGTGTTCAACACCTTGCTCCAGGTGCTCGACGACGGTCGCCTCACCGACGGCCAGGGCCGCACGGTCGACTTCACCAACACGGTGCTGATCATGACGTCGAACCTGCCCGGTGACCCGGCCGACCACTTCAAGCCCGAGTTCATCAACCGGGTCGACGACATCATCCGGTTCGCGTCGCTCGACGAAGCGGCGGTGCGCGAGATCGCGACCATCCAGGTCGAACGGCTCCGCGCCCGGCTCACCGACCAACGCATCGGGCTCGAGGTGTCCGACGATGCGATGGCGGTCCTCGCCGCGCTGGGTTTCGATCCGGCGTTCGGTGCCCGGCCGCTCAAGCGGGTGATCCAACGCGAGATCGGCGACCGCGCCGCCCTGCTGATCCTCGACGGGGCCGTCACCGACGGGGGCACCCTCGTCGTCGATGCGTCGGGCGAGTCCGACGATCGCCGGCTCGAGGTCTCGGCATCGACGCCCGACCCGGCCTGACGGCCCGGCCGTCACCCCGGCGGCCGCACTCCCGCCGGTTCCGCCCTCATTTTGCCGAGACTTGACATCGAGTTGTCGGCAGATCCAGGTCGGGTGCGCCAAGATGTTGGCGTTTCCTTCCGCTCGCCGTCTCCAGAGATCCCGCCTTCTGGAGACGGCGACTGGTTTTTTCGGGGCAGTGCCGACGGTGCCGCCGACCGACTCAGCCGGCGACCGGGCCGATGTCGCCCCTGACGAGTTCGAGCCGCAGTCGCAACGGGTTGTTGCCCACCACCGACAGCGCGCCACCGTCGACCTGGGCCAACCGCCGCGCCAGGGCGAGCCCGCGGCCGTGCTTGGCCGACGGATCGACCGGTCCGTCGAACACCGACGACAGTCGCGCCTTCGACATGCCCGAACCCTGGTCGATCACCACGACCGACGGCCCGTCGATCATCAATGTGACCGCACCGGCACCGTGCTTGAGCGCGTTGTCGATCAAGATGTCGAGCACCTGACCGGTCAACCCTTTCGTCCCGAACACCGGCGGTGCCGGGTTGGACGTGATCACCGAGATGTGGCGGCGGACCGCCTGGAACCTCGGCTGCCATTCGTCGGCGTGGTCGTTGATGATCGTGGCGAGGTCGAACACCTCACGCTCGTTCGTGGTCCGGTTCCGAGCCGCGGCGAGGAGGTCGTCGATCGTCGCGTTGAGCTGGTCGGTCTGACGGAGGCCCTCGGACGCATCGGTCGCCACCAGCGCATCGGGGTGCAGGCTCAGTAGCTCGAGGCGCATCGCGATCCCGGCGATCCCGGTGCGGAGCTGATGGGTCGCGTCGGCGGTGAAGTGCCGCTCGTTCGCCAACATCGTCTCGACCCGCATCGCACTCAAATCGAGCGACGATCCGATGTGGTCGATCTCGGGGATGTGCGTCGGGGTGAACGGTCGCCGGCTGAAGTCGCCGTCGCCGATCCGGCCGGCGCGCAACGCCAGTCGCTCGAGTGGACGCGCCAACTGTCGGGCCTGCACCGCCGCCAGACCGGCCGCGGCGACGATCGCGCCCAGCGCGAGCAGGAGCAGGATCCGGAGCTGGCGGCGGAAGTCCTCGTTCAGCGGATCGGCGGCCGTCGACAGGCTGAACGACGTGCCATCGGCCGCCGCGAGCTTGACGTTGCGGGTGGACGAGGTGCCGCTCGCCAGGTCCTGGACCGCCCGGGCGCCGTCGTCCTCGATGACCACCAGCGCGTCACCGGGAAGGATCAGATCGACGAGTTCACCGTCGGTCAGTTCCTCACCGCGAGCGCTCGCTCGCTCCCAGGCGTCGACCAGGGATTGCGCATCGCTGTTCAGCCTGACGTTGAGCTGCTCCTCGGCGGCGTCGAACACGATCTTGCCGACCGGCACGGCGAGCGCGCCGAGCACGACGAGCACGATCGCGATCGTGGAGATGACGAGCCGACGCCGCATGGTCGGTTCGGGTCAGCCCTCGAACCGGAATCCCACACCTCTGACGGTCACGATCAGCGACGGCGGATCCGTGTCGTCGCCGATCTTGCGGCGGAGGGTGGAGATGTGCGTGTCAAGCGTGCGAGTCGAACCCCAGTAGTTCTCGTCCCACACCGACGCCATGATCTGTTCGCGGGTGAAGGTGGCGTCCGGCTTGCTCATCAACAGCGCGAGCAGGTCGAACTCCTTCGACGTCAGTTCGAGTTCGTCGCCGTCGAGGTACGCCCGACGGGACTCGGTGTTGACGCGCAGTGGGCCGCCGATGATCTCGCGCGGCATCTGGTTCGCGGCTTCGGCGACCCGGAGCCGGGCCTTGATCCGAGCGACCAGCTCCGCGAGCCGGAACGGCTTGGGCACGTAGTCGTCGGCGCCGGCACCCAGACCGACGATCACGTCCATCTCCTCGGCGCGGGCCGTCAACATGATGATCGGCAGCTCCGGTCGCTCCTCGCGGACCTTGCGGCACACGTCGAGTCCGTCGATGTCGGGGAGCGTGAGGTCGAGCAGCATGAGGTCCGGGCGTCGTGCGGTCAGCAGCTCGAGACCCTCGAGACCGCTCGATGCGTGGACGGCTTCGAACCCTTCGGTGCCGAGTACCCGGAGCAGCGGCTCGCTGATCCGCTCGTCGTCCTCAACCAGCAAAATGGTCGTCACATGTTGCAGCGTACGCCACGTCGGCGGTCAGATCACGCGACGTGCGCGCCTTCGCCCGCCGGGAGTGGTCGAATCGGGTCAGCGGCGGCGGTGGATCGCCGCCGCGTGCGCCGGAAAACCCTCGTGGTCGGCGAGCGCGATCACCGAGTCGGACATGCGGTCGAACGCCACCCGGTCCGCCCGCGCGATCGCGGTCCGTTTGAGGAACGTCGCGGCGGTGATCCCCGAACTGACGTGCGCGAACCCGCTCGTCGGGAGTGAGGCGGGGCACCCGATCACGAAGTTCGCGGCGCTGAACGGGGTGTGCTGGCCGATCAGGATCTCGCCCGCGTTGACCAGTCCGCCGACGACCTCATCGACCCGGTCGTCGGCGACGGCGACCTGCAGGTGCTCGGGCGCGTACGCGTTCGCGATCTCGACGGCGACGCCCAGGTCACCGACCACGACGGCGCCGCCGTTGGGCCCGAGTGCGGCGCGTGCCGCCTCGGCGCGCGCCTCGGGGAGTTCATCGATCTGTCGTGCGAGGTGCTCGTCGGTGGCCGCGACGAGGTCGGCGCTCGGGGTCAGCAGGACCACGGAACTGTCGGTGCCGTGTTCGGCCTCGACCAGCAGGTCGGCCGCGAGACGCATCGGATCGGCCGACTCGTCGGCGATGACGACGCTCTCGGTCGGACCGAGCAGCATCACCGTCGAGACGCCGTGTCGCTGCATCTCGACCTGGGCGATCGTGACGGCCGGCGAGCCGGGCCCCATCACCTTGGCGACCCGGGAGACCGTGTGCGTGCCGAACCCGAGCGCTGCGATCCCGGCCGGGCCGTTGACGCGCACGAGGTCGCGGAGCCCCAGCTTGCGGCACACGACCCGGACCGCCGGGTCGACCTCGCCCGAACCACCCGGCACCGGCGGCACGACCACGGTGACCGCGGGGACGCCGGCGACGACGGCGGGCACCGCGAGTTGGTAGGTGACACTCGGATAGCTGGCCTTGCCCGACGGCGTGAAGAGGCCGGCCGACGAGATCGGTGTGATCTTCTCGCCGACGGTCAAGCCCGGTTCCGACTCGAACGACCAGTCGTCGAATCGGGCGAGTTGCTGTTCGTTGAACGCCCGCAGATGGGCGATCGCATCGTCGATCGCCGCGTCGACCTCGTCGGACACCCTCGCCGAGTCGAGCTCGTCATCGGACACCCGCAGACCGTCGGGCTCGATCTCGATCCCGTCGAAGCGGGCCAGCGCGTCGCAGACCGCGTCGTCGCCACGTTCGCGCACATCGTCGATCAGGCCGCCGATCGACGCCCGGAGCCCGGGCTCGAAGATGTCGTCGAGCCCTCGGGCGAGGAGCGCGACCCGAGCCGTCTCGTCCATGTCCGACCACCGTTGAAGCCGCAGCACACTCACGCGTCTCACGGTACCGGCCGATCTCCGACGCAGTGGCGGTGGTTCCTCCCTGGGCACACCGGACAAATCGTTCAGAACCGGCCGCGGAAGCGGTGCTGCGGGATCGTGCGGAGTAGAGTCATGCCACGTTCCAGTCCGAACTCTCCGGGGAGCGTGCCCATGCCCGTCACCGTCGTCGTCGGCGCCCAATGGGGTGACGAAGGCAAGGCCAAGATCATCGACCTGCTCTCGAAGGAGCACACCTATGTGGTGCGCTACCAGGGTGGTCACAACGCCGGTCACACCGTCGTGGTCGACGATCAGAAATACGCACTCCAGCTCATCCCGAGCGGCGTGCTGTACGACCATGTCGTCCCCGTGATCGCGAACGGTGTCGTCGTCGACCTGCCGACGCTGTTCAACGAGATCGACACGCTCGAGGGCCGCGGCATCTCGTGCGCCGAGCTCAAGGTCTCGACCCTCGCCCACCTGATCTTCCCGTGGCATCAGGCCCACGACGCGATCGCGGAGGCGATGCGCGGCGACGACAAGATCGGCACCACCCTCAAGGGCATCGGACCGGCCTACGCCGACAAGGCGCGCCGCGTCGGCGTGCGCGTCGGCGAAGTCGTCGACCCCGAGCGGTTCGCGGCCACCGTCCGCGCCCGCGCGATCGCCGAGAACTCCCTGATCGAGCACGCCGGCGGCGAGCCGCTCGACGTCGACCAGATCGTGGCCCGGTTCGTCGCGTTCGGCGAGCGGTTGCGGCCGTACGTCGCCGACACCGTCACGCTGCTGCACGACGCGCTGGCGAGCGGCGCGGAGATCCTGCTCGAGGGCGCGCAGGCGACCTTCCTCGACCTCGACCACGGCACCTACCCCTATGTGACGTCGTCGAACCCGACCGCCGGTGGCGCCTGCGCCGGAAGCGGACTCGGCCCACGCGACATCAGCCGCATCGTCGGCATCACCAAGGCGTACA
The DNA here is from genome assembly GCA_033344875.1 of Ilumatobacteraceae bacterium. Classification (NCBI taxonomy): domain Bacteria; kingdom Bacillati; phylum Actinomycetota; class Acidimicrobiia; order Acidimicrobiales; family Ilumatobacteraceae; species Ilumatobacteraceae bacterium. The sequence continues at coordinate 3,303,397 of JAWPMO010000001.1, read as the reverse complement.
CGACCCGTGTCGGTGCCGGACCGTTCCCGACCGAACTGCTCGACGACGACGGCGAGACGCTGATCGACGTCGGCCGCGAGTTCGGCACCGTGACCGGCCGCCGACGGCGCGCCGGCTGGCTCGACTGCGTGATGCTGCGCCAGGCCGTCCGCCTCAACAGCCTCACCGAGATCGCGCTCACCAAGCTCGACATCCTCGACGGGTTCGACGAGGTCAAGGTCTGCACCGGCTACCGCCTCGACGGCGAACCGATCGACTACTACCCCGACATCTCCGATGTCCTCGGCGCGGTGGAGCCGGTGTACGAGACGCTGCCCGGTTGGAAGACCGACCTGTCGCGGATCCGTGAGACCGGCGAACTCCCGCCGGCGGCCAAGGCGTTCCTCGCCCTGGTCGAGCAACAGGTCGGCGTGCCCGTCAACGTGGTGGGCGTCGGCGCCGAACGCGACGACTACCTGCTCTGGTCTGCCTGACGTGACGTCCGCCGACGCACCCACGTCCTCCGCCGGCTCCCCGGGGATCGGCCACCGACCCCACCGTGTCGCGAACCCGGGACGCACGCTCCCCAGACCGCGACACGGCGGCGTCACCGGCACCGGCACCGGCACCGGCACCGGCACCGGAGGAATCCGATGATCCCGCGCTACTCCACCCCCGAGATGACGGCGGTCTGGTCGGACACGTCGAAGTGGGCGCGGTACCTCGAGGTCGAACTCTTGGCGACCGAGGCGCACGTCGAGATCGGCGTCGTGCCGGCCGACGACGCGGCGGCCTGCCGCGCCAACGCACCGGTCGCCGACGACGCGTTCGTCGCCGCGATCCTCGAACGCGAGGCCGTGACCGACCACGACGTCGCCGCGTTCGTCGACGTCGTCCAGGGTTCGATCACCGCCGGCGGCGCCGAGGAAGCCGGCAAGTGGATCCACTACGGGCTGACCTCGTCCGATGTCGGCGACACCGTCCTGTGCTGGCAGATGACCGACGCCGCCGACGCCCTGATCGACGAGTCGGGGCGGCTGCTCCAGACGCTCCTCGGCCTCGCGGACGAGCACCGCGACACCGTGATGATCGGACGCACCCACGGCGTCCATGCCGAACCGACCACGTTCGGTGCCAAGCTCGCCCTGTGGGCGCTCCAGGTCGACCGCGACCACACCCGACTCCAGGCTGCTCGCGAGTCGATCGCTGTCATGAAGCTCTCGGGCGCCGTCGGCACCTACTCGAACATCGCACCGTCGGTCGAGCGGTTCGTCGGCGACGCACTCGGACTCCGTCCCGTCCCCGCCACCCAGGTGATCGCCCGCGACCGCCACGGTGAGTTCCTCTACGCGTGCGCTTCGATCGGTGCCACCTGCGAGCTGATGGCGGTCGAGCTGCGCCATCTGCAACGAACCGAGGTCCGCGAGGTCCAGGAGGGATTCAAACCGGGTCAGAAGGGTTCGTCGGCGATGCCGCACAAGCGCAACCCGATCTCGGCGGAGACCATCACCGGTCTGTCGCGGGTGCTGCGTTCGAACCTGCTCGCCGGGTTGCAGGACGTCGCGCTGTGGCACGAGCGCGACATCTCGCACTCGTCGGTCGAACGTGTGGTGCTGCCCGACTCATCACACATGGCCCACTACGTGATGCGCCGCATGGGTCGGTTGCTGTCGAATCTCGTCGTGTTCCCGGACCGCATGCAGGCCAACCTCGACGCCAGCTACGGGCTCGTGTTCAGCCAGCCGGTGCTGCTCGGACTGGTCGCCTCGGGGATGAGCCGCGACGACGCATACCGGATCGTGCAGCGCAACGCGATGCGAGCCTGGGACGAGGGCACCGACTTCCGCTCGCTGCTCGAGGCCGACGACGAGGTGCCCAACGAACTGCTCGACGACGCGTTCGACCTGCGGCGCAGCCTGCGCAACCTCGACGTCGTCTTCGACGAACTCGCCGCCCTCCGGACCTGACGCCGATGCCGGAGTCGACCGTCGAGCTCTGGGAGCGCCAGGATCGATCGGTCGGCGATCGACGGCGGCTCTTCGAGGTCGTCGCCGAGGCGACCGGTGCGACGTCGGCCCTCTATCCCGGCAGCTACGTCGACATCGCTCCGTCGTTCTCGATCCCCGACGTCACCTACGTCGATGTCGATCGCCGGGCGAACCGGTTCTTCGGCGACCGGGCGGGTGTCGAGCAGATCGTGCAGGCCGAGGTGGGGACGCAAACCCGCACGATCGCGTTCGTCCACGCCGACTACACCGACGAACTCCCACTCGCCGACGAAGCATTCGACCTCCTGATCTCGCTCTATGCCGGCTTCGTCTCGGAGCACTGCACCCGCCACCTGCGGATCGGCGGGACGTTGCTGGTCAACTCCAGCCACGGCGACGCGGCGATGGCGTCGATCGACGACCGATACGCGCTGGCGGCTGTCGTCACGGCTCGCGACGGCGTGTACCGGGTGTCCGATGACGACCTCGGCCGACACCTGGTGCCGAAGCGGCCGGCGCCGATCACCCGTGAGCTGCTCCACGAACTCGGGCGCGGCATCGCCTACACGACGTCGCCGTTCGCCTATCTGTTCCGACGGGTGTCCTAGCACTCCCGCCCGCGGCACCCTGCCACACCCTGCCACACCCTGCGACGAGGCTTGTCCACATGGACGTCCACAACCAGGGTGGTCTTATCCACGGGATTTCTCGGTTGTCCACGTCATTGCTGCGTTGTCCCCTTTCAACGCACAGGGCAACACCGCCAGGATGGTGGCCTCATGGCCGGTGACGAGTACTTCCCCATCGATACCGACGGTGGTGGCGGTTTCGGTGGCGGCGGTCCTCGACACTCCGATGGGCCTCGTTCGTCGGGGTCCTCGTCCGGCAGCCGCGGGCGCGTGCCACCGCACAACATCGACGCCGAAGAATCGGTGCTCGGCGCGATGCTGCTGTCGCGCGACGCGATCGGCGTCGTCAGCGAGATGGGGCTCACCCCCGCCGACTTCTACCGTCCGGCGAACCGTCACATCTTCGACGCGATCCGGGCGCTGTACTCCAGCGCGGCGCCGGCCGACACGGTCACCGTCGCCGACGAACTGCGTCGCGCTGGGCTCCTCGACGAGGTCGGCGGTCCGAGCGCGCTGCACGAACTCCAGAACGCGACCCCGGCGATCTCATCCGCCGGCCACTACGCCAAGATCGTCCAGGAGACCGCGCTCCTCCGGCAGCTGATCTACGCAGCCGGCGACATCGCCGAACTGGCGTACAGCGAGCCCGACGACGTCGTCAAGGCGCTCGACGAGGCCGAGACCAAGATCTTCAACGTCGCCGAGCAGCGCGTCACCGACTCGACCCGGACGATCGAAGAACTGCTGCCCGAGGTGATGGACCACCTCCAAGAGACGTACGACCGTGGCGACACGATCACCGGCGTCCCCAGCGGGTACACCGACCTCGACGAGCTGCTGTCGGGTCTGCAGCCCAACGCGCTGTACATCGTCGGAGCACGGCCCGCCATGGGCAAGTCGAGCTTCCTGCTCGGCATGGCGACCCATGTCGCGCAACAGGCGGCCAAACCGGTGCTGATGTTCTCGCTCGAGATGGGCCACCAGGAGATGACGCAGAGCATCCTCGCCGGCGAGGGGCGTGTCGATCGCACCAAGCTCCGAACGGGCAAACTGGCCGAGAGCGACTGGGCCAAGATCGGCAAGGCGATCGGTCGGCTCGAGGTGCCGCTGTTCCTCGACGACAACCCACGGGTGACCGTGATGGAGATCCGGGCCAAGGCCCGACGCATCAAGGCGCGTTTCGGCGGCATCGGCCTGATCCTCATCGACTATCTCCAGCTGATGGGCGGCACGGGCAACTCCGAGAACCGGCAGCTCGAGGTCAGCGAGATCAGCCGAAACCTGAAGATCCTCGCCCGTGAACTCGAGGTACCGATCGTCGCCGCGAGCCAGCTCAGCCGTTCGCTCGAGGCTCGGGCCGACAAGCGACCGATGCTCAGCGACCTGCGCGAGTCCGGATCACTCGAGCAGGACGCCGACGTCGTCATGTTCCTCTATCGCGACGAGGTGTACCACGCCGACTCGCCCGACAAGGGTTCGGCCGAGGTGATCGTCGCCAAGCACCGTGCCGGCCCGATCGGCACCAAACGGCTCGTCTTCCTGGGTCAGTACACCCGCTTCGACAACGCGGCGCGCAGCGTCTGACACCCCCGTCCACCACGGTCCGTATCACTCACCGCGATTCCACCACGTCGAGCGGCCGATCTGTCAAGATTTCGGCATGACGACGCCGTGGCGCGGGATGGCTTCGATCGCGCTCGTCGCCGCGGTCGCAACATGCGGGCTGTTCCTGTTGGCCGCCACGCCGGCCGACGGGGTCCCCGTCGCCGACGACGAACTCGATCCCCCCGACGAACCATCCTCGACGTCCAGCACCACCACGACCACGACCGCGACCACCACGACGCCGACCACAGCGACCACCACGACCGCCGGCACGACGGTCCCGACGACGACCAGCACCACCTCGACCACGACCACCACCTCGACCACGACCACCACCTCGACCTCGACCACGACGATCACCACCGCCGCGACCACCACGACCATGCCGGTCGTCGCCGCGTCCGTCGTCGCCTCGCAGACGATCGTCGGGGCCGGAGGCACGGTCCGGTTCGACGGCACCTGCGACGCCGCTGGACCGACGAGCCCGGTGATCGTCCGGGTCACCAGCGAAGCCGACGGTGCATCCCGCGAGGTCGACACCGGTGCCACCACGTCACCCTGGACGTACCTGTGGACCGCGCCGACCGAATCGGACGCCATCACCTCATTCGTCTTCCAGTTCCGGTGCGGCGAGGCGACCGCGTCGATCGACCCGGCGCTGCGTGTCGACATGGTGGCGAGCGCCGTCCCGACGACCGCGCCGGCCGGAGGCAACCCGACCGCACCGGCACTCCCCGAGACAGGTTGACCGCATGAGTCCGACGCAACTCCTCCAGTCGTCGATGCCGCTGTGCGCGACCCTCGGCATCACCGGATCCGAGGCGGGCGCCGATCGGGTCGTGGCCCACCTCGACTGGCGCCCCGAGCTGTGCACCGCCGGCGGGCTGCTCCACGGCGGGGCCGTCATGGCCCTCGCCGACGCCACAGGCGGTGCGTGCGCCTTCCTCAACCTTCCGGAGGGCGCGGTCGGCACCTCGACGATCGAGTCCAAGACCAACTTCCTGGGCGCGGTCCGCGAGGGTTCGTCGCTCACGGCGACCGCCACACCGCTGCACGTCGGCCGGACCACCATCGTGATCGAGACCGAGCTGCGCGTCGACGAACGCCTGGTCGGCAAGACCACCCAGACGCAGTCCGTCCTGCACGCTCGCTGACCGGCGATTCCGCGCTGCCCACGCCGGCCCGGAACTCCATCGACGGTTGCCACACCCGCCAGGCATGATGAGCGGATGACAGATCTGGCAGTCGAGGCACGTGGCCTCGTGAAACGATTCGGTGACACGCTCGCCCTCGACGGTGTCGACCTCGAGGTCCCGCGCGGGGCGATCTACGGGTTGCTCGGGCCCAACGGTGCGGGCAAGACCACGACGGTCCGCGTGTTGACCACCCTGCTCCGCCCCGATGCCGGGCACGCGACCATCGACGGCGTCGACGTCCTGTCGGACCCGCACGGTGTCCGCGAACGGATCGGGCTCACCGGTCAGTACGCCGCCGTCGAGGAACGCCTCACCGGTCGCGAGAACATGGAGTACGTCGGCCGGCTGTTCCATCTGCCGACCCGCGACGTGAAGTCACGGGCGCGCGACCTCCTCCAACGTTTCGACCTGGTCGATGCAGCCGACCGCGTCGTCAAGGGCTACTCGGGCGGTATGCGCCGACGGCTCGACATCGCGATGAGCCTGATCGCGCGGCCGTCCGTGCTGTTCCTCGACGAGCCGACGACCGGCCTCGACCCGCGCAGCCGGCTGGCCATGTGGGACCTCATCGAAGAGCTCGAACAAGACGGCACCACCGTCCTGCTCACCACGCAGTACCTCGACGAGGCCGACCGGCTCGCCGAGCGCATCATCGTGATCGACTCCGGCACCGTCATCGCCAACGGCACCTCCGACGAGCTGAAGAACCGCATCGGTGGCGACCGGCTGAGCGTCTCGATCGCCCGCGCCGAGAACCGTGAGGGTGCACTCGCCACCCTCGCCCCCTTGTGCACCGGAAACGTCGAGGTCAGCGGCGACGGGCGCTCGTTCTCGGCGCCGATCCGGTCCGGCGACCGGGTGGTGCCCGGCGTGATCCGGGCACTCGACGATGCCGGCATCGACGTGCTCGACGTCGAGGTCCGGCGACCGACGCTCGACGACGTGTTCCTCACCCTCACCGGGCGAGCGACCAGCGACGAGCTCGAGGAGGTGGCGACATGAACGCCGTCGAGATGACGTTGCGCGACTCCTGGGTCGAAGCCGAGCGCCACCTGCGCATCATCCCGCGCAACATCGAGCTGCTGATCTTCGCCACGATCCAGCCGATCATGTTCGTGGTGCTGTTCGTGTACGTGTTCGGCGGCGCGATCCAGGTCGACGGGTTCGCCAACTACGACCAGTTCCTGATCCCCGGCATCTTCAGTCAGTCGCTCGTGTTCGGCTCGGCGTTCACCGGCATCGGCCTCGCCGAAGACCTCAGCAAGGGTCTCGTCGACCGGCTCCGTTCGTTGCCCATGTCGCGTGCGGCGGTGCTGATCGGGCGAACGGTGAGCGACCTGGTGCGCAACCTCCTCACGTTCTTCGTGATGTTGGCCGTGTCGTTCTGGCCGATCGGTTTCCGATTCGAAGGATCCCTCTTCGAAGCGGTGCTGGCCACGTTGCTGCTGCTGCTGTTCAGCTACGCCCTGAGCTGGGTGCAGGCACTGATGGGTCTGTCGGTCGGTTCGGTCGAGGCCGCCAACTCGGCCGGCTTCATCTGGATGTTCCCGATGACCTTCGTGTCGTCGGCGTTCGTCGACCCCGAGTCGATGCCCGGTTGGCTCCAACCGGTCGCCGACGCCAACCCGTTCACGATCGTCACCAACGCGGCGCGGGCCCTGTACAACGGCAACCCGGTCGGCAACGACGCGCTGTGGTCGATCCTGTGGTCGGTCGGCATCATCGTCGTGTTCGCCGGGCTGAGCATTCGGAAGTTCAACAGCTCGACGTCCGCGTAGGCACGGCCCGCGTTCGACATCGGCTCGAGCCGCGGCGGGGTGTGTCCGCTCCTCGTGCTCCACTCGCGCGCCGCCCGACGGTCGGCACTGCTTCCCCGTCACCAGTCATCGTCGGGGAATGCCTGGTCGGCAGGTCGCGTTGACCTGGGCCATGCCCTCCACCTTCCCTCCACCCTCCGACCCGAGCTACGACATCGAGTTCTTCTGGGACCCGGTGTGTCCGTTCGCCTGGATCACCTCTCGGTGGGTCGAGCAGGTCGCGGCACAGCGTGACTTCCGGGTCGACTGGCGGTTCATCTCGTTGCGGTTGATCAACAAGCACAAGGACTACGCCACGGAGTTCCCGCCCGAGTACGAGTTCGGTCACACCGCCGGTCTCCGCATGCTCCGGGTCGCTGCTGCAGTCCGTGACGAGCTCGGACGCGAGCCGCTCGGCGCGCTCGTCACGGCCTACGGGGAGAGCTACTGGGATCTCCCCGAGGGTTCGGGGATGCGAGACCGGCTCAGTACCCACGAACACGTCGTCGAGGTGCTCGACGCCGCCGGTCTCCCGACCCGGTACGCCGAGGCGCTCGACAACACGTCGTGGGATCAGCTCCTCGATGCCGAGTCGGAGCTGGCGCTCTCGCGCACCGGTCGGGACGTCGGGACCCCGATCATCACGTTCCAACCCCCGGACGGTGTGTCGTTCTTCGGCCCGGTCATCTCACGCGTACCCCACCCCGACGAGGCGGTACCGCTGTGGGACGCCGTCACCACGCTCGCGAAGTTCCCCGGATTCGCCGAGATGAAGCGCAGCCTGCGCGAGCGCCCGCAACTCGCGATCCTCGGTGGTGCGACCACAGTCCCCGAGCACGAGGACTGGCAAGGCGGCCACCGCCGAGGCCACCTGGCCACCGACCGAGCCACCTGACTCCCGTCCCCACACCCCGCCCCACGAACCACCCAGCCGTGTCGCGAACCTGAGGCCCCCACGCCCACAATCGCGACACAGCCCCGCGGACCCCTCAACCATCACCCCACCATGTCGCGAACCTGAGAGCCCCACACCCACAACCGCGACACAGCCCCGCGGACCCCTCAACCATCACCCGGCCGTGTCGCGAACCTGAGTCCCCCACACCCACAATCGCGACACAGCACGGCTGTCCGCCATCCCCGCCCACCGTGTCGCGAACCTGAGGCCCCCACACCCACAACCGCGACACAGCCCCGCAGACCCCTCAACCATCACCCCACCGTGTCGCGAACCTGAGGCCCCCACACCCACAACCGCGACACAGCCCCGCAGACCCCTCAACCATCACCCCACCATGTCGCGAACCTGAGTCCCCCGCACTCGAGACCGCGACAGGGCTGCTCGACGAGTCGCCTGGGGGCTGGGGCCGGGGGTCGGCGGCGACCGGTGCGGGCTGGGAGTGGTCAGCCGCCGGTGCCGGCGGCGATCGCGGCGTCGACCTGGTCGGCTGGGGCACCGCAGTCGGCGCCGGCCTGCCGCACGGTCTCGAGTGCGGTCGGGTCGCTCGCCAGGAGGAGCGGCACGAGCGTCTCCTCGCCGCCACCCCGCTCGAACGAGGTCGCGATCACGCAATTGGCCGTGTTGCCGGGGAGGCCCGCGTCGGTCAGCAGTCCGAACAGCGCCGGAGCGAACACCCCGGCGGGCACGGTGTCGGGGAAGTCGGCCGGATCGATCACGGGGCCGGACGGTTCGGTCGTGGCCGGCGCCTCGGTCGACGGCGGCGGTTCCTCGCCTTCGACCGTCGTCGGCGGGACCGTCGTGGGCGGAACCGTGGTCGTCGTGGTGGGCGCCACGGTCGTCGTCGTGGTGGGGAGCGCGACCGAGGCGTACTCGACCGTGGTGGCATCTCCCTGTGACGTGTCGGCCGACGCGTACACGCCGGCGGCGGCACCGATGAAGGCCACTGCGCCGACTCCCGCCAGCACGGTCTGATCTCCGGGCACCGGGGCGGCGAGACGGACCGACCGGTTCGGATCGACCTGCGGCTCGATGCCGAGCCAACCGCGGTCGTCGACCCACACCATGATCGGCGGCATCACGATGAGTGCCGCCATCAGGGCGATGGCCACGTTGAGCGTCACGATCAGGCCGAAGTCACGCAGCAGCGGCAGCGGCGAGATCATCAACACGGCGAACCCGCCGATCGTCGTCGCGGCCGAGGTGAAGAACGCTCGGCCGGTACGCGCAGCGGCCGTGTCGCTCGCGAGGCGCGAGGCCAGACCTGTCTGTCGTTCCTCCAGGTATCTGCCGAAGATCAGCACCGAGAACTCGGTACAGCTGGCGATGACGAGCGGACCCGACACCGTCGTCAGCGGGCTGAGCTGGATACCGACGAGACCGACGATCAGCGACGACGCTCCGACCGCCAGGAACACCGGCACCAGCGCGAGCAGGGCCCGGCTCAAGCTGCGGAAGCGGAGCACGAGCCACAGCCCGGCGAGACACAGCGACAGGTAGGTGAGCGCCGCACGGTTGGCGGACAGGTTCTCGAGCAGACCGATGCCGACGGTGGCGAGACCCGCCGGCGTGACCCTGACGGGTTCCTGATCGGCGGGCAGGTCGGTCAACAGGATGCTGTCGGGGTCGAGTTGCAGGTCGGCGAGGCGCGCGTCGAGGTCGTCGCGCAACTCGTCGACGAGTACGGCGCGCTCCTCGAGGCTCGCCGGCGCGAGCCGCAGGTTGACCTGTGCGGCGGTCTGGCCGTCGTTGACCAGCGCCCGCGCGATCGCTTCGGGCATGACACCTGCGGCCCCCGCGATCTCCTCCTCCGTCGGTGGGATCACGGTGGCACCGGGAATCGTGATGATCTTGGCCATCGTGTTCACGAGGCTCGACGACGCCACCACGTCGTCGCGCGCTTCGGCCGCGATGGTGAACTCGTGCACCAGGTCGATGACGTCCTGGTCGTACACGTTGTTGGCCTGCACGAGGACACCGAGCGTGGTGCCGAACCCGGTCTCGTTCTCCAGCCGCTCGATGTCGGCGACGACCTCGGAGCCCTGGTCGATCCACTTGACCGGGTCGCTCTCGATCTTGGTGCGGCCCTCGACGAGGATCCCGCCGACGAACAGCACGACCGACGCGAGTACGAGGCCGATACCGGCCTTGGTCGGCAACCCGCCGAGCTTGACCACGATGCGTTCGACCAGCGAGTCACCACGATCGTCGGTCGGCGTCGTCCACTCACGAATGCCGAGGATCGACGCCGGCACGACGATGCCGACGGCCACGAGCACGAGCACGCCGATCGCGAGCAGCACGCCGAAGTCACGGATCATCGGCACCTTCGACAACTGCAGGGCGAGGAATGCGACGATGCCGGCGATGGCCGCGACGATCAGCGGGGGTGCCAGGTTCGAGACCGTCTCCGCGATCGGGTGCTCGTCATGATCGAGGACCTGCTCTTCCTCGACTCGGTTGTGGATCTGGATCGCGAAGTCGATGCCGAGACCGATCAGGATCGGCAGGCCGGAGATCGTGACGAGGCTCAGGTCGATGCCGATCAGGCCGAGGATCGAGAACGTCCACAGCACGCCGATCAGCACGGCGAGCAGCGGGAGCAGGCGCCACCGCACCCGGAACATGAGACCGAGCACGAGCGCCATCACACCGAGTGCGATCGCACCGAGGGTGAGCATCCCACCCTTGAGGTAGTCGTTGATCTCCTTGAGGTACACCGGCGAGCCGGTGACCGTCAGGTCAAAGCCCTCGAGGTCGACGCCCTCCAGGAGGTCGAGCACCTCCTCGGTCGCGAGCGATTGGGCATCGAGATCGAGGTTGCCGTCGAGCACCACACCGGCCACGGCGGTCTGTGCGTCGGGGAACGTGCCGGCCAGCGACAGCCGGATCGCACGCTCGTCGTCGGCCGGGGCGGTCAGCTCGCCGTCGGTGAGTTCGAATCCGTCGTTGCCGTAGATGAGCACGTCGTTCCACGCCGGGTTGCCGAGGGTTTGGTCGTCGACCTCGGCGAGCCTGGCGAGACCGACCTGGATGTCGGCACCGCGGGCCTCACCACCGTCGGCATCACGACCTGCGGCGGCGATCAACGCGGCCCGGCCCGGACCCTTGATCAGTTCGTCGCTGAACGTCAACGACACCGGCGGTGTGATCACCGAGAACACGTTGTCGACCGCCTCGAGTTCAGCGGTGAGTTGCTCGAGTGCCGAGAGGTTCGCCGGACCGACCAGGTCGGCGACGTCGACACCGTCCTCGTTGGCCGACATCAACAAGATGACCGTCTCCCCACCGAAGTTCTCCTGGAACTCGACGTTGTCGAGCGCGATCTGCGACTCCGGGTTCAGGTAGCTGTCCTGACCGGTCGCGAACTCAACCTGTGTGAGCCCGATCGCGAGGATCGCGGTGACGGCCACCACGGCGGCCGCCACGGCCTTCCAGTACTTCCCCAGGTTGATTCCGGTGGCCCTCCAGAAAGATTCCATGAAGTGAGCGTACGCCATGTGCCGTCACCCTCACTCCGCGCGCGCAGAGGGTGACGCATGGCCACGTTTCGCGATGTTCCGCGGGACAAGGGCGCGATCGCGCGAGTACAGTCGTTGGTGCGGGCGGCGGACCTGGCTCTCTCGAGCTACACGTCGTCGACACAGACCACCATCAAGGACGACCACATGGCCGACACCGGCACCACCTCACGACGCGATCGTGGATCCCAGACGGGATCGGCGGTGCGGTCGCGATCGATCGATGCCCCGCGGCGCGACCTGGGCGCGACCTTCATCGAGGTCCTGGTCTCGGTCGTCCTGCTCGGCACGGTCGGTATTGCTGTGCTGACCGCTCTCCAGGCGACCATCGTCGGCGCCCGAGTCCACGACCGCGTCGCTCAAAGTCAGGCGCTCCTGGCCGAGGCCGCCGATCTCGCCACCGACACCGAGCCCGAAGCCCTCCCCTACGTCGACTGCGACAGCAACCCGCAGGCCAGTTATCAGGCCGTGCTCACCACATTGTTCCCGCCCCCGCAGTCGGTGACTGTTTCGGTTGCCAACTGGGATCGCACAGCGGGCGCCGGCGGCGCGTTCGTTGCCGGTTGCCGCTACGCCCAGGGCGACCGACTCCAACAGCTCACCATCTCGACGGTCGTCGACGGCACCGTCAAGGAAGTCGTCGTGGTCAAGCGCCCCAACGACGTGCCGACCGCCGACACCGTGCCGGCCCCGCCCGTGCCGCCCTTCTCCGGTGGTTCTGGACAGGCAACCGTCTCACCGACACCGGGAATCAACGGACCATGACCAACCACCGTCCTGCTCGCCGCCCCGACGAAGGCTTCACGTTCGTCGAGGTCGTCGTGACCATCGTCGTGATCGGTTTGATGTCATCGGTGATCGCAGCCGCCATCATCGTCATCCTGCGCAATGGTGACGGCGTCGTGTCCAGCACCTCGGAGTCGCACGACACCCAGCAGATCGTCAGCTACGTCCCGCTGGACGTGGCGTCCGGACCCAGCCGAGCCGACGCGTACCGAGCGGCCACCGGAGGCGCAGCCGGCGACCGCGGCAGTGGGTGCGACGACGTCGGCAACGAGAACGTGCTGCGGATCGACGTCACCGATCGGCGGCTCACGGTCGTCGACCGTCGAATCGCCTACCAGATCGTGTCGACCGGCGAGACCGCCCGGATCGATCGACTCGTGTGCGAGTTCGACGGCACGACCTGGAACTCGACCTCGGTGCTCAACGTTGCCGATGCGCTCGACGGCACCGCCTCGCCGATCGCCGAGGCGACTGTGCTGGTCTCGAACCCTGCAGCGCCCATCGTCGACCAGCAGGTGACGGGTGTCGAGGTCCGCTACGTCCAGCGTGGCGACGTCGAGACCATCCAGGCCGCTCCGCGCGAAGAACTTCCGCTGTCGTCGAGCGGCGTGTGCGGCCCCGATCCTCTCGGAGCAACCAAGAACATCGACACGTTCATCGAAGGTGATGTCCATCTCGACGGCACGGCGGTCAAGAGCAGCCTCTACGTCGGCGGCACACTCACGTTCGAAGGCGAGCCCGATGTGGCACAGAGCAACGCCAACCCACCCGATCTGGGCCCGGGGTCTCCATACAACAACGTCGGGCTCTTCGCGAACAGCGTCGGATGGTCGGCTTCGTCCGGAACCCTCAGGGTCCGGAGCGGCACCGATGCCGTCGTGCAAGACGGAAACTACGTCGGTGGCAGCAGCGGCCCGATCTCCGAAGCAGGCGGCACACCACGTATCAGCCTGCAGGGATCGGGCGGTCAGATCATCGCTCCGGTCGGCACCGACCTCCCCGTACCGCCCGGGGCGGCGTTCATCGAGCTGCGGTCTTGCTCCGACCGGATGGCGGCGCTGCCCGACAGCTGCAAGAACGGAGCGTGCGCCTCTCACGTCGGTCTCCCGACCGGCTACCCCGGCACGGCGTCGGCGGGCGGCCCACAACTCGATCTGACGTTGGTGCCGAATCAGGTCAACGTGCTCAATCTCGAGGAAGCGAACCTCCTGGATCTCGAGTCGATCCAGCTCAACTTTCCACCGAGCCAGATCAACCAGAACACCCCGGTGGTCATCAATGTCGGCAGTCAGATCGGGGGCACGATCACCTTCAATCCTCCGACGCTCGTCGGGATCGGTAGCGCATCCGTACACGTCGTCTGGAACTTTCCCAACGCCGACGTTGTCAACGTCGTGGCCGGAGCCGGAGCCAGCACTGTCGACGGCACGATCATGGCTCCGTACTCGGTCGTGACCAGCACGATCTCGATCAAAGGCGGGGTCATCGCCAGCGAGTTCTACATGAGCGGGTCGTCGCTGAACGCCTCCTTCAGCTTCGAGGGGATCTTCGGATGGTGAAGCACCGCGACGGCGGCACGATCCTCGTTCTGACCCTGGTGTTCACGGTCATCCTCGCCGTCGTCGTGATCGCGATCGCCAACTTCGCCACGACCGGCCTGAAGACCTCGTCGGTCGCCACACAACGCACCGACACCAACGCCGATGCATCTGCCACCATGTCGTGGGCGATCGAGCAGTTCTCGAAGAAGCAGCTCCTGCCGGACGCCGACTGCGGGGACGCACCAGCCAGCCAGCCGATCGTCGTTCCGACCGCACTGCTCCCGAACGGTTACACGGCGACTCTCACGTGCTCACAGACCACCCCGATCGCGACCGAACCCATGGTCCACCTCGTCGCTCGGGTCACACCGTCAGGTGGCGCGCCGCGCACCGTCGAGGCCACGGTCGAGGTGCCCAAGTACACGCATGGGGCCCGCATCGCCGACTGGCGTGTCGACATCCCGATCGACGTCCCTGCGTACGTCACCACGACGACGTCGATCCCGAGCGCGACCACCACCACGAGCACGACCATCGCCAACGCGGCACCGACCGCCAATCCGACGAACTGGGTCGGCGCAACCGGGAGCTCGGTGACCGCCGTGCTCGATGCGTTCGACAGCGACGGCACGATCGTCAGCGCCACGATCGACACCACGCCACTGCCGGCCGGTCTCGACAGCATCGTGTCGGCTGGACCGAGTTCGTTCACGTTCTTCGCTAGCAGCGACGGCACGTACAACCTGGACTACACGGTCACCGATGACGGTGGCGCGACGGCATCGTCCACGATCCAGATCGTCACATCGACGACGCCGCCGAGTACGACCACCACGACCACGTCGTCGACGACCACGACCACCACCATCGCTCCGAACCCCGATTGCGAGTTCCGGATCAGCTCGGTCAACAACGGCGGAAAGAGCGGTGCCGGGACCCTGTCGCTGTCGAACACGAGTGGCGGGGCGTTCACCGGCTGGCAACTCAGCGTCAGTCGCATCAAGTACGGCGGGCCTTGGGACTTCACGTGGCCCGGGCCGGTCGGTGTCGGCGGGTCGGCCTACGTCATCGACAGCGACGCGAGCAACGAGTCGGTCACGCCCAACCAAGGTCCGACGTTCATCGCATCTGCCACGCTCGAGAACGGTCCGAACGGTCAGAAGCTGATTCTGAACGACACGTTCACGTGTTCGATGATCAATCCGCCCTGAACGCCGGGCATGAGGTGGCCAACCTCCTGGAGGGTGCCCGGTCCCACCGCCGAATAGGCTCGTGACCATGTCGTGGGAGCAGTTGGTGTCGGGGGTGGAGCTGCCGTTCGCGGAGGGGCTCA
Source organism: Ilumatobacteraceae bacterium (assembly GCA_033344875.1). Lineage (NCBI taxonomy): Bacteria > Bacillati > Actinomycetota > Acidimicrobiia > Acidimicrobiales > Ilumatobacteraceae > Ilumatobacteraceae bacterium. Next base: position 3,288,065 of record JAWPMO010000001.1, on the reverse strand, counting down.
CGATTCCGGAGCTGCACCCGTATCCGCTCGACGTGCCAACGCCTCCTGCGGTTCCCGACATCGAACGCGGCGCGTACGACGCCGCGCTGAACACGTTCCGCGACACGATCACACCGGGCATGACCGTCGCGGTCGGCGCCGGATCGCGTGGGCTCACCGGTCGGGTCGATCTCGTTCGTGGCACGATCTCGGCCCTGCGTGAACTCGGCGCCGAACCGTTCGTCGTCCCGGCGATGGGCTCGCACGGCGGGGCGACCGCCGAGGGGCAACTCCACATCCTGAGCGAACTCGGCATCACCGAGGCGACGGTCGGCGCCGAGATCCGGGCCACGATGGACACCGTCATCGTGGCCCACACCGAAGCGGGCACGCCGGTCCACCTCGACGCCAACGCCGCCGGCGCCGACCGCTTCCTGCCGGTCAACCGGATCAAGCCGCACACCTGCTTCAAGGGCCCGGTCGAATCGGGTTGCATGAAGATGGCGGTCGTCGGCTTCGGCAAACAGCCCGGCGCGGCCCTGGTGCACTCGTGTGGGCCGATCGAGATGCGCGACCGGCTGCTCGCCGCCTGCGCCGCGCTACGCGGCACCGGACGGCTGTTGGGCGGCATCGGGTCGATCGAGTCGACGGCGGGCGACATCGTCCGGATCGCCGGGCTGGGAGCCGGCGACGTCGGCACCGACCTCGAGCACGAGCTCACCGAGTACTCGCGAACGCTGGTCCCGGCATTGCCGTTCGACGAGATCGACGTCCTGATCATCGAACGGGGCGGCAAGGACATCAGCGGCACGACGATGGACCCGAACGTCACCGGGCGTTTCTGGGTGCCGGGCCTCGACGACCTGGAGACGCCGCGGGTCGGCGCCATCGTCCTGCTCGACCTGACCGACGTCAGCGGCGGCAACGCGCTCGGCATGGGGTTCGCCGACTTCATCCCGGCATCGCTCGCGAACCGCCTCGATTTCCGCAAGACGTACATCAACTGCTTCACCGCCGGCCCGGCCGGCATGCGTCGCGCCCGGATGCCGATGGTGCTCCCCGACGAGGAAGCGTGCGTGAAAGCAGCGTTGTCGATGTGCGGACGCGGGCCGGATGAACCGAAGCGTGTGGTCCGGATCGAGAGCACCCTGCACCTCACCTCGTGCCTCGTGAGCGACGCGCTCGCTCCCTCCTCGTCGGCATAACCGCGATATCCGTACAATTCTTCGCGAATTGCCTCAAGCCCGAGCGACGCAGGGCGATGTCATGGCATGCCACGACCACACGGGTTCGCCCGGGCAGCCCGCGCTGGACGCGTACGCCACCACCCTCGTCCACGCGACGGCGGTGTCACCATCATCGAGATCCTGATCGCCGTCGTCCTGATCGGCGGCGTGATCGCCGGGACGATGGCGACCCTGCGTGCCACCACCATCGCCGGGACGCTCCACCGCGACCACTCCAACGCCCACGGCTGGCTCCAGTCCGCTTCCGACATCCTCTACGCCGCCCCCAAGGTCTCCTGTGACTCGTCGCAGCCCGACAACGGCGAGGCGTTCGTCCGGGCCGCCTACGAGACGGTCGTCGACGGTGTACCCAATCCGCAGGACTGGAAGGACTGGCAGATTCGCGTCGTCGGGCCGGTGCAGTTCTGGAACTCCGCCAACATCGACGCCGATCCGGACATCGAGTTCTTCTTCGGCAGCGACTGCGACCCGAGCCTCACGCTGCAACTGATCCAGCTCGAGGTCCGGAGCACGAACAACAAGATCATCGAGTCGGTGGAGATCGTCAAGTGAACCCACGCACGCCATCTGCAGCGTCGGGCCGCGTGAGCGACCGCGGCTTCACCCTCCCCGAGTTGATGATCGCGATCACCCTCATGGCGATGCTCGTCTCAGTGGTGACCATGGCGATCATCACGAGCATTCGCACCGCGCCCAACGTCACCAGTCGGGCCGACAGTTCCATCGCCGTGCAGGGCATCACCACCTTCCTGCCGCCCGATGTCGACTCGACCGAGCCGGGCGCGTTCGACATCGATCCCGGCACGCCCTCCGGGTGCGCCGGCACCGACGCCGGCATCAACGTCGTCCACATGACGTGGTTCGAGGAGTTCTACGGGTCGATCACGAACTACGTCGCCAACTACCGCTACGTGCCCGACGCCGACGGTGGCTACATCCAACGCGTGACCTGCTCGGGCCAGTTCTCACTCAGCAGCCCTTCCGTGCTCACCATGACCGCCCAATTGAGCTCGACGCTGCCGGTCGTCGACCTGTACGACAGCAACGGCGACGGCGACGTCGACCAACTGAAGATCACGATCGAGACGTTCTCCGGCGAGGTCGTCTACATCGATGCCGCCTCCAAGAACCCGGCCGAGACGCTGCCCCCGAACGTCACCAACCCGTCGACGACCACGACGTCGACCACGACCACGACGATCCCGAACGCCGCTCCGGTCGCCAATCCGACCACGTGGACCGTCAATGCGAGTGTCCTCAGCGCCATGACGCTCGACGCGACCGACAGCGACGGCACGATCGTGTCGTCCAGCATCGGCTCGCTCCCGGCCGGATGGGTCGCCACGACGAACGGCACCGCCGTCGACCTCGTCGCGGTCGACGCACCGGGCACCTACGCGCTCACCTACGAGGTCACCGACAACAGCGGCGCCACCGCCACCTCAACGCTGACCGTGAACATCACCGCCGCTGCGACGACGACCACCACGACGACCTCGACGTCGACCACCACGACGACGACCACGTTGCCGCCGTGCGTCGTGTCGGGCATCTCGGTCAACCCGGGGTCGGTCAAGCAGAAGTTCAACAGCTCGCCCAGCAAGCTCGCCGACGACGTCGACATCCTCGTCAACGTCACCGGTGGCTACTGCGTCGGGCTCACCCTCCAGTACGACACCGGCGCACCCAACAGCCAGTACGTCCAGAACCTCGGCAACGCCGCTCCGTACGACATCACGCTCTACGGCCACCCGCACGGCACCGAGTTGTGGGCCACCGGCACGCACACGCTCGAAGTCCGCGACGGCTTCGACAACCTCCTCGCGACAACCACATTGACGGTGAACCCCAAATGAGCTCTCGAACGCACACCTCCGGCGAACGCGATGACGGCGCCATCCTGGTTCTCGTCCTGGTCATGGCGGTCGTGATCTCCGTCGTGGTCATGTCGCTGGCCTCGTACGTCACCACCAGCCTCAGGTACGGCACGGTCGTCGAAGAACGCGCCGACCGACTGGCGGCCGCCGACGGCGGGCTGCGCTACGCGATCGAACGACTGGGCAACTCGGCGTACGCCGGTTGCCTGAGCAACCTCGGCACCAGCGGCTTCTCGATCGACTTTCCGGTCCAGGTCAACGGTGCCGACGTCGAGGTCACCTGCACCAAGGGTTCCAACGGCATCGGCGACATCAAGGCCTGGGCGATCGTCGTGACCGGCCAAGGCGTCCCGAACGGCCAGTGGATGTGGCGCAGCCAGTCCGGTGGCGGCAAGACCAAGCTGCTCGGCGGGCCGGTGTGGATCACCGACCCCGGCCGCTCCGACCTCAAATCGCCCGTCGAGGTCGAGGACGGCGACATCTGGTACTACCGGCCCGACTGCGAGAACCCCTCGCCGCCGCTGTCACTCGAATCCAACCTGACCTTCACGCCGGCCTACCGCGGCACGATCTGCGTCGAGAGCACCTGGGACCAGGTGTACACGGAACCCGCCGTCGGCGCGTTCCCCGGCGCCGGTGACATCGCCAACACCAATCCGGCACCGACGATGAACGGCACGTGCACCGTGTTCTCGCCCGGGCGATACACGGTGATGCCGGCACTCGGCCCGAACACCTACTTCAAGAGCGGCAACTACTACTTCCACAACGTGACGCTCGACGTCACGAACAGCGTGGTGACCGCCGGCTGGCCCGACTTCGATCGCTACGGCGACCAGCAGTTCATCGCCAACGAGCCGTGTGACGGCGCCGTCTCGGACGACAGCTCGACCGTCGGGTCGACCCCCGGCGCCACCTTCTACCTCGGTGGCTCGAGCAAGATCGAGATCGGCAACAAGGGCAGCCTCGAGATCCTGCGCCGGCTCCAGGGCGACTCGCTCGTGAGCGTGCACGCGATCACCAGCAGCACCGCCGATCGCGCCGCCAGCACGCTCGGTTACAACGACAACGTCATCTACACGAAGTCCGGCAACAACAGCGACCTCGCGATGCACGGCCTGATCTGGGCGCCGAAGGCTCAACTCGAGTTCGGCAACGTGACCAACTCGGCGAATGGTCAGCTCCTCGGCGGCGCTGTCGTGTCGCGGATCGTGCTCCAGGCGTCGGCGTCGGCGTCGTCGTTCATCATCCGAGTCGAGACCTCACCGATCGCGTTCGAGTTGCGCCTCGACTCCACCGCCACGCTCAACAACCAGTCGACCACCATGACCGCCGTGGTACAGGTCGACGACCAGGGCACGACCGCAGTGCGCTCACTGCGCGTCCGCGAATAGCGCGGTCAGTCCCCCGGCTGGAAGCCGAGGTCGACCGCCGTCAACAGCGGCGCATAGGCGACGCCCGCCTCGGCGCACATCGCGGCGCAGGTGTCGCCACGGTCGACGATCAGCGACACGAGCACCGGCACCGCGCCGAACTCACGGACCACGTCGACCGCCTCCATCAACGAGGATCCTCGGGTGGTCGTGTCCTCGGTGATCACCACACGGTCGCCCGGCTGGATCGCTCCGGCGAGTCGACCCATGACCCCGTGATCCTTCGCCTCCTTGCGGACGCTGAAGCTGCGCAGGTTGCGGCCACGTGTGGCCGCGACCGCCGCGACGCCGAACGCCACCGGGTCGGCACCCATCGTCAGCCCGCCGATCGCCGTCGCGTCGTCGGGGATCACGTCGAGCATCGCGTCGGCGACGAGCACGATCCCGTCGGGCCGACACGCCGTCTGTTTCGTGTCGAGGAACCACGACGACCTGGCACCCGACTTGAGGGTGAACTCCCCCCGCTTGACCGAGTGCTCCAACACGTGCGCCCGCAGGGCCTCGAGGGTCGGTGACAGGGCGGGGAGCTCACTCATCGCCGTGCACGCTAGCTCCGGCGCCGAGGCCGGAGGTAGCGTCGCCGGCATGCAACTGGGCGACATCCGCATCTTCACCGAACCACAGCAGGGCGCGACCTACGACGATCTGCTCGCCGTGGCACAGCGCGCCGAGCGGTGCGGGTTCGGCGCGTTCTTCCGCAGCGACCACTACCTCAGCATGGGCGACGGTGACGGGCTCCCCGGTCCGACCGACGCCTGGGTCACCCTCGGCGGCATCGCCCGCGAGACGTCGACCATCCGCCTCGGCACGCTGGTCACCGCGGCGACGTTCCGGCTCCCCGGGCCACTCGCTATCTCGGTCGCGCAGGTCGACCAGATGTCGAACGGCCGCGTCGAACTCGGCATCGGCGCCGGTTGGTACCAGCAGGAGCACGAGGCGTACGGCATCCCGTTCCCCGAACTCGGGGCACGATTCGACAACCTCGAAGAACAGACCGCGATCATCCACGGACTCTGGAACACGCCTGACGGCGACACGTTCTCGTACGACGGCGACGTCTGGCAGGTCACCGACTCACCCGCACTGCCCAAACCGGTGCAGGCCGGTGGACCGCCGATCCTGATCGGCGGCGGCGGGGCGACCCGCACGCCGCGCCTCGCCGCTCGGTACGCCGCCGAGTTCAACATGCCGTTCGTGTCGATCGACCGGTTCACCAGCCAGTGCGACAACGTCCGGCGCGCGTGCGACACCGAGGGACGCGATCCCGACAGCCTCGTGTACTCGATCGCGCTGGTCGGCTGTGTCGGCGAGAACGACGCCGAGGTCGATCGGCGGGCCGCCGCCATCGGACGTGACGCGAGCGAGCTGCGCGAGAACGGTGTGGCCGGCACACCCGACGAAGCGGCTGCGACGATGCAACGTTGGATCGAGGCCGGCGCCGAGCGGATCTACCTGCAGATCCTCGACCTGTCCGATCTCGACCATCTCGACCTCATCGCCGAACGGGTGGCCCCGCTGCTCGGCTGATCGCCGCCGTCCGGTCAGTCCGGTCGGCGAACCCGGACCAGCACCTCCTGGGCGTAGGTCATCGCGTGCCGTCCCGACGAGTCGAACACGTGGCCGACCACCAAGCCGCGTCCGCCCGCGAAGTGATGGCACGTGACATCGTGGAGGTGCCAGTCGTCGGCCCGGAGCGGACGGTGGAACCAGACCGTGTGATCGAGGCTCACGCCGGTCAGATCCTCGCCGACGGCTCCCTCGACGTGGTGCAGGTACGCCCGACGGACCGCGTCGGTCGCCAGGTCGTCGGACAGGTAGGCGAGCCAGCACTGGTCGAACAGCGAACCGGGAGCCTCGCCTCGCGGGATCTCGTCGCGCACCTTCATCCATGCGGTCGTGCGACCCGACCCGGTGCGCTCGGCCGATGCGTCGGCGTCGACGTCGACCGTGTGACGGTGGAACCTGTCGGTGAACGACGTGTCGGCGACCACGTCGAACGACGGGGCCGACGGGGCGTCGACGGTCTGGATGGCTGCGGACCCCTCGGCTCGCTGAAAGGAGCACTCGGCGTTGAGGATCGCGCCGATCGCCTGGCGTGCGACGACTCGGCGGGTGGTGAAACTCCGTCCGTTCCTGATCCGGTCGACCTCGTACCTGATCGGTTCGGCATGATCGCCAGGGCGGATGAAGTACGCGCGGATCGAATGGGGAAGAAATTCGGCGTCGACCGAGTAGGTCGCTGCGCGAAGTGCCTGTGCGACGATCTGGCCGCCATAGAGGCCTCCCCAGGGATATTTCGGGCCGGCTCCGACGAAGGTGTCGGGCCCGTGCTGCTCCAGATCGAACATCCCACCACGCTATTGGTCGTATAGACCGAGCCGCGTACACTTCAATACATGGCCACCAAACGAGGACCAAAGGAAATGACCGACGAGCACAAGGCCGCGCTCGAACGCGGCAGAGCCGAGGGCCGAATCGTGCGCGATTATCTCGAAGGTCTTCGCAGCAGCAAGCCCAAGCGCGGCCGCAAACGCACCCCTGAGTCGATCAATAGTCGCCTGCAGAAGATCGAGGAGGCGCTGACCGAGGCGACCGCGATCGAGGAGCTCCAGCTCATCCAGGAACGGCGTGACCTGACCGCCGAGCTCGAGCAGATGGACCAGGGCGTCGACCTGACCGAGCTCGAGGAGGCCTTCGTCGGCGTCGCGGCCGCCTATGGCGAGCGCAAGGGGATCTCGTACGGCTCGTGGCGCGAGGTCGGCGTCTCCGCCGCCACGCTCAAGCGCGCCGGCATCAGCCGCAGTTCCTGACCCTCAGATCGGCTTCCGGCGCACCCCGCGCCGACCCCGACACGCGCCACGGGCCCCGCTCGACAGCGGGGCCCGTGGCGTGTCTCCGCTCGGGCGGAGTCAGGAGTGGGACGTCAGTCCTCGGCGACGACCTCGATCGTCACCGGGAACGACACGGCGCTGTGCAGCGCTGCCGTCACGGTGTGCTGACCGAGCGTCTTGATCTGCTCGTCGTGTGACAGGACCTTGCGGTCGAGCACGATGCCGGTCTGTTCCTCGATCGCCGCCACGATGTCGGCGTTGGTGATCGAACCGAACAGCTTGCCCTCGGCGCCGGCCTTGGCCGACACCTGGATGACCTTCGGCACCAGCGTCGACGCCACCGTGGTGGCTGCCTCGCGGTCGCTCGCGTCCTTGAGATCGCGAGCCCGACGCATCCGCGCGGCCTGGGTCACTGCGCCGTCGGTCGCCTTCATGGCGTGACCCTTCGGGAACAGGAAGTTGCGCGCGTGGCCATCGGCGACGTCGACGAGGTCGCCGCGCTTGCCGAGACCGTCGACGTCGTTGCGGAGAATCACCTGCATGATCAGGCCTCGCTCTCGTCGGTCGTCGACTCGGCTGCGGCGCCGTCGGACACGCTCGTGTCGGCCTCGGCGGTTGCCTCGGTCGACTCGTTGCTGCTGTCGGACTGGCTGTCACGGCTCTCGTCGCGCGACGGGCGACCGCCGTCGCGGCCTCCGTCACGATCGCGGCCGCCACGGCCCGGACGGCCGGTCGAGGCAACTCGACGGGCGTACGGCAGCAGTGCCATCTCGCGAGCGATCTTGATCGCGTTCGCGATCTCGAGCTGCTGCTGACGGTTGTTGCCGCTGACCCGCATGTTGCGGATCTTGGCCCGGTCGCTCATGAAACGGCTGAGGAGGTCGACGTCTTTGTAATCGACGTACTCGACCTTCTCGATCAGGAGCGGGCTGGTCTTCTTCTTGTATTTGCGGGGATTTTCAGGCTTCCCGCGGCCTCGTTGTGGCTTCTTCGCCATGGTGTTTCAGGTCCTTCCAAGGACGATCCGGTCGGTGACGACGCAGAATCGAGGGGTACGTATCAGAACGGCTCTTCGTCGCCGTAAACAGGATCGGGGGCACGGTTGGCCGGGGCATTGGTGTTGCCGCCGCCACCGGAGTAGCCACCGCCACCGCCACCGCCGGACCGTTCGGTCCGCTCGATGGTGGCTTGCGCCCAACGCAGGCTCGGCGAGCACTCGTCGACATCGATCTCGATGGACGTGCGCTTGTTGCCGTCACGGTCTTCCCAGTCGCGAGAACGGACCGATCCGGTGACCACGACGCGGTTGCCCTTCGCGACCGACGCCGCGATGTTCTCGCCGAGATCACGCCACGCCGAACAGTTGAAGAACGACGTCTCGCCGTCTTCCCATTCGCCGTTCGCGTTGCGACGGCGAGGCGTCCACGCGATCCCGAACGAACAGACGGCGACGCCACCGGTGGTGTAACGCAGCTCCGGGTCTCGGGTGAGATTGCCGATGATCTGAACGTAGTTGTCGTTTGCCATGCTTGGCTCCCTTCGTGGGTCGACCCGACCGGAGTCAGGCCGAGACCGCCATGCCGCGGCGCTCGGCCTCGGCGTCGGGCAGTCGGATGAGCTTGTGGCGGACGATCTCGTCTGCGAGGCGGAGCTGACGCTCGAGCTCATCGAGTGCGCCACCGTCGGCGAGGCACTCGACCACGAGGTAGTAGCCGGCTTCCTTCTTGTTGATCGGGTAAGCGAACGGGCGCTTGCCCCACCAATTGGGCTTGCCGTGGATCGAACCCCCGGCCTTCTCGATCTCGTCGACCACCATCTTGGTGAACGACTGGGCCTTGGGGTCATCGACGTCGCCGTCGATGATGACCATCAATTCATAAGCACGCATCATGCGTGGTATCTCCCTTCGGACATGGGCACCGACACGAGGATTCGCACCGGTGACCGACGGCCCCATCCGGTTGATGGAGCAGGGTCATATGTCGGGCGACAGTGTACCGCCGGTTCGAGGTGCATGGACACGACTCTGCCCGGAGGGTGTCACAGCCACCATGCGATCACCCTCGGGGTCGCTTCCGGCACTCGCGTGGCCGGTGCTCAACCGGCGCCGGCGCCGGCCGAGAGCAGTCGTGCCGCCGCCTCGAAGTCGTCGGCGCCGAGGGTCGTCAGTTCGTCCTCGCGCAACGCACTCACGTCGCCTTCCGAGAGACGGAGCGCCTGACGGTTGAGTGCCTGTTCGAAGAGGTTCCTGGCGTAGCGGCCGTTGCCGAAGCCAGGGGCCCGGTGCGCCCTGTCGTACACCCCGAGCAGCGCTTCGACGGCGCCGTCGCCCAGCCGATAGTCGGCCGCGTCCACCATCGAGCGGGTGATCGCCACGAGTTCATCGCTGGAATAGTCCGGGAACTCGATCTCGCGAGCGAACCGTGATCGCAGCCCCGGGTTCGAGTCGAGGAACTGATGCATCAGCTTCGGGTAGCCGGCCACGATGACGACGAGGCGGTCGCGATGGTCCTCCATCCGTTTGATCAGCGTCTCGACCGCCTCCGAACCGAAGTCGAGGCTCTTCGGGCCGGGTGGTGCGAGGGCGTACGCCTCGTCGATGAACAACACGCCGTCGAGCGCCCGGCGGATCGCACGGTTGGTCTTGAACGCCGTGTGACCCACGTACTGACCGACCAGGTTGGCGCGGTCGACCTCGACGAGATGGCCCCGTTCGAGCAATCCGATCGAGCCGTACATCTCGGCGACGAGCCGTGCCATCGTCGTCTTGCCGGTGCCCGGGTTGCCGAGGAACACCAGGTGCTGGCTGGTCGGGACCTCGCTGAGACCACGGCGTTGGCGCTCGCGTTGGATCTGCAGGAACGCCATCAGCGTGCGCACCTGCTCCTTCACCGACTCGAGTCCGACGAGCGAATCGAGTTCGGCCTGGATCTCCGTCAGCGGTCGCGGCGGGCCCGATCGACCGGTGGGAATCGCATGGCGCCGCTCGTCGACACGGCGCTCCGCCTCACGGAACGCCGTGGTGCCGGCCCGTCGCAAACGACGGCCGATTCCGCTGCCGGGTATCGCCATACCGCTGACAGTACCGACAGCACGCCCTCGCCGCGCTCCCCCGCTCGCCTGGCCGTGCTCGCCTGGCCGTCACCGTCCGACCCGACGACGGAAGTCACCGCGGCCGCATCGTGGTCCGCTGGTAGAAACGTTCCGTGCCGAAACCATCCGAGGAACGAGTGCATCTGCGCGAGTACGCGATCTTCGTCCGCGGGCTGGTTCGACTGCACCCGAAGCCCTTCGCGATCGCGGTCGGCGGTGCGCTGCTCTTCGCGGTCGCCACGGTCGCATCGAGCATCGCGGTGCAGTGGAACATCGACCACGTGATCGTGCCGCGTTTCGACCTCGACGACGGCGTCGACGTCTCGACCGGCACCGTGCTGCTCGGTTGCGCCTTGATCTTCGGCGTCGGGATGGTTCGCATCCTCGGCGTCGTCGTGCGGCGCTCGTTCGCCGGGATCGCACAGTGGCGGATGGCCGGTTCGCTCAGCGACCAGGTCGTCGACCAACTGGTCGACCAGCCGGCCAGCTGGCACCAGCGGCAATCCGACGGTCAGCTGCTCGCCCGTGCCGGCGTCGACGTCGACACCAGCGTCAGCGTGATGGCGCCGATCCCGTTCGCGACCGGCACGATCGTCATGGTCGTCGTGGCCGGGGCATGGTTGCTCTACACCGACTGGATCATGGGTCTGGCGGCCGTCGCGGTGTTCCCGGTGCTGATGGTCCTCAACGTGATCTACCAGAACCGGGTCACGGTCCACTTCGACGACGCCCAGGACGCGATCGGCGAATTCTCCGGCGACGTGCACGAGAGCTTCGAAGCGGTGCAGCTGGTCAAGGCGTACGGCGCACAGGAGCGCGAGACCGCACGGCTCTCGGTCATGTCCGAGAAGATCCGCGACGCACGCGTCCTCGCCGTCAGGATCCGCGGCAACTTCGAAGCCGTGCTCGAAGTGCTCCCGTCGCTCTCGAACATCGGGCTCGTGGTCCTCGGCGCCTACCGGGTCGACGCCGGCGAGGTCACCGTCGGCGAGTTGTCGGGGTTCATCTACATGTTCACCCTGCTCGTGTTCCCGCTGCGGCTGATCGGCTACGCCCTGTCGGAACTCCCCCACTCGTACGCCGGGTATCGCCGGATCCGGGAGACGGCCGACGACCCGCTCGAGTTCGACCCCGAAGGTTCGATCGGCACGTCGACGGCTCCGGCCGCGCTCAAGCTCGATCGGGTCAGCTTCCGGTTCCCCGGCGAGGCGCAGCCGGTGATCGAACACGCCACCCTCCAGGTCGCGCGCGGCACGGTGACGGCATTCGTCGGCCCCACCGGCTCCGGCAAGTCGACACTGATCGACCTCCTGTCGGGACTCCTCGCCCCCACCGAAGGCACGGTCTCGCTGCGCGAGGGGACGCGTGCCGTCGTGTTCCAGGAGGCATTCCTGTTCGGCGGGACCGTGCGAGACAACATCGTGATCGACGCCGACCTCGACGACGACGCCGTGTGGGAGGCGCTCCGGCTGTCGTCGGCCGACCAGTTCGTGCGCGACCTTCCCGCGGGCCTCGACACCCTCGTCGGCGAGCGCGGCGTGACCCTCAGCGGCGGCCAGCGGCAACGGGTCGCGCTGGCGCGAGCCCTCGCCCGACGCCCCGACCTGCTGTTCCTCGACGACACGACCTCGGCCCTCGACCCGTCGACCGAACTCACGGTGCTCAACAACCTCCGCGGCTCCCTGGCGGACGCCACCGTCGTCATGGTCGCCTCGCGGCCGTCGACCGTCTCGCTGGCGGACGACGTGGTCTACATCGCGGCCGGGCGCATCGCCGCCCACGGGACACACGACGAACTGATGGAGACCGTGCCCGACTACCGGGCACTCGTCGAAGCGTTCGAGGCCGACCGCGCGGCACCGGCGGGAGGTGCGACATGAGCGAGCCGATGGGCCGGTTCACCGCGGCGAACGCGATCGGGCGTGGTCTCGAGGAGGCACCCGTCCTCCGCCAGGGGCTCGGTCTCACCTGGTTGATCGCCGCGCTCGGCGCCGGCGGTCGCGTCGTGGTGCCGATCGTCGTGCAGCAGGCCGTCGACCGCGGGATCATCGACCAGGAGCAGGGTGTCGACATCCGATTCGTCGTCTGGTGTGCCCTGATCGGTGTCGTCGCGCAGTTCGCGGCGGCGTGGTGTCAGCGAACGGCGATCGTCCGACTCGGCACGCGCAGCGAGCATGCGCTCAACGATCTCCGCGGACGACTCGTCTCGCACATCCACCGCATCAGCCTGGCCGACCACAACGAGGAGCGCCGTGGCTCGCTCGTGGCTCGCGTCACCAGCGACATCGAGACGCTCGCCGAGTTCTTCCGGTGGGGCGGGCTCTCGCTCCTGATCAACAGCACGCTGATGGTGATCGTCGCGGGCGTCATGCTCGCCTACAACTGGTTGCTCGCGCTGATCGTGATCGGCCTCGCGGTGCCGCTCTTCGCCGTGTTGCAGATCGTGCAGCGACACCTCCGCGATGCGTACGACCGTGTGCGCGAACGCAACAGCGACATGCTGGCGGCGCTCAGCGAACTCGTGACCGGCGCCGAGACGATCCGGGCCTACGACGCCGGCTCCCTCTTCCGGAAGCGGACCAAGGCGGCCGTCCGTGCCCGCCGACGAGCGCAGGTGCGCGCCAATGTGATCAGCGCGCTGATGGGTTCGACCGGCGACCTGTTCAGCGCCGTGACGATCGCGACCGTCGTCGCGATCGGGGTGTGGGTCGGACCGGCGGGCGGACTCACCGCCGGCGCGCTGATCGGATTCGTGTTCCTCGCGTATCGGTTCCTCGAACCGATCTGGGAGTTCACCGAGGTCCTCAACCAGATGCAGAACGCCGTCGCCGGGTTGCGGCGGGTCCTGACCGTGCTCGACATCCCGGCCGGCCCACCGCCGCCGACCACTCCCCGCGCGTTGCCCCCTGGCGGTCTCGACGTCGACATCGACGACGTGACGTTCTCGTACCGCAGTCGTGCCGATCGCAACCTCGACGACGACGTCGTGCTCGAACGCATCTCGGTCCACATCCCGTCGGGCCAGCAGGTCGCCATGATCGGCGCGACCGGCTCGGGCAAGACCACGCTCGGTCGGCTGATCGCTCGGATGGCCGACCCGGTCATCGGCGAGATCCGACTCGGTGGGGTCCCGCTGACCCTGGTCGACGACGCCGAGCTCCGGCATCGACTCGTGGTGGTCGCGCAGGAGCCGTTCCTGTTCGACGACACGCTGCTCGCCAACGTCCGGTTCGCGCGCCCTGATGCCGAGCGTGTCGACGTCGAGCGCATCGTCGACGACCTCGACGTGCGCGACTGGATCGACGGGCTACCCGACGGACTCGACACCCGCGTCGGCGAACGTGGCGAGTCGCTCTCCGCCGGTGAGCGTCAGCTGGTCGCCCTGCTCCGGGCCGGGATCGCCGACCCGGACGTGCTGCTGCTCGACGAGGCCACGTCGTCGGTCGACGCGTTGACGGAGGTGCGTACGTCGCACGCCCTCGAGAAGCTCGCCGCCGGACGGACGACGATCGCGATCGCGCACCGTCTCTCCACCGCGGCCCGCGCCGACCGGGTGCTCGTCCTCGAAGCGGGCCGCCTGGTCGAAGACGGCCACCACGACCAACTCCTCGAAGCCGGCGGCACCTACGCCCGCCTGTTCGAGTCCTGGCTGTCCGCCACCTCCACCTCCTGACCCACCCCGGACCCGACCGACCCGACCGGCCGCAGACCAGGCGTGTCGCGAACCTGCGCCTGCCACGCCCAGAACCGCGACACCGCCCATCCTCCTCACCCGCCGTGTCGCGAACCTGCGCCTGCCACGCGCACAACCGCGACACCGCGCGGCACCCCACGCACCGTGTCGAACCTGGGCCGGCCACGCCCAGAACCGCGACACAGACCCCATGCCCGGACGCTCAACCCTCGACCGGGACCCTGCCCAACCGCCGTGTCGCGAACCTGCGCCCGCCACCCCCAGAACCGTGACACAGACCCCACGCCCAGGACCCTCGACACCGCCCATCCTCCTCACCCACCGTGTCGCGAACCTGCGCCCGCCACGCCCAGGACCGCGACACAGACCCCACGCCCAGGACCCTCGACACCGCCCATCCTCCTCACCCACCGTGTCGCGAACCTGCGCTCGCCACGCCCAGAACCGCGACACAGACCCCGGTGCCCCGGACGCTCAACCCTCGACCGGGACCCTGCCCACCCGCCATGTCGCGAACCTGCGCCCGCCACGCGCACAACCGCGACACCGCCCATCCTCTCCACCCGCCGTGTCGCGAACCTGCGCCCGCCACGCGCACAACCGCGACACAGACCCCACGCCCCGGACCCTCGACCCCGTCCGACACCAGCAACCCACCCGCCGTGTCGCGAACCTGCGCCTGCCACGCCCAGGACCGCGACACCGCCCATCTTCCTCACCCGCCGTGTCGCGAACCTGCGCCTGCCACGCGCACAACCGCGACACCGCCCATCTTCCTCACCCGCCGTGTCGCGAACCTGCGCCTGCCACGCCCACAACCGCGACACAGACCCCACGCCCGACCCCTGGGTCGCGGGATCAGGGGGTGCAGGGGAGGTCGAGGAGTTCGAAGGTGCTGCCCTCGACGAGGCCGAGGTCGGCCAGCGTTCCCCGCGGTACCTCGACGGCGATCGAGAAGTCGTCGGGGGTTCGGTAGTTCGGGCAGGGATCCGACGTGCACGGTTCCATGTCGAACGACGTCAGGAAGCCGCCGTCGGAGTCGAAGAAGGCGATCGACAACGGCAGCACGGTGTTCTTCATCCAGAACGTGCCGGTGTGCGGCTCGGGATAACGGAACGCCATCGCATCGGCCGGACCGAGGTCGGTGACGAACATGAGGCCCTGCGATCGCTGGGACGCCGTGTCGGCCAGCCACACACACAGCTCGCAGACCGTGCCGTCGGACAACGTGGCGCGCGCCGCGACCGTGGCGAAGCCCTCGGGCCGCACACCGATCTGATCGCTGCTGACCGGCGACCGGTCCGGGCCCGGCTTCAGGGTCGAATCCGGTGCCGTGTCGGCGGGGTCCGACCCGGCCGTGCCGGGCACCGGAGCTGACCCCGTCGGAGCTGACCTCGTCGGAGCTGACTCCGTCGGAGCTGACCCTGCCGGAGCTGACCCTGCCGGAGCTGACCCCGTCGGACCGGAGCCCGACGGATCGGACGCAGAGGCACACGCCGTCAACACGACCGCCAGTACCACCGTCCATCGCACGCTCCGCAGGCTACGGGCCGGCACCGACGACGTAGGTTCGGGTCCATGACCTGCGAATCGTGCGGTGCCGACGACCATGACCTGACGCCGGTCCACCGCAAGTACGTCACGCTCGCCCCCGGCGGCGACACGACCGTGAGCCGCGTCCTCGACGAGGTCGAGCACTGGTGCATCTCGTGTCGAACGCAGTATCCGCACGAGCCCGTCGGCGGGTGAGCCCGGCCGGGGTCAGCTCGTCGGCGGCGGGCTGAAATCGTCGGGGATCACGAGGTCGTCGGGCCCCAGTTCGCCGATCGACGACTTGCCCATGCCGAGCAGATTCGAGTCGATCCCCATCCGGAGCACGTCGAGGACGTTCTCGACACCGGCCTGACCGTTGGCGGCGAGGCCCCACAGGTAGGCGCGCCCGATCATCACGGCCTTCGCGCCGAGCGCGAGCGCCTTGACGACGTCGCTGCCACGACGGATGCCGCCGTCCATCACGATCTCGACCTGGCCGCCGACCGCGGCGACGACTTCGGGGAGCACCCGGATCGGTGCCGGCGTGCCATCGAGGTTGTTGCCGCCGTGGTTCGACACCGAGATCGCCGTGGCGCCCGCCTCGACGGCGCGCCGCGCCTCGTCGGCCCGGCCGATGCCCTTGACCATGAACGGCCCACCCCACTGCTCGCGCAGCCAGGCGACGTCGTCCCAGGTCGGAGGTGGTGTCCCCATCCACATGCCGTACGCCTCGAAGAAGCCGGGAGGCTGCTCGTTCCCGGTGACCATGTTCGGCACGCCGAGGTCGGGGAGCGCGCCGGAGCGGACCCAGTCGAGCAACCAACGGGGCCGTACCACGACCTCGGGAGCGAACTGCACCGCCGTCTTGAGATCGATCGACTGGGGAATCGAGGGGCTGCCCCAATCGCGGCTGTGTACGAACGACCAGTCGAGCGTGAGGATCAACCCCGCTGCGCCGGCCGCCCTGGCCCGCTCGATCCGCGTGACCATCGAGTCGCGGTCACCGGCCCAGTAGATCTGGAAGAACGTCTGCGGGTTGGCTGCGATCACCTCGTCGAGCGGCTTGCTCGCGAACGAACTGAGCCCCATCACGACGCCGCGCGCCGCTGCGGCGCGGGCGACCGCGACCTCGCCGTCGGGATGCACGGCCTGCACGCCGGTCGGCGAGATCATCACCGGCATCGACATCGGTTGCCCCATCACCTCGGTCGCCATCTCGCGGGTCGGCGACTGGCCGGCGGTGATCGGGCGGACACCGAGCTCGTCGAACGCCCCCAGGTTGTCGCTCATCGACGTGCCGCGCTCGGTCCCGGCGATCAGCGCGCCGTACACCGACTTGGGCAAGCGCTTCTTCGCCCGCTCCTGCGCGACCGCCACGGACTCGAACCAGGGATTTGCCACCCGACCAGCGTAGGGGGACGGCCCCCGGGGTGACGCAGCCGACCGAGCCGTCGGCGGCGGTGACCCGGGACGCGGTCTAACGTGCGGCGATGCCCGACATGCCGCCGCCCCCGCCGCCACCGCCACCACCGCCCCCGCGGGCGGGCGCCGGCGGCGCTTCGTCGTACCCCGTCGCGCCCGCCGGCGGTTTCGGGGTCGCACCACCCACCGGTCAACCGGGCCAACGACGGTCGGCCGGCCTCGTCGTCCTGCTCACGATCGTCACCTGCGGGATCTGGGCGATCGTGTGGTCGTACCAGAACGGCGACGAACTCCAGCGGTACTCGGGCAAGGGACTCGGCGGCGTCGTCCACCTCATCGTGACGATCCTGGCGTCGCCGGTCACCATGTTCCTGCTCGCCGGCGAGGTCGAGCAGCGCTACCGCGACGACGGACGGGAACCGCCGATCACGACGCTGTGGGGTTTGTGGTTCCTGCTCCCGCTGATCGGCAACCTGATCTGGTACCTCCGCATCCAGGACGCGATCAACGGGTACTGGACCGCACACGGGCAGACGAACGACCCGAGTCTCTGAGACCCGACGGGTTGCTCAGCGAGCAGGCGGGCCGAGTCGTCCGTAGCCGGCCAGGACGTCGGCCAGATGGTGGACGGGGTCGTGCAGGAAGTAGCGGGCGAAGCTGTCGATCGTGAACGACGATCCGTCGCTGCGGTCGCCGGTTCGTCCCCAGTCGCCATCGGTGACCTCGTCCCATCGGGCCGCACAGGCGGTGCCGGCCGCCACCAGTTCGTCGCTCACGACGGCCGGGTCCTGGAGGTCGTAGCGCTGCTCGACGGCGGTGACGTCCTGGTCCCAGTTCGCGAACTGCGGACCGTCCTCGTTCAGCATCCGGTGGAGACGTTCGTCGAACAGGATGAACACGTCACGGACGTGGCAGCCGTACTCGAGCGCCGACCACTGGTCGTCGGCCGGCCGCTCACGCACACGTGCATCGGCGAGCAGCGTCGGCCACGCCGCGACGTTGTCGCGCACCAGCGCACCGACGGAGGCCAGGTCGACAGCGGCAGCGTCGAACCCACACTCGGGGCACACCTGGTCGAGCACCCAGGTCCAGTTCTTCGTGTCGGGGGTGATCGCCATGGTCCGAACGTAGCGGCCCCGTCGGCTCAGCCGGAGAGCGGTAACACGCGCAGCAGGTGGTGCCAGCGACAGCCCGGGCAGGCCTCGACCACGTACGCCGTCAACTCGCCCTGCGCCTGGGCCGCGAGCTGTCGCAGCTCCTTCTTGGTGCTGACGCAGCGGCCTGAGGCGGGCAGCCGGTAACCGAACACGTACGTGATGATGCGGAGCTTGTCGTCCTCGCAGACCGGGCAGTCGGCGGTGGTTTCGGTGCCGACGTTCTTGGCGGCCCTGATCAACTCGGGGTGGGCGTCGCAGACTTCGGTCCGGCTGATCCGGCCGAGCCGCACCTGGTTGATCAGCATGCGGCGAGCGAGCCGATGATCGACGATGCCGCGTCGTTGCTGACCCCCTCGCAGTGCGCCGACCGAGAAACCCATCGCTTCAGGGTACCGATCCGCCAGACTGGTCCCGTGACGACCAAGGCAATCTCATTCGGACGCGACATCCCCGATGACGCCGAGCTGCGCCTCTGCGGCGACATCGCCGGCGGCAAGCGAGCCCTCGAACTGGGCATCGGTCGATCGCAGAACGCCATCGCGTTCGCGCTCGCCGGCGCCAAGGCCATCGCCGTCGATCCCGACGAGGGCAAGATCGAGTCGATCCGCGCCGCGGCCACCGAGGCGGAGGTCACCGTCGCCTGCCACGTCACCGACCTCGCCGACCTCGGTTTCGCGACCAGCGGGTCGATCGAACTGGTCGTGGCCGACCACACGATCGACGACAGCGTCGACGACTTCGGTCGGCTCCTGCGTCAGGTGCACCGGGTGCTCAAGTCGAGCCGCCCGTTCGTGATCTCGGTCCCGCACCCGTTCGCCGGCGTGCACTCGACCGACGAGCTGGGGTCGAAGGTGCTGCCGTACGGCACGGTCGGCCGCACGATCGGCGACTGGCACATCCAACTCAACCGGGCCAACTTCCGGGTCGACCGCATCCTCGAACTGGGCGTCAGCAACATCTCGCCCGTGCCGACCACCCTCGTCATCCGAGCCCAAAAAGAAGGCGACTGACTCGACCCGACCGGGCGCACGCCGACACCGATCGGCCTGCTGACCGCGGTCGAGCGCGGTGAGATGCAACGCCGCGGCCGACGGACTCGGCCCGCCTCAGACGTTGGCGCGTTCGCGTTCGATGAGCTCGGCGGGGCGGGGGCGGCCGAACAGGTAGCCCTGACCACGATCGCAGCCGAGGTCGCGCAGCCGGGCCAGCTGCAGCGGTGACTCGATGCCTTCGGCGACGACGTTGAGGCCGAGCGACTGACCCAGCCGGACGACGGCCTCGACGATGGTCGAGTCCTCGCTCTCGATCCCGAGTCCGGCGACGAACGATCGGTCGATCTTGATCGCCTCGACCGGGAACCGCTTGAGGTACGTGAGCGACGAGTAACCCGTTCCGAAGTCGTCGACGGACAGGTGCAGACCGAGGCTGCGCAGCTCGCGCAGGGCGACCGTTGCGGCCTTGACGTCGGCGAGCAGGGCCGTCTCGGTGATCTCGAGCCACAGCGAACCGGCGTCGAGACCGGTCTCGGCGAGCGCGTCGACGACCACGTCGTAGAAGTTGGGATCGACCAGCTGGCGGGTGCCGACGTTGACCGACAGGCTGCAGTTGGCGAACGCATGGCCGGCGGTGCGCCATTGGGCGAGCTGGGCCATCGAGTCACGGAGGATGCGCGCGCCGAGATCGACGAGCAGACCGGTCTCCTCGGCCAGCGGGAGGAACTCGACGGGCGGCAGGAGCCCGCGGTCGGGATGGAGCCACCGTGCGAGGACCTCGAAGCCGAGCGCACGACCCGACTCGAGATCGACGATCGGCTGGAAGTACGGCACCACCTCGCCGCGCTCGATGCCGCGCCGCAGTTCACCGGTGGTGCGCAGCGCCTGCACGCCGGTCTCGTGACCGCCGGCCTCGAACGCCTCGACGCAGTCGCGGCCGCGCGCCTTGGCCCGGTACATCGCTGCGTCGGCGTCGCGCAGCATGTCGTTGGGGCTCATCCCGACCTCGTGATTGGTCGCGTAGCCGATCGACGCGGTGACGTACAGCTCGTGCTCACCGATCGTGATCGGAGGGTGCACCGCCTTTCGGAGCCGTTCGGCGACGTCGACCGGTTCGCCGCTCAGCACGACGATGAACTCGTCACCGCCGAAGCGGGCGAGCACGTCGTCGTCACGCAACGCCGAGCGCAGTCGTCCGGCGACCTCCTGGATCAGCAGGTCGCCGACTTCGTGCCCGAGGCTGTCGTTGACGACCTTGAACTGGTCGAGGTCGACGAAGAGCACGGCGACTCCGTCGATGCCGGCGGTCGCGAGCCGGTCGTGGAGGATGTGCATCAGGTACGACCGGTTGGGCAGCGCGGTCAGTTCGTCGTGACGGGCCGCGTACCGGAGCTGCTCGGCCGCCCGCCGCTGCTCGGTGACGTCTTCGATGTGCGTGATCGCGAGCATCACGCCGTCGTCCTCGGTGGTCGAGACCCGGGTCCGCGCCCAGACGAACTCGCCGTCGCGGCGGCGGTAGCGCTGGTCGATCCGGAACGAATCGACGATGCCGAGTTCGAGTCGGGCCCGGTGCGGCTGGGCGGCCCGGACATCGTCGGGGTGGGTGAACTCCCGGAGGGTGCAGCCGACGAGTTCCTTCACGTTGCGGCGCAACATCTCGCCGAGCGACTGGTTGGCGTCGACGATCCGGCCGTCGTCGAGCCGCACCAGCGCCATCCCGGTCGGCGCCGACTGGAACGCCTGCTGGAACCGGCGGCGGGCCTGGTCGAGCGCCCGGGTCTGCTGCTCGCGTTCGGACACATCGCGGAGTCGTACGAGGAGACGCTGACCGTCGAGGGATGCCTCGTCGTGGTGCTTCGGCAGGTGGAACGACGCCTCGACGATCACGCGACGATCGGCACCGGCGACGACTTCGATCTGGATCGGGTCGACCTCACCGTCGAGCGCCCGCCGCATCGCCGCGTCGAGTGCGAGTTCGTCTTCGCCGTCGGTGTGATCGAGCAGGTGGGCGCCGACCAGGTCGGACGTGTCCATGTCGAACAGGGTCATCGCTGCCGCGTTCGTCGACTGCACCACGAACTCGCGGTCGACGAGGAGGACCGCCTCGGGCAACTCGTCGAGCAGCCGCTTCACCTCGGCGCCCGCCGAACGCACCGCGGCGAGCTGCCACTGGAGCTTTCGCCGCTGCCGCCGTGAGTTCCACACGCTGAGCACCAGGGTGACGATCGCGACGAGGCCGATGACGACCGCGGCGAAGTTCGAACTACTGCTCACGGGGAGAGGTTAGAGCCACACGGGCCGTGGTGCGAGCGATTCCCGTCGGATCGAGCACCGCCGCCACCGGTCGCGACCGTCACGACGAGCGCTCCGACCACCAGGCGTCGAGCCGCTGTTTGCTCGCCTCCTCGCCGATCAAGCCCTCCTCGAGCCGGATCTCGAGCAGGAAGTCGAGCGCCTCGCCGATCTCGCGGCCGGGTGCCAGACCCAGGTGATCCATCACCGCCTTGCCGTCGAGTTCCGGGCGGATCTTGGCGATCTCCTCGGCTTCGGCCAACGTCTCGATGCGCGCCTCGAGGTCGTCCATCCGTTTCGACAGCTGCTTGGCCTTCTTCTCGTTGCGCGTCGTGCAGTCGCAGCGCGTCAACACGTTCAGCTCGTGCAGGAGGTCGTCGGCGTCGCGCACGTACCGACGCACCGCCGCATCGGACCAGCCCAGCCGGTACGTGTGGAACCGCAGGTGGAGCGCAACCAACGCCGTGACCGACGCGACGTCGTCGTTCGAGTAACGCAGGGCGGTCATGCGCTTCTTGGTCATGCGCGCCCCGACCGCGTCGTGGTGGTGGAACGTGGTGCCCTTGCCCTCGAGATAGCCACGGGTCCTCGGCTTGCCGATGTCGTGGAACAGGGCCGCGAGCCGCACGATCCGGAAGTCGAACTCGGGGCGACCCTCGGGCTGTTCACGGGGCGGACGGACGTTCTCGACGACGGCGATCGTGTGCGACAGCACGTCCTTGTGACGATGGATCGGGTCGTGCTCGAGCCGCATCAGCGAGAGCTCGGGGAGGAACTGGTCGGCGAGACCGGTGTCGTAGAGGAACCACAGGCCACCGGCCGGATGGTCGACCGTGATCAACTTGTCGAACTCGTCGCGGATGCGTTCGGCCGACACGATCTCGAGCCGCGTCGCCATCGCTGCGACCGCGGCGAGCAGCTGCTCGGTCGGCTCCAGCTCGAACCGGGCGATGAACCGGGCCGCTCGAAGCATCCGGAGCGGATCGTCGCTGAAGCTGATGTCGGGCCCGAGCGGGGTCCTGAGCACCTTCTGGAGCAGGTCGACGGCACCGCCGTGCGGATCGACGAGCGTCGGCGTGCCGCCGCCGGTGAGCTCGAGGGCCATCGCGTTGATGGTGAAGTCGCGACGCCCGAGGTCGGTCTCGATGTCGTCGGCGTAGGTGACGTGCGGTTTGCGGGAGTCGTCGGTGTACGACTCGGCGCGGAACGTGGTGATCTCGTAGACGCGTTCGCCGAACTTGGCGCCGATCGTTCCGAAGCGTTCGCCCTGGGTCCACAACGCCGTCGCCCAACCGGCGAGGCAGGCCTTGATCTCGTCGGGACGTGCGTCGGTGGTCAGATCGAGGTCGTGCTCGTCGCCCTGGGCGTCCATCAGCAGGTCGCGCACCGTGCCGCCGACCAGGTACAACCGATGACCGGCCGACTCGAAGCGTTCGGCGAGCGGTGCGAGCTCGGCGAGCACCGGGGTGAAACGATCGGGAATCATGGCGCGCCCAGGCTAGGAGACCGCCGGGCGATCGGGGCGGTTCGGTTCGACCGACGCTGCGACCGTGCGTGAACGACGTACTCGCGCGTCGTCGCCGGACTACCGTCGGAGCTGTGAACGGGTCGGTCGTGCGGACGTCGAGAGCTTCCGCGCGGATCTGGCGGATGCGCCAGTGGCCCAACGACCCCACCGTCGCGCACCTGATCTTCGTCGACCACCAGACGGTGCCGACCAGGGAGGTCGTCGAGTCGGCCGTCGAGCACGCCTGGGCCAAGGGCGCCCGCGCGATCCGGACCTCGGCGCTCTTCCCGGCGTCGGCGGCGATGGTCGCGTCGGCCGGCTTCGCGCCGATCGATCAGCTCGCGCTGCTCCAGGTCCAGCTCGACCAGACCACGATGCGCCGCCTGGGCGAACCGCGTCACCGAACCCGGTCGATGACGCCGTGGAGCCATCACGTGGCCGCCGCGGTCGACCAGCGGGCGTTCGGGCCGCTGTGGGGCAACGACGCTGCCAGCCTGCGCGACATCCGCACCGCCACGCCTGCGCACCGGGCTCGGATGGTGCGGGTGGGTCGTCGCCTCGCCGGGTTCGCGCTCGCCGGCGCAGCGGCCGACAGCGGTTACCTCCAGCGGATCGCCGTCGACCCGGAGCATCGGCGTCTGGGCATCGCTCGCGACCTGGTCATCGACGCCTTGACGTGGATGCACGCCGACCGGCGGCTCCGTGCCCTCGTCAACACCGGTGTCGACAACCACGCCGCCCTCGCGTTGTACGAAGGGCTCGGGTTCACCCGGTTGCCCGACCTCCTGACCATCGCCGAGCGACGCTCACCAGAATGAAGCGCCGGTCGATCGCGGCGGGCGCCCTGGTGCTCGCGGGGGCCGTGCCCCTCTGGTGGGGTCAGCCGGCGTCGTCCCAGAGCACCGCTTCCGGGCTGGAGCTGACGGCGCAGACGTTCGCCGTCTCGCCGGGTGGGGTGGCCAGGTTCGAGTTCATGGTGACCGGCGACGTCCCCGAGATCGCACCGACGACGACCACCACGACCACCACCACGACCACGACGACCACCACCACGACCACGACGACGACCACCACCACGTTGCCGGGCCAGGTGGCGTCCACGGTGCCGACACCCACCGAGCCGTCGACGCCGGCGGTGACGACGACGGCACCGAGCACGACGACCACCACGACGTTGCCGCCGGGACCGCGCATGACGGTGCAGGTCCGATCGCACCGCGCGATCGCGACACGAGCCGGGGTCGCCGCGGCGGTCGCCGGCGACCCGGGCCCGGTGCTCGACATCCTCGAGTTCGATCTCGACGACGTCGCGGTGTTCGACGAGGAGACCGGCGAACGACGGCTGATGGTCGACGTGCCGATCGCGGCCGGGGTGGCCGAGGTCAACCAACTCGACCTGCTGCAGGAGGGCGTCCACCCCGTGTCGGTCCAGATCCGACGCGGCGGACTGCTCATCGCCGAAGCGACCACGTTGGTCGACGTGATCCGCACCGACGGTCCGGGGCGCGGACCGCTCGCGTTCACGATCCTCGCTGCGCTGCGCGACAGCGGGCCGCTGCCGAATGAGAGCGAGTCGGTCGCCGCCGCGGTCGAGATCGAGCGACTCATCGAACTCGTGAACGCCGTCGATGAACCCGTCACCGTCGCGCTGCCCCCGACCTACCTGTCCACGGTGCTCGACCGCACCGTCCAGCTCGGTGGCGAACTGACGGCGGCGCTCGACGCCGACGACCGACTGCTCGTGCTGCCCGACCAGCCACTCGATCCCTCGGCCGCCGTCGAGGCGGGGCTCGAGGACGAACTCGCTCGGGGCATCGCCAACGGCGAGGCGCAGCTCGACCAGCGGTTCAGCGTGACGCCGACCGTCCGAGGGGCCTGGATCGCCGACGGGCCGATCACCGCCGAGGGGGCCACGGCGATCAGAAGTCTCGGCATCCCGCTGCTCGTCGTGCCGTTCGATCGGTACCTCACCCTCGGCAACAACCTCGGCGCGTTCACCGATCCGACGTTGATGTTCGACGCCGCGCTCACCGACGACTCGGCGATGCGGATGATGGTGGTCGATCCGATCGTCGAACTGCTCGACCCCGATGCCGAGGGCAGCCCGATCGAACGGGCGGTCCATCTGATGGCCGACGCGAGCGCACTGCGCTACCAGCTCGACCCCGACCGACGTTCGCTGATCCTCACCACGCCCGACATCGGCATCCCCGACCCCGCTGTGCTCGGCGAACTCTCCCTGCTCGCGGCCCAGCACCCGGCCATCACGTTCCAGACCGTCGGGCAGATCCCCGACCTCACCAACACGCTGTTCAACGGCGGCACACCCGTCGTCGTCGACCTCGACCCCCGTCCCGGCATCAGCCTCGGCGCTCGGGCACAGGCCGCCCAGATCGTGCGGCTCCACGCGGCCGACACCGCGTCGATGCTGCCCGCCGACGACCCGAGGCCCGGAGCGTGGGACCAGGACCTGCGGACCGCGCTGTCGACCGGACTCACCGGGAGGGAGTCGGCCGAGATCGTCGATGCGGTCGACACCGACATCGACCTGGTGCGCGCCCAGGTCGTCCAGCCCGAACCGTTCTCGTTCACGATCGCCGGCGACGCGGCGCCGATCCCGCTGCGCGTCGAGAACCGTGGTGACACACCGCTGCGCGTCCAGGTGCACGTCGAGTCCGACAAGCTCGACTTCCCGAGCGGCGACTTCGAACAGTTGCTCGAAGCCAACCAGATCACCAACGTCGACATCCCGGTCGAGGCTCGCTCCAACGGTGTGTTCCCCGTGGTGGTCGAACTCCGCACGCCGAACGGCACGGCGCTCACCGAACCGGTCGAGCTGACGGCCCGCGTCAGCACGCTCACCGGCCTCGGTCGGCTCGTCACCGTCGGCGCCCTGCTGGTGCTGGCCACCTGGTGGTTCAGCTACTTCCGACGACGCCGGATCGAGCGCCGCGCCAACGGCATCGTCGAAGCACAGGAACGGCACCCGACCGTGGCCGCCGACCCACGCCCGGCACACGATGCCGACGACGAGCAGTAGGCTCGCGTCCCCGTGAGCATCCGTATCGTCACCGACTCATCCTGCGACCTGCCCGAGGCCGTCGTCGCCGAACACGGCGTGCGCGTCGTGCCGCTGTCGATCCGCTTCGGCGACGAGGAGTTCATCGACCGCGAACAACTCACGACCGCCGAGTTCTGGGCGCGCTGCAGTCAGCAGGACACCCTGCCCGAGACGGCCGCGCCGGCACCGGGCCAGTTCGAGCAGACGTACCGTGAGCTCATCGCCGAGGGTGCCACCGGGATCGTCGTGGTCTCGCTCTCCGGTGCGCTGTCGGCCACGATGCAGAGCGCCGAGCTCGCCGCCCGCTCCATCGACGAGGTCCCCATCCGGGTGGTCGACAGCCGCTCGGTCACGCTCGGCGTCGGCACCATCGTGCTCGCCTGCGCCCGACTCGCCGCCGACGGCGCGTCCATCGACGAGGTCGAGGCACTCGCGGTCGACCGGGCCTCGCGCACCAAGGTGTTCGGGGCGCTCGACACGCTCGAGAACCTCAAGAAGGGCGGCCGGATCGGCAACGCCAAGGCGCTGCTCGCCACGGCGCTCGCGATCAAGCCGATCATCGAGGTCGTCGACGGTGCGGTCGAACAGAGCGGTAAGCAGCGCACCCGCTCGAAGGCCCTCAAGTTCCTGGTCGACAAGGTCGCCGAGTACGAGGGACGCATCAGCGACCTCGCCGTGCTGCACGCCGACTGCAGTGACGTCGACCAGTTCGTCGAACTGCTCCGACCCCACTACGACGGTGAGATCGTCGTCGGCGAGATCGGGCCCGTGATCGGCACACATGCCGGTCGCGGCACGATCGGGGTCGCGTTCGACGTCCGAGCGTGACCTGAACCGGCGCGCCGACCTTCGATTCGTCGATTCAATGCCGGTTTCCATGGGTTCCAGCCCACTAGCGTGACGACCGATCATGGCCTCCAGTGCACCCAACCCATCGCAGGCGCCCGCGGGCGCGCTGCTTGCGGACCGGTACCAGCTGGAACGTCGCATCGGCCAGGGTGGTATGGCCGAGGTCTGGGTCGCGACCGACACCGACCTCGATCGCCGGGTCGCCGTCAAGTGGTTGAAGACCAACCTCGCCACCGACCCGGTCGTCACCGAACGCTTCCGGCGTGAGGCCATCGCGGTCGCCCGGCTGACACACCCGAATATCGTCGCCGTCCACGACGTGTTCGTGCACGAAGGCCGCCAGGCGGTCGTGATGCAGCTCGTCGACGGCAAGAGCCTCCGGCAGTTGCTCGATTCGCAGCGCCGGCTCGGCCCCGAACTCACCATCCACATCGGTGCCGCCATCGCCGGTGCGCTCGACGAGGCACACCGCGCCGGGTTCGTCCACCGCGACGTCAAGCCGGGCAACATCCTCGTCACCTCCGACGGGCGGGTGCTGCTCACCGACTTCGGCATCGCCAAGGGTCTGCAGGTCGGCGACGAAGACCTGACCAGCGACAACGTGATGATGGGCACGGCCAAGTACCTGTCGCCCGAGCAGGTGCGCGGACGTCGGCTCGACGGTCGCGCCGACCTCTACTCGCTCGGTCTCGTGCTCTACGAGTGCCTCGCCGGCCGCGTGCCGTTCCTCGGCGAGAGCGACGCCGACACCGCCCTGGCGCGCCTGCAGCGCGACCCGACCGACCTCGGTCACCTGCGTCCGACCCTCCCGATCGGGCTCGTCAACCTGATCCACAAGTCGCTCGCCCGCAACCCGGCACACCGGCCACAGTCCGGCAACGAACTGCGCAGCTCGCTGCTCTCGGTCGACACGACGCCGCCCGAGATCGACGGCACACCCGCCGACCCGCCACCGCGCATCGCCAATCCGCCCAAGCGCGCCCTCGGTGCCGGGCCCGGCGTACCCGGCGACCCGCACGTGAGCGGCGTGGTGCCCGTGACCCGCCCGGCACGGCCACGACCGCAGCCATCGCAACCCGACGCCGGCACCGAGCCCGTCGCGCGCCGCGACAGCACACCGTCGGCACCCAAGCCGATCCGCGGCGCACCCGCCCGGCAGGACCAACAACGCTGGACGCCGAGCCTGATCGCCGTCGGGGCCCTCCTGGCCGTCGCGCTCGTCGTCGCGCTCGTGCTGTTCGTCAGCGTGAACCGGGGCGATTCGCCCGACGATCTGCCGACGGTCGTCGATCCGGGGGCCGACACCGCCCAGACCGACACCGCCCAGACCGACGACACCCGGGCCGACGACGCCGAGCAACCCGACGCCGACCAAGGCGACCCGGCCGGATCCGACGACGGCGAGACCGCTGCAGCGGCGCCCGGTGCGATCGACCCCGCCGATGCCCGCATCATCACGGTGCAGGCGTTCGACCCCGACGGTGACAACGGGCAGGAGAACGACGCCCAGGCGAACCTGGCGATCGCCGACGGTAGCGAGAGCACCATGTGGCCGACCGAGTGCTATCAAGATCGCTACATGGGCGGCAAGAGCGGCGTCGGCCTCATCCTCGGCCTCAACGGGGCCGCCACCGGCACCCTGTCGATCGAGTCGGCCAACGGGCCGTACCAGATCGACGTCATGACGGCGAACGGCGCGGCGGCACCAGCGGAGCTCGACGGCTGGAGCAAGGTCGGCGACACCCGGTTCGACGACGCACCCGGCACCATCGAGGTGGAGATCACCGAACCGGCGAACTACCTGCTCGTCTGGCTGAAGGAGCTCGGCCCCGACGAGGTGTGCACCTCGGCGAACCCCTATCGGGGTCGGCTCGGCGAGATCTCCTTCGGGCCGTGAGCTCCCTCGAGCGCAGCGACGACGATCTCGTCGCTGCGGCACAGCGTGGCGACGGCGCCGCCATGGATCTGCTCCTGCGCCGGCACTACGACCGGGCGCATGCGGTGTGTCGTCGGATCGCCGGCAGCACCCGTGACGCCGACGACGCCGCCCAGGAGGCGATGATCCGCGTCGTCCGCAACATCGACAAGTTCGACGGCCGTTCGGCGTTCGGCACCTGGGTGTACCGGATCGCCACGAACACGGCGCTCGACGAACTCCGCAAGCGCAAGCGTCGACCGCAGTTCCACGTCGTCGACGACGACGGCGACGTGCCGGAGCCCGCCGACGAGTTCGCCCACCGGCACATCGACGACGTCGCCGATCGCATCACGATCGACGCGGCACTGGCCGGTCTGCCCGAAGAGTTCAAGGCCGCCGTGGTCATGCGCGACGTCGGCGACCTCGACTACGCGGAGATCGCCGAGGCGCTCGGGATCCCCGTCGGTACCGTCAAATCCCGGATCGCTCGCGGTCGACGCATGCTCGTCGAGAAACTCGGGAACCAGAACCCTCCCGGCGAACGTCCAATCAGCAATCCCCCCAACGAACCATGAACGACGAGCAGTACTTCCTCGCGAACGCGTACCTCGACGGTGAACTCACCGCCGACGAACGTCGGATCGCCGAAGCCGACCCCGAGGTGATGGCCGAGGTCGAGGAACTCCGCGTCCTGCAGGCCGGACTGCGCGACGTTCCCGGCCCGAGCGCCGACGCTCGTGAGTCGGCGATCAACGCCGCGATGGCTGCGTTCGGTGCTGCCGCCGACACCGCTGACACCGACGTGCCCGAGCCGGCCACCTCGCCCGTGGTCCCGTTCCGACCGCGTCCGGCATACGCGAAATACCTGGGTGTGGCGGCTGCCGTCGTCGCGGTGGCGGGGCTCGGCATCATCGTCTCCCAGGCCGGCCTCGGTGGTGACGACGACTCGGCCGACACCGCCGAACCAGCAGCCGCGAGCGTCGAACGCGACGGCGCCTTCACCGAATCGGCCGACACCGCCGACGCTGCCGAGAGCGAGGTCATGGTCGCCGAGGACGCCGGCGGTGCCGACATGGCCGGCGACGACGAAACGGCCGACGACGAGATGGCCGACGACGGCGAGTTCGAACCGACCGACGAGAGCACCGCCGACACGGACGACGACGCGGACGACGACGCGGCGGACGACGGCTCGAACGATGCAGGCGAAGTCCCCACGTCCGACTCGCTCGCCTACATGGCGGTGCCGACCGACTTCGACCCCGAGGCGCCGATCGCCGACGAGGTCGAGCTCGGCGTCTACGGCGTCTACCTGCTCGGCGAGCGCGACGCCGGCACGTTGCCGCCCACCCCGAACCACGCCTGCGTCGATGCCCGACAGATCCTCGACGAGGCGACCCTGCTGCTCGACGACGAACCGGTGCCCGTGTACATCGACGTCCGGGAGACCGACGGTCTCGTCGTGGCCCTGCAAACCGACACCTGCGTCGAGCTCGTGGTCGGGTCGCTCTTCGCCGGCTGACCGCGCATGCGGGAGCCGTTCCGCATCGCCGCTACAGTTCAGGGGATGCCGGGCAATCCATTGACCGACCCGAACTGGGCGAACGACCTCACCGAACAGATCACGACGTTCGTCGGCAACGTGCGCGACAAGACGACCAACAACGCGATCAAGGTCGTACGGGGCGTCGTCTTCGGGCTCATGAGCCTGTTCCTCGGAATGGTCGCGATCGTGTTGCTGCTGATCATCGCCACCCGCGGGCTGCAGTCGCTGCTCGACATCTTCTTCGAGTGGGACAAGTCGGTCTACATCAGCTACTTCATCGTCGGTGGAATCTTGACGGTCGGTGGATGGTTCCTCATGTCGAAGCGTCACAGCACCTCCGCCTGACCCTCGCTCTTCGCCCTCCGGGAGGCACCATGTCCGAAGTCCGCAACGTCATCGTGATCGGTTCCGGCCCCGCCGGCCTGACCGCTGCGATCTACGCCGCCCGCGCCAACCTGGCGCCGCTGGTGATCGAGGGTGAACCGTCGTCCACCTCCGACCAGCCGGGTGGTCAGCTGATGCTCACCACCGAGGTCGAGAACTTCCCCGGCTTCCCCGACGGCATCATGGGCCCCGAGCTCATGATGAACTTCCGCTCGCAGGCCGAACGTTTCGGCGCCGAGTTCATCACCGAGAAGGTGAGCCGCATCGACTTCTCGCAGCGTCCGTTCAAGGTGTGGATCCGCGATCAGGAATACCAGGCCGCCTCGATCATCGTGTCGACCGGTGCCCAGTCGCTGATGCTCGGCCTCGAGGAGGAATCGCGCCTGATGGGGCACGGTCTGTCGACGTGTGCGACCTGTGACGGCTTCTTCTTCCGCGGCCAGGAGATCGCGGTCGTCGGCGGTGGCGACTCCGCCATCGAGGAGGCGACCTTCCTCACGAAGTTCGCCGACAAGGTGACGATCGTCCACCGTCGCGACGAATTGCGCGCCTCGAAGATCATGCAGGATCGTGCGAAGGCGAACCCGAAGATCGAGTTCCTGTGGAACCACACGGTCACCGCCATCAGGGGCGATGATCGGGTCGAGGGGATCGAAGTCACCAGCACGGTCGACGGCGCCGTCTCCGAGATGCCGGTGGCGGGTCTGTTCGTGGCGATCGGCCACCGCCCCAACACCGACCTGTTCCAGGGTGTGCTCGACATGGAGGACAACGGCTACCTGATCACCAAGGAAGGGTCGACGTACACCAACATCGACGGCGTGTTCGCCTGCGGTGATGTGCAGGATCACACCTACCGGCAGGCGATCACCGCCGCCGGCTCCGGCTGTATGGCCGCGATCGACGCCGAGCGCTGGCTCGAAGACCGCGAAGACGACGACATCGCCACCATCGAGGAGCACTGGGCCCCCACCCAGGTCGACGCCTGAGTCGCCACCCCAACGGCGCGACAGGCGCCCTGACCCCAGGGCCAACGGCGACCCGTCACGCCCGGCCATCAACGACGCGACGACGGAAGCGCCAGCGACGAGGCGCAGTCGGTGAGCGGTCGAAGTGAGCCCCAGGCGGTCGGCGACCAGTCGCCGACCGTCGACGCGGAATAGATGACCCGGGCACCCGGTTCCCTTTCGGTACACTCCCCTACGCCCCATCGGGCGAGATGCAAAGGACCGAAACCATGGCCAACGGGATCACCAACCTCACCACTGCGACCTTCGACGAGACCGTCAACAGCTCGTCGGCACCCGTCCTCGTCGACTTCTGGGCCGAGTGGTGTGGTCCGTGCAAGCAGATCGCACCGATCCTCGAAGAACTGGCCGGCGAACTCGGTGAGCAGATCAACATCACCAAGCTCAACGTCGACGAAAACCCCGAGATCGCGATGCGGTTCAGCGTGATGAGCATTCCGACGCTCCTCGTCCTCCAGGACGGCGACGTCAAGAAGAAGATCGTCGGTGCCAAGGGCAAGGGTGCCCTCCTCCAGGAGCTCGACGAATTTCTGGCCACTTCCCACTGACCCCCGGTCAACGCGGCGAAGCGATCCGCGACCTGCAACGCCGCCTCGGTACCGCCGGCTTCCCGCCGGTCGGCGCCGAGGCGGGCTTTTTCTGTGCGGTCACCGAGCGCAGCGTCATCGAGTTCCAGCAAGGGCGGGGCCTGCGAGCCACCGGACGCTGTGATCAGGGCACCTGGCGCGCCATCGTCGAAGCTTCCTGGAAGCTCGGCGACCGCCTGCTCATGCTGGTCGCGCCGAACCTGCGCGGTGACGACGTCGCCGAACTCCAGTCGTCGTTGGCACGGATCGGTTTCGATTCCGGCCGTGTCGACGGCATCTTCGGCCCGGCGACGGCCGGCGCACTCGAGGACTTCCAGCACAACAGCGGGCTCAACGTCGACGGGGTCTGTGGACCGGCAACGGTGCGTGCCCTCGAGGTGTTGGCCCGGCAGACCGGCAGGGGCCCGGGCATCACCGCGCTCCGCGAACTCGAGGCGCTGACGGCGACCGCTCGCTCGCTGAGCGATCTCCGGGTCGTCGTGGGCCAGTTCGGCGGCCTGAGTGCACTGTCACGCCAGCTCGTCCAGGCCCTGCGGCAGCGGAGCGCGACCGTGGTCGCCTCCGACGAGCCCGATGCCGGGGTCCAGGCGGCGACCGCGAACCGGTTCGCGGCCACGGTGTACATCGGGTTCGAGGCGCAGGCGGGTCCGGCATCGACGATCCACTACTACGCGGTGCCACAGTTCGAATCGGCGGGCGGGCGTGCCCTTGCGCTCCGGATCTCGCAGTGCTGCGCGTCGCGTGAGATGGACCTTGATCCACAGGTCGAGGGCATGCGACTGCAGGTGCTCCGCGAAACCCGCATGCCGGCGGTGTTGTTCACGCTCGGCGCGATCCAACAGGCGCTCGACCACGCTCCGCAGATCGTTCACGCAGTGGTCGAGGCCCTCGAGGACTGGGGAAGAATACCGGTGTTATCCCCAGGTTGAGCCGAACTCACCCTGGGATCGATGGTTTATCCACAGAATTCTCCCCACCCTGTGACTGAACGTCACGCGCGGGTCGAATGTTGAGGGTCAAATAGGTCCGGACAATGTGGATTCGGACGTATCACCGAGGTGCCCTCAGTCCGCCATACGGCGGTAGATCCGCTCCAAGTCCTCGAGGTCGGCGAACTCGATCGAGATCCGCCCCCGCTTGGCACCCATCTGTACCGAGACCCGGGTCTCGAGGTGATCGGCCAGGAGCTCTTCGAGTTCGAGCAGACCCGGCGGCCGCAAGCGGGTCGAGGGTGCCACGCCGGCGCCGTCGTGTTCCGGCGCCGGCACCGGAGCCTCGGTGACGGCTTCCTCGTCGATCGTCGGTACCGCGCCACCGGCCTTGACGGCCTCTTCGACGGCGCGAACGCTCCATCCTTCGTCGGCGGCCTGCCGGGCAAGCGATTCCTGCAGACTGCGGTCGGGCGTCGCCAGGAGCGCACGGGCGTGACCGGCACTGAGTTTGCCGTCGGCGAGCAGATGCTGGATGCCCGGCGGCAGTCCCAGCAAACGCAGAGTGTTGGTGATCGACGAGCGACTCTTCCCGACCCGATCAGCGAGTTGCTCGTGCGTGAGGTCGAAATCGTCGATCAGCTGTTGGTAGGCCGCTGCCTCCTCCAGCGCCGTCAGGTCCTGGCGGTGCAGGTTCTCCACCAACGCTTGCTCGACCGACGCAAGGTCATCGGTCACCCGGATTACAGCCGGGATCATCGCGAGACCGGCACGGCCGGCAGCCCGCCACCGTCGCTCCCCCGCGATCAGTTCGAAGCCGTGGTCGGTCGGTCGCACCAGGATCGGTTGCAGGACACCGAGCTGCTGCACCGAGGCCGTCAGTTCCGCGAGTGATTCCTCATCGAAGTGCACGCGCGGCTGGTGGGGATTCGGGGTCACATCACCGACCGGGATGTCGCGGAGGAACGCTCCGGCGTCGGACTCCCCTGGTTCTGCCTCGCCTGGCGGGATCAGCGAACTCAGCCCCTTGCCCAAACCGCTACGCCGCGCCATCGTGTACCTCCTTGGCCACATCGCGATAGGCGACGGCGCCCCGCGAACGTGGATCGAACGTGATGATCGGTTGTCCGAACGAGGGGGCTTCCGACAATCGGACCGACCTCGGGACCACACTGCGGACCACCTTGTCGCCGAAATGCTCACGGACCTCTTGCACGACCTGGTCGGACAGCTTCGTTCGTGCGTCGTACATCACGCAGACGATGGTCGACACCTCGAGCGTCGGGTTCAGGTTCCGTTTGACGAGGTCGACGTTGCGCAGCAGCTGGCCCAGGCCTTCGAGCGCGTAGTACTCGGTCTGGATCGGCACCATCACCTCGGTCGCTGCGGCCAGGCCGTTGACCGTCAGAAGGCCGAGTGTGGGCGGACAGTCGATGAGGACATAGTCGTAGTCGTCGATCACGGCGGCGATGGCGTTCTTGAGGCGAGTCTCGCGGCTGAAGGCCGGAACGAGTTCGATCTCCGCACCTGCCAGATCGAGGCTCGCCGGCGCGACGAAGAGGTTCCGAACGTCCGTCGGCTCGATGCAGTTCTCCAGCGGGACGTCGTGCATCAGCACGTGGTACATCGACGTCTCGAGACCTCGGTTCTCGATCCCCAGCCCCGTGGAGGCGTTCCCCTGCGGATCGAGGTCGACCACGAGGGTCCGCAGTCCCATCTCGGCCAGGCAGGCCCCGACGTTGATGGTGGTGGTCGTCTTCCCGACGCCACCCTTCTGGTTGGCGATCGCGATGACGCGGGGGAGTGGCCGCCCGGTCGGGCGTGGTGCTTCGGCGTCCATTGCACACAGTCTGGCCGGTCAACGAGCCAAATGCGAGGATGGTCACGGTTTCACCGCGGCGTCAGATGTTCCACGTGAAACCATCCGGGCGCGTCCGACGACCGTTCCACTCGCCCGACGAACACAGCCGGACGGTTGGGTGGGCTCCCGGCCGAAGCGGCAGGGTGGCCGGGCCGACCGCTTCGTTTGCGGGATCTGCGTCATCCTGGCCCCGGTTCCACGTGAGACACCGAACGTGTCGTCGGGGAGCGAACACGAGGGTCTCGGTCGCGAACGGCGACCGTCTCTGACCACCGCAAACCGACCCGACCTCGGGACCCTCGATTGCCGGGCACCGAGACGTCGTTGTTCCACGTGAAACATCGCGCGGTCAGATGCTGGTAACCGACACGGGACAGGGCCGCAGGCAACTCCACACTGTGCGCAGGACAGCACATCCGCCCCCAGCTCGGCGACGACCGCCCCGAGGGTTGTCCGACGTTCAAGGTGCAACAACGTCACCGTTCGCGAGCGGCCGACGGACCGGCGACGATCCGCAGACGTGCTGCGACCGACGTCACGAGAGCCGGGTTGAGCCGTTCCCCGGCCGGCCCGCCCCGCGAGCCATCCGCCATGTTTCACGTGGAACATCGAACGCCCGGCAGCCGGGTGATCTGAGATGTCCTCGCCCCTGGTGACGGCCGCCGGCGAACCACGGGTCCGGCCGACAAACCGCACCCCACCGACGGACCCTCCCACGGCGGGCTCCAGACATGTTTCACGTGGAACAATCGAACGTCCATCAGCCGGGCACCTGGGAGTCGTCGCCCCTGGTGGCACCGAGAACCGTCGGTCCGGCCCGTGGCTTCCGCTCCCCGGACGTTCATCCGGCGGAGCCGCCCCCTGTCCCACGTGGAACGATCGAACGTGCAGAGCCCGGCCCACCACTCGACCACCTACCCGGTCATCGTCGACCCGATGTTCGGCAGCCCAGAGGTATACACCCGATACTGGTGAGTCACATCGGCGCCGTGGCTTCCATGGACGTCTCGACGCCGCACGGCTCTGCGGCTCGTCGCCCATCACCTGCACCAGAGACAGCAACCCTGTGGCTCATCGCGTGGACGGGCCGTTCGGTCGGTGTAGCGGGCGGTGCGCACACCACTCGAGCGGCTCGAGGTTCCACGTGGAACATCACCAACTGCAGCGTCCCACCCCGATCGCGCGTGCCGGATGCTTCCGGGTCCGGTGCGGTCACTGCTGCGGTCGACCCACAGCACACTTCCGTCCTGTCACGGCATCGGTCGCCGGGCGACGGGGACCGAACGCGCCGTTCCGTCCGGCCGCCCCGTCGCGCCGACCGGGTTCGCGCCATCGGGCCGATCGAGCGGTGCCGCCCGTACCGACCTCGCGATGCGTACCCCGCCGACCTCCGTCGACCGACGTTCCAGCAGCGAATCGGCGTCGTCAGCGCTGGAAGACGCTCACGTGCCCCACCGGCAGGCGAGTCACACCGAGCGATGTCAGGAGCTCTGCGTCCCACCGGTCGCCGGCGGGCGGCTCGCTGATCACCACTCGACCAGCGGGGGCGAGCAGGTCACAGGCGACCGTCAGCGTCGTCGACGGGGGGCCGAATCCCCGAGCCGTCACGACGTCGAAGCGATGCCGGATCCCGTCATCGACCTCTCCGATCAACACGTCGACGTCGGCGGCGACGACATCGACGTGGGTGAAGTCGAGACGCAGGACGGCGCGTCGCAGGAAGTCGGTGCGCTTCTCGCGACGATCGACCAGCGTGATGCGGATTTCGGGATAGGCGTCGGCGAGCACCAAACCGGGGAGCCCGCCACCGCTCCCGAGGTCGACCAGCCGGCAACCGGCGTCGAGCGGGCCCAGCGCATCGACGAAGCCGAGCGCGTGTTCTGCCGCCTGCTCGACCGGACGGCCGCCGAAAAAGCCGAAACGCTGCGCGTCGCGCAGCGTTTCGAGCAACTCGGTGTTCATGGCGATCGGATCAGCCGATCAGTTCGGCGTGATGACCACCCGGCGGTTCGGGTCATCGCCTTCGGAATGGCTGGTGACGCCGTCGATCTCGATGACCGCATCGTGCACGGCCTTGCGGTCGCTCGACGACATCGGCTCGAGTGCCTTGGCGGTGTTGGTCTCGATGACCTGAGCGGCCACCTTGCCGGCGAACTGCTCGAGTGCGGCGCGGCGCTTCTCGCGGTAGCCACCGACGTCGATCCGCAGGCGGGTCTCGTGGTCGCCGAGGCGACGCTGCGCCGACACCCGGACCAGGTCCTGGATCGCGGTGAGGGTGCGGCCGCCCGGGCCGACCATCAGACCGAGCTCGCTCCCGGTGACCCGGACGTCGAGGTCGGTGCCGTCGACCGTGAGTTCGGTCTCGGCGTTCTCGGCGCCGAACGCCGTGG
Source organism: Ilumatobacteraceae bacterium (assembly GCA_033344875.1). NCBI lineage: Bacteria > Bacillati > Actinomycetota > Acidimicrobiia > Acidimicrobiales > Ilumatobacteraceae > Ilumatobacteraceae bacterium. The sequence continues at coordinate 3,250,455 of JAWPMO010000001.1, read as the reverse complement.
CCAGCTGGGACATGAAGGCCGCCGCGGCGTCGCCCACCTCCTGCGGGGTCACGTCGGACTGGGGGTGCTCGTGCTCCATACGCTTGCTCTCCTTGTTCTGACGCTGTTGCTTCGGTCGAGCAGGCTTGCTGGACTCGGTCGCGGGGGCGTCGTCGGCCCCGTCGGATGCCTTGGATTCGGACCGGTCATCGTTGCTCTTCGACCTGCCACCCGACTTCTTCGCGCCGTCACGCTTCGGACCCTTGCCGCGCTGGCGGCGCTCCTGCTTGGGTCGGACGGCCGTCGGCTTCACCCGGGCGCGAACGCGGGCCTCGCCACGCACTCGTCCGAACAGACCGGACTTCGGTTCTTCGAGGACCTCGAACTCGGCCTCGTCGGCGGCGACGCCGAGTTGGTCGAGCGCCACATCCTGCGCCTCGGCGACCGTCTTGGCGGTGGTTTCCACCCATTCCATCGTGTTGTTCTCCTGCTCCTGCTCGGCGCCGACGTCTACTTACGCTTGCGGCGGTTGCTCGATGCCGGGCGTCCTCCTGGACGTCCGGCCGGACGGCCACCCGACTTGGCGGATGGTGTCGGTCGATTCTTCGGTGGCGTCGTCCGCTTGGACGGACGCACGGCGGGCTCGGGCGTCTCGGCGCCCTTGCCCTTCTTCTTGGCGGCGGGCTGCTGCTTCCCCCCGCCGTTCTTCCCCCCGCTGTTCTTGCTGTCGCTGTTCTTGCTGTCGCCGTTCTTGCTGTCGCTCTTGGCGCCCTTCTTGGCATCGGCGAGATCACGACGGGCCTGGGCGAGCGGGCCGCCGCCCCCGTCGGTCTTGGCGAGTTCACGCGCTCGTTCGCTCGCAGCCTGGGCCTGACGACCCAACGACTCGTCGCCGGCGTAGAACCGCTTGGTGATGTAGAACTGCTGCAGGATCCGGAGCACCGACTGGACGATGTAGTAGACGACCAGGCCGAGCAGGAAGAAGATCTGGAACACGGCGAACACGACCGGCAGGTACTGCATCAGCTTCTGCTGGGTCTCCGACATGGTCGGGCTCACGGCGGCCCGAGCAGCGACCATGCGCTGCTGGAAGAAGTACAGACCACCGAGCACGGCGACGAGCCCGGCGTAGACCAGGCCGCGAGCGAAGTCCTGACCCAGCATGTCCGACGGCGAGACCGAGAGATCGAGTCCGAACGCCGACATCTCGGTGGAACGCACCAGCGACTGGTAGAGCTCCGAACCGGTGGACAGGTAGCGCGGCATGAACCCGATCGCCTGATCGGCCGGTGCACCGCCGGCGTTCATCACGGCCCGAGCGACGAGCTCGTTGCCACCGGCCGGCTCGTAGGTCATGCCGTGCAGGATGCGGAACATGATGATGAAGACCGGCATCTGCGCGACCAGTGGCAGGCACGACGCCATCGGGTTGACCTTGTGCTCCTGGTAGAGCTTCATCATCTCTTCGTTGAGCTTCTGACGGTCACCCTTGTGCTCCTGCTGGAGCCGGCGCATCTCGGGAGCCAACCGCTGCATCTCGAGCATCCCCTTGGTGCTCTTCAGGATCAGCGGGGTGACGAGCGCCATCACGATCACGGCGATCAACCCGATCGCGAGCGCGTAGTTGCCCGTCAGGTCGTAGAGCCAGGCCAGTACGGCGGCAGGCCACTCGAAGATGCCAGCGATCATCATGAATCCTTCTCGTGAGCGTCACGGGGGAGGGGGACCGGGTCGAAACCCGACGGACCGAACGGTCGACACCGGAGCAGACGCCGAATCGTCAACCACAGACCTCGGCCGGGGCCGTGGACCGAGATGGCCTCGTGGCCGTACTCGGAGCAGGTGGGGAAGTAGCGGCAGGGCGACGGGCGACCTTCGGCACCTCGCTGGTACCAGACGATCGCCCGCAACATCATCCCTTGGAGTCGTCCGTGCGCCGCAGCTGGGACACCAGTGCCCTCGTGTCGGCCTTCAGACGGTCGAACGTCTGTTCGAGCAGCTGGGGACGGCCCCCGATCACCAGCAGACCCGGCGGGAGTGGTTGTTCCCGGTCGAGTTCGGTCAGGATCGACCGCAGGCGCCGACGAATCCGGTTGCGGTGCACCGCCGGCCCGAACGCGCGACTGAACGCGAACGCTACACATGTTGCGGTCGAGTCGGGATCTGGACACCAGGTACACCACAGGGCTGATCGACGAATCCGCGTGCCGTCACGCGCCAACCGTTCGAACGCGGAGCGCTCGCGGATTCGATGGATCAAGCCGAGAGTCGGGCGCGGCCCTTGGCGCGGCGGTTCTTGAGCACGGCGCGGCCGGCGCGAGTGCTCATCCGAGCGCGGAACCCGTGCTTCTTGGCACGTCGGTGGGTGTTGGGTTGAAATGTACGCTTCACGTCGTCCTCCTCGGGAACCCGGCGGGATGCAGTGCCGGGTCGACACGATCTGGTGCAGCGAGACGCGAACGAGTACGCGATCTCGACCTGACAAGGCTACGGCCGGGCGGCCACTTGCGGCAACCACACCGAAAATGTCCGGAAGGCACGGTTTCGGAGGCTCGTGCGATCGTGCTAGGTTGCGACGTCCACGCCAGTCGAGCAGTTGTCCACAGTTGTGGACAACCGTGTGGACGTGAGTGCGGGTGTCTCCGGAGGTTCGAGGGTGAGTGATCAATTCGAGGTGTGGACGGCTGTGGCCCAGCTGCTCCGTGCCCAGCTCACCGAATCCGTCTGGTACTCGACATTTTCCGAGGTCGTCCCGCAGGTCGTCGACGACACGAACAGCCTGGTGATCCAGGTCCCCAGCACGCTGGCGCGCGACCGGATCCTCACCCGATACCAGCCGCTGATCACCGACGCGCTGGCCGAACTCGGGCGCGACGACTGCCGGTTCGACGTGATCACCGCCGAAACCGAGCACGTCGTCCACGAATCCCCCGAGCGTGGGGACCAGCCGAGCGCCGATGCGGCACCGACCCCGTCGGCCGAGGTCACGAACAGCGCCGCCGAACAGGCCGACGCCCTCGACGCCGCCGGACTCAACCCCCGCTACACGTTCGAGACCTTCGTGAAGGGTGCCTCCAACCAGTTCCCGCTGGCCGCTGCACTGCGTGTGGCCGAGACACCGGCCCGCAGCTACAACCCACTGTTCATCTACGGGTCGGCCGGTCTCGGCAAGACCCACCTGTTGCACGCGATCGGCCACTACGTCCACAGCAACTACCAGCACCACGTGGTGCGCTACGTGTCGACCGAGACGTTCATGAACGAATACGTCGACGCGATCCGCTCGAACTCGATGGCCGGTCTGCGCCGCAAGTACCGCGAGATCGACGTCCTCCTGATCGACGACGTCCAGTTCCTCGAAGGCAAGGAAGGGCTCCAGGAGGAGTTCTTCCACACGTTCAACTCGCTGCACGGCGCCAACAAGCAGATCGTGATCTCGTCCGACCGGATGCCCGACGCCATCCCCACCCTCGAAGAACGGCTGCGTGGCCGCTTCAAGTGGGGGCTGATCACCGACATCCAGCCACCCGACCTCGAGACCCGCCTCGCGATCCTCCGCAACAAGGCCGAGCGTGAACGCGTCCAGGTGCCGGCCGAGACGCTCGAGTTCATCGCGACCAACATCTCGACGAACATCCGTGAGCTCGAAGGCGCACTGATCCGGGTCACGGCGTTCGCGAGCCTCAGCGGCGAGCCGATCACCACCGAACTCGCGCAACAGCAACTGGCCGACCTGCTGACCAACACGCCGCCCAAACCTCGGACCGACGCCGAGCTGCTCGACGAGATCGCCGGGATCCTCGGCTTCGAGGTCGAGGCGCTCAAGGGCAAGAGCCGACAGCGCCCGCTCGTGACCGCCCGTCAGATCGCGATGTACGTGTTCCGCGAGTTCACCGATCTGAGCTACCCGAGCATCGCCCGGCTGTTCGGTGGCCGCGACCACACCACCGTCATCCATGCCGTCGAGAAGATCGCCAGGCAGATGGGCGAGCGCCAAGCCATCTACGAGCAGGTCACCGACGTCCTGCAGAAGTTGAAGTTCACGTGATCCTCTCCACCGGAACACCGCGCGCAGAGGTGTGGACGACACCAGGGACAACGCGTGGGCGCGCGGTGGACAACTGTGGGTCGTCCACCGAATCACATGGGCGTCATCCGCGCGGTGTGGACGCGCGTGGACAACAGCGCGCGACCGCGCGGAGGCCGTACGCTGGGCGAATGAGGAGTTGTCCCCAATCCACAGCTCCTACTACTACTGCTAATTCTGTACATCACATACTGGGGAGAAGGGCGGCACTGTGAAGTTCCGTTGTGAGCGAGAGATCCTGGCCGACGCACTGGCCACCGCAGGGCGAGCCGCCACGAGCAGGACCGGCACCTTGCCGGTGCTCTCCGGTGTCCGCCTCGATGTCAACGACGGTGAGCTGACGGTCACGGGTACCGATCTGGAATTGACGATCCGACTGACGGTGCCGGTCCACAGCGACCGTGACGGTTCAGCGGTCGTGCCGGCTCGCCTGGTTGCCGACATCGTCAAGGCGCTGCCGGCCGGTGCGGTCGAGGTCAGCGTCGACGACGACGAGATGTCGATCAGCGCCGGCCGCTCCCAGTTCTCGGTGCGCCCGTTGTCGTTGAGCGACTATCCGGCCCAGGTCGAACCCGACGCCGAGCCGGTCACGCTGTCGAGCGACCAGGTCTCCGATGCGCTCCGCCAGGTCGTGAGGGCAGCATCGACCGACGATGCCCGCGCCGTCCTGACCGGCGTGCTGATCGCGGCCGAGGACGACGGGCTCAAGATGGTGGCGACCGACTCGTACCGACTCGCGGTGCGTGATCTTCCGCAGTCGTCGATGCTCGGTGCCGGCCAGAAGGTGCTCGTCCCGAGCCGTGCGCTGGCCGAACTGCAGCGGATCGTGTCGAACGGCGACGAACTCACCGTCCGGCTCGGCGCACGTGAGGCCGTGTTCGAGGCCGGCGAGACCCGGTTGACGACCCGCCTGATCGAGGGCGAGTACCCGAACTACCGCAACCTGTTGCCGTCGTCGTACCCGAACATCCTGACGGTCGGTCGCGAGGCGCTGCTCGAGGCGCTACGTCGTGTGAAGATCCTGGCGCAGGATTCGACGCCGGTTCGGCTGACGCTCGGCTCCGACACGTTGCAGCTGACGGCGATCACCCAAGACGTCGGTAACGCGGCCGAGGAGATCGACGCCAGCTACGAGGGCGCCGAGATGACCGTGGCGTTCAACCCCGACTACCTGGCATCGGGCATCGACGCCGTCGAAGGCGACGAGATCACCTTGGCGACGATGGACCCGATGAAGCCGGCCGTGCTGCGCGGCGTCGGCCACGACGACTACCTCTACCTGCTCATGCCGGTGCGGGTGCCGTAACCGACGTTCCCGTCGGCCGGCGTCAGTCGATCGGCACGTAGTACCCGGTGATGTCGATGATGACGTGCGCACCGGCACCGCCGGCGCCGTCGACGTGGAACACGATGTTGTTGTCGAAGATGTCGCCCTCGTACATGAGCGCATCACCGGCATTGGCGACGGTTTGACCCGAGGCGGTCCAGTTGACCGTGGAGGTGTCACCGAACTGGCTGCCCGGAGCGGAGATCTGGACGAAACCGGCGCTCTCGGTCTCGGTCACCGTGACGTTGAACGACACGGCGGTCGCTTCGTCGGGAATTCGTTCGTCGCCCTCGAGGTCGAGCGCCACGTCGACGAAGCGCTGTTCCTGGAGGTAGATCTTGCCGCTCTCGTCGGGATCCACCCGGGAGTCGTAGCTGCGATAGCCGGAAATCGGGACGAACGCGCTGGGCGCGGCCGCGACGGCGGCCTGAGCCGGTGCCGGCGTCGCGGCGGGTGTCGGTGCTGCCGACGCGCTGATCGCCGATCCGAGGTATCCACCTCCCAGGGCGAGCGCTCCGATCGCAGCGCTCGTTGCGATGACTCGGGTGGTGCCGTGCTGGAAACTCATGATGCCTTTCTGTGGATGCCGTGCTGTGGAGGTGTGCACCTTGGAGCGTTGCCGATGCCGTCGGCAGTCAAACGCTGCCGTGCGTCGGCTCGGAACGCCGGGTCAGCCGAGGAGTTCGCCGACGACTCCGAGGGTGACGAACGCCAGCGGAGGAAACACCAGGTGGGCGGCGATGTGTCCGCCGCGTCGTCCGGACGGACGGCTCCGGACGATGGTGGTCACGCCGGTTGCGACGTAGGCGATCGTGCCGACCACCACCCCGGCGAGCAGGCCGAAGACGGCGGCGCCGAGGTCACACCAACCGTCGCTCGGCGAACAGTCGTTGCTGCCGAGTGAGAAGACGAGGGCGCCGGCCGCGAAACCGGTGATCAGGGCCGCGACGGTGCCGATCGCCGCGGCGACGGCGAACAGTGCGACGGGATGTCGCCAACGACTCGGCGTGGTGGCCGTCGGTGCCGCCTCCGCCGGTGTCGGTGGTGGGAAGCCGGTGCGTGGTTCGCTCATGACCACAGTGTGCGGGAGCGCTCGTTCGGGCGCCATCGGGGACATCCCCCAGACCGGCCTGGGTGGTTCGGTCGTGGTTCGGGTGATGGTGTCGGGTGGGTCCTGACGACGCCGTCGTGCGGGCCGACCGATCAGCCGACCGATCAGCGGACTGGCCGACGGCGGCCCGTAGGGTTGGCCCGTCATGATCGTCGAGCGGCTCGAACTGGTGGACTTCCGCAACTACGAGTCGGCGTCGTTCGACCTCACCGCCGGGATCACCGCCGTGCTCGGCAAGAACGGCCAGGGCAAGACGAACCTCGCCGAGTCGATGGCGTACCTCGCCACCCTGTCGAGTTTCCGGGGCGCTCCGGCGGACGCGCTCGTCCGGGTGGGAGCCGACGCCGGGATCATCCGTGCGACCGTGCGCGACCACGACGGTCGCGAGGTGCTGATCGAAGCGGAACTCTCACGTGTCGGCCGCAACCGGGTGCAGGTCAACAAGCAGAAGCTCGGTCGCACACGCGACCTGCTCGGTGTGATGCGGGTGAGCGTGTTCGCGCCCGACGACCTGATCATGATCAAGGGTGGCCCGTCGGAGCGGCGACGCTTCCTCGACGACACGCTCGTCGCGTTGAAGGTCAGCTACGACTCGATGCGCCTCGAGCTCGATCGGGTGGTCCGGCAGCGCAGCACCCTGTTGAAGCAGGCGGGCGGCCGGCTCAGCGACGAGGTCGCGGTGACGCTCGACGTGTGGGACGCCCGATTGGCCGAACTCGGTGAGCAGCTCGGTTACGCCCGCGCCACGCTCGTCGCACGGTGTCAGCCGATGGTGTCGGAGGCGTACGAACAACTCGCCGGCGACGCCGCTCCGGTCGAACTGATCTACGAACCCGAATGGCGGGCGACAGGCCTGGTGGCGGCCCTCGCCGCGGCCCGTGAGCTCGATGTGCGACGTGGCATCTCGACGGTGGGTCCGCACCGCGACGAGGTGGCGATCGGGCTCAACGGACTCCCGGCCCGCACCCATGCGTCGCAGGGTGAACAGCGCACGTTGGCGCTCGCGTTGCGGCTGGCCGCCCACCGGCTGGTCGCCGATCGGACCGAGTCGACACCGGTGCTGGTGCTCGACGACGTGCTGTCGGAACTCGACCCGGATCGGGCCACGGCGCTGCTGTCGAACCTGCCGCCCGGGCAGGTCGTGATCACGTCGGCGTCACCGTTGCCTCCGGCGGCCCGACCTGATCGTGTGCTCCGGATCGAAGCGGGTACGGTCGTGACGAGTCCCGATGCCCAGCCCTGAACCCGTCCCGATCTCGAGTGCGCTCGATGGCGTCGTCCGGTCGCTGCGCGGCCCCAGCCGCGAAGCGGTCGGTGGCCTCTTCGGGCGGTGGGACGAGGCGGTCGGTGAGCAGGTCGCCCAACACGTCACCCCCCGCAAGCTCGACGAGGGCACGTTGATCGTCGAAGTCGACGATCCGGCGTGGGCGACGCAGGTCAAGTTCCTGACGCCGATGATCACCGAACGGCTGATCGCCGTCGCGGGTGTGAAGATCGACCGCATCGAGGTGCGCGTCGAACGCCGCGGCGCGCGCGGCGCGAAGTATTGAGCGTCGGCGCCCGGCTCAGTCGGTGGGCTCTTCGGTGCTGGTGTCGCCGGCCTCGTTGAGCGCGTTCGTGAACCACGACCAGAGCGGGGGACCGACGACGGCCGACACGACGAGCGAACCGACGGCGAAGCCGATCTTCATCTTCTTCGCCTTGGCCTTTTTGGCGGCGCGCAACTCGGCCGCGCGCTGCGATGCCTCGCTGACCTTGTTGGCACCGCCCATCAGGTGCGCCATGGGATGATCGTCATCGGCCGTTGCGGCTTCGTCGCTGGTCGGTGCGGTCGATGCCGGGGAAGCCGTCGGCAGCGACGGCAACGACGGTGCGGGGATCGACGGCGTGTCATCGACGGACGGCATGACCGGAGCGGGCGCCGGTGCGGTGGACAGGGCCGGCGCAGCCGCCAAGGTGGGCGCGGCAGCGAGCGTGGGGGTGGCGAGGTCGGCACCGCTCTGCATCGGGGTGTTCGGATCGCTGAGTACCGGTGACACGACCGGAAGGGTGGGTGCTGCCGGCGCGTCGCCGACGGTCGGCGTCCCGGTGCCACCCATCGGAGCGGGGGCCGTGAGGGGCGCAGAGCCGAGTCGGGGGGCGTCACCTTCGAGCAACAGGTTCTCCGGGGTGGTGGAAGGTGTCGTGTCGTTGGTGGGCGTCAGCGCCGTCTCACTCATGGCTCCTGCATCGGTACCGGCCGCGCGGATCTTGAGCGGACGCGGCATGCTTGACGAATGTCGAATGAGACCGACTCCGTGAAGACCCGCCTGCAGACCGACCTCACCGTTGCGATGAAGGCCCGCGACGAGGTCGCGCTGTCGACGATCCGCATGCTGCGTGCGGCGATCATGAACGCCGAGGTCGCGGGCGACGAGGCCGTCGAACTGACCGACGAGCAGGCGGTCGCCGTGCTGCAGTCCGAGGCGAAGAAGCGAGCCGAGTCGGCTGCGGTGTACGAGGAGAACGACCGGCCGGACTCGGCCGCCAAGGAGCGCGCCGAGCTCGAGGTGATCGAGCGCTACCTGCCGGCGGCGATGGGCGACGCCGAGCTCGCCGCGATCGTCGACGTGGAGATCGCCACGGCGGCCGCGAACGGTGCCGAGGGCGGCAAGGCGATGGGCATGGTCATCAAGGCGGTCCGCGAACGGGCGGGCGCGAGTGCCGACGGTGGCCGCATCGCCGCACTGGTCAAGTCCAAGCTCGCCGGCTGACGTCCTGTCGTCCTGACGGTCGCCGAACGTTCCGCCGTCGGCCCGTCGGGTCGGTTCAGATGCAGAGTTCGGGTGAGAACTCCTGTTGGCCGCGGCCGGGTTGGCACACCTGTCCCCATTCACCCGACACGAACCGGAAGCGGCCGACGTCGTCCCGCCGCAACATCAGTTCGAGGCGGGAGGCGAACACCGAGTCGTCGAAGAAGTTGGAGGTGACGACGGTGACACGGAACTCGGATGCGGTTGGCCGTACGTACTCGATCGTTCGGCGCTCGTTCACGGCGAGTCGTCCGGCGACGGCGTTGCCGAACGCGATGGGATTCCGAGCCCACGGTGCCTCGGCATCGATCGGGGTGTCGATGTCGGGCAGGGTGACGGTGCCGTCGTCGCCGTACTCCGGCCGCCCGGCCCAGTACTCCGTGCGGTCGCCGAACGGCTCGATCCGGACGAAGCGGTCCCCGTCGGCGATCATGACCCGACCGTTCGGGTCGAGGATCGGGAACTCGAACGTGTCGAGCGAGACCGTCGTGATCGTGCCGTCGACCCAGCCCCTGGTGATCGTCTGGTTCGTTCCGTAGGTGGTCGCGATGAAGCCGCCGTCGAACGTGGGGATCACCGTCGGCATGCCGCGCGGCTGCCAGTCGGCCGGCAGGTCGAACGACCAGGTCCGGGTGCCGGCCGGCAGATCGTCGTCGCGGTGCACCGTGAGCGTCGGCGCATCGACCTCGGTGCGCATGACCGGTCCCGAGATCGACGTGGTCCCACCGTCGCGACCGATCCACGGCAGCACCAGCTCGGCGTCGGGTGCCGGCCGGAGCAGTTCGTGGTCGCAGCACCCGACGACGACGAGCCCGTCGCGGGTCGCCACGAGATCCTGATCTCCGACGCGATCGGTGATGCCGGCCCAACGGCCCAGCACACGCCCGGCGTCGTCGGGAGCGAGCGACATCGCCACGAGATCTGCTGCGCCATCGCCGGGCTCCGCCGCGTCGACGTTCAGGTAGACGATGTGATCGGGCCCGAGCAGTTGGAGGGCGACGTCGCCGAGACCTTCGTCGACCTGCGCGGTGATCGCCGGCGTGGTGCGGCGGGTCAGGGCGCGGGTGGTCGGGTCGTACGACACGATCGACCCGTCACGGTCGACCAGGATCTGGGTGCACCCGACGGACTCCTCGCCCGAGCAGTCCCGCTCGATTCCGGCTGCTTCCCAGGTCAAGGTCTGCCACGCGACGGCGGTGGCGGCCGGAACGGTCGTGGGCACCGTGCTGGTGGTCGATGTCGTGGTGGTGGTGGTCGTCGTGCCGGTCGGTGGTTCGTCGGTGGCGAAGTCGACGAGGGCGACCTCGAGTCGGTCGTCGGTCTGTCGGACCGCGACCGTGCCCCAGATGTCGCTGGCGGCGATCGTCCAACCGTCGGGCAGCGACCACCAGATCGCCGAACCGCCGGGATGCAGTTGGGCGACGACCCACTGCGACGGTTCGCCGAAATCGACCTCCGGTGCGATGTCGGGTCCGACGTGGGTCCAGAGCACACCGTCGCCGTCGGTCGTCGGCGCGACCGGCGACGGCCCGACGTAGGTCTCCGCGGCGTCCGGGTGCTTGTCGACCGAGAGGTTCCAGGTGTCGCCCTCCGATGAGGTGACGACCCCGGAACGGGGGCCACCGCGTGGGATCTCGGTGAGCAGATCTCGATCGATGTCGTACGTCGGCGGCTCGCCGTCGAGCGTGGTCGGGTTGCCATCGACGTCGACGAACCCGATCGCGACCTCGCCGCCGTCGCGCCGCATCGTCATCCCTTCGGCCCCGTGCCCGAACGACGAGGGCGGGTACTCGATGTAGCGCATCCAGTTCGCCGGCTCGGACGCGACGATCTCACCGACCCGGTCACCCGACAGCGGCATCGCGACCACGGCGAAGTCCTCGATCGTCTCGCCCTGCACGGTCGAGTAGACCACGTCGCCGGGCCCGTAGGCGATGGCGCCGTTGGTCGGCAGGTTCTCGACGGTCCGTGTGGAGCCGTCGAACCCGATCACGTCGACCCGACCCCCGGACGAGTCGTACGGCCAGGTCGCGATCGCCACGCCGAGGTCGCCGACCGCGACCTGGTACGCACCGACGGTCGGGTCGGGCACAGGAACGGTGCCGAGCGGGGTGAGCGTCGTGGCGGCCGGCGGGTCGAGATACGACACGGCGGCGACCGCGGTAGCAGCCGGATTCGTCGTCGCCGTGATGCCGGTCGAGCTCGTGGTCGGCACGACCGTGGTGGGCCCCGGCAGTGTGGTGGGGATCGCCGACGGGATGCTCGTCGTGGCGTCGATCGTCGAGTCGGAGGTCTCGATCGAATCGGAACCGCGCAGCAGGACCACACCGCCGACGATCGCGACGGCGACCGCGGCGATCGATCCGGCGACCGCGACGAGACGACGGCGAGGGGGCAGTGGGGTGATCGGGGCGACGTCCGACGTCGAGGGGCGACCGGCGAGCTCGGCATCCACGTCGACCTGGGCCTCGACCTCGGCGCGGGCGGCGCGGGCGCGGCGTCGCAGTTCGTCATTCATCGGGGTGCTCCTCGTCGAGTCGTTGGCGCAGCGTTCGTCGTGCCTTGAACAGCGCGGCCTTGATCGCACCCCTCGACGTGTCGAGCAACTGGGCGATCTGGCCGACGGTGAGGTCGTCGGCGTAGTACAGCGTGACGATCATCCGCTGCCGCTCCGGAAGCGGCGCGACGAGTTCGGTCCACTCGTCGAGCGACGGTGTCGCGAGCGGTGCCGGGTCCGGTGCACCACCGATCCGCTCGACCGCCCGCTGCTCGGCGGCGCGGCTGCGGTGGTGGTCGATCAGCAGGTTGACCATCACGGTCCGACACCACGCAGCCGGGGCGTCGTAGGTCGCGAGCTCGTCCCACCGGGCATGCGCTCGCGTCATCGTCTCCTGCGCCAGGTCGCGCGCGATGTCGACGCGGCCGGTCTTCAGGGCGCCGAGTGAGACGAGACGGGGGAACACGTCACGGAACAACGCCTCGAATTCGGTCTCGACGGCCACGGTCACATCCTCGTACACGGAACAGCGCCGTGGTCGGTTACCCGGAGCGGAGGCGGTCGATCGAGGTCTCCCCATCAGTCGCCCGACGCACGCCCTGGGTGGCCGGAGAGCGAATTGGGCGCAGTCGGGAGGCTCAGCACCCGAATTTCGTCGATTTCCGGGCGATTGAGGGCTGGATGAGCCCATCTCTGCTGCACCCCGCTGGTACAATCACACGAGTGTGACTTGGGGCATTCTCGAACACACGATCGGTGCCGGCGGCATCGGCCGCCCGGAACGTCCCGCTCCCACGAACATCACTCGATCGCGATCTGAGGTACTGCGTGTCCGCTGACACCAAACCAGCAAGTTCCACGAAGCCCACCGGCAGCTACGGCGCCAAGGACATCCAGGTCCTCGAGGGGCTCGATCCGGTCCGCAAGCGGCCGGGTATGTACATCGGTTCCACCGGGCTGCAGGGTCTCCACCACCTGATCTGGGAAGTCGTCGACAACTCGGTCGACGAGGCGATGGCGGGCTACTGCGACCGCATCGGTGTGACGCTGTTGGCCGACGGCGGCTGCCAGGTCGACGACAACGGTCGCGGCATCCCGGTCGACCCCTACAAGACCGGCCAGCACAAAGGCAAGAGCGCGGCCGAGGTCGTGCTCACCGTGCTCCACGCCGGCGGCAAGTTCGGTGGCGAGGGCTACAAGGTCTCCGGTGGCCTGCACGGCGTCGGCGTGTCGGTCGTCAACGCCCTGTCCGAGCGGCTCACGATCGAGGTCGACCGCGAGGGCAAGCGCTGGTTCCAGGAGTACGCCAAGGGCGGGGTCCCGCAGGGCAAGATGCAGATCGTCGGCGACACGCCCAAGCGCGGCCGCGAGACCGGCACCACGATCACCTTCTGGCCCGACCCGGTCATCTTCCAGGCCGAGGGCATCGAGTTCGTCGCACGCACCGTGCTCGAACGGCTGCAGACGATGGCGTTCCTCAACAAGAGCCTCGAGATCGCGTTCGAAGACCAGCGCCCCGAGAAGGAGAACAAGGTCACCTACCAGTACAAGGGTGGCCTCGTCGACTTCGTCAAGCACATGAACGCGTCGAAGGACCCGCTGTTCTCCAAGGTCTGCAACTTCGAAGACGAAGACGAAGACGACGGCCAGGCGCTCGACATCGCCCTGCAGTGGAACACCGGCTACCACGAGGGCATCCACGGTTACGCCAACGGCATCTCCACCATCGAGGGCGGCATGCACGTCGAGGGTTTCCGCACCGCCCTCACCAGCACGGTCAACAAGTACGCCCGCGAGAAGAACCTCCTCAAGGAGAAAGACCCGAACCTCACCGGCGAAGACATCCGCGAGGGTCTCACCGCCATCATCTCGGTCAAGCTGCGCGAGCCGCAGTTCGAGGGCCAGACCAAGGCCAAGCTCGGCAACGTGCCGATGCGTTCCTTCGTGCAGAAGGTCACCTACGAGCGCATGGGCGAGTGGTTGTCGGAGAACCCGACCGAGGCCAACAAGGTCGTCAAGAAGGCGCTCGCCGCGGCCCAGGCCCGGGTGGCCGCCAAGAACGCCCGCAACGCGATCCGCCGCAAGACGGCACTGTCCGGCGCCGGCATGCCCGACAAGCTCAAGGACTGCACGTCGAAGAACGCCGACGAGTCCGAGTTGTTCATCGTCGAGGGCGACTCCGCCGGTGGTACGGCGCTCGACGCCCGCAACCCGCAGACGCAGGCGATCCTGCCGATCCGCGGCAAGATCCTCAACGTCGAGCGGGCCCGCATCGACAAGATGATGAAGAACAACGAGATCCAGGCGTTGATCACCGCGATCGGTGCCGGGGTCGGCGAAGAGTACGACGTCGAGAAGTGCCGCTATCACAAGATCATCGCCCTGTGCGACGCCGACGTCGACGGCAGCCACATCCGCACGCTGCTGCTCACGTTCTTCTTCCGCCAGATGCGCGACATGGTCGAGGCCGGCTACGTCTACATCGCGCAGCCGCCGCTGTTCTCGACCGAGATCGGCAAGGAGAAGGTCTACCTCAAAGACGAGGTCGCCAAGGCCAAGTTCCTCCAGGAGCGCCCCAATCACAAGAAGGAGTTCGCCCGCCTGAAGGGACTCGGCGAGATGGACTGGGAAGAGTTGAAAGACACGACGATGAACCCCGACACCCGCACGCTGCTGCAGGTCACCGTCGAAGAGGCCGCCGAGGCCGACACGATCATGAGCGTGCTGATGGGCGACAACGTCGAATCGCGCCGCGACTTCATCACCACCAACGCCCGCGACGTCCGCAACCTGGATTTCTAGTTCGGTGTCGTTCGTTCGCTGCGCTCACTCCACTCCACCGAGTTCTGTTCTGAGCGGCTCCGCCGCACCCAACCGTGATCGACCTCACGACTTCGTCGAGTCGGTCGATGGTGGAGGGGGATCACTTCGTGCCCCCTCCACACCACCCCCACCGCTGACTCACGTGCTCGAACCCCGACAAGGAAATTCGAATGTCTGACACACCTACTCCACCGCCTCCGGTCGATACCGACGGGCCCGATGGGCCAGAGGGCGACGGGCCGATCCAGCCGATCTCGTTGCAGGACGAGATGGAGAACTCGTTCCTCGACTATGCGATGTCGGTCATCATGTCGCGTGCCCTCCCCGACGTGCGTGACGGCCTCAAGCCGGTCCATCGCCGCATCATCTGGGACATGGAACAGCAGGGGTTCCGCCCCGATCGCCCGTTCGTCAAGTGCGCCCGCGTCACCGGCCACACCATGGGGACGTACCACCCGCACGGCGACAGTGCGATCTACGACGCGTTGGTCCGCATGGCCCAGCCCTTCTCGCTGCGTCACCCGCTGATCGCGTTCCACGGCAACTATGGCTCGCCCGACTTCGGTCCGGCCGCATCCCGGTACACCGAGTGCCGGTTGCACCCCTTGGCGATGCAGTTGCTCGCCGACATCGACGAAGACACCGTCGACATGCGGCCCAACTACGACGGCTCCACCGAAGAGCCCGTCGCGCTGCCGGCTCGCTACCCGAACCTGCTCGTCAACGGCAGCCAGGGCATCGCCGTCGGCATGGCGACCAACATCCCGCCGCACAACCTCGGCGAGGTCATCGACGCCACGGTGCACCTGCTCGACAATCCGAACAACGCCGACAACCCGGAAGCCACCACGGTCGACGACCTGATGGAATACGTGAAAGGCCCTGATTTCCCGACCGGCGGTCAGATCCTCGGCAAGTCGGGCATCATCGACGCCTACCGCACCGGCCGTGGCAGCGTGAAGACCCGCGCCAAGGCCTCGATCGAAGAGGGGAAGAACGGCCGGTACGAGATCGTCGTCACCGAGCTGCCGTACCAGACGAGCTGCTCGTCGATCGCCGGCCGCATCGAAGAGCTCGTCACCAACGGCGACCTCGACGGCATCGCCGACGTCAACGACGGCTCGGCCGGGGGCAGGACGAGCCTGATCGTCACCCTCAAGCGCGATGCGAACCCGAACGTCGTGCTGAACAATCTCTACAAGATGACGCAGCTGCAGAGCAGCTTCTCGATCAACATGGTGGCGCTCGTCGACAGCGTGCCCCGCACGCTCAACCTGCTGACGGCGCTCGAGGGCTACGTCCGCCACCAGATCGAAGTCGTCACCCGCCGGTCGCAGTTCCGGCTCGCGAAGGCCCAGCGTCGGGCCCACATCCTCGAGGGGCGCATCAAGGCCCTCAACGTGATCGACGCGATCATCGCGTTGATCCGTGCGAGCGACGACGTGGCCTCGGCCAAGGCCGGTTTGATGGCCGACCCGTACGAGTTCACCGAGGTGCAGGCGGTCGACATCCTCGACATGCAGCTGCGCCAGCTCACTCGACTGTCGCGAATCGAGTTGGAAACCCAGCTCGAAGACGAGCGGTCGAAGATCGCCGAACTCGAGGCGATCCTTGCCGACGACGCTCTGCTGCGCTCGGTGATCAAAGACGAGATGCTCGCCATCAAAGACGAGTTCGCGACGCCACGCATCTGCGAGCTGACGTACGACGACGGCGAGATGTCGATCGAAGACCTCGTCGACGACAAGGAACTCGTCATCGTGATGACCGAGGCGCAGTACGTGAAGTCGGTCTCGGCCAGCTCGTTCAAGTCGCAGGGCCGCGGTGGCCGCGGCGTCAGCGGCGGCAAGCTCAAGGCCGAAGACATCGTGCGTCACGTGATCTTCACCACCGCGCACGCGCATCTGCTGTTCTTCTCCAACCGCGGCAAGGTGTACCGATTGCGCGCGCTCGAGATCCCCGAGCGCGAACGCACCGCCAAGGGCATGCCGATCGTCAACCTGCTGCCGTTGCAGGCAGGCGAGAGCATCCAGGCGATCATCGACACGCGCGAGTTCGCCGGCGACCGCTACCTGTTCTTCGCCACCAAGCAGGGCACCGTCAAGAAGACGACCTTCGACGCGTACGACTCCAGCCGACGCGACGGCATCATCGCCATCAACCTCCACGAGGGCGACGAACTCGTCAAGGTCATCGAGACCTCCGGCGACGACGACGTGTTCATGGTGAGCAAGGGCGGCATGACGATCCGGTTCAACGAGAACGACGTCCGTTCGATGGGTCGCACCGCGGCCGGCGTGCGCGGTATGAAACTCAAGGCGGGCAAGGACGACGCCGTCGTCTCGTGCGACGTGGCCCGCGACGACGTCGCGATCCTGGTCATGACCGACGGCGGGTACGGCAAGCGCACCCAGCTCGACAAGTTCAACGTCCAGGGCCGCGGTGGCCAGGGCGTTCGTGGCATCAAGCTCACCGGCAAGAAGGGGTTCGTCACCGCCGCCTTCATGGTCGGCATCGACGACGAGATCGTCGCCGTGTCCTCGGGTGGCGTCACGATCCGGATGAGCGTCCGTGAGATCAGTTCGCAGGGTCGCGATGCGACCGGTGTGCGGATCATGAATCTCGACGACGGCCAGACCGTGGCGTCGGTCGCTCCAATCATCGCCGACGACATCGTCGAAGCCTGATCTCGGCGGCATCGCCGCTCGCTCGCAGCCCGGCTGCTCCACCCATGAGTTGTGAGAGGAGCGGTCGTGCGCGATCGAGGTGCGATGACGGTGTTGGTGGTGTTGGTCGCGTTGGCGATCACGGGGGCGATCATCGTCGGCCTCGTGCCGGTGCTCGGTGAGCTGGCCGATCGACAACAGGCCCGCTCCGCCGCCGACGCGGCCGCCTTGGCCGGTGTGACGGGCGGGCGTGCCGCTGCGGCCTCGCTGGCATCGGCCAACGACGCGGTGCTGATCGGTTGGGCGCGATCCGGTCACGAGGTCACCGTGACCGTGCGTGTCGGAGGTCAGACCGTGACCGCACGCGCCACCGACGGGCCCTGATGACTGCCTACACTCGGTTTGGTGAGCACGAGCGACGGTGACGCCTCCTCCCGGCTCGAGAGCGCGCTCGCCGACGTGTTCGCCGGTGGCGCCGATGGCTCGGCGCGCGACGACTGGCATGTCGACGACGCCGACGACGAACCGACCGGCCCGGTGACCCTGCCCGAGATCGTGCCCGCCACCGTCGATGCCCCTACGGCGCCACCGGCGGCCGCGCCCGCCGCGCCGGCGATGCCGGGGCCGACCGCACCGACCGCACCGGCCGCACCCCGCCCGACCGCCGCCCCTCCGACGGCTCCGGCGACGGCGTGGGGCGACCACATGACGAATCTTCCGGCCAACGCGCAAGGTGGCCCCCTCCGGGCACCCGGTCGCCGCCCCCGCGTACGTCGGGTGACCCGAGTCCTGCGTCACATCGACCCGTGGAGCACCTTCAAGGTGGCGTTGCTGTTCAGTGTGGTGGCCTACCTGGTCTCGCTCACCTCCGGCGTGCTGCTCTGGCGGGTCGCCGACAGCACCGGAACGCTCGACAACGTCGAGCGGTGGTTCACCCAGTTCGGGTGGGAGACCTTCGAGCTCAAGGGCGGCGAGATCTTCCACAACGCCTGGATCATCGGCCTGTTCGGCGCGGTGGCGCTCACCGGCGGACTCGTCCTGTTGGCGACCCTGTTCAACCTGGTCAGCGACATCGTGGGTGGTGTTCGTATGACCGTGCTCGAAGAAGAGGTCGTCGAGCGCACCGTGTCGTCCACCCGCCGGTACGTGGTGCGGCGGACACCGGTCGCCGGTGCCGGCGGTGGCGACGACTGGGACATCGGCGACAGCGACGGCCCGACGCCCGACGCCGCCGACGCGCGACCCGCCCAGCCGCGCGTCGCGCCCGACGACTGGTCGATCGACGATCACGGCGACGGTGATGGCGACGGTGATGATGACAACAAAGGTGGCGACCGCGTTGGCGCCGGTGATGACGAATCACACGTTGCGCCGCCGATCAGTTGAGGATCGGCGTTGCCGCAGATAGCCTCGCTCTCTTGCTGGGGCTATAGCTCAGTCGGTTAGAGCGCTGCCCTGATAAGGCAGAGGTCACAAGTTCGATTCTTGTTAGCCCCACCAGATAAACACCAGGTAGATAGTGATGCGGGAGGCCGAGAGGCCTCCCGTTCTCGTTGTCAGGTCCGCGTCAGGTCCGCGCGATACGGCCCGAGTCCTGCCGAGTATCGTCGATTGGTGTGGTGTCGGGGCGTGGAACATCGGGAACCGTCGCACGGAGCCGTCTCCGGCGAAGAGTGTTCGAGAGCGCCGGTTCTGCGAGATGGTCACCATCGCGATTGTGGTTCCGGTGGTCGCTCTCGCGGCGATCTGGTTTGGAGGTCGTACGGCAACTCGACTTCGCGTATCGATGTCGGTCGCACACAGCCTCGCCAGCCGATTCGGACGCGGTTGCCAATGTGGGTGGGTACGTCCTCGAAGAGCTGCTTTGGGAGTTGATCGATTGGCATGCACACGACGCTCCCTTGATCGATGCGCTGGCGACGTTGTCCGAGACGATCACCCGTCTTCGACCTGACGCAAGCAATGAGTCCGAACTCGGCGCAGTGAACGATCAGCTCGTGGACGTCTACCGGCGGTTGAGCAGCGGAGGGATCTCCCGGGTTGCTCCCCTCCGCCTGTGGATTCCACTTGGCCGTCGGCCGCACGACGAACCTGTCGACAATCTGATCCACATACGAGGCCGTGCTCGCGGATGGCCGAACTACGACCTGAAGCTCGTCGGTGAGTATGGCGAGCGAACGATCCTGCTGGGAGACATCAAGGTCGAACCCGAGCGTGAGACTCGAGGCCTCGGGTCGGCCGTACTGACTGACCTCTGCGCCTACGCCGATCATCACAGGCTCACCGTGGTTGGCATGTTCCAGCCGGATCTTGAAGACGTTGGTGACCGAAGTCAACGGACCGAGCGGTGGTATCGCCGGCACGGCTTTGACTTCGACGGCGGCCGCATGACCAGGCCGCCGCGTGTACTGGCTTAGGCCGGCTTGGGCCGCCTCGATCCGGGTGAATGACCGAGCGGATCCTGTCGGTTCAATCGAGCACAGTCTCCGGTCGCGTCTGTCCCGGCGACCGGCACTCACCGATCCTTATCGCCGCTCTCGGGGGCGTCGAGGCGGTGCAGCGTGGTGATGAGAAGGACGCGAATGCCGTCGGGGCCTGTGGGTCGTTGTGCGAAGTCGTACACGAGCGCTTGGAGTCGCTCGGTGAGTTCGTCGACGTCTGTGCTGCTGAGTCTCAGCCCGGCTCGGCTGTTGGTGATCACGCTGTCTGGCCCCGCCGCCAGTGGAGCGGCCACCCGTGTTCGGCCGCCTTCCGGGTTGATTACGGAGTGATTGTGGGGGTGTCGCAGGTGAGGACGGCGAAGCGTCGGTCGTCTATTCGAGGGTCGGTGAAGATCGGCATTTCGGACGTCGCGCAGGTGATCTTGGTGACGTCCGCCGCGATCTCGGCGAGGTCGAGAAGGTTGTGGTAGTCGGCGCGTTGGCCGATGCCGCTGGTGGGCGGATTGTCCGGAGGGCAGAGCGGTGTGAACTCCGACGGACCCGAGAGCAGCAGGCAGTACGGGTCCACGGCGGAGTCGTCGCCAGGGTTGTAGACCATGTTGGCGGGGTTTGGGTCGTCGGGGTCTTGGCGATGCACGATCCAGGCGACTTCGGTGTGTCCTTCGGCAACGACGGTGTCGTCGTCGCGGCCCGGCACGGGGCTGAGCGGGCCGGTTGCGACGATCGTGTCGCCGGCGATGTCGACGAGTCCGGCCTCGAGGAGGCGGTCTCCTGTGTCACCGCTCCAGGTGGCGACGTCGAACCCGAACTCGGTCGGCTCGAGTGGGATCGTCAGCCAGCCTTGAGTGTCGGTGTTGACGCGTAGCGCGTCGCCGGTGCCGGTCGGGGCGACAGCGGCGTAGCGGTCGGCTTTGCCGTCCCCCCATACCGCGGTCCCGAACACGGCGGGCTGGTCAGGAATGGTGCAGTGCTCCCAGAGTTCGAAACCGATGCACGGTTGACCGTCGAGGTAGCCGAGTTTGAGCGCGGAGTTCGACGAGTTGCTGCCCGGTCCGAGCTCGGTCGAGATCGGTTGATCGAGTTGCAGCAGTAGCGGGAGCTCGGTCGGGAGTTCGACGGGATGGACCCCAGCGGCGATGTTGGCGAGTTGGGTGTCGTCGAGACCGCGGCTGTGCAACCAGACCACGACTCCAGGCTGGTACTCCCACACCAGGTAGGCGTGATCACCCTCGCGATAGCTGTAGCCGTCGGTGCGGCCAACGTCGAGAACCGTCGGTTCAGGTGGATCGGTGACAGTGTCCATCCCCCACAGCGAGCCCTGTGCTTGAGCCCAGAGTTGGGTGCGTGCGTCGGTGTCGCCGAGCTCAACGCCGATACCGAGCCGTTCGCCATAGTCGACGTGTTCGATCCCGTTGCCACCGCCGAGCGCGCTACACCTTGGAAGGCCACCCGAAAGCGTCCACTCGCGACACACAAAGAACCCGGCCGTTGCCTCGATGCTCGGTGCGCCGTCACCGTCGCCGAGTGCTCGAATCTCGTCAGGCAGGTTCTCGCCGGCGTCGAACCAACCGATTGTGCCTGCGGCGAGGGGGATCGGGTCCCACGGCGGCTCGTAGTAGTCCGATTCCGACTCGGGCACAGTCATCACGTTCCCGGTCAGAACTGTGCCAGGCAGAACATCACCGACGCTTGACACGATCGAGGTAGTCGTCGCCGGAGCAGCCGAAACCTCCGTGACAGCAGGGCTCGTCACGGGCTGCTGCGCGGGCGCGCGTCGATCGTCCACGCCACGGTTCGCGATCGCCGCCCACACACCGACAACACCGGCGACTGCAACCAACGCAGCCGCCACCGTCAGCCACGACCGACCTGCCGAGTGTGCCGCGCTCGATTCGACGCCGTGTTCGAGATCGAACCGCATCGAGTAAAGATCGGCCAATTCAGCATCGCCCGCAGACGACACGCCACCGGTGGTCCCGAAGACCGAACCGACACCGTCGCCTGCACCCCCGAACACCTCGGTACGCATCGCCGCCCGATCCTCTGGCGTCAACGGTCGGATCTCCGGGCGAAGGGCTTCAAAGGTTTGCAACTCGTTCATTGTGGTGCTCCTCGCTCATTGCGTAGCTGGGTGCGGATCCGACTCAGTCGCGATCGCACAGTGCCGGCAGGGATCCCGAGGGCCTGGGCTGCCTCGCCGCTCGTGCAGCGCTCCCACGCGATCAACACCAGCAAGTCCCGGTCCTCGGGTTCGAGGTCCTCCACCGCCGCTATCACCTGCCCCCACCTTCGCTCGGCGTCGACCCGGGCATCCACCGCGATCAGAGGATCACCAGGAACCCGATCGCTACCGGCATGTCGAAGCTGCGCTCGTAAGCGGCGCTGCTCGGTTCGCCAATGACGACGCAGCAGATTCGATGCGATCCCATACAGCCACGCCCGCTCACCGCCCAGCTTCGGATCGAACCGATTGAACTGCTCCAACGCGACCTTGAACGTCTCGGCCGTCACATCACGGGCCGCCTCGTCGCCCACGCGACGAGCAACATACGAGTGAATCGTCTCGACATGCAGATCAAACCAACCACCAACAACCCGGGTTGCGTCGATCCCGCGGCGAGGCACGGCCGAGTCGATCTGATCGCACATCACACCCACTGTTGCCCGAACCAACTCACCCTGTTCACAAAACCTCAAGAAAGTTCCGGCGGTCGTGGTGGACCCCGCACGAGACCAAGCGTTCACCATCGACTGCGATCGCCGGACGAGATCGCATGCGCCGACCGCTCGGCGGCCGGAATCTTCCATGTCACGAACGGGCCGCTGTGCAGCGCGTGCTCGCCATTCTCGACCGGGATTACGGAGCGCGCGTTCTGTGCGGCTCGCCACGGACCTCCGCTTCGCGCTGTTGCCGATTCTGCGTGCTTGTACGAGCACCCGGGCCAGTGTCGATGCCGAGTGGTCCGTAGCGGCGCCGTAACTGTTGCCGGAGTCGGCGACGTGCGACGGCGGCACGCTCGTGGTGACCAATAATCTGACTCGGTGTGCACGCGTGAGCCCACCCGTGACGTCTTGAAGGTGTGATGACTCATCCACCGAGAAGCGACAATCCGCCTCGACCCAGTTCATGGGCACCGCACCAGGACGCACACGAGCCTGAGCCGTCTCTGCCTCACGGTGATCTGTGGCGCCAGCACGCGGCAGATCTCACACGGTACGCCACCTTGCTCGTCGGGCCGCACGATGCCCACGACATCGTTTCCATCGCGTTCCACCGAGTGACGCAACGACTCGACGACGGCCAATCGATCCCGAACGTTCGTGCCTACCTGATGCGATCGGTCACCAACGCGGCAACCGATCAACACCGGTCTCAGAGACGCCGTCAAGAACGTGACCTCCGCGCGGCCGCCAGCTCACCGACAGCGACCGTCGAAGCCTCGGGTACAGAGCTCGACATCCGGCGTGCCGTTGCCGAACTCAGCGTGCAACAGCGCGCCGTCGTCTACTTCACCTACTGGGAAGACCTCGACTCCCGCGAGGTCGCCCACCTGCTCGACATCGCGCCAGCGACCGTGCGCCGCCACCTGTCCCGAGCGCGGTTCCAACTCCGAAAGGAACTCTCATGAACGACCTCCACACCCGACGAGCCAACGACGCCGACCTCAAGCGCCCACTCCACGGCGCCCTCGCCGCCATCATGGACACCGCACCAGCCACTCGGACCGCACCCACCGACCCGAACCTCCTCGATCAGTACCAGCCCGCGAACGACCGACCGCGGCTAATCGTCGGAGCCGCCGCAGCAGCCGTGCTCGTCGTCGGCATCGGCGGCCTCACCGTCATGCGGCAATCCGACGATCCGGCGGTCTCGGACTCGTCGCCGGATGCCTCAGCACCCTCGGCCACCGGTCCGACCACATCGGGCCCCACTGACCCGACGACCACCACAACAGCATCTGCCGATCCGCTCGCAACAGCGACCGGGTTCGTGCTTCCCACCTACGTTCCCGAGGGGTACGAGATTACGAACCTTGCCGCCTACCCGGCCACACCAAGCGCCGATCCCGACGTCGGCCGCTGGCTGAGCACCGAGGACCGGGGCGTGTCGCAGTTCAGTGTCTCGGTCCAGCCTGCTGCGAGCCAACCCGATCTCGAACTTCGACCGAACGCCACGATCCATGGCCAGCCGGCGATGAGTTTCGACTCCGGTGAGGGCATCGTGGTCACCTGGGTCGAGGGCGACTGGATCGTGTCAGCACGAGGCAGGAACCTCTCCGTCAATGACACACTCGCCGCTGCCGAGGCGCTCGTCCTCGATGCCGCGGGCCCGACGGTCAACCTCCCCGACGGCGCCCTGCCCGGCTTCAACCGACAGGATCCGAACCCGGTCGTCATGGACAACACGGTCGCTACGGGTCTCGGCCTTACTCGAACCGATGGCCTCCCCGGCGGTTTCATCAGCGCCGCCAGCATGCCGAACACCTCCGGAGACACTCTCGACACGATGCAAGCCCGAGGCGACGGCTACGAACGCCGGATCATCGGCGGCATCGAACGCCTCGTTCGGATCCAAGCACCCGACAGTCTCGGCCCGTTCACGAGCGTCGAATGGATCGACGGCGACGCCATCATCTCCGTCACCGGACGCGCCCCGTCCGAGGAAGTCATCGCCGTCGCCGAAGGCATCACTCAGGTGTCCAGCGACGAGTTCGCCGCAGCCGGCGCCGCGATCACCACCACCGCCGCCCGCCTCGACGTCCTCGACCAGACGACCTTCGACGACGGCCTCACCGTGTCCGTCCGGAGCCTCACACCAGGCGAAACCGGCAGCGGCGCGATCGCCATCTGCGTCGACGCGCCGATCGAGCGATGCCGACTCTCGTTCAGCGAGACCTCACTCGGTGGCGCCTACCAGCACAGCATTCTGGCTGCGTTCGACATCAACGGACAGACCATCCTCATCGCATGGGACGACACCGCTGAAGCAGAACGGCTCGGCGAACCGACGCTCAGCCCGTCCGGAATCGTCACCGACCCGTCACAGGCGCAGCCAGCCACCACTACGGCCCAGATCGACCAGCAGGTCACGACCGCAGCAGGCCGGTTCACCCGGATCAACGTTCCCGCCGGCGAACAACCGCCACAGATCAACTACACCACCGGCGACGGAAAGACTGGAATGTCGACCACTGCGCCAAGCTCCTACGATTTCTGATCGACAGCATCAGCACGCGGCAGGCCCGAGCGGCAGCACTCGGGCTACGCCGCGCGCATGCAAACCCCACGACCGCCAGGCATCCCAGCGAGCGCATAATCGCGGTCCGACAATGCGCCGAGGCCCACGCGAGAGCGGCACGTCCGCGGAGCGCTACAGGTCGCCAGACCCAGGCGATAATCACGGCCCGGATCGCTAGCGCCCGCGATGCAGAGCCGGCGAAGTGGTGGCGTTCGCGGCGCTCGAGGACACCGCATTATCACTCCTCTCGAACCCGCTGGCTGATCTCGGGCCGTGTTGGGAGTCCGTGTCCCAAGATTGCTGTCACATCCCTGGATGTGACATTCGTCACTATGTTTCCGGACGTACGGACACTCACGGACACGCACGGACACCAGAGGACACTCACGGACACTGGCCGGACGACCGACCCGATTTGGGGGGTCTTGCCTCGGAAATGACAGGGGTGTAAGTCGGACGGTCTGATGGATGCGTCCGTGATGTTGGGGGTGCCGGCGACACCGTTGTTGACGGTGGAGGAGGCCGCGGGTGTGTTGCGGATCGGCCGGTCGCTGGCCTATCAGTTGGCCGGCGAGTATGACGCCACGGGCGGTGTCTCGGGCCTGCCCGTCATCCGGTTGGGTGGCTGTTTGCGGGTCCCGCGCTGGGCGCTGCTCGAACTCGCTTTTACGGGGCGGGTCGTGCGGCTCTGTGACGCCGTCATCCCGGAGGATGTCTCGGTCAAGGTCCCAGCTGATGTCGACTGAGCGTCGACTGGTGTTGACCGCGGGCACGGTCGAGTTGCGTCGCCGGCTTGACCCGTCCGCGTGGGTCGTGTTCGAACAGCTCCTGCTCGAGTCGACCGACTGCGGTGATGGGTGTCGAGCGTCGGTGTCGGTCCGGTCGTTGGCCGCCCAGCTCGGTCTGGCGAAAGACACGGTGGCCCGCGCCCTGAACCGTCTCCGTCGCGCCGGGCTCGTCGAGGGTTCCCAGTCGCGGACCGCGACCGGTGTCTACGCGATCGGCACCTACACGCTCTCCGTCCCCACCTCCGTCACCGTCGACGACCTCAGCCAGACACCGCCTCTCACCTCAAGCGCACTACCCCCTTCCCGCTCCACCGCGACCACCGCCCAGCTCGCCCTCCCCCTCACGCCCTGACCACACCTCGCCACCATGAACACCTTCCCGACTATCACCACACCCCCACCACACAGACAGGTGCCCGCGAGTCCTCGGGAGCGGACATGCTGCGAGTGACGACCCTCTACGCGTCGACCGCGGCAGCGACGGCGCAGTACTACACCCGGTACCTGACTCAAGCCGACTCCGAACTCCCCGGCCAATGGACCGGCCGACAGGCCGACCTGCTCGGACTTCAGGGCGAGGTCACCACCGACGCGCTCGAAGCGCTGTTGGGGGGCCGTGACCCGATCTCTGGGTCACCGCTCGGTTATCCGCTCATCGATCGGGTCATCAAGTCGGGGAAGACGGTGCGGGCGGTGGCCGGGTTCGATGCGACGTTGTCGGCACCGAAGTCGTTGTCGGTGTGGTGGGCACTCACCGGCGACGACCGGCTCGCCGAATGTCACGACATCGCAGTCCGTGCGGTCGTCGACTGGATCGAACGCTACGGCTCGACCACCCGGATCCGGTCGAACGGACACCGACTCCACCCAGACACCCAAGGACTCACCGCAGCGGTGTTCCGTCAGACGACGAGCCGTCTGGATGATCCGCAGTTGCATTCCCATGTCGTGATCTCCTCCAAAGTGCAGTCTGGCGACGGCCGGTGGCTGGCGCTCGACGCGCGCACGTTGAAGGGGTTCCAGCGGGCGCTCGGTGGCATCTATCAGTCGGTGCTGCGCGCCGAGGTCACCGCCCGCTACCGCGTCGCCTGGGGCGAGATCGACAAGGGCCAAGCCGAGATCGCCGGCATCGGCGACGAGGTGTTGGAGGTGTTCTCGAAACGGACCGTCCAGGTCGATGCTGCGTTCCAGGCGAAGTTGGCGGAGTTCTGGGCGCGGGAGGGACGCGACCCGACCCCGAAAGAACGCGGCGCCCTCGGCCGTGAAGCCGCTGCCGACACCCGTGGTCACAAGACGGGCAACGGTGTCCCGGATCTGCGGTCACGGTGGCTCGCCGAAGCCGCAACCGTGGGCGTCACCGCCGACACGCTCAACGCCGACATCCACCTCACGGCACAAGCACGGTCGACCGAGCGACAACATGTGACCGTCGGCGAAGTCGTCAGCGAACTCGCCGAGCGGCGTTCCGCATGGCATCGCCTGGATGTCACCCAAACCCTGTGTGACACCGTCCGCCCACAGCCCGGTGTTGACGGCACCCGCTGGGCCGCACTCCTCGAGTCCGCAACCGAGACCGTCCTCGAAGCGTGCATCGACCTCGATCCACAGGACATCCACAGCCGACGCCGGACATCTGATGGGCGGTCGGTGTGGATCGAACCATCCGCCCGCCACCACACCAGCACCGTCGTCCTCGCTCAAGAAGAACACATCATCGTGTGGGCGATCGACCACCAACTCGACCCGCCCAACCCCTCCACCACCATCAACGGCGACGGGTTGGATGTGATGCAGGTCGAAGCCGCCGCCGCGGTCGGCGGCACCGACCGACTCGTCCTCGTGGTCGGCCCGGCCGGGGCCGGCAAGACCACCATGCTGCATGCCGCCGTGTCCGACCTCACCGGACACGGTCGGCCGGTGTTCGGGTTGGCACCCACCGCGAAAGCAGCCCGCGTCCTCGAAACCGGCACCGGCATGCCAACGGACACCGTCGCCAAACTCCTCTACGAACACAACCGCCAAGACCGACCACCCGACCCGTTCTGGCAGCTCCCGGCCGGCACCACCTTGATCGTCGACGAGGCCGGGATGCTCGCCACCGCCGACCTCCACCACCTCACCCTGCTCGCCGACCATCACCGATGGCGACTCGCCCTGGTCGGCGACCCGCACCAACTTCACGCCGTCGGCCGCGGTGGCATGTTCGCCGAACTCTGCGCGACCGGGCGCACCATCGAACTCGACACCATCCACCGCTTCCACAACCACTGGGAAGCCGCCGCATCCCTCAAACTGCGACACGGCGACCCCACCGGCCTCGACGCGTACACAGCCCACGACCGCATCCACGCAGCACCGTTCGCCGAACACCTCGACAACATCGCCGCAGCCTGGACCGGCGCCCACCAACGCGACGAGTACACCGCGATCACCACCACCACCAACAACCACGTCAACGCGATCAACCGGGCGGTGCAAACCCACCGCCTCACCCTCGGACAACTCGACGACCAACACCTCGACATCGGCGACGCGACGCTCCATGTCGGTGACGTCATCACAACCCGACGCAACCAACGCCTCCTGCGCACCTCGACCGGCGACAGCGTTCGCAACCGCGACTACTGGACCATCAACACGATCACCACCGACGGGGAGTTGACCGTGACCCGCATCGACGGACACGGCACCGTCACCCTCCCCCACGACTACGTCACCGAACACGTCCAGCTCGGTTACGCCGCCACCGAACCCGGCAACCAATCAGACACCGCCACCGCCTCCATCACCCTCGCCACCGGCGCCACCACCTGCCGCGGCCTGTACGTCGCTGTCACCCGCGGCCAAGCCGAGAACCTGATCTGCGTCGTCACCGACACCCACGACATCAGCGACGCCATCGACGTCCTCGAACAGATCCTCGCGACCGACCGCGCTGACCACCCCGCCACCCGCACCCGCCGCGAACTCGCCGCCACCACCCCGCCCACACCAACACTGCAGCCGCGGTGTCAGATCCCCGACTGGTTCCACGACCTCCACCACCACGCTCGACACGAACTCACCGACGCCAGAGCCGACGCCGCCGCACACCAGCAACGCGACCTCGAACTCCAACAACGCATCGACCAGCTCACCCGACAACTCGTCGACCTCGAACCACACTGCACACCCCACGACCACACCATCACCAGAGTCACCAACGACCTCCACCACGCACAACAACGCCACCGTCAAGCCGAACGAGAACTCGCCACCACCGGACGACTCCACCGCCGAACGGTCCGACACACCGTCGCCGACTGCGCCAACGACGTCACCACCGCCCGGACTGCACTCGACGAGATCACCCGCCGCGCCCAACCGCTACTCGACCAGCGAGACCAGCTCCGCGCCGAACGCAACCGACTCCAACAGCACCTCACCATCGACCGCCAACTCGCCCGACAACTCGACCGCTACGACCACCGACTCCTCAACGCCCAACACCGCCTCGACGCCCTCGACACCTGGGCCGACTGGGCCAACGGACACACCCCACGCCCCGCCCAACTCATCAACGCCGCCCACCACCTCCACCACACCGGCGGCCACCACGCCCTGCTCGCTGAACCCCTCAACACCTGGATCCACCAGAACGACCTCGCACCACAACACCAAGCGCTGGCTCAGCGACCCACCTTCGAGCATCCGCGTCGGCCCGATCCGCCCGGACTCGAGATCGGCTTCTGATCGGGTGTCTGGGAAGGGCGCCTATGGCTTCGAGCGCTTTGGCAGGAGCCGACCCGTGTACTTCGCCGGGTCGTCCTCGACATAGGTCTCCCAATCTCGCATTGCATCGATGGCCTCGCGTCGCACCTGTTGCACCGACTGACCTCGACTCTTTGCGATCCTCCCGATGAACTCCTTTGGTGGGTGAACGTTGCGATCGTTCGCCAACGTCGGAACCGGGAGGAAGATCACCCGACTGTCGTGCTGGCCGATGAAGCGTCGGATCGCCGGGAGGTACGCGAGCAGCTGACCCCACTCCGAAATGGGATCCTCCATGCGTTGCCGCCAGCTGATCACGTGGAAGTCCCGAAGATGGCTCAGGCAGACCATCTCTTCGGCCTGCTCCGCTTGTGTGAAGTCGCGCGTGACGATTGCGTTGAACCCGCTGAACGCGGCCTCGCAGTACAGCGCCCAGTCAGGCGTCGAACGCTCGGAGAGCCTACGATTCCAGTCCCACAGATGCATCCACTCGAGGTTGCGATCGACATCGCTCGGTTCGAACCCGGGCGGCTTGGGAAACCCCTGATCGAGGAGCAGCCGAATCCTGTCAGGCTGCTTCGAGCTCGTGCGCACCACGAAGACGTGTCTCCAACTCGAACGCGTCCTCGGCGGCGGACTCGTCGAGGCCAGGGTAGAGATTCACGATCTCCGCTATGTCAAGGCCGCGCTCGGTTCGCAACGAGTAGATCGATGCCGAGGGGATGCGCGTTCGCTCGACGCACGGATCGCCACCGAGGACCCACGGAGAGATGTAGGTGTGGGTGCTCGGCGTGACGAGGTTCGGACCCCACAACCTTGCGCTTCGGCCGAAGTCCTCGACAGCAGCGGTCAGGTCGAACGTCTGCAGGAGGTCGGCGAAGAGCCGGCTCCGGCCTTCCAGGGGAGCGCTCACGTCGCCGTCTGCGGCCAGCGTGTCTCGATCAGCGTGCAGGATCGTCACTGGCTTACCAGCGCTAATGTGTCGCTTGAGCCTGCTAACACGCTCGGCAGCGGCTGGGCGCGGCGTCTTGACGTCGTTGCGCAGCCATGCGAGCACTCTGACGAACACGAGATCTCGGTAGGACCAGGCCATTGGACTGCCACCAGCAAAATCGGGCACGTAGACCGAGTTTCGTTGCCAGTCATACAGAGTCGATCGAGGGATGCCCGAGAGCTGAGCTGCTCGATCCGCCGGATAGCGGCCTCGCGGATGACGCAGCGATTGGAGCACGAGGTCAGACGGACCCGGATGTCTTGATGGTGCCATTGCCGTGCCCTCCTCCTCGGCGCCTATCGGATGACGCGAGTGTAACTTCGCCCACCTTCTCCAACGAGGGCAAGAATGCCGTTCAACAACGCGGCATGGCAGCATCGACGTAGCGGTCGCGGCTAATCCGACTCGTCTTGGGGTTCGGCTGTGGTTGCGGCACCGAGGTTCTCGAGGGCTTGCATGAACGCGTCCTCGTGGTTCGGGAGTAGGTGACCGTAGCGGTCGAGCACGACCGAGACGCTGGTGTGACCAGCTCGCGCGGCGATCTGCTTGGGATGTCCTCCGGCGGCGATCCAGAGTGCGACTGCCGTGTGGCGAAGGTCGTGGATTCGCAGCGGTGCGAGACCGGCGGCCTCGACCGCTGGATTCCAGAACCGTCGACGAAACAGTGTCGGTCGGATGGGGTGGCCCTCGGGCGAGGCGAAGACGAGGCGGTTGGGGCCGGCCGCAGGGTCGCCGACGCTCAGCATCTCCTCGATCACAAAGCCGGGGACACCCACTGTTCGGATCGCGGCTTTGGTCTTTGGCGGGCCGAAGCTGATCTGACCTCCGACCGCCGACAAGGTCTCACTCACCTGAATCTGCCGGCGCCGAACGTCGATGTGAGCCCACCGGAGAGCCAGCAACTCGCCGAGCCTCAGACCGCTGTAACCCGCAAGGATCACGAAGCTTCGGTACCGGGGATCGATCGTGTCCGCGAGTCTTGCCAGTTCGGCCGGCGCGAGGAATCGCATCTCCTCGCGTTCGATTCGGGGGAGCGGTAGACGTTCGAGCGGGTTGGCGGAGATCAACCGGTCCTCGACGGCGGCGCGCATCAGCTTGTTGAACACCTGAACGTTTTTGGCCACAGTCGCCGGCGCCAGACCGCCCTCGTCGGCCATGTGTGCGACCCATTCGCGCAAGCTCGTTCGATCGACGCGCGCCAGCGGCACCGTCGCGAATGTCGGCAACACGTGGGTCCGCATCGCGATCTCGTTGCGAGCGCGCGTGCTCGGCCGGAGATTCGTGACCGTCGGCCACCACTGCTCGTACCACTTCTCCACGGTGAGCTTGCCGAGCCGCGGGTCGACGAACGAACCCTGCATCCGGTCGATCTCGATCACGTGGGCGAAGTGCTCGGCATCGCGTCGGCGGGAGAACTGCTTGGATCGCTCCTTGCCGTCGACTGCGCGAAAGCGAACGAGATAGGCCGCTCTTCCGTTGCCCAATCGCTTCGTTCGGATCGACGCCACACTCCGATTCTAGCCCTCCAGGTCCGCGTCAGGTCCGCGGACCACGCAACACGAGCCGACATGAGCCAACACTCTCGATCACAAAACACCAGTTCAAATGGTATAAACGAACAACAGTGCACAACCACGGACACCTGTGATCTGCCCTGATAAGGCAGAGGTCACAAGTTCGATTCTTGTTAGCCCCACCACGACGGGACGCCGAAAGGCGTCCCGTTTCGTCGTTTTCGGCACCTTGCTCCCGGCTCCGGCTCTCGGCACGGTCGAGCCGGAGCGGTCATCGCGCCCGCCCGGCGACGACGGGTGGGGGCGGCTGCGATCCGCCCACGTTCTCGGCGGGAATCTCGAAACCGGCAATCCGTTCCCGTTGGCAGTCCGAACAAGAGGTGACCAGCGAAGCACGTTCGTGCTCCGCTGGTCGCGGTTCGACGGCTCACGGGAACCCTCCTGTGGTCGCAGACAACGGCAGGCACCTCGGTGCCCGCCACCCGAGGAGGAACCATGCAACTCACCCGACCATCCGCCCGAACGGGAAAGCGGGGTGCCGTGATCGGCGCAGCGCTCGCCCTGGTCGGTGGCGCCATCGCCGTCGGAGGCCCCGGCGGCACGACGGCATCCAGCCACCGAGAAGCACCACTGATCGCCGGCGACCCACGCGCTGACAACACCGACGTCTACGCGTTCGTGAGCCCCGACGACACCGACACCGTGACGTTGATCTCCAACTGGATCCCGTTCGAGGAACCGAACGGCGGCCCGAACTTCTATCCGTGGGCCGAGGACACCCGATACAACATCAAGATCGACAACGACGGCGACGCATTGGAGGACATCACGTACACGTGGGAGTTCACCACGCAGTACGACGGTTCGACGTTCCTCTACAACAACGGGCCCGTCACGTCGCTCGATGACGAGAACCTGCTCTACTTCCAGACGTACGACCTGATCCAGACGATCTCGGCTCCCGGCGTCGCCGACGTCAGCACCACGCTGCTCGACGACGTCCGCGCCGCACCATCGCTCACCGGGCCCGGGTCGATCCCCGACTACGCCCCGCTCATGGAGCAGGCGACCTATGACCTGTTCAGCGGAGAGGGACAGACGTACGCGGGACAGGCCGACGATCCGTTCTTCCTCGACCTCCGGGTGTTCGACCTCCTCTACGGTGGCGACCTCTCCGAGGTCGGTGAAGACACGCTCGCCGGCTACAACGTCAACTCCGTGGCGATCCAGGTTCCCAAGACGCTGCTGGCCGCGGCCGGCGCGCCGGACGCGAACCCCGTGATCGGCATCTGGAGCACGACCGACCGGCGCAGCGTCCGCAACGCCGACGGTTCCGCACAGGGCGCCGTCGAGTACACGCAGGTGTCGCGACTCGGCAATCCGCTCGTCAACGAGGTCGTCCTGCCGCTCGCGCTCAAGGATGCGTTCAACGGGCTCGCCCCGGCCGACGATGCGTCGGTGGCAGCCGCGGTCGACGCGGTCACCAACCCGATCCTCCCCGAGTTGATCGAGTCGATCTACGGTGTTCCGGCCCCCGAGGGTCCCCGCTACGACCTCCAGGAGATCTTCCTGCAGGGCGTCAGCGTCGCGAATGCCGGTCTCGGTGGCGATCCCGACGTGGTGTTGCCCGTCGACCTGAACGGCCACAACTTGAACGCCGTCGCGAACACCACGACGACATTGCGGCCGTCCGAACAGTTGCGGCTGAACATGAGCATCGCTCCGTCGGCCAACCCGAATCGTCTCGGCCTCTTCGCCGAGCAGTTCGACGGGTTCCCGAACGGTCGCCGACTCGGTGACGACGTCGTCGACATCGCGATCCAGACCGTCGAAGGCGCCGCACAATCGGGCCAGCTCGTGGCAGCGCTCGCCGCCGGCGACGCTGTCGACCGCAACGACCGTGAGTTCCGCTCGACGT
Organism: Ilumatobacteraceae bacterium; assembly: GCA_033344875.1. Taxonomy (NCBI): domain Bacteria; kingdom Bacillati; phylum Actinomycetota; class Acidimicrobiia; order Acidimicrobiales; family Ilumatobacteraceae; species Ilumatobacteraceae bacterium. Next base: position 3,216,529 of record JAWPMO010000001.1, on the reverse strand, counting down.
TCCCGTACCTGGCGCTGCCGCACAACGACAGCGTCAACAACGGGACCGAGCGACCGCCGCGGGCCAGCGAGTTCGTGACCGTGTCGCCCGACCGTGTCCTCGAGACTCGTTCGCAGGCCGGCCAGATCGGCTTCATCGGCGACAAGCCGGGAGCCGGCGACGTGGTCGAGGTCAAGGTCACCGGCGTGGGCAGCTCGCTCGTGCCGGACGACGCCCAAGCAGTGGCGGTCAACGTCACCGTGACGGAGAACGAAGGTCCGACGTTCGTCACGGCATTCGACTGTGACGACGACCAGCCGACGGCCTCGAACGTGAACTCGCTCGAGATCACCGGTGGTACCTCGAATCTCACGCTCGTGGGGATCAGCGATGCCGGCACCATCTGCCTGTACACGCTGGCCGCCAGCCACCTCGTGGCCGACATCGGTGGCTACGTCCCGTCGACGTCGGGTGTCACCCCGGTGACCCCCGAGCGGATCCTCGAGACCCGCGAGGAGTTCGGTCAGACCGGCTACTCCGGCAGCCAGCCGGCAGCAGGCGCGACGATCGTCGTCGATGTCGGATCGAGCGATCAGGTCGAGGACGGTGCCACGGCAGCGTTCCTCAACGTGACGTCGACCGATTCGACCGCTCCGGGCTTCGTCACCGTCTGGGACTGTGAGGGCAACCCGCCCACCGCTTCGACGCTCAACTACGAGCCGGGCGCCGTCATCCCGAACCTTGCGGTGGCGCAGCTGAGCGACGAGGGCACGGTGTGCCTGTACACGCTCTCGGGCACGGACCTCATCGTCGACCTCATGGGTGTGCTCCCGGCGGACTCGCAGTACACGCCGGCCGGTCCCGAGCGGATCCTCGAGACCCGCGAAGAGTTCGGTCAGGTCGGGTACAGCGGCTCGCAGCCGCAGGACGGCCAGGTCGTCGAGGTCCAGGTCACGGGAGTCGGCGACGCCGCCGTCCCCGCCGGCACCTCGGCCGCCTTCTTGAACATCACGACGACCAACGAGTCGAGTGTGGGGTTCATCACGGTGTGGCCGTGTGGCGTGCAGCAGCCGACCGCGTCGAACGGCAACTACCGGGGTGAAGGTCAGTCGACCGCCAACCTGGTGGCCGCCAACATCGGCGAGGGCGGCAAGGTCTGCATCTTCCTCAAGAACCCGGCCGACCTCGTGGTCGATCTCGTCGGGTACTTCCCGGGTCTCGGCGTCAGCTGAATCCGGTTGACGGCGGCCGCTCACGTTCGACGTGGGCGGCCGCCGCCCCACCCCGGCGCACCAGCCGGGTCTGCGAACCAGTACGACATCCCAGCAACGAACGAGGAACGAAGATGAACACGTCGACGATGGAGCGTTCGGCTCCCACCCCCGAATCGAACGAGGCGCCATCGCGGTCCCGTCGCCTGCCGGTGATCGCCGTCGGTGCGGTGCTCGGTGTCGCGATCGTCGCGGCGGGAGCCTTCGGACTCCGAAGAGACGACCCGCCCGCCCCGGCAGCGACGCCCGCGGTCGACGCTCGCGTGAGTGGCATGACGGGTCGGCTCGGCGCCGGATCGATCGCCGAGACGGTGACGCAGCTCGAAGCGCGCATCGTGGCGTTCCCGAACGACGACGTGGCGTTGGCCACGCTCGGGATCGCGTACGTCGATCACGCGCGGATCACCGGCGATCCCACCCGCTACGCACGGGCCGATCAGGTGCTCGGCGACTCGCTCGAGGTGAACGACGACGACAACTTCCTGGCGTACGCCGGCTTGGCGGCCGTCGCCGCTGCCCGCCACGACTTCCCGACCGCTGAGCGCCACGCGCTGACCGGCCTGGAGATCAACCCCGCCAACGCGACGTTGTGGGGCGTGTTGAGCGACGCCCAGATCCAGTTGGGCGACTACGACGACGGGTTCGAGTCGGTCGCCCGCATGGGTGAACTCGTGCCCGACATCGCCTCGATCACACGAGCCGCCTACGTTGCCGAGCTGACGGGCGACGACGACGAGGCGCGACGTCTGATGGAGCGTGCGCTCGACGAAGCGTTCACGGGCGACGACCGGGCGTTCGCCCTGTTCCAGATCGGTGAGATGGAACTCGGCGGCGGCGATCCGAACTCGGCGCTCGGCTACTTCCTCGACGCGCTCGAGGCGTCACCCGACGACATCAGCGCACTCTCCGGAAAGGCGCATGCCCTCGGTCAGGCCGGGCAGATCGAGACCGCCATCGCCAACTACGAACTGCTCGTCGAACGGACACCGCTCGCCGACTTCATGATCGAGTTCGGCGAGTTCCTCGACGGCGAGGGGCGATCCGAAGCGGCCGAGACCTGGTACGACCGGGCCAGGGAGCAGATCGCGATCGATCGGTCGAACGGTGTGCAGCCCGACGCTGGGCTGATCTTCTTCGAAGCCGATCACGGCGACCCGGCCGTCGCGCTCCGCCAAGCCGAAGAGGCCGTCGCCGACCGGCCCTTCTTCGAGCTCCACGAGGCACACGCCTGGGCGCTCTATCGCACCGGGAACTTCGCTGAAGCGGCCGACGCGATCGAGCGCGCGAGCGTGCTCGGGATCCGCGATCCGGAGCTGCACGTCCGTTCGGCGCTCATCCACCACGCGTTGGGAGACGACGACGCGGCGAGGGCCGAACTGGCGACGGCGACGGCGATCAACCCGCTGGGAGTCCCGTACCTGCTCGACTCCGATGCCGAGGTGATCGCTCAGCTCGAGCGCCGCTGACAGCCGGGTTGGAGCGATGTACGGCCGACGGTCGGCCGATCGCGCCGCGAGTCGTCAGCGCGAGCGCAGCGCGAACGGGAGCACGGCTGCCGTGCCGGCGCCCGTGAGCTGCCAGGCGGCCACCGTCATCGTCCAACGGCTGTCGACCTCGTCGTCGACGAGCAGCACCGGCCCACCCAAGATGTCGGCCGCCGGCAGTGCGGCGTGATCGACCTCGAACCGGCCCCACACGTTGGTGACCTGATGCGCCGAGTTGTCTTGCGCCGACTGGAACCCGCGCCCGTCGGGATCGGCATCGACGAGCGCCCGATGAACGGGCAGCTTGCCGAGCGACCCGAGGGCATCGGCGACGTGCCCGACCAGGGCCGAGCGACGACGTGACGGCACGGGGCAGATCCAGGTCGGGCGCTCGGCCCACGGCCACCGTTTGAGCACGGCGGCGATCGCGTCGACCAGTTCGGACGGCACCTCGGCCGAACCGCCGGCGTCGACGGCCGTGATGAGCCGCTCGACGACCGGGTTCCATCCGCCGTCGCCGAGCCGGGCGAGGGCTCGCCCTGGTACGGCCTGACGGTCGACGGCGATGCGACCCTTCGGGTCGCCCAACCCCGACGGCCACTGGCGGCGCGGTTCGACGGTGATGTCGCCACCGCGCAGTGCATCGTGCGCGGCCGCGACCAGCAGCGGGTCGGGCTCACGCTGCCATGAGTGATCGGTGCAACGATCACAGCGACCACAATCGTCGGCCGTGTCGTCGTCGAGCGCCTCGCGGAGGTACCGGAGCCGGCAGGTGGACAGGTCGGCCCAGGCGAGCATCTGATCGGACTCGGCGCGGCGGAGGGTGCGGAGCGCGTCGACGAGTTCGTGGTCGTACCGCCAGTCGGCGTCGGTGCGGATGAAGCCGTTGCCGGCGCGCGTGATGGCGCCGTCGACCTCGAGAATGCTGAGCAGGATGCCGAGCCGGCTGCGACCGAGGTTGACGTTCGGTTCGATCGCCGCGACCGACGTCGGTGCGTCGGGATCGAGCAGGTCGAGGACCGAGCGGCAGATCTCCTCGGAGGGGAGCGACACCGACTCGAACCATCTCCACACCGCGGCGTCTTCGGTCGGGCGCGGCACCGCGATGACCTCGGCACGGTCGATGGCGCGGCCGGCACGACCGACCTGCTGGTAGTACGCCACCGGCGACGGCGGGAGCCCGAGGTGGACGCAGAACGCCAGGTCACCCTTGTCGAACCCCATGCCGAGCGCCGACGTGGCCACGAGCGCTTTGAGTTCGTTGGCGCGCAGCGCCGACTCCATCGCCAACCGCTCGCCGGGTTCGACCGAGCCCGTGTACGCAGCCACCTCGTGCCCACGCGACCGCAACCACGCCGCAGCCGTCTCGGCCTGGTCGACCGTGAGGCAGTAGATGATGCCCGAGCCCGGCAGGTCGCCGAGGGTTTCGGCCAACCAGGCGAGCCGGTGTGCGTCGTCGGGGAGGTCGACGACCGACAGGTGCAACGACGCTCGGTCGAGCGGTGTGCGGAGCACGAGCGTGTCGTCGCCGAGTTGCTTCGCCACGTCGTCGGTGACCCGCTGGTTCGCGGTCGCCGTGGTGGCGAGGACCGGGGTCCAGCTCGGGAGGTCGGCCAACAATCGGCGCAGGCGGCGGTAGTCGGGCCGGAAGTCGTGACCCCAGTCGGAGATGCAGTGGGCCTCGTCGCAGACCAGCGCGAACGCCCGCGTCTGCATCGTGTCGAACACTCGTCGACGGAACCCGGCGTTGGCGAGCCGCTCGGGCGCGATCAGGAGCAGGTCGACCTCGTCGCGACCGATCTGCTCTTCCATCTCGGCCCACGCATCGATGTTGGACGAGTTGATCGTGACCGCGTTGAGACCGAGCCGTTCGGCCGCTGCGACCTGATCGCGCATCAGGGCCAGGAGGGGAGACACGACCACCGTCGGACCCCAGCCGCGGTCGCGCAACATCCGGGTGGCCGAGAAGTAGACGGCCGACTTGCCGAAGCCGGTCCGGGCGACCAGCAGGGTGCGGCGACGCTCGGCGACGACCGCTGCGACCGCTGCGACCTGGTCGGCGCGCGGCACGGCGTCGGGCCCGGCGAGGGCCCGGACGTGCTCGGCGAGTTCGCGTTCGACGTCGTCGACCGATGGTCGGGGAGGTTCGATCACGGCGGCGGGCATGCATCGGACCGTATCGACTGGGTGTCGCACCCGCGCCGGGCGTCACCGACCGGCGGCCCGGCGAGGTACCGTCTGCGTCCATGAAGTTGCTGCGGCGCATCCTCGGCGCGCTCACGATGGCCGGGATCGCGGCAGCCGGCCTACGGGTCCGCGGGCGTGGGGGCACCCCGCCGCAGCATGGTGGATGGCGGCCACTCGAGTTGCCCACCGACACGGAACGCTGATGGCGATCTGGGTGGTCGGTGACGGCATCGTCGGCCGTCGTGTGCAGCGGATGCTGGCGGAGTTCGACGTGCGCTCGCACGACCCGCGCATCGAGCCGACGCCGCTCGTCGGTCCGGGTGACGTCGCCGTCTTGGCGCATCCGGTCGACCATGCGCCGCTCGCTCGGGTGCTCGGCGTGCGCGGTGCGTCGGTCGTCACCGTCGGCGACGGCCTCGACGACACCCGGGAACTGATGGCGCTCGACCGTGACTTCGCGGCATCCGACGCCTCGCTGGTGATCGGGGCGGCGCTCACGCCCGGATTGTCGGGTCTCCTGGCTCGGTACCTGTCGTTCGAGATGGCGGCCGTCGACGAGATCCACGTCGCGGTCCACGGGACCGCCGGGCCGAGCTGCGCACGTGAGCACCACCGATCGCTGAGCGGACGCGCCGTCAGCTGGCGCGATGGCGAATGGCGGCACTCGCTCGGCGGTGGCGGCCGCGAGCTGTGCTGGTTCCCCGAGCCGGTCGGCGCCCGCGATTGTTACCACGCCGAGATCGCGAGCCCGGTCCTGCTGCACCAGTCGTTTCCCGACGCGATCCGGATCGACGCCCGCCGCAGCGCGCGGCGTCGCGACCGGTTCACGTCTCGACTGCCGATGCTCCGCCCGCCCCACCGTGAGGGACGGGTCGGAGCGCTGCGCGTCGAGGTGCGTGGCAGCGCATCCGACGGCGCCCGTCTCACGCGCATCCTCGGCGTCGCCGAACTCGTCGGCACCGCGTCGGCTGCGATGGCTGCCGTGTTCGCGTCGGCCGCCCTCGCGGACGAGCTCCCCCACGGTGCCGTGGCGACCAGTGACCCTCAGCTCGACACGCTCGGCCTGCTGCGTCGCATCGAGGCGGCAGGGGTTCGCCTCCAGGAGTTCACCGGCGTCCCGCAGCCGGGGTGACCGTTCAGTCGTTCGCCGGGCTGGATGCTTCGAGCGTTTCGCCGTCGTCGGGTGATGGTGGGGCGACCTCGTCGAGACGTCGACTCAACCGTTCGATCGACTTGGTGAGATCGTTGAGCTGGTCGCGCAGCTCTTCGCCGGTCACCACGTCGGCCAGCGCGAGCCGGACCCCAGCGATCTCGCGGGCGAGGAACTCGGTGTCGGCCTGCGTGCGTTCGGCGACCTCGCGGTCGTAGTCGGCGGCGACCCGATCGCGCCGCTCCTGACGGTTCTGGGCGAGCAGGATCAGCGGCGCCGCGTACGACGCCTGGAGTGAGAGCACCAGCGTGAGCAGCACGAGGCCGCGATCCCACGGGTCGAACTGGTAGTCGGCGGGCGGGATGATGTTGAACGCCAGCCAGACGACGATGATCCCGGTCTGCCACACCAGGAACCGGGCGGTGCCGAGATAGCGGGCGATCGACTCGCTGAAGATGCCGAACGCCTCGGAGTCGTACGACAGGTCGAAGCGGCCACGCTGTCGTGGCTGGGTGAGCTCGTTGCGGCGCTTCACGAGCGGGCAGCCGCCTGCTCTGCCGCGCGGTCCTGACGGCGGTGCCGAAGGCGCCATCCGGCGCCGAGCATGCGGTCGACGACGTCGTCGACGCTGACCGCACCCAGCAGACGCCCTGCTTCGTCGACGACGGCCAGCGCCAACATGTCGTACGACGCGAACTCCTCGAACACGGCGCGGTCGGTGGTGTCGGGCGACACGGTGGGCACGTCGCGGGCCACGCAGTGACGCAGTTCCATGCTCGGTGGCTCCCGGAGGAGGCGCTGCATGAACACGATCCCGAGGTGCTTGCCGGTCGGCGGTTTGAACGGAGCCTGGGTGACGAACACCTGGCTCGCGATGCTCGGCGTCCAGCTGGGGTCGCGGAGCTGGGCGAGGGCTTCGGCAACGGTGGCCGACGGACCGAGAATGATGATCTCGGGCGTCATCATGCCGCCCGCCGTGGCTTCTTCGTAGGAGAGGAGACGGGTGATGACCTCGGCCTCGTCGTCGTCCATCGCGGCGAGGACGGCGGCGCGCTGCTGGGTGGGCATCTCGCCGAGCAGGTCGGCGAGATCGTCGTACTCCATCTCGTCGAGCACACCGACCAGGCGGTCGAGGTCGAGCCCTTCGATCAGCCGGAGCTGCTCGGACTCGGGGAGCTCTTCGAGCACGTCGGCGAGGCGCTCGTCGTCCATCGACTCGGCGAGCTGGCGACGCTGCGCGAGCGGCATGGTACGCACGATGTGGGCGACATCGCTCGGGTGCATGTCGCGCAGACGGGCGGCCTCGGCCTCCATCGCCGTGTTGGCGGCGAACAGGACGGCGACCTCACGCCACTCGACGAGCCGGTAGCTCGGCCGCCGCCGCAGCGTGTTGCGTCGTGCGAGCCGCACCTTCGACACTTCCCAGTGGCTCGATCGGCCGTCGTTCTTCTCGATCAGGCCGACGTCGCTCACCCGCTCGCCGCCCTCGATCGAGCGGTCGATGACCTCGTTGTTGATCAGCGTTTCGCCGGGGCGGGGCTTGAACGGGTTGAGGTCGAGGTCCCAGCTGCGCAGACGAACGCCATCGCTGTCGAGATCGGCGATGCGGGCGGCGTTGACGAAGATGCGGCGGTGCTGGCTCGACGCGACGAACCCGGTGACCCGCGGCGGGTGCCCGACGCGACCGGGGACGACGACGATGTCCTCGATCTTGCCGATCTCCGCACCGCCCGCGTCGAGCAGCGGCAGACGCATCACTCTGAACGCGTAGATCAGCTCGCCTGCCATGCAGCGCAGACTACCCGTTGACCCCTCGTGCGGACCCGAGGACCGGCCGGGTGCGACACCCGTGCCGACGCCCGCCGCGACCGGGAGCGATCAGAGCCCCTCGACCTGCACCAGGGTGTCGCTGTAGGCCACGCCGCCGCCCCACTCGGTCAACGTGTCGTTGGTGAGGTCGTTGGCGACCTGGCCGTCGGGGTGATGTTCGCGCCACCATCCCCACGGGATCGACGCGAGTCCGGGACGCAGGCGGGTGGTGACCTTGACCGGGAGTTCGAGGCTGGCCCGGTCGTTGAACACCCGGGCGGTTCCGCCGTCGGCGAGACCCCTCGCCGAGGCATCCACGATGTCGAGTTCGACGAACGGTCCACCCTCGGCCGGACCGTGTTTGGGGAGGTGTGAGTAGCCGGAGTTGAGGAAGCGCGTATGGTGCTTCGGGGTCATCAGCTGCAGGGGGAACCGTTCGGCGTTCGGACCCTGCGGCCCCTCCGTCGGCGGGACGAAGGTGGGCAGCCGCGGTTGCCCCATCGCCTCGAGGCGGCTCGACACGAACTCGACCTTCCCCGATTCGCTGGGGAAGCCGCCGTCGGCCCACGGGGTGCCGTTCTCGGGGTACGGCACCTTCATCCAGCCGTCGCGACGGAGTGCGTCGAGGTCGACCGTCGGGAGGACGTCGCGCAGGATCGTCAGGTCGTCGTCGAACAGCGACGGTTCGGTGAGTCCCATGGCGCCCGCGATCCGTCGGAAACACTCGCTGTTGCTCACCGCCTCGCCGAGCGGCTCGATCGCGGCTTCGTTCCAGCCCATCCACAGGTGTCCCCACGCCGGGGTGACGTCGTGCGCTTCGATCTGGGTCGTCGCCGGGAGCACGATGTCGGCGTATCGAGCGGTGTCGGTCATGAACTGCTCGTGCACGATCGTGAAGAGGTCCTCACGGGCCATGCCGCGGCGAGCCTGATCGGCGTTCGGCACGATCACCAACGGGTTCGAGTTCCAGACGATCATCGCGTACACCGGCGGCTGCTCGTCGAGCAGGATCTCGCCGAGCCGGCTCATGTTGAGCGTGCGCACCCCGCGCCCGGCGAGCAGGTCGGGTCGGCCGAGCGCAGCCTCGTCGACGAGCGCGTCCTGCCAGGTGCCGACGCTGCGGAACAGACCGCCACCACGATCACGCCAGGCGCCCGTCAGCGCGGGGAGGCACGCCATGGTCCGGTAGAACATGGCGCCGTTCTCGTGGTGCTCGGCGCCGATCAGCGTGCGGATCGCGGCGGGTCTGGTGGTCGCGTACGCGCGCGCCAGTGTCTCGATCACCTCGGCGTCGACGCCGCACTGCACGGCTGCCCACGCCGGGGTCGCCTCGGCGACCGATTCGGCCAGTTCGTCGAATCCGAGTGTGTGAGCATCGACCCACTCGCGGTCGAGCAGGTCGTCACGGATGACGACGTGCATCATCGCGAGCATCATGGCGATGTCGGTGCCGGGCAGTGGCTGGATGTGTTGGTCGCAGTCGTCGGCGGTCAGCGTCCGGATCGGATCGATCACCACCAACCTGGCGCCGTTCGCTCTCGCCTTCTCGATCACCGGCCACAGGTGCCGGTTCGTGAGCTTGGTGTTGGTGCCCCACAGGAGGATCAGTTTCGAGTGCTCGAGATCGAGCGCATCGGCGCCGAGCGAGCTGCCGTTGGTCATCGCGACACCGGCGCCGACCGTCGGCCCGCAGATGTTGCGCAGCAGGCGGGTCGCCCCGATGTGGTGGAAGAATCGCGACGACACCCCCTCGGTGGCGAGGATGCTCTGGTTGCCCGCGTCGCTGAACGGCATGACCGCCTCGCCGCCGTGCTCGTCGATGACGGCAGCCAGCCGCGAGCCGATCTCGGCCAGCGCATCATCCCAGGAGATCTGTTCGAACTCGCCGCTGCCCTTCGGTCCGACCCGGCGCATCGGGTGGAGCACCCGGTCGGGTGAGTACACGCGGTCGAGGAAGCGGTTGACCTTCGGACAGAGTTCGCCGTAGCTGTACGGATGCTCGGGATTGCCCCGCAGTTTCACCGCGACCGGCGCCGGCCCGCTGTGGTCGACGGTCACCGTCCACCCGCACGAATCGGGGCAGTCGTGATGGCAGGTTCCGTTCACGGTCGCGGTCATGCTCCGATCGTACGTCCTGCCCCGGGAGCGGCATGGCGAGGATCGGACGCCGTGGCCTCGCCCGGAGCGACGACCGGTCACCACCGCGCCCGATCCGGAGCGGATCGCATGAGCCGAACGGCCCGTCCTACCGCCCCTCGGCGCGGGCCGACTCGGCGGCGGCCCGGTTGAGTCGCTCGGTGACCGACGGCGAGTCGGGGTCGGCGGGCGGTGCATCGAGGTGGCGGGTGCGGAGCTCCGCCATGAAGTCCTCCCACATCGGTCGACCTCCCTCGTAGAGAAGTTGGGCCCTGACTCGCAGCGCATCGGTGGTCGGGCGGTGCCGGAGGCCCCACCAGCCGAGTTCGGCGAGCACCGGAACGAGTTCGATCGCCGGTTCGGCCAGCGAGTACGTGACCGTACGGCCCGGGCCGGGGTCGTCGCGGGTGAGGAGTCCGTGGTCGACGAGGTCGCGGAGTCGGCTGGCGAGGATGTTCGACGCGATCCCTTCTTCGTTGTTGCGCTGCAGCTCTCGGAAGTGTCGCCGGTCTCCGAACATGATGTCGCGCAGCACGATGAGGCTCCAGCGGTCGCCGATCACTTCGATCGCGGCGTTGATCGCGCATCCGGAACGTGGCTCGTCGCGCTTGACACTCACTGCTTGCAAGGTACCACCGGCCTGAGTATCCTTGGTGATTGCAAAACACAAGCGGTATGACTCGAAGGGACGTGTCGACATGATCGACCTGACCATGGCCCATGCGGCGGTGTCCGACATCGCCATCGCCGAAACGTGGTATCGGCGTGTGCTCGACTCGTCACCCCACCTGCGACCGATGGACGGATTGATCGAGTGGCGATTCGGTCCCGCGCACGGGCTCCAGGTCTTCCACGATCCTGATCGTGCCGGCAACTCCACGGTCGTCGTCGGCGTGGTCGATCTCGATGACGTCGTTGAGCGCCTCGTCCGGGTGGGCGTCGACCACGGTGGCGTGCAGGAGGGTGGTGGAGGGCACCTGGTGGTCCTTGCGGATCCCGACGACAACCAGGTGGTGCTGCTCGACCCCGACGCCGCTCACGGGCGAACCGTCGACGGACCCGTGGCGAGAGCGACGATGCACTTCGAGCGTCGCTTCCCTGCGGCGGCAGCCGTGGTGTGGGACGCCTACGCCGACATCGCCCAGCGATCGGTGTGGTCGGTCCCGAAGGGCGAGGTCGTCGAGTACGACGCCAGCGACTTCGTGGTCGGCGGCACCGACGTGTACCGATGCGGGCCCCCCGATGATCTCGCCAGCCACGTGACGACCCGCTACGGATACATCGACGCACCCCGGTCGCTCGTCGCCACCAGCGAGATCAGCAGGGACGGCACACCGGTGTCGATCGACACGACCCACTGGTCGTTCGACGCCGATGGCGACTCCACGAACGTGTCGATCGTCGTTCAGGTCACCTCGCTCGTCGGTGCCGGAATGCTCGATGGCTACCGCAACGGCCACGAGCGCACCCTCGATCACCTCGGAGAGTTCCTCGCATGACCGACGTGCCGCCCGGGGTCACGTTCCCGATCAACAGACCGATCGCCGAGGTGCCGGTGTGGAGCGGAACTTCTTTCGCAGACGACGGGTGGTCGGACTTGTCGCCGGGAACCGACAGGTGCGGTCCGGGCACGTCGGCGGAGGTTGGATCAGGCCGTCGTGGTGGTCGTGGTGGTGGTCGTCGAACGCGATCCGGGAATCCGGGTGCGTCAGGTCAGTCCGGCGGTGAGTGGTTGCCTGGTGCTGCTCCACTGCTTGGGAGATTGCCCGTACATCCGCTTGAACTCTCGGCTGAACTGGGAGGAGCTCGCGTCGCCGACTTCGGTGGCTGCCTCGTCGACAGTCATGCCTCCGGCCATTCTCATGGCCGCGCCATTGAGCCGGATCCCCATTCCAAACCGGATGGGCGACAGCGTCGTGACTTGCTTGAACCTTCCGCTCGTTGGCCGGTTCTCCGCGCCGTCGCCCGTACGTGTCAGCCGTCCGATGATCCAGACGCCGCCGCGGCCTCGCGACCGATGCGTCGGGCCATGATCGGGAAGATCGCGACGTGGAACGGCCACATCGCCCACCAGTAGGCGCGACCGAGGATGCCGCGGGGGACGAACCGAGCGCGCTGCGTCAGTCGGGTGCGTCCGTCGTCGAGCGGTTCGGTGACCCATTCGAGCCATGCGTCGCCGGGCAGTCGCATCTCGGCGTGGAGGCGGAACAGATCGTCATCGATGGCCACCACTCGCCAGAAGTCGAGCGCCTCGCCGACGGTGATGTCGTCGGGGTGCCGCCGGCCGCGTCGCAGGCCGACGCCGCCCGCCACCTTGTCCATGAACCCGCGAATGGCCCAGAGCGGCCGGAACCCGTACCAGCCACGCTCGCCGCCGATACCGCGGACGATGCGCTGTACGGTCGCCGGATCGGCGTCGACGTCGGTGCTGCGAGCGTCTTCGAGGGCGGTGCCACCGCTCCAGTCGGGGTCCCACGGCTTGGGCGTTGCAGCATCGTCGGCACCCCGGATACCCGACCAGCGCGTGGGGATGTCGAGATCCTGCACGCGCGTCAGCGATGACTCGATCGCGGCCCGGGTCGTCTTGCAGGTGTGATCGGAGAGCGCCCGGGCCGAGTCGTCGGTGACGACGACGTGGTTGCGCAACGAGTCGATCAGCGAGGCGGCGAGGCCGCGGGGGAGCGGTGTCACCAGATTGACCCAGTGGGTCGAGAACGTGGGGCTCACGAATGGCACCGGCAGGATGAGGCGGCGTCGCAACCCGGCCACGTCGGCGTAGGTGGTGATCAGGTCCTGGTACGTCAGTTGGTCGGGCCCACCGATCTCGACGATGCGATGGTGGTCGCCGGCTCCGGCCGTCAGCGCGGCCCGGATGTACCGCAGCACGTCGGTGATCGCGATCGGTTGGACGAGGGTGCGGGTCACCCAGGCGGGTGCGACCATCGCCGGCAGGACCTCGACCAGGCTGCGCAGCATCTCGAACGATGCCGACCCGGCACCGAGCACGACGGCGGCGCGGAGTTCGGTGACCGGTGTCGGCCCCGACGCGAGCGTGGCGCCCACGGCGTGACGTGAGCGCAGGTGCGCCGAGAGTTCGTCGTCGTCACGACCCAGCCCGCTCATGTAGATGATGTGGCCGACGCCGGCGCGTTCACACGCGTCGGCGACGGTCCGGGCGGTCGTCTGCTCGACGGTTTCGAAGTCGTCGCGTCCGAGCGAATGCACCAGGTACACGACGGTGTCGACGTCGCTGAACGCGTCGTCGAGCGTGTCGGGGTCCTCGAGGTCGGCCTCGGCGATCTCGACCTGGTCGGCCCAGGGGATCGACCGCAGCGACGACGCCGATCGGGTCAGGCATCGGACGGTCGCCCCGTCATCGACGAGTTCGGGGACGAGGCGTCCGCCGACGTAGCCGGACGCCCCGAGGACGAGGGTCCGGTGGTTTGGTCGGTCGGTGTCGGTCACGTCACTCGTTTCGGCGGGTCGGCGGGGACGGCGGTGCTCCGGTCACGAGGCCGCCGGTGGGCGGTCACCGACGCCCGAGGATGAACAGCGCGAGGGCGACGATGGCGAGGATGATGAAGATCGTGTACAGCATGGCGCCGAGGTACCCCGCGAGCGAAGGTTCCAAACCGGATGAGTGTCCTCGATCGGGTGATCCGCGTCGCACGATCGGTGGGGTGGACCGGGCGGGCGGCGGCGCGTTTCGACGAGCACGATGCCGGGTACGCATCGGTCGATCCCCGACGAAAGGAACCCCCGATGAGTGGAGCCATGGACAAGGTCACCGGACGAGCCAAGCAGGCAGCGGGCGACCTCACCGACAACGACGAGCTCGAGCGTGAAGGCGAGGCCGACGAGGCCGCCGGCAAGGCGAAGGACGCCGTCGACGACGTCAAGGACGGCGTGAACGACGCCATCGACAACGTGAAGGACCGCTTCGACGACAACTGAGGCGCTCGATCGAGCATCGGCCGCACCACCGTCCACCCCTCGGTCGGTCGGCGGCGACACTCCGGCAGCGGCGGGCGTTCAGCGCCCGTCGTTGCCGCGTCAGGCGTCAGTCGGTGACGTTGAGGTAGTCGTCGATCCCACTGATCTCGAGCAGACGGCTGACGGCGGGCGACGGGTTGGTGAGCTGGAGTTGCCGCTCGGCCGCCTGGGCCACCTGGTGGGCCTCGATCAGGACCCGGAGGCCGCTGGAATCGACGAACTCGACCTCGGCCATGTCGATCAACACGTGGGACAGATCGCACTGCTCGATCGCCTCGGCGAGGGCGGGCGCGGTGTACGCGTCGATCTCGCCGGCGAGCACGAGCCCGGTTTCGTTGACGCTGATCTCGAGCGGGGCAGCCGCAGTCATGAGGAAACTGTATCTCCGAGTCGATGATTTCAGGAACATGGGCAGCACCCGGGTGTGGCACCACCGGGTGACAGCGTAGGTCATGTCGAGTGATGAGGGCGAGGGATCGCGAACGACCTTCGAGGATCACCCGTTCGGGTGAGGTTCGGTGGCATCGTGGTGGCCGATCACGCCGAGGGTTGTTGGCGCGAAACGTCGGTCGACGAGAGCGCACCATCTCGCGTCGCAGCTAACTTGGCAGGCGCATGAGCGAACACGCTGAACTCGACCTGCCGCTGTCGGCACGCTACGCCACCACCGTCCGAGCGGTGGCCGCTTCGATGGCGTCGACGATCTCGATGTCGATCGACGACATCGACGACCTCCGCCTCGGCGTGAACGAGGCGATCTCGGTGTTGACCGACGTCGACGACGATGTCGCCGACTCCGGTCGGCTCCACGTCCGATTCGAGGTCGGGCCGGGCCAGATCCTGGTCATCGTCAGTCGGTCCGGCGTCGATGACGAACCCAACGTCGAACTCGACGTGTTGGCGGAACGGATCCTCGGCGCCGTCGTCGACGAGTACTCGGTCGACGACACGGGCGCATTCCGGCTGGTCAAACAAGTGCCGGCAGATGGCGACTCCTGACACGACGGTCCTCTTCGAGGAGTTCGCGAAGACCGGCCGACGCCGGATCCGCAACCAGATCGTCGAAGAGCACATGGGCCTCGCGGTCCACATCGCGAAGCGGTACAACGTGCGCGCCGGCCGCGACGACGACATCGAACAGGTGGCGATGCTGGCGCTGGTCAAGGCCGTCGATCGATTCGATCCGACGGTCGGGGTGCCGTTCGCCGCGTTCGCCGGCCGGACGATCGAAGGCGAGATCAAGCGTCACTTCCGCGACGCGACGTGGTCGATCAAGGTGCCTCGCGGGGCGAAGGAACTGCATCTGTCGGTGCGCCGGGCCAGCGACGAGCTCTCGTCGAAGCTGGGACGCTCGCCGTCGGTCGCCGAGGTCGCCGCCCACCTCGAGGTCCCCGAGGACGACGTGATCACCGGCCTCTCGGTGGGCGAAGCTCGCCGGGTCGAGTCGATCGACCCGCCGGCCGGCGACGAGGGCGGGGTCTCGTCGGCCCGTCAGCGCGCGACGTCGAGTCGCGACGGGGGCTTCGTCGACGTCGAGAACGATGCGGTCGTCGAGCAGTTGCTCGAGACCCTCGCCGAGCGCGAGCGCGAGATCGTCCGTCTGCGGTTCTACGAGGAGATGTCGCAGGTGGAGATCGCCGAGATCGTCGGCGTGTCCCAGATGCACGTCTCGCGACTGCTCAAGCGGGCCTTCAAGGAACTGCGTGGCGCGTACGGTGATCTCGACGGCGACGGCGAGTACGACGACGCCGACGAAGAAGAGTGACCTGACCGGGCGCCGTCGTCAGATGCGCTCGTCGACGGCGTCGGCGGGCACGAGGTCGACCGGGACGGCGTAGACGACGATGTTCTGGCGGTAGCGCCGGATGTCGGGGTTGTAGCTGCCGCCGCAGGTGATCAGGACCAGCGTCTCGTCGCCGGTCGTGGTCCAGATCCGATCGATCGGCAGCGAGTCCTTGTCGTAGATCGTCCGTTCGACCACCTCGTAGACCCGAATCGAACCGTCGTCGGCGACGACGTCGACCTGCGCGCCGGGCTCGAGGTTGCCCAGCTGGTGGAACGGGCCGATCTTGCGGTTCCACGACACGTGCGCGGCGAGCACCGTGGCCCCCGGGAGACCCGGTGCCGAGCCGTACTGGTACCAGCCGACCTCGGTCTCGTCGGGCACCTCGAGCTCGCCGTCCTCTTCGATCCCGACCGCTCGAATGGGATTGTCGAGTTCGAGGTCGCCGATCCTGATCGCCTGCGGTGAGCTGCGCTCGACCGCCGCCGCGTCGGTCGGGATGGTGTCGGGTGTCTCGCCTTTGGCGTTGTCGACGACGAGGACGACGCCGTCACCGTTGAGGTAGTTGCGAGCCACCATCGTGCCGGCGACCGCGAAAACGACGAAACCGGCGAACATCACGTATCCGAAGAGTCTCCGGATCCATGACGTCCGCCGGTATCGAGGCATGAGTGATCAGACGTGACGTCGAGCGAACATGGCGCCGCCGGCGAGGGCGAGCCCGCCCAGAGCCACCACGACGAGCGTCGTGCTGCTGCTGCCACCCAACGGTGAACCGGTGTTGACCGCCGTGGGAACGGCACTCGTGGTCGTCGCTCCGGCGACCGTGGTCGTCGTGGTGGGTGCCGTCACGGCGAAGTCGACGATCTGAACGACGAAGTCGAGTGTGTCGTCCTCGACCGAGCCGACGGCGTACACGATGGTGTTGGTGTTGGCGGCCAGGTCGAGCGTGGCGATCTCGGCGATCGCGACGTCGCCGGTCGGTGCGAGCTGGGCGTCGGTCAGCGCACCATCGGGCAGTTCGAGTTCGGCGCTCTGCCCGTTGGTGGCACCGACGATCGGGCGCTGGTCGCCCACGATCAGGTCGACGGCCGGGGCCTCGGCGGTGTGCCGGAGGGTCAGACGGGCATCGCCGGTCGAGGCGTCGGCCGTGTTGTTCTCGAACGTGCTGAGGACCGGGGTGCCGTCGGCGTCGAGGTGTGCCACGAGGCTGTGGCTCCCCGAGGCGGGGATGACGAGGCTGGCGATCGGTCCGATCACCACGTCGTCGGTGGCGTCGTCGGTCACGGTGACGTTCTGCAGTGTCTGGCCGGCGAACGACGAGATGTTGGCGAGCGAACCCGGCACGAACGCGTCGATGACCACCGTTCCGTCGACCGTCAGGTCGACGGTGGTGCCCGGGATGCCGTGCACGAGGGTGAGGTCGGCTGCGCTCTGCGCCGATGTGGTCTGTGGGATGCAGGCGATCGCGGCAATTGCCGCCAAGCCCATGAGTACGCGCTTCATCTTCGGTTCCTCCAGTGGTCCGTCCGTGGAGCAACGGTACCCCAGCATCTCGTCGCGAAACAGTGGGACAAGTGTTTCTTGATCGTGTCAAGAATTGTCCCGACTCGACCCGGTCGTGCCGACCGCGTTGGCACGAGCCGGTTGACGTCGCGTTCGTCCGGGTACCCCGGGGTGGTGCATGGACCCGACGACGCGCGCGAATCCCCCGAAACATCACTGCTGGACGCGGTTCCCGATGCCGTGAAACCACCGGACGACCCGGTCGAGCGAGACCACTGGGCGCGAGGACTCCGGCTGATCGGACTGGTCGCCGCCGCCGCTGCCGTGATCTTCATGTGGCTGGACGCGCGCGCGGGGTGGCTGGATTATCAGCCGGGTGGCACCGCGTTCTTCACCTACGTGCGGCCGGTGTTCTACGTCTTGCTGGTGCTCGGCGCACTCGCCGCGCTCAGGTGGGAGTTCGTCGGCGGCGTCATCGCCGGCTTCGCGGCCGGCGCGATCGGCGCGATCGCCGTGAACCAGCTGGTCGGACGCCATGCGGTGCTCGTCATCGTCCTGCTCGCCGTGCCCGCTTCGGCGTGGTTGTTGGCCGACCTGGCGGGCTGGTCGCACCGCCGTGGCGTCGCAGCGATCGTGGGGACCGTGGCCGCGGTGGTGGCCGGGTCGTTCGTCGGCGAGTACGTGTACGACTCGCAGTTCGGACCCACGCACCCGCCGTCGGAACTCGAGTCCCTGCCCGACTCGGCGCTCCGCTGGGTGTGGTCGGGCGGCGTCACGTCGTCCGAGGCCCGGTTGCGGGCCGCCGCCGACGTACCGTTCGAGTCCGCTCGCCTCGCCGTGACGGCCACCGACGACTTCGCCGATGCGACGTACCATCCCGTCGACGATCGTGACGGCAACATCGTCTCGTTCACGGCGAACGACCTCGACCCCGACGTGCGGCACCGTTACGCGGTGGAGATCGACGGTGAACTCGACCTCGTTCGCACGGGCGAGTTCACCACGTTCCCCGAGGAGGCGGCGTCGTTCTCCTTCACGGTCGGCGCCTGCGCACGCGTGGGTTCGAACGGATCCGTGTTCGACACGATCCGCGACGAGGATCAGCTCTTCCACCTGATCACGGGTGACTTCCACTACGGCGACATCCCCGATGACGACCGGGCTCGATACGACGAGGTGATCGACCTCACCCTGCGGCAGCCGGCACAGGCGGCCCTGTATCGCTCGGTACCGATCGCCTATGTCTGGGACGACCACGACTACGGCATCAACGACTCGAACTTCTATTCCGAGAGTCGGGTCGCGGCGATGGACGCGTATCGCACCAACGTCCCGAGCTATCCCCTCGCCGGCGAGCTCTCGGCCGTGTTCCAGTCGTTCGATGTCGGCCGGGTGCGGTTCCTGATCACCGATGCACGATCGGCTCGTGAACCGGGCGAGACGATGCTGGGCGAGTCGCAGCTCGCCTGGTTCCTCGACGAACTGGTCACCGCCGCCGAGGAACAGGAACTCGTCGTGTGGGTGAACCCCGTGCCATGGCTGGCCGAAGCCGAGGACGGCGCCGACCACTGGGGCGGCTACGCCGACGAGCGTCGCCGGATCGCCGACGTGATCGCCGAACACGACATCGACCACCTCCTGATGGTCAGCGGCGATGCGCACATGGTCGCCATCGACGACGGCACCAACACCGACTACTCCGCGTCCGGCGACGCCGGATTCCCGTTGCTGCACGCTGCGCCGCTCGACCGGCCGGGCAGCATCAAGGGCGGCCCGTACAGCGAGGGCGCGATCGGTGAGAGCGGACAGTACGGACTGGTCGAGATCGACGACGACGGCGAGACGATCACGGTCGCGCTGCGTGCGAAGCGCTACGACGGCGAGGTGCTGCTCCGCCATGACTTCGTCGTCGGCGACGGCGACGGCTGACGACGGTCGACGACGCGTTGGTTTCCGGCCGCGCTGCGCCGGGTACTGGCTGCCCGCCGCCCCGACGGGTGGGCCAGGAGAAGGCAGACATGACCACGAGCTCGAACATCACCACGAACACGACTACGAACACGAGCACATCCGGCACACGCACCGACACGACCGACACCGTCGAGCACGGCCGGTCCGCCAGACGCTCGCGGGGAGGGCTGGGTGATTCGCTCAATTCCGTCAGGACCAGCGAACTGCGCAAGTCCTTCGACGACGTCGAGGTGCTGCACGGGCTCGATCTCGCCGTCGAACCGGGAACGATCGTCGGGTTGATCGGGCCGAGCGGCTGCGGCAAGACGACCACGGTCCGGTTGATGACCGGGTTGCTCGCGCCCACCTCGGGTGAGGCGTGGATCGGCGGCACGCGTGCGGTCGACCTCACGAGCGCGCAGCGGTCACGGATCGGCTACCTCCCGCAGACCCCGGCACTCTTCCCCGACCTGTCGCTGATGGAGAACCTCAGCTTCCACGCGTCGATGTACGGGCTGCCGTTGCGTCGCAAGCGTCGCCTCATGTCGGTGCTCGACTGGGTCGAACTCAGCGACGACGCCGGCAAGCGGGTCTCGGATGCGTCCGGTGGCATGCAGCGCCGCCTCGCACTGGCCGCGGCGTTCGTGCACGATCCGGACATCGTCTTCCTCGACGAACCCACGGCGGGAATCGACCCCATCCTGCGCGACAAGATCTGGACACAGTTCCGCGAGGTCGCATCCTCGGGCAAGACGCTCGTCGTCACCACCCAGTACGTCGGTGAGGCCGGCATGTGCGACGAGGTCGGGCTGCTCAGCGACGGCGACCTCCTCCTCGTCGACACCCCCGCCAACCTCCGCCGTGCGGCGTTCGACGGTCAGGTCGTCGACGTCGTCACCTCACGCCCCCTGAGTCGTGCCGAACTCGATCGCCTCTCCGAGCACGAGTTCGTCGTCGGCGAGATCGAACGCACCGACGTGACCGCCGTGCGGTTCGTCGTCGACGACGCCGACCGCGCCATCACCGACCTCGACCGGTCGTTCTCCGAACTCGGTGTCGACGTGCTCGAAGCAGGTGAGCACGAGGTCGACTACGACGAGGCGTTCGTGCGGGTCGTGCAACGCCACCGGTCGGCGACACAAGGGCGGCTCGACGAGGGGGCCGAGGCGTGAGCGTCACCGACAACTCCCTCTCGGTCGTCCGCCCGCTCTGGGCCGTCGTCATTCGTTCGTTCGCGTTCCTCCGCAAAGAGGTCGTCGAGATCATCCGCCAACCGCGCTTGGTCGCGCTCCTCGTCGTCGGCCCGTTCGCACTGCTGGTGCTGTTCGGGTCGGGATACTCGGAGACGGCGATCGTGAAGCGAGCGATCTTCGTCGGGCCGGAGGGTTCGATCTACGAGGAGGTGCTCGACACCTACGAGGCCGACCTCTCCGACTTCATCGAGTCGCAGGGCATGGTGGCCACCGAGGCCGAAGGCGTCGCCGAACTCGACGCGGGGCGTGCCGACCTCGTCGTGATCTTCCCGGACGACCCGGCGACTGAGGTCATGGCCGGGGAGCGCGCCGTCATCCGGTTGATCCACAACGAGATCGATCCCATTCAGGAAGGCGCGGTCGAGATCTCTGCCCGGCTCGCGATCCAAGAGGTGAACGCGACCGTGCTGACCACGCTCGCCGTCGAGGCGCAGGACTCGATGCCCGACAGCGCAACGATGCGCGACCGGCTGCTCGCGCTGAGCAACGAACTGGCCGAGGACCCGATCGCGACCCGCGATCTGCTCGTCACCGAACTCGATCTGGTCGAGGACGCGCTGAGCGGCTCGGCGACCGTGCTCGACCGTCTGGACCTCGGTGACGATCAGCGCGGCGAGGCACTGGCAGCGGCCCGGACCGACACGTTGGAGATCACCGACGAGTTGCAGACCATCAGCGAGGAGACGACCGACGAGGAACTCACCGAACTCGCCGATGCCGTCGCCACCCTGACGGCATCGCTCGACGAGGTCGTGATCCTCGATCCCGAGATCCTGATCCGACCCTTCCAGAGCCGCACCGACAACCGACTCGACGGCCGGATCAACCCCACCGAGTACTTCACCCCGGCCTCGCTCGCACTCCTGCTCCAGCACCTCGCACTCACGTTCGCGGCCTTGTCACTGGTGCGTGACCGTCGGACCGGACTGTTCGAACTCATGCGGGTCGGACCGCTCTCGTCGGTCGAGATCATCATCGGCAAGATCTTCGCCTACCTGCTGGTTGGCACGGCCGTCGGTGCGTTGCTGATGGCGGCATCGGTGTACGGCCTCAGCGTCCCACTGGCCGGCTCGGTCGGCTGGGTCGCCTTCACGGTCGTCGGCGTGCTCCTGGCCTCGCTCGCGCTCGGCATGGTGCTCGCCATCGTGGCGGGCACCGAGAGTCAGGCGGTGCAGTATGCGATGCTCGTGCTGCTGGCCGGACTGTTCTTCAGCGGTTTCATCCTCCCGATCGACGGTCTCGCCGCTCCGGTCAGCGTCATCTCCTGGATGTTGCCGGTGACCTATGGCATCGCCTCGTTCCAGGACGTGATGCTGCGCGGTCTCCCGCCGGACAACTCGGTGATCATCGGCCTGTCCGCCCTCGTGGTCGGCTACGGCGCGATCGCCATCCTCGGTCTGAGGCGGCAGCTCTCGGCGAAGGCGGCGGCGTGAACGCAGCAACCGCCGCCCGTTGTTTCCGTGGGATCGCGGTGTTCGGCGTCGTCGCCGGTCTGGTGCTCGGGGTCACCGGCTGGCTGTTCCTGACGGATCTCGACGAGAACCTCGACCAGAGCCTGCAGATCGGTGAGGCGGCGTCGGTCAGCGTGATCGAGACGATCGACGTCGCCGAGCAACTCATCGAGTCGCTCGACGCGGGCCTCGAGACGGTCGGGGCGACGCTCGGCGCGGTCGAATCGGCGTTGGGCGACACCGCCGGAGTGGCCTCGACCACCGCGTCGCTGTCGTCCTCGCTGCCGGAGAGCTTCGAAGACATCGACGTCGCGCTGTCGACGGTCCAGTCGTTGAGTGGCGCGATCGATACTGCGCTCAGCGGGCTGTCGAGTGTCCCGTTCGGACCCGACTACGACCCGGAGGTCCCGCTGCCCGTCGCGATCTCCAACCTGCGCGCCGCGTTCGACCCGATCGGCGACGACCTCACGAGACTGACGAGCGAACTGCAGACGTTCGCCGACGGGTCGGACGACATCGGCGGCCGCGTCGACGCGGTGCGGGCCGACCTCGCGGAGACCCGAGCGGCGCTGGCGAACAGCGCCGATCTCCTCGACGACTATCGGCGCACCGCGACCGACGCAGGGCTGCTCGCCGTGTCGAGTCGCGGCGACATGTCGCGTGCGTTCGCACTGGCGCGACTGGCGACGCTGCTGCTGGCCCTCTTCGTCGTCGTCGCCCAGTTCGTGCCCTGGTGGTTGGCGGCTCGACTGCCCGTCGTGCAGGTTTCGGGTTCACCCGATCGGGGTACCGGCGACCCACGTCACGAGACCGCCGACGACCACCATCCGGCCGATCTCACCTCGACGACGACCACGGACCACGGGGAACCAACATGAGCACAGCAGGCTTGCGAACCGATGGCGACGACGTCGCCGACGGAGTGAACGACGCGGTGCGCGAACGCCCGTGGCTCGAGACGGTCGGTCAGCTCGGCTGGGTCGCCAAAGGGTTCGTGTACCTCCTCTTCGGTGCGACGGCGACGCAGATCGCCCGACAGGAACCGAGCGACGACGAAGCCTCACCGAGCGGCGCGCTCAATCGAGTGCTCGAGCAGCCGGGCGGTCGCATCCTGCTCTCGGTGATGGCGGTCGGGCTCGTCCTGTACTTCCTCTGGCGGGTGTTGAGCGTCGCGGTGATCCGAGGCAACGACCTGTCGGCATGGGCACACCGTGTCGGCTACGGATTCTCGGCGGGCTTCTACGTGCTCCTCGCGTTCACGGCGGCACGGACCGTGCAGCGCGGCAGTGAGAGCGGCGGCGAGAGCACCGTCGAGCAGCTGTCCAAGTCGTTGCTCGAGACGGGATGGGGACGTGTGCTCGTGACGGCCGGCGGTGTGATCACGATCGCAGTCGGCCTCGTGTTCGTCGTGCACAAGGGCATCATGCGCAGCTTCACGGAGGACCTCCACGGTGTCGATGAATCCGACGACGAGGCGGTCGACCGGGTCGTCATCGCCGCCGGTGTCGCCGGGTGGATCGGTCGGGGTGTCGTGACGATCCTCGTCGGATTCTTCGTCGCTCGCGCCGCGATCAGGTTCGATCCCGACGATGCCCGCGGTTTCGACGGGGCCCTCCGCAAGGTCGCGACCACTACGACGGGGGAACTGCTCGTCTGGGTGAGCGCCGTCGGCCTGATGCTGTACGGAGCGTTCTGCGTGTTCAGCCACCGGTACCGCCGGATCGAGGACAATTCGTGAGCGACGTCACCGTCGTCTACAACCCGAAGTCCGGCAGCGCCATCACGGTCGGCGATCTCGAGCGGGCGTTCGCCCCGCACGAATCGGCGCACCGGATCCGATGGTCGCCCACGACCGCCGACGATCCGGGGCCCGGCCAGACGGCCGAGGCGATCGAGCGTGGCTGCGACACCGTGGTCGCCTGCGGTGGCGACGGCACGGTGCGAGCGGTCGCTGAGACACTCGCCGGCACCTCGACGGCGCTCGGCGTGGTGCCACTGGGCACCGGGAACCTGCTCGCCGAGAACCTGTCGATCCCCGTCGGTCTCGACGCGGTGCCGTGCGCGGTGTCGTCGACGACGACCACCCTCGACGTCGGCGTGGTCAACGACGAGAAGTTCCTCGTCATGGCCGGCGTCGGCTTCGACGCGGCGATGATCCGCGATGCCGACTCCACCGTCAAACGTCGGTTCGGGAGCGTCGCCTACATGATCTCCGGCGCGAAGAACCTGCCGGCGCAGATCGTCCGAGCATCGGTGACGGTCGACGGCGAGGCGGTGTGGTCCGGCCGCACGGCGATGGTGCTCGTCGGCAACTGCGGCGCGGTCACCGGCGGCCTCCAGGTGTTCCCCGACGCGGCGCCCGACGACGGCCGCCTCGACATCGCGATCCTCACCGCAGAACGGCTCCGTGACTGGCTGACGATCGGCTGGCGCCTCATGCGTCGGCGCGAACAACCGAAGCATCTGGTCGAGCGGTACACCGGCACCACGGTCACCGTCGACCTCGATGAACCGGCGCCGTACGAACTCGATGGCGAGGACCGTCCCGAGACGGATCGACTCGAGTTCACGATCGAACCCGCGGCGCTGGAGGTCAGGTGCCCGTGAGCGATCAACCGCTGAGCGCCCGTCTGACCGCTCCCGGCGACGACGACCTGACCCTCGCCGGCTTCGACCCCGGCGCGACCCTGCTCTCGAAGTCGGACGCGAAAGACCAACTCGACGACGACATCCGCCCCCGCCTGTTCGACCTGCACGAATTGATGATGGCGAACGAGGACCATGCGATCCTCCTGATCCTGCAGGGGCTCGACTGTTCGGGCAAGAACGGGACGATCAAGCACGTGGTGCAAGCGATGAACCCCGCCAAGGTGGACGTCGCCAGCTTCACCGAACCCGAGGGCGACGAGGTCGACGAACACTTCCTCGAGCGGATCCGGCGCCAGGTGCCCGAGCCCGGTCGCCTCACCGTGTTCGACCGCTCCCACTACGAAGACCTCTTCGTCCCGGCGGTCGAGGACGGTATGACCGGTGACGAGTTCGACGAGCGCATCGGTGAGATCATCGACTTCGAGGACGAACTGACGAACGACGGCGTCACCGTCGTGAAGTGTCTGCTCCACATCTCCTACGACGAGCAGCGGGCGAGGTTCCTGCGCCGTTTGCGCCGCGCCGACAAACGCTGGAAGTTCTCCGAGTCCGACGTCGAGACCCGTGCCCGATGGGACGAGTGGCAGGTCGTCTACGGCAAGGCCGTCGGCCGGACCTCGACCGAACACGCCCCCTGGTACGTGATCCCGGCCGACCACAAGTGGCACCGCAACTGGGTCGTCGGGTCCCTCCTCGTCGAACACTTCGAACGGTTCGGCGAGAGCTACCCCGAGCCCTTCACCGATGCCGAGCTCGCGGCGCTGCGTGCCCGCCTCGAGCCCCCGAACTGAGAGGCGGACATGACCGACGACCACCCACGTGAGCAGACCGACGACCGGCGTCCCGGCATCGATTGGCGGACGTCGCCGATCGATCGGACCGGTTGGTTGATGATGCTGACGACGTTCCTCGCGTCCGCCGGCGTGCTCACGATCGTCGGACTCGCCGTCGTCGAGTGGTGGGACGGCTCCGCTCTCGGCGAGCGCGACGCCGACCTGATCCGCTGGTTCGAAGATCGACGTTCCGCGTCGCTGACGACGTTCGCCGAACTCGTCTCCCTCGCCAGCGACACGTTGACCAAGGTGATCGTCGGGGTCGCGCTGATCCCGGTCTGCCTGTGGCTGTTCCGACGATGGCACGAGTACGCACTGATCGTCGGCGGGCTGCTGGTGGAGGTGTCGGCCTTCGGTCTCTCCGCGCGACTCGTGGGTCGCGATCGACCACCGGTCGAACAGCTCGACGGCGCGCCGACCGACAGCTTCCCGAGCGGCCACATCGCTGCCGCCACCGTGTTCTACGTCGGGCTCGCCCTGGTCATCTTCATGCGGACCCGACGCCCTGGTCCGCGTGCGATCGCCGTGCTGATCGCGGTGGTGATGCCGATCGGCATGGTGCTGTCGCGGCTGTACCTCGGCATGCACTATCTCAGCGACGCCGTCGCGGGCTTGGCGCTCGGTGCGGTCGTGCTCGTCGTCATGTGGAGGGTCGTGCACCGCACGTTGCCGTTCGAGGAGTCACCACAACTCCACGATCGTGCCGAGCTCGACCCCGACGAACTGGTCACCTCGTGATCGACCAACGTGTCGAACAGCTGCGCCGCACCCTCACAGCCGTCAGCGGGGTACCGACCACGTCGGGCAACCGGATCGACGTCCTGCGCAACGGCGAACAGATCTTCCCCGCCATGCTGGCGGCGATCGAGGACGCGACGACGTCGATCGACCTGCTCACGTTCGTGTACTGGACCGGAGCGATCGGCACCCAGTTCGCGGACGCCCTCGGGCGCGCCGCCGACCGCGGGGTGCGCGTGCGGGTACTGCTCGACGGCGTCGGAGCGAAGCCGGTCGACCGAGCGCTCGTGCATCGGATGGAAGACCACGGCGTCGACGTGCGCTGGTTCCGGCAGCCCGATCCACGACACCCACTGCAAGCCAACCACCGAACGCACCGCAAGGTCATGGTGTGCGACGAGCTCGTCGGGTTCACCGGCGGGGTCGGGATCGCCGACGAATGGATGGGCGACGGTCACACCGACGGGGGATGGCGCGACACACATGTGCGTCTGTCCGGCCCGGCGGTCAATGGTCTGCGCGCCGCCTTCCTCGACAACTGGATCGAGACCGAGCCATGTCTGTTCGATGCCGAGGTCGATCGCTTCCCCGACCACGGCGCACCCGGGGATGTCGACGTGCAGGTGATCATGGGGACCGCCGAGCCGGGGTGGAACTCGATCTCGATGACCGTGCGGGCGATCGTCGAACTCGCCACCGAACGGATCCGGATCACGACCGCGTACTTCGTGCCCGACGACGATCTGTCCGGTCGCCTGGTCGCTGCCGCGGACCGGGGGGTCGACGTCCAGTTGCTGACCCCCGGGCCGGGTGCCGACAAGCGGTTCGTCCAGCTCGCCGGCGAGGTTCGCTACCGCGAGCTGCTCGACGCGGGAATCGACGTGTGGAACTACCAGCCGTCGATGTTGCACGCCAAGGTGATGACGGTCGACGGCGCCGTCGGGATCATCGGTTCCGCCAACTTCAACCATCGGTCGACGTCGCTCGACGAGGAGGTGAACCTGGTGGTGTTCGACGACTCGTTCGTGTCGGCGCTCGACACCGACTTCGACGCCGACCTCGGACGGAGCGAAGAGATCGACCTCTCCCGCTGGGAACGGCGGGGCCTGCCGCAACGCCTCCTCGAGCGGGCGATGCACCAGATGCGTCCGTGGATGTAGCGGTCGCGGTCACCCTGCTGGTTTCGCCCCGTGGAACGACGGGTATGTCCGGTTCAGCGCCCAGTAGATCCCCCGGCGCCACGGAAGGAGACCTGCCCATGATCGCACCGACCCGCACCGATCCGCCGGTTGCGGCTGCGACTCCGCAAGGTGTCTCACCCGGTGCCGAGCCGTCCGCCGAGATGGCGGTCACCGCGTGATGGGCCGGGACCGCGAGCCCGACACGATCCCGTCCCCCGGAGGGTCGGGGCGGAACGTCCCGTCGCCGATCCGGGTGTCACTCGTGAACGACTACGAGGTGATCCTGCGAGGGCTGCACTCGATGCTGAGCCCGTTCAGCGACCGGATCACCGTCGTCGAACACCAGATCGGCGGCACCCCGGACGAGCGCGCCCACATCGCCCTCTTCGACACGTTCGCGGGTCGCCGGGATGCGCTCGACCGCGCCCGGCAGATGACCGAGGACGGCCTCGTCGACCACATCGTGCTCTACACGTGGGACGCGGCGCCCCGATTCCTCGACATCGCCAAGTCGATCGGGGTGTCCGCCGTCATCCTGAAGAGTGTCAGCGGTGAGTTGCTGGTCGAACAGCTCGAACGGGTCGCTGCGGGCGAACGCCTCGGCTGGTCCGACTCGAGCCGTTCGGTCGGGCGCGGCTCCGGCGAAGCACTGTCGATGCGCGAGCAGGAGGTGCTCGCCCTGCTGGCGCTCGGCTTCTCCAATCCCGAGATCGCGCAGGAACTCTTCCTCTCGGTCGACACCGTCAAGACGTATGTGCGGCGCGTGTTCGCGAAGCTCGGTGTCAACAACCGGACGAACGCGGCGCTGCTCGCGGCCAAGTACGACCTCCCCCCACCCGAGCGTCGCCTCGCACAACGATCGGGGTGACATGGTCGATGGGTAGACTGAAGCGTATGGCGAACGGGCGCGTCATGAGGTGCGAATTGGCAGCCGACCTCGCCGAGGTGGGAGCTGCCCGGCGCTTCGTGCGCAAGCACCTGGCCGATTCGCCTCCCGAACTCAACTCGGATGCGCAACTCGTCGCCAGCGAACTCGTCACCAACGCGGTCGAGCACGGCACCGGTGGGCCGGTCCTGTTCGAGCTCGAGTGCGACGACGCCGCCGTTGCGCTCACGGTCGAGAGCCAGGGCCCGGCACCCGACGTCGGTGAGGTCAGCAGCTGGCGGGTCGCCCCCGTCGAGCAGATCACCGGCCGTGGGTTGGGCATCGTCCGCTCGATCGCCGAACGTGTCGACGTGAGGCGCTGCAACGGCCGCCTCGTGATCACCGCACGACTCGCGGTCTGAATCCGAGCGGCCGTCGCCGCCCCGACGGCGCTCCGGAGCAGGCCGCTCCGTACGATGGGCCGATGGCTGCGGTTCGGAACTGGGCGAAGAACCAGGCGTGTGTTCCCATCGCCGTCGAACGACCCCGCTCGACCGACGAGGTCGCCGCGATCGTGCGGCGTGCGCACGTCGCCGGGCAGCGGGTCAAGGCGATCGGTGCCGGGCACTCGTTCACCGCCACCGCGATGACGAGCGGCACGCTGATCTCACTCGAACACCTCGACCGCGTGATCGACATCGACGTCGCCGCCGGCCTGGTGACCGTTCAGGCGGGCAAGACGCTCCGAGCGCTTGGTGACGAATTGGCGGCGGTCGGCCTCGCCATGCCGAACCTGGGTGACATCAACGTGCAGTCGATCGCCGGCGCGATCAACACCGCCACCCACGGCACCGGCCTCGAGCTCGGCAACATCGCCACGACGATCGTGGCGATGGAACTCGTCGGCGGGCGCGGCGACGTCGTCCGGTGCGACGCCGACACCAACCCCGAGCTGCTGCAGGCCGCCCGTGTGGGCGTGGGCGCGCTCGGTATTGCGACGCAGGTGACGATCCAGTGCGTGCCGGCGTTCAACCTGCACGCCATCGAGACCATCGAGACGCTCGACGACCTGCTCGACGGGTTCGCCGAGTTCTCGCAGAGCGCCGAACACGCCGAGTTCTTCTGGATGCCGGGGGCCCGGCGCTGCCAGGTCAAACGCAACCGGCGCACCGACGAGCCGGCCCGCCCGCCGTCGAAGCTGGCGTACGTGCGCGACAAGTACGTCGCGGAGAACCTCGCGTTCGATCTCGTGTGCCGAACGGGTCGCCGGTTCCCGTCGTTCGCGCCGAAGATCTCCAAGCTGGTGTCGAGCGCCGCCGGCGAGCGCGATCTGATCGACCGCAGCGACCGCGTGTTCGCGAGCCCGCGGCACGTCAAGTTCGTCGAGATGGAGTACGGCGTGCCGATCGACGCGGTGCCCGAGGCCGTGCGTCGTGTCCGCGATCTGGCGGCGTCGCTCAGCTTCCCGACGCTGTTCCCGGTCGAGGTCCGGGTGTCGGCCGCCGACGACATCCCGCTGTCGACCGGGCACGGTCGCACCAACGGGTGGATCGCCGTGCACCAGTACCGCGGTGCCCCGTACGAGTCGTACTTCCAGGGCGTCGAGGCGATCATGAACGACTACGACGGTCGGCCGCACTGGGGCAAGCTGCACTACCAGAGCGCCGGCACGCTCCGCGGCCGCTATCCGGAGTGGGACGCGTTCCACGCCGCCCGGGCCCGGCTCGACCCCGACGGCACGTTCGCCAACGACTACACCGACCGCGTCCTCGACCCCGTCGCTTGACCGACGCCGGCGGAACGGCCGCGCGAATCGGCGCGAGAGGGGCCGAGTCAGGTGATTGTGTCGTCGTGTCAAGCGTTCGCCGCACCGCTCGACAGTGGCCACTCGGATGGTTATGTTCGCGCGCCGGGCGGGTCAACTGTTCCAGTCGATGACTGGCTGACGAAGGGATGTTCCACATGACCATCGATCGATCTCGCCGACGTGTCGCCCGTGCCGGTCTCGTGGCCGCCGCCATGGCTGCGACCACGCTGATACCGGTGTCGGCTGCGGCCGCACCCAGCCAGGACGGCTGCGACACGCGAAACAACAACACCTACGACAAGTTGCTCGAATGCGTACGCGTCGACGGAGTCCGCGAACACCAGGCAGCGTTCCAGGCGATCGCCGATGCCAATGGCGGCATCCGGGCGGCAGGTACCGAGGGCTACGAGCAGAGTGTCGACTACGTGGTCGACACGATGGAGGCGGCCGGCTGGAACGTCACCGTCGAGGAGTTCCCGTTCATCTTCACCCCGCCCCCCGTGTTGCAGCAGCTCACGCCGGTGACCGGAACCTACGAGACCGGTGCCTACACCGGTAGCGGCTTCGCTGAGGTGTCGGGTGGCGTGATCGGCGTCGACCTCGCGCTCGAACCGCCGCGGGCGAGCACCAGCGCGTGTGAGGCGAGCGACTTCGTCGGACTCGACTTCTCCGGGCCGGCCGACATCGCGCTGATCCAGCGTGGTACGTGCAGCTTCGCGATCAAGGCGCTCAACGCCGAGGCGGCAGGAGCAGAGGCCGTGATCATCTTCAACCAGGGCAACGACCCGACTCGTGAGGGCCTGATCGTCGGCACGCTCGGCGGGCCGAACATCGTGGCCATTCCCGTCGTCGGCGCGTCGTTCGCCGACGGTGTGTCGCTGTCCCAAGCCGGAGCGACCGCATTCGTCGATGTCGATCCACCCGAGAGCCGGCCGCAGAAGAACGTGATCGCCGAACTGCCCGGACGGAACGATGCCAACATCGTCATGGCCGGCGCACACCTCGATTCGGTGCAGCGTGGCCCAGGTATCAACGACAACGGAAGCGGTTCGGCAGCACTCCTCGAGATCGCCGAGCAGCTCGCGAACCACCGGCCGCAGAACACCGTGCGATTCGCATGGTGGGGCGCCGAAGAAGCGGGCCTCATCGGCTCGACCGAGTGGGTCGCGCAGCGCACACAGGAGCAGTTGGACGAGATTGCGCTCTACCTCAACTTCGACATGATCGGCTCACCGAACCACATCTTCGGTATCTACGACGCCGACGAGTCGACGTTCACCGCCACGGCACCGATCCCCGACGGGTCGATCGACCTCGAGGACACGCTGGAGTCGTTCTTCACGATGCGTGGCGTCCCCTACGAGGACTCGGCGTTCTCCGGTCGGAGTGACTATCAGGCGTTCATCAACAACGGCATCCCGGCCAGCGGCCTCTTCACCGGGGCCGAGGGGATCAAGTCGCCCGCTCAGGTCGCGATCTGGGGCGGCACCGCCGGCGATCAGTACGACCCGTGCTACCACCTGGCGTGCGACACGTACGACAACGTGAACCTCGAGGCGCTCGATGTCAACAGCGACGCGATCGCATTCGCCGTGTTGACCTACGCGTACTCGACGGCCAGCGTCAACGGTGTCCCGGGTCGCAAGGTGCCCTCGAGCCAGTCGCTCGCGGCACCCGCAGGCCCGGAAGGCACGTTCCTCCCGGGCGGCGGTGGCCTCGCCGATGATCACGACCACGATCTCGACGTCGACTGACCCCGACTGACCCCGACTGACCCCGACTGATCCCGACCGGTCGACCGTGTTCGACCATGGTCGGTGTCGCCGACGACGATGTCCACGGCACGCCGCCGTGGACATCGTCGCGTGCGAACCCAAGAGGCGACGGGATGCGGTCGGCGGCCATGATGGTCCGGTGCCGCCACGATTGATCGAGTTCGTTCACGGGAGCCACGTGGTCAGTACCGACCGGGCCCGCGTGGACGTCGAGGCGGTGCATCGGTGGATCTCCGTCGAGTCGTATTGGGCGCCCGGGCGATCGTTCGAGACGCAGCGCCGGGCGATCGAGCACAGCGCGCTCGTCGTGGGCGCGTACGCGGCCGACGGTGACCAGGTCGGGTTCGCCCGGATGGTGACCGACCTCGCCACGTTCGCCTGGCTGGCCGACGTGTACGTGGTCGACGAGGCGCGCGGCGCCGGCCTCGGCGCCGCGATGGTCCGGGCGATCGTCGAGCACCCCGACGTGGTCACAATCAAGCGGCAACTGCTCGCCACCGCCGACGCCCACGACCTGTACGCCCGGTTCGGTTACGAGCCGCTTGCCGAGCCCGACCGTTGGATGTTCCGCCTTGGCCCGACCTGACATCGCCGACCCTTCGCGCCGGCGTGTGCCGGTCGGGCCCCGGTCGCCGACATGATGGTTGCCGATGTTGGTGGTCACTGATGCCTGAGGCGCAGCGCGCCCGGACCGCCGCGGTGATCGGTGGAGGACCCGCCGGCCTGATCGCGGCCGAGTACCTGGCCGGCGACGGTGTCGCGGTGACCGTCTACGAGCACAAGCCGTCGGTCGGCCGCAAACTGCTCCTCGCCGGCCGCGGCGGGCTCAACCTGACACACAGCGAACCACTCGACTCGTTCACCCGCCGCTACGACGCGACGGGGTGGGTCGCACCGCTGCTCGCCGAGTTCGGGCCCGACGATCTCCGCGCCTGGTGTGCATCGCTGGGCGAGGAGACGTTTGTCGGTTCGAGCGGACGGGTGTTCCCGGTGTCGTTCCGGGCGACGCCGCTGCTGCGGGCCTGGTTGCGGCGGCTCGACGATCTCGGCGTGCAGTTCGCGACGCGTCACCGGTGGCTCGGGTGGGACGCCGACGGCGCGCACCGTTTCGCCGATGCCGACGGTGCGGAGATCGGGGTGCGTCCCGACGTGACCGTGCTGGCTCTGGGCGGAGCGAGTTGGCCACGGGTCGGCTCCGACGGGGGATGGGTGCCGCTCGTCGAGTCGATCGGTGTCGGCGTCACGTCGCTCCGCCCGGCCAACGCCGGGTTCGCGGTGCGCTGGAGCGACGGCTTCGCCGAGCGGTTCGCCGGTCAACCGCTCAAGAACGTCTCGATCACCGCCGGCCGTGCCACGGTGCGGGGCGACGCGATCGTCGCCGCGACCGGGCTGGAAGGTGGCCCGGTGTACGGAGTCGGCCGTGCGGTGCGGACCGAACTCGAGCGGGCCGGTGTCGCCACGATCGCGATCGACCTGCATCCCGACCAGACGGCCGACCAGCTCGCCGCGCGACTCGAACGGCGCCGCCCGAAAGACTCGGTCAGCACCTGGCTGCGGCGAGCGCTCGGCCTCGACCTCGTCGCGATCAACCTGCTCCGCGAGGGGTGCGGTCCGGCCCTGCCGGACGAGCCTGCGGCGATGGCGGCGCTCGTCAAACACGTCCCGATCGCGGTCGACGACCTGATGCCGATCGACCGGGCGATCTCGACCGCCGGCGGCATCTCGCTCGACGAACTCGACACCGATCTGATGCTGCGCCGCCGCCCCGGCACGTTCGTGGCCGGTGAGATGATCGACTGGGACGCGCCGACCGGCGGGTACCTGCTGCAGGCGTCGTTCAGCACCGGCGTGGTGGCTGCGCGCGCAGCGTCGAAGTGGTCGCGCGGTGAGCGCGACGGGTCGCGTAGCCTGACGAGCGATGACGGATGAAGCCCCGGACGCGCGCGCTCGTGGCACCGCCACGTCCAACTTCGGGGTGAGCCGACGCGAGTCGCACGACGCCTCGGGCTTCTACGGCCGGTTCGAGCCGCCGGTGCTCGACGACGATGCAACCGTGCTCCCGCCCGAGCCGGTCGCCGAACCGTTCGTGGTCGGCGACGCCCGCGACATGACCGCGGTCGACGACGGATCGGTGGCGCTCGTCGTCACCTCCCCGCCGTACTTCGCCGGCAAGCAGTACGAGGAGGAGTTGGAACGTGACGGTGTCCCCAGCTCGTACCTCGAATACCTCGAACTGCTCCACGACGTCTTCGCCGAGTGTGTGCGTGTGCTCGAACCCGGGGGCCGGATCGCCGTCAACGTCGCGAACCTGGGCCGCAAGCCGTACCGGAGCCTCGCGGCCGACGTCATCCACATCCTGCAAGACCGGCTCGGCCTGCTGTTGCGCGGCGAGATCGTGTGGCAGAAGGGCGCCGGTGCCAGCGGGTCGTGCGCCTGGGGGTCGTTCCGGAGCCCGTCCAACCCGGTGCTGCGCGACGTGACCGAACGGGTGATCGTGGCGAGCAAGGGCCGCTTCCAACGCGCCCTCACGCCCGAGCAGCGGCGCAAGCAGGAGTTGCCGCACGAGCCGACGATCAGCACCGAGGACTTCATGGCGCTGACGCTCGACGTCTGGCAGACGCCCACCGAGAGCGCCCGGCGGGTGGGACACCCCGCGCCCTTCCCCGTCGAACTCCCCGAGAAACTGATCGAGCTGTACACGTACGCCGACGACCTGGTGCTCGACCCGTTCATGGGGAGCGGATCGTCGTTGGTGGCGGCGTCGCGTCTCGGTCGGCGCTATGTCGGGTACGACCTCGATCCCGGCTACGTCGAGCTCGCTCGTGCCCGGGTGGAGGAAGAGGGCGAGCCGCTCCCGCTCGACACGGTGCGTCAGAGCGGCGCGAAGGACCGAGTGGCCGAGGTCCTCGCGGCTGCCGGGTTCACGGAGGGTTCCGGCCCCGGCGTGCGGCTGAAGGGCAGCGGTCTCGTGGTGCACGACGTCGTCGAGGACGCGACCGGTGGTCGATGGGTGATCGAGGTCGGCGGCGCGTTCGTCCGCTACCGCGGCGGCCTGACGTCGATCGACGCCGTCTGGCGGACCCTCGGACGAGCGCACACGCTCCGCGGGCTCGGCGAGCGTGTGCTCGTGCTCACATCGGCGCTGCCGAAGCACCGGTCGGAGTTCGATCTCGCCGTGCGAGCCGCCGGACCCGAGGCCGTGTTCGACATCATCGACGTGTTCGACGACGAGGCGCTGGCCCGACTCGCGGCGTATGCCGCCGGCCGGTCGACGCCGCTGCCGGGGTTCTGGAACCCCGGCGATCTGTCCTGACGCTGCGCCGACGGGGTCAGTGGCAGCGGGCGATGTCGACCTCGTCGCCGAGCTGCCCGGTCCGTCGTTGCTCGGAGATGAGGTCGCCGGCGCGGACCGGATCGATCGCGTAGGCGCGACGGTCGAACCGGTTGCTGCGGGCCCAGATCACGCCGACGATCCGACCGTCGACGACGACGGCACCGCCCGAGTCACCCGACTGGATCTCGGCATCGAGGTCGAACCCGGGCCGAAGTGTCTCCCCCTCGATGTAGATGTCCTCGGTCCGGATGTTGATGCGACGCCGGATCACGACCGGTACCGACACGACCTCGCCATCGCGCACGACGTACGCGAGCCCGATGTCGCCGGCCTCGACGTCAGTGCTGTCGACCGGCATCACCCGCGTGGGGACGGCGTCGAACGTGAGGTATGCGAGATCCATCTCCGGATCGAACCCGGTGATGGTCGCCACGGTCTCGTGGGCGCCGCGACGTACGACGATCTCGTCGGCGCCGGCGACGACGTGCGCGGCGGTGAGGGCGAGTCCCGGGGCGACGATCATGCCGCTGCCGACCTCCTGGCCCGGGTCGCACGAGTCGACGACGATGCCGATCACCGCGCTCGGAGGGTCGGGGGCACACGCGGTGCCGATGAGCAGAGACGTGGCCGCCAGAGCGGCGGCCTTCAGCACAGTTCCTTCGCCATCCAGATCGATGTGTCGGCGGTGTAGCCGTGTCGTTCGTACAACCGGCGCGCATCGTGGTTGGGGCCTTCGGTCTCGAGGAAGATGCGCTTCACGGCTCGCTGCCGGCAGTCGAGCTCGAGCAGCTCGATCAGTCGGCTCCCGGTGCCGCGGTTGCGGTCGCGCACGTAGATCTCGTCGAGCACGACGTCGAGACCGCCGACCTCGATCGACCACCCCCAGGTCACGATGGCGTACCCCTCGGGTCTTTCGCCCTCGTGCGCGAACCAGATCGTGCCGTGGCGGTCGTCGTGCAGGAGCGGCTCGACGCCTGCCGTCGCGGTTTCCACGGCGTACGTGTGGCCGTCGGCGGCGCAGTACTCGGCGACGAGCTCGAGGACGTCGGTGAGGTCGTCTGGTACCGCCCGCCGGATCTCGATCGTCACGAACCCCGACGATACGGGACCGGGCACCGCCGCCCGGTGCGCGCACTCTGGCGTCGACGCCCGCCGTGGTGTCAGGGTCATGCGGCCGCCGCACGGGCACCCGCCCGTCGCGTCACGTTGACCGCTGTCGGGGCACTGAGCCGGCAGCCCTCGGTGTTCGGCTCGAACGGTTCGGGTGTTCAGAGCGCGTCGGCGTCGGCGTCGACCGTCGATCCGGGTGTCTCCACATCGGGGGCATCGATCGCTCCGCGGGTGGCCTCGACGTCGTCGACAGCTACGGCTTCCGCATCGAGGCGATCGAAAATCGGGGGCGGTGGTCGCCACGGGGGAGGCGGGTTGCCGGCGCGGGCGTCGCGCACTGCGCGCCACACTCGCTCCGGCGTGCACGGCATGTCGAGGTGACGGATACCAAGGTGGGAGACCGCGTCGATGACCGCGTTCTGCACGGCGGGCGTGCCACCGATGGTGGCGGCTTCGCCGATGCCCTTGGCGCCGAGCGGGTTGAGCGGCGTCGGCGTCTCGGTGGAGTGCACGTCGAAGCTCGGGAGCTCGGCCGCCGACATCAGCCCGTAGTCGGCGAAGTTCGACGTGATCGGGTTGCCGTCGTCGTCGAAACGGATCTCCTCGAACAACGCTTGGCCGATGGCCGCGGCGATCCCGCCGTGTTGTTGACCCTCGACGAGCAACGGATTGAGCACGGTGCCGCAGTCGTCGACCGCGACGTGACGGAGCACGACGGTGCGACCCGTCTCGAGGTCGACCTCGACCACGCTGATATGAGCCCCGAACGGAAATGTCGCACCGAGCTGTTCGAAGATGAAGTCGCCATCGAGCGGCTCGGTCGAGGCCTCGGCGAGCTGGGCCCACGTGTACGACACCGCCGGTACTCCGACGACGCCGATCGTGCCCTCCGAGACGTCGACCACGATGTCGCCCGGGTCGGCTTCGAGCAGCGACGCCGCGAGGTGCCGGGCCCGATCGACGAGCACTTCGGCGGCGCGATGGACCGCCGATCCGCCGATCTGCAGCGACCGCGACCCGCCCGTGCCGGAACCGACGGGGACGCGGTCGGTGTCGCCGTCGACCAGACGCATTCGTTCCACCGGGATGCCGGTGGCGGCCGACACGATCATGGCGTACGCGGTCTGATGGCCCTGGCCGTGCGCCGACGTGCCGGCGAAAACCGTCGCGGAGCCGTCCGCGTGGACTTCCACCGCGGCGTACTCGTTGGGTGCGCCGGCGGCGGTGATCTCCACGTATGCCGCCACGCCGATGCCGAGCTGCACCGGCTCGTTGCGTTCCCGACGGGCGGCCTGTTCGGCGCGCAGGTCGTCGTAGTCGACGAGTTCGGCCGCGGTGCGCAGCGCATGGCGGTATCGCCCCGAGTCGTAGCGAACTCCGGTGAGCGTGGTGAACGGGAACACATCGTCGGTCAGGAGCGTCCGTTCGCGCAGCTCGATCGGGTCGATCCCCAGCTCGAGCGCCGCCTGGTCAACGGCCCGTTCGATCAACGCCGTCGCCTCCGGTCGGCCCGCGCCCCGGTACGCGCCGATCGGCGTAGTGTTGGTTGCGGCGGTGACGACGTCGAACTGAATGCCGGGCAGCTCATAGTTGCCGTGGGCCATCTTGCGCGTGTTGACCGGTAGCGCCGCCCCCATGCCCGGGTAGGCCCCGGCGTCGCCGACCAGCCGCACCCGCAATCCGGTGAACGTGCCATCGGAACGGCAACCCAACTCGACGTACTGGACCTGGGCGCGAGCGTGGAACATGGCGACCATGTCGTCGCGCCGCGTCGGGATCCATCGCACAGCCCGACCGAGCCGGCGGGCCGCCGCCGCGACGACGACGTACTCGGAGTGGACCCCGATCTTGCCGCCGAAGCCGCCGCCGACGTGCGGCGTGATCAGGTGCAACTCGTCGGGTGAGATGCCCAGCGCCGCGGCGAGCTGGGTCCGCAGCAGCTGAGCGCCCTGCGTCGATGCCCACACGGTGAGGCGCCCGTCGTCGGCAGGTGCCGCGGCGCACGCGTCAGGTTCCATCGAGGCGACCGCGATGCGTTGGTTCACATACCGCCCCCGCACGACGTGGTCGGCGCCGATCGACGGGTCGAGCCGGACGGGATCGACGATGTTGCGCACTTCGTTCGAGCCGTGCTCCGGGAACAACGCCGGCGCGTCGGCGGCGATGGCCTCTTCCGGGTCGATCAGCGCGGGAAGCAGATCGATGTCGGCCCACACCGCCTCGGCCGCGTCAGCGGCGGCTCGGCCGGTCTCCGCGAACACCACCGCGATCGGCTCGCCCACGAACCGCACCCGCTCGGTCGCGAGCGGAGGCCGCGCGAAGTGCTCGTGGGCGGTGACGCGGCCCTGATGGGGCGGCAGGCCGAGCTCGGCTGCGGTCCACACGGCGACGACGCCGGGCATCGCGGCTGCGTCGTCGAGATGCACGGCTGTGAGGATCCCGTGGGGGATGTCGCTGCGGACGAATGCGGCGTGGAGCGGGCGCTCGAGCGGCAGGTCGGCCACGTATCGGGCGGCCCCGGTGAGCAGCGCCGGGTCTTCGGTGCGCCGTACCCGCGTGCCCAGGATCGAGCCGCCGGGTGCCTCCTGCGAGACTCCGGAGTTGCCGGCGCGGTCGGAGTGTCGTCGACCTCCGGAGGTGGTGCCGGGACTCACCGCGTGTCGGTGGATGCTGGCCGGGAGCTCATGCCGTCGACAGTACTTCGGTCGGGTGGAGGGACCCTCAACCCGCGATTCTCGGCATCCTGCTAGTGCAGGAAGGCCACGACCGGGTTCAGAGGTGACGCCGTGAGTTCGACGGGGTCGCCGAGTTCGAGGTCGTCGTCGACGCGGACGACCTCGGTGGTGCCGGTCGTCGTCGTCCGGACGACGGTGCGACCGTCGGGCCCCAACGCCGCTGACCGGACACGACCGAGCGACACGTTGCCGTCCGCGGTGATCAACTCGGTGATGCCGGCGCGTTCGCCCAACACGATGCAGCCGTCGGCGGACGTGCCGACGACGTCGACGCCCGAGAGGTCGGCGAGCTGGTCGCCGGACTCGAGCGCGACCAGCGAGTGGTACGAGCCGTCGCCGCCGACCGGCAGGCAGGTCCAGTCGGGGTGCGGCGTCACCGTGTCGATGGGTGCGGTGAATGTGGTCGTGAAGATCGTGCGGCCCTCGAGGTCGATCACGGCCTCGAACGCCGGGCCGGTGACGACGAGACGTTCGCCGTCGAACGTGGGGCGCACCGACGCCACGGTGCCGCCGGATGGCACGGCGACCTGCCCGAGCCGCTCGGCCTCGGTCGAGCCGCCGGTGATGCGGTAGACGCCGCCGTCGATGCTGACCATCAGCAGGTCATCGTCGACCATCACGCCACCGGCCGGTATGGGCGTGGGCACGCGAGCCTTGCTGTCGCGTTCGTAGTCGAGCAGTTCGATGTCGGCCTGGCCGCCGATCGTCTGGCTGGTGACGACCCGATCGCCGCTCAGCGCAACCGGCTGCGACCCGAAGAACGCGACCTCGGTCGAGCCGCTCCGGACGACGATCGTCTGGAAACTCGATGCGTCGGCCACCGCGAACGATGTCGCATCGGCGGACCATCGAAGCGTCTCGGCGAACAGCAGGGCGTTGGAGAAGATCTGTGGTTCGGCCTGCTCGGCGAGTTCCCCCACGTTCAGCTGTTCACCGGTGATGACGTCGACGATCGCGACGTCGCCGCCGTTCGCGTCGCCGACGACGAGGTGGAGCGTGCCGGGGGTGCGGATCGGGGTGACGGTGTCGGTCCGGTCGATCTCCACCACCGTCTGCTCACCGTCGCCGTCGAGCACGATCTGCGTCGCTCCGACGAGCGCCGTCCGGCTGCCGATGGCGTACACGTCGGTGACCCGGCCGAGGCCCTCGATCGTGTCGACGACATCGCCGTCGCCGTCGACCACGACGACGTCACCCGAAACGCGGTCGACGAGCGCGATCTCGTCCCAACTGCCGCCGCCCCCGCCCGTGGAGTCGTCGTCGCCGCGCACGACGGTGTAGCCGATCACGGCGAACGCGACGATCGCCATGATCGCCACGGTGGTGACCAACATCCGACGCGCGGCGTAGTTCGGGGGCGTCGTCGAGCGCGTGGTGCCGTCCGTCGGCGTGGGCGTCGGCGTCTCGGACATCGATGTGGACTGTAGGCAACGCAGCGCGGTGGTGCGTCACTTGTCACAGGATTGTCGCCCGGTACCATCGCCCACGTGGAGATCACCTGCCCCCGCTGCCAGACCACGACCGAGGCGCGGTTCTACGGTCCGTGCGAGTCGTGCCGGGGCCAGTTGCGCGAGATGTTCCGCAGCGAGGGCCGTGTCGTCGAGCTCGCCGAGTACGAGCCGAAGATGAACGTCACCCCCAACGCCGTCGCCCTCAAGGACTGATCCGACTCGGGCTGTCCGAGGCGAATCGGTCGAGTTCCGACCCGTCGAGTCGTCGGTGGAGTCCCACTGGCCCGATTTGCGCCATCATCTATAAGACAGTAATCATGGTGAGAACGCGTCGGGCAGGTTGCCCGAACGACACGAAGGGGTACATCAATGCGATCACACACACTGCGCACGCTGTTTGCGCTCGGGGTCACGATGTCGCTCGTCGCCGCTTGCGGCGGCGACGATGATGCCGAGACCGCCGAGCCCGTCGGGACCGATGCTCCTGCTGACACGCAGCCGACCGCCGAGGAGCCGTCGGCCGAACCCAGCAGCGAGTTGCAACTCGACGAACCGGTCCGGATCGGGCTGATCATCCCGCAGACCGGATCGGCGGCGATCCCCGAGGTCTTCGAGGATCCGATGGCGATGGCCGTCGAGGCGATCAACGCGTCCGGCGGCATCGGTGGCCACCCGGTCGAGGTCCGCACGTACGACTCCGGTTTCGCTCCCGAGCAAGGCCTGACGGCGCTTCGTCGGGCGCTCGAGGACGACCCGACGATTCTGATGGGTTACGCGATCACCTCACAGGTGCTCGCAGCGGCACCGCTCCTCGAGGAGGCGCAGATTCCCATGATCCACTTCTCTGCGGCCGATGAGACCAGCATCGACTCCGGCGGCAGCGACTGGACGTTCCGCGTCAAGCTCGAGAACTCCGCCCAGGCGTCCGCTGGTGCTCGTTATCTGATGGACGAACTCGGAGCCAGCAACATCGGCCTGATGTACACGAACGACAACTACGGCCAGACAGCCCGAGATGCCGCCGAGGCGACCATCACCGAGAACGGCGGAACGATCGCGGCGGACCGGAGCTATTCGTTCGATGCGACGGACCTCACCGAGCAGGTGCTCGCGATGGCGGACGCCGACGCAGTGCTGAACTGGGGATTCCCGAACACGATCGGCCTGCAGCTCAACCAGTTCGTCCAGAACGGGTTGGAGATCCCCACGATGGACTCCGACAGCGCCGTCCTCACCTACTCGTTGGAACTCGCCGAACCGGAGGCGATGGAGCAGTTCTACGGTGCCGCCGTGTGCAACCCGCCCGGCGACGAGCGTCAATACGTGCTCGACTGGGCGGCCGAGTTCGAAGAACGGTTCGGCTACGTCCCCGAAGCCAACTCGGCGTTCACGTGGGACGGCGTGTACATGTTCAAGATGGCGATCGAACGAGCCGGCGGCACGGACGGTACGGCCATCCGCGACGCGATGCAGAACACGGCATGGGACGGCGGTGTGTGCCAGGAGAACTATCGCGCCGACGAGAACAACAACCTCAGCCACGACGTGTTCATCGTGTTCTTCGGCAACGGAGCCAGCGAGACGGTCGCGATCTATCGCGACTGAGTGACCCGGCCCACCCCGACGAGGAGAGCGACGACCATGCGACGACACCGGAACTCCCGCTCGCGGCCCGGACGGGTCACGATTCGATGAGTCGTTTCGTCGCTCTCCTCTCGGCGGGCATCGCCTCCGGCGCGATCTACGCCCTGGTGGCGCTCGGCTTCGTGTTGATCTACAAGGCGACCGGCGTGATCAACTTCGCGCAAGGCGACCTCGCGACGCTGGGCGCCTACTTCGCGTACTGGGCCGCGAGCACGCACGGCCTCGCGACCGGGTGGGCCTACGTGGTGGCGATCGGCCTCATGTTCTTCGTGGGTGTCGCGCTCGAGCGGGTGACGGCGGCTCCGCTGCGGAACAGATCCGTCCATGTCGTGGTCATCGCGACGCTCGGTGCCGGCCTCGCGATACGCGCGGCGATCGGCATCTGGCAGGGATCCCGACCCAGGAATCTGCGCAGTCCGCTCGGCATCCGCACGTTCGAGCTACTCGGCGCTCGGATCCCCATGCAGAACGTCCTGATCGTGGGGGTCACGTCGGTCGTGGTGGTCGCGCTGGTGGTGTTGTTCCAGAAGACATCGTTCGGACGTCAGCTCCGGGCGCTCGCCACCGACAACGAGGCGGCGCGATTGCAGGGTGTGATGGTGACACGCATGTCGCTGTTGACCTTCGGTCTCGCCGGGGCGCTCGCCGGCCTCGGCGGTGTGCTGTTCGCCCCGATCGCGAGCGTCAACCTGAATCTCGGCTTCGTGGCGATGCTCAACGGCTTCGCGGCGGCGATCCTCGGTGGCTTCGGCCGTATCGGGGGCGTGGTCGCTGGAGCGCTGATGATCGGTGTGGTCGAGCAGATGGCGGCGGGGTACGTCGCCTACCAGTTCCGGGAGGTGTATCCCTTCGCGCTGATGATCCTGGTGATCGCTCTCCGCCCCGAGGGACTCTTCGGGAGCGAGCTACGGACTCGGCACTAGCCATGAGCGAACCGGTACCCATCAGGAGTTCGCAGACCACCGCCGCCGGGACGACGCTCGCGCGACCCCCGACCATGCAGCGACATCAGCTGCGCACGGTCGTGATCGTGGCGGCGGCGGCGACGATCGTGCCGTTCCTCTACGGCGGCGCGTACCACCTCAGCGTCGCCAACCTCGTGATCACGTACGCGATCGCGGCCGTCGGCTTCTATCTGGTGTTCGGGATCTCCGGACAGTTCGCGTTCTCGCACGCCGCGTTCTTCGGTCTCGGCGCGTACAGCTTCGTGTGGGCATCACGTGGCGTCGGGTTCTGGCCCGGCTTGCTGATCGGGACGCTGATCACCTCGCTGGTGGCCCTCGTGTTCGCCTGGACCGTTCGTCGGGCCAACCACTTCTACTTCGCGATCGCGACGCTCGGACTGAGTGAGATCGCGCTGCTCGTGTTTCGAGAATGGCGTGCCTTCACCGGTCTCGGCGGTGAGGTCGCCGTTCCCCACCCGCCATCGATCTTCGGGTTCGAGTTCGACACCGAGTTCCGGATGTACTGGTTCCTGCTGGTGTGCGCTGCGGTGGCGCTCGCGTTGATGGCGTTGGTCGAGCGATCCCCGCTGCGTCGGGAGGCGATCGCGATGCGCGACCACCCCGAGGTGGCATCCAGCGTCGGCGTCCCGATCCTGAGGGTCCGGCTCGTCACCTTCGTCCTCGGCTCGGCATACGCCGGCGCCGCCGGGGCGTTGTTCGCGGCAGACCAGGGGTTCATCAGCCCGGAATCCTTCGGCGTCGCGCTCGGCATGAACATCTTCCTCATGGTGATCCTCGGTGGTATCCGGAACATGTGGGGTGCGGTCATCGGGGCGGCGTTCGTCGTCCTGCTGCCGGAGTGGCTCCGCACGTTCGCCGAGTACCGAGAGCTCGTGTTCGCGATTCTGCTCGTCGGCACCATCCTCTTGCTCCCGGAAGGTCTCATCGGCATCCGCCAAGCCTGGAAGCGTTGGACTCGACGTGCTTGAGATCGATCAAC
This sequence comes from Ilumatobacteraceae bacterium, assembly GCA_033344875.1. NCBI lineage: Bacteria > Bacillati > Actinomycetota > Acidimicrobiia > Acidimicrobiales > Ilumatobacteraceae > Ilumatobacteraceae bacterium. The sequence continues at coordinate 3,172,511 of JAWPMO010000001.1, read as the reverse complement.
TCTCGGTGACGTTCGGCGGTGTCCACGCCTTGGACGGCGTGTCGTTCGAGGTCGAGCGAGGCACGACCGTCGGTCTGATCGGGCCGAACGGATCCGGAAAGACGACACTGGTCAATGCCGTCACCGGCATGGTGAGCGCGACCGGGACCGTCAGGGTCGACGGCAGCGAACTCCGCCTCGGCGCCCCGGGACCGTCGTACCGGGCCGGCATCGTCCGCACCTATCAGACGCCTCGCGTCTTCGCCGACCTGAGTTGTCTCGAGAACGTGTTGCTCGCCATGCGACCGCGGCATCGCAACGGGTTCCTCGGGGCGACCGTCCTCCGACGCGAGATGCTCGGTTCCGAACGGGAGCGATGGGCCGAGGCCGCGGCGCTGCTCGAACGGGTCGGGCTCGGCGATCGGACCGAGGCACCCGCCGGAGACCTGTCGTACGGACGTCAGCGAATCCTCGAGTTCGCCCGTGGTCTGGCGGCGCAACCCTCGCTCATCCTCCTCGACGAGCCTGCGGCGGGCCTGAACCAGGTCGAGACCGACGAGCTCGCCGCTCTGATCGCGGCCGTCCGCGCCGACGGGATCGCCGTCTTGGTGATCGAGCACAAGATCGACTTCGTCACCGAGCTGTGTGAACGGATCGTCGTGCTCGAACTCGGTCGCAAGATCGCCGAAGGCGAGCCCGCAGCGGTGTTCGCCGACCATCGGGTCATGGATGCGTACCTCGGCGGACGCGCGGAGCAGGGCTGACGTGCTGGAGATCAGCGACCTCACGGTCAGCTACGGCCCGGTGGACGCCGTGCGCGGCGTGTCGCTCGATCTCGAACGTGGGTGCATCGCGCTCTTGGGCCCCAACGGCGCCGGTAAGACCTCGACACTGCGCGCGATCTCGCGCTTGACGCCGAGCCGCGGCAGGGTGATCTTCGACGGGCACGATCTCCAGCGCACGTCGGCGCAACGCCTGGCGCGGATGGGTCTGATCCACGTGCCCGAGGGACGTCGGGTCTTCCCGACGTTGACGGTCCACGAGAACCTGCAAGTCGGGCAGACCGCCACGGCCGGTCGGCGTGCTCGGCACACGATCGACGAGGTGTACGACCTCTTCCCCGCATTGCGGCAGCTGCGCGACCGCGAGGGGTGGTCGCTGTCGGGTGGCGAACTCCAGATGGTGGCGATCGGACGTGCGCTGCTCGCGGCGCCCCGACTCTTGATGCTGGACGAACCATCGCTCGGACTGGCACCCATCGTGACGAAGGTCGTCTACGCGGCGCTCCGAGAGGTGACCGCCGCGATGCCGGTGCTGCTCGTCGAGCAGAGCACCTCGGTGGCGCTCGAACTCTCCGACCGAGCGATCGTGATGGTCGGGGGTGAGTTCGTCATGAGTGGTCGGAGTTCGGAGATGCAGGACCGGGAGGGAATGATGGCGGCCTATCTCGGCCACACCCATGACGCGCCACGTGGCCAGGAAGACGGCGAGACCCCACAGGCGGAACGAACGTGATGGACCCCGATCCCGATGCCGGCTCCACCGCGGTGACCCGTCGCCCGATCCGACCGGCGCTCCGAGTGGCGATGGCTCGGCGAGTGTTGGCCCGGGAGGGATGCGACACCGGGATCGCCCAGCACGTCAGCGAACGTGACGACAACGATCTCGTCTGGGTCTCTCCGCTCGAGTTCGGTGAGATCTGCCGTGCAGAGGACGTGGCGGCGTTCGCGCTCGATGGTTCGGCGGACGGGTCGAATTCGCGAGACGCCCGTCGCTACGCCGCCGACTACATCGAGCTGTATCGGCGCCGCAGCGACGTCCACGCCGTCGTCCACGCCCATTCGTTCTGGGTGATGGTGCTGTGTGCGCTCGGCCAGGAGATCGGCATGTACAACTCGACCGCCTCGCTGCTCCACGAGCGCCAGGTCACCTGGAGCGACCAGATCGACCCCAACCGGACCCGCGGTGAGCGGGTGGCGGATGCACTCGGCGATCGCGAGGTGCTCCTGATGAAGAACCATGGGGTGGTGATCGCCTCGTCATCGATCGAACGCGCCACCGTGCTCGCCTGCGTCGTCGAGCAGCAGGCCCGGCTGCATCTGGAGGCGAGCGAGCGCGGCGCCGACGAGATGTCGCCCGCGCATCTCCGGTCGACCAAGGCCGCGCACGAACGCGCGTACGTCGAACTGAGTTGGGCGGCTCACGTTCGGCGTTTGCGCCACACCGACCCGGATCTGTTCCACCCGGGCAGGCCCGAGCCTCGATTGCAAAAAGATCAAAGATAGATACAATGGTGTTCCGGAGCGAAGGTCGACGACGTCGCATCGTTTCGACGAGTTCATCGGATCGGGTCTCGACGACGGAGGCACGCTTCCGGCCGCAGCACCGGCATCGTCGGGTGATGATCTGCAACACAGTCGCTGAACCCAGAATGGAGTGAGCAGGATGACGATGGAACCATTGATGATTTCGGTCGACGATCATGTGATGGAGGACCCGGAGATCTGGACCTCCCGTGCGCCGGCGTCGCGCAAGAACGACGTCCCACATGTCGAGCGGGCTCGAGCCGTCGCGCAGATGGTCGACGGCCGCATGGTGCTCCACCGGAGCGACGACGAAGGCGACCCCTGCGACTGGTGGGTCTACGCGGACGTCGAGATCGCTCTGATCACGGCAGCTGCGAAGGTCGGGTTCGAGAAGCCCGACTTCCTGCCGACCACCTACGACGCCCTGCACCCTGGCACGTGGAAGCAGGGCCCGCGACTGGACGACATGACGACCGACGGCGTCAGCGCGTCGATGTGTTACCCGAACCTCGTACCGCGGTTCTGCGGCCAGACGTTCCTCGAGCGCGGCGACCGCGAAACGTCGTTGGAGTGCGTCCGGAGCTACAACGACTGGATGATCGACGAGTGGTGCGGCGGTGCGGGGCATGGACGCCTCCTCCCGCTCACGCTGATCCCGCTGTGGGACGTGAATCTCGCGGTGGCCGAGTTGCAGCGCTGTGCGGAGAAGGGCACGGTCGCCGTCGCGTTCTCCGAGAATCCGTACCAGCTGGGCCTTCCGTCGTTGCATTCCGGCTACTGGGATCCGTTCTTCCAGACTGCGGCCGACACCGAGACCACCGTGTGCATGCACATCGGCTCCAGCTCGCACATGCCGACCACGTCACCGGACGCTCCGCACATCATCTCGTCGCTGACGCACTTCTCGGTCTCGGCCGGTTCGCTGCTCGATTTCATCTTCTCCGGAACGCTCGACCGCATCCCGAACCTGAAGCTGTTCTTCGCCGAGAGCCAGGCGGGCTGGTTGCCGTTCGTGCTCGAGCAGGCGGATGCATTGTGGGCGCTTCGCGAGGGCTCGTCCATGAGCGTCGACCTCCCGAACCCTCCCACGTCGTATCTCGTCGACCGGGTCTTCACGTCGATCTTCCACGACGATGTCGCGATCAAGAACCGGGATTCGATCGGTGTTCGCCAGATGTGTTTCGAGACCGACTACCCGCACTCGGTGACGACGTTCCCCGAATCGCACTCCGGCGCGATGGAGAGTTGCCGGAAGTTCGGGCTCGACGATGGAGAGATCTACGAGTTGATGCGCGGCTCGGCGATTCGCGCCTTCGGACTCGAGCGGCTCGGCATCACGAGCTGAGGAAAGGTGCCGACCCCGACGGTGGAGTCCACGCGCCGTCGGCGATGGTCCCGGCGGTCACGTCGGCGTTGATCGAGGCAACCGATTGCGTCGACCGCTCGAAGTCACCGGGCGGCTCGCGCCAGGGATCGACGGTCGCGCCGCGTCGCGCATCGCTCGCGGCTCGCCAGACCCGTTCGGGTGTGCAGCGCAGGTCGATGTGCCGAACCCCGAGGTGAGCAAGCGCATCGATGACCGCGTTCTGGATCGCCGGGGTCGACCCGATGGTGGCGGCTTCGCCGATCCCCTTGGCTCCCAAGGGATTCAACGGCGTGGGCGTCTCGCTCGGGTGCGCCTCAACGACGGGAGTTCGCTTGCAGCGGCCAGACAGTAGTCGGCGAGATTCGACGTGACGGGATTGGCATCGACGTCGTAGCGGACTCGCTCGAACAGGGCCTGACCAGCAGCACGGCGGCATTGCCGCCGTGCTGCTGCCCGAGCACCGACAAGGGCGCGATAACCGTGCCGAAGTCGTCGACGGCCACGTGCCGGACGAGTTGGACCCTGCCGGTCTCGGTGTCGATCTCGACGACCGCGATGTGGGAGCTGTCGTTCTCGTTGTAACATCATTAAGATAGCGATGATGAACTTGAAACAGGCAGATATCGGCGCTCGTACCCCGGTGGAGCAACTCGCGTGGGACTCGTCGGCGTGTCTGCTCTACGCGCTCAGCGTGGGTGCCGGGGAGGAGGCGCTCGGGTTCGTCACCGAGAACTCGGGGATCCCGCAGTCCGTGTACCCGACGTTCGCTGCGACCCGTACCGCCGATCTGAGCGCGCTCTGGGATGCGGCGGGAGTGACCGATCGGTCCACCATGGTGCACGGCGCGGAACGCACCGAACTGCATCAGCCGCTGCAGCCCGACGGTGTCATCGACATCTCGGCGGTGCTCGTCGCGGTCCAGGATCGTGGCAAGCATGCGGTGCTGGTGATCGCCCACGAGGCGGCCGACGCCGCATCCGGCGACCCCGTGTTCACGTGTACGCAGACTCTCGTGCTCCGCGGGCAGGGCGGCTTCGGAGGCGACCGCGGGACCGACTCCACGACCCCGCTCCCGGACGACCGCGATCCCGACCGGACCGTGACCGTGCCGACACGCGAGGACCAGGCGTTGCTGTACCGCCTCAATGGTGACCGGAACCCGCTCCACTCCAACCCCGAGTTCGCCCGTCGAGTCGGGTTCGAGCGCCCGATCCTCCACGGGCTGTGCACCTACGGAATCGCCGGCCGTGTGGCGCTCCACGAGTGTCTCGACGGGGACCCGGAACGGTTCGGCGCGTTCACTGCTCGCTTCTCGCGCCCGGTTCTGCCGGGCGACGTTCTCTCGGTCGGGCTGTGGAACCTCTCGGACGACACGACCGGCGTCAAGGTGTGGAGTGGCGATCAGGTCGTCTTGGATGACGGCCTCTTGGAGCACCGGACCTGAGCACGAACGATGTCCGAACCAGACCGTCCAGCCATCGCACATCTCGACGTCGTACGCGAAGCGTTCGCCGGGGTCGGCGCCGCCGATGCGGCCCGTCAACTCACGCAGTACACCGACGACATGGTGCTCGACCTGCCGTTCACCGACCCACCGATGCGCCTCGTCGGCAAGCCCCGAGCTCTGTCGATGCTCGAGTCGGCGTTCGAGGAGTACAAGATGGAGCTCACCATCACCGAGGTCCACGAGTGCGCCGATCCTGACGAACTGATCGTCGAGTTCGTCAGCAACGGTCATCTGACGAGCACGGGAAAAACCTACGCCAACACCTATATCGCCGTGTTCCGGTTCCGGGACGGGAGGATCTGCTACCAGCGTGAGTTCTTCAACCCCCTCGTCGCGGCGCGAGCGCTCGCACCGTGAGCACGACGGCGCCCACCGATCCGCAGGCGTTCCGTCATCACGTCCGTGAGGTCCTGGCGCAGATGGCGGTCCGGCGTGACGAGTTGGGAGCGGTCCCTGCGTACGTTCCTCGCGCCGACGGCGTCGCGTTCCAGAAACGGTTGACCGCTGCGGGACTCGTCGGGCTGTCGGTCCCCACGCGGTACGGCGGCGCCGGTCTCGGTCGCGATCACGTCGAGATCTTCAACGAGGAAGCGGCCGAGTACTGGCTGCCGTCGATGCTCTTCTCCGTCACGATCGGGATGTGTGTCCCGGTGTTGCTGGAGTTCGGTACCGAAGAACAGAAACTGCGACACGTTCCCCCGATGTTGCGGGGTGACGAGATCTGGTGCCAGATGTTCAGCGAACCCGGTGCGGGCAGCGATCTCGCCTCGCTGCAACTCCGTGCCGTCAGCGATGGCGACGGGTGGGTGCTCGACGGACAGAAGGTCTGGACGTCTGCAGCCCACTACGCCGATGTCGCGATGTGTGCCGCGCGGACCGACCAGGACATCGCTCGCCACGGCGGGATCTCGATGTTCATGCTGCCGCTCGACACTCCGGGCGTCGAGGTCCGGCCACTCCGATTGATGACCGGTCAGTCGGCCTTCAACGAAGTCTTCTGCACGGACGTTCGGATTCCCGCCGATCACCTGATCGGCGCCGTCGGCGACGGTTGGCGTTGTGTGTCCGCGATGCTCATGAACGAACGAGTTGCGCTCGGCGCCAGCAGTTCGCCGCTCGTCTCGGGTTTGGCGATCGAAGCGAGCGAGCGAGCACAACGCGCCGGACGGAACGACGACCCCGTCGAACGCGACGGGCTCGCGCAACTCGCCGTCGAGGAACGTGTCCTCGAATTCGTCGCGTCCTCCGTACGGACCAGGGCGAGGGCGGGGAACACCCCGGGCCCGGAAGGCTCGATCGCCAAGCTGATGGGATCCGAACTGGTCCGGTCGGCTGCGGCGGTGAACTCCAGCGTCGCCGGTCTCGACGCGCAGGCATGGAGCCACGATGACGACGAAGCCGCAGCGTTGGCGCGCGGCATCCTCCACGCTCCGTCGCTGTCGATCGCGGGTGGGACGAGTGAGATCCAACGCAACATCATCGGCGAGCGGGTGCTCGGACTCCCGCGCGAGCCGCACCCTGGTCCCTGACGGTGTCAGGGCCGACGGAAGACTGCGGCTTCGGCGAGTTCACACCGCTCGACGAAGTCATCGAGGTCGTCGCCGAGGACGGAGAGTGCGGCCCCCATCATCCGGTCGGTGATTCGTTCGGCCTCCTGCCAGCGTGTGGCGACCGTCTCGGGATCGTCATCGAAGTCGGGCGACCACCCGAACAGGCCGACGTGTTGCGGGGCGGCGTGTCGCACCGCGTCGCCGACGCTCACTCCGACAACCGAAATCGCGGCGCCGTGGACGGCCATTCGGTACTCACGGAGTCCGTTGAGCCGGTGCTGCGCCCTGGTGTTCGGCGTCTCACCGTCGGGCATCGACATCCAACCCGCGTACAGCGGTGCGCCGGCGTACGAGATCGCCTCGATCACCCGATCGGCCTCGTCGGCGATCCGTTGCCAGTCGATGTCCGCAACGAAGTTCTGCTCGGCCCATTCGGACGCGCACGTGGTGTAGAGGAGCGCAGCCTCACGTCGATGTTGCAGACCTGTCGAGCGCTCCCACGCGAGTTCGACACGCGTCGGAGCGAAGAACACGAGTGCGGCGATGGCGACCGGCGACGAGACCTCGCCCATCACCCCGACCCGACCGGCGTAGTAGAAGTCGTTCGATTCGTACCCGAGGTTCGCCCCTGCAGCGAGCAGCGATGGGTCGCCCATGAATCCGCCCCCGAGTCGGCTGATCGGGCGTTCGGATCTGGCTGCCATCTCGGCGAGCCGGCCGGTGCCGGCCGGTCGCGGCTTCACGGCGACTCGTTCTCCCACTGCTGAACCGCCCCGTTGTCGAGCAGGGCGGCGATCTCGACGTCGCTATGGCCGAGTTCGTGCAGGATCCGGGTGGTGTGCTCGCCGATCGCGCATGCCGGTCCGACGGTGAGGGGCCGCTGCGCGAACATCGACTTCGGTGGCAAGTGATAGTAATCGCGAAATGCGGGGTGCTCGGCCGGGATCGCCACACCGTGCTGTTCGAGCCAGGACTCGAAACCCGAGAAATCCACCGTCGCGCCGACGACGTCGTGCGCAGTCAGGGTCTTCTCCCAGGAACTTGCGTCCTGCTCGAGCAGCACACGGCCGATGGCCTCGGTGAGCGCGCCGTCGTGACGGCGGCGATCGTCGAGCGTGCCGAAGCGAGGATCGTCGCGGATCGCGGGGTCGTCGACCGCCTCGACGAAGCGCCGCCATTCCTGCTCGGTGACGATCGCGAGGAACGTCCACCCGTCCGCGCACGGATACAACCGATACGTCGCGCACACACCGAGTTGTTCGTGGTCGGCGATTCGTTGGTGAGCGTTGCCGGCCACCATCACCAGATCGTTGGACATCACGTAGCCGGCGCTCGTCAGCATCGTCGTTTCGATGCTGCAGCCGCCCGCGACCCGCGAACGGTGATGCAGCGCGATCATCAGTGCCGTCGCCGCTCCGAGCCCGGCCGCGGGGTCGGGGAACGAGTCGTCGACGGGTGCGTTGCCGGTCCCGGCTTGGGCGATGCCGGCGCCGCTGAGGGCTGTCGGCGTCGAATGGAAGGCGACCCGGCCGGACTCGGGTCCGTGCGACCCGTACGATGCGGCGTTCAGATAGATCAGGTCGGGATTGATGGCTCTGGCGGTGGCTTCGTCCATCTTGAGCCGCTCGGGCACACCGCTCCGGAAGCTGTGGACGAGAACGTCGCACTCTGCGATCAACTCGTGGAGTACCGCCTGGCCGTCCGGGTGCTTGAGGTCGAGCGCGATGCTCTCCTTGCCGTGCAGGTACTTGGCGGACTGCAGTCCGGTCCGACGATACGGGTCGCCGGCGAGCGGCTCGACCTTGATCACGCGGGCACCGAGTTCGGCCAGCAGGGTTGCGGCGAGCGGACCGGCGATGAAGTAGGCGACCTCGAGGATCGTCACACCTTCGAGTGGACGCCTCGCGCCGGGTGTCGAACTTCCGATCGGCGCAGCGACCTCACCCGACCGAGCCGCCAGCTCGGACCGGATCTCGGCGCCGTGTTGCCCGAGCCGGGGTGCCGGCGGCATCGTGGACGGAGCAGCGCCGTCGATGGTCAACAGTGATCCGATCTGGGTCGACAGCCCGAGTTCCGGATCGTCGACGTCGACGATCCGATGATTGAGCACCATCTGGTCGTGCGTCAGGAACTCTTCGGGTGTCAGGAACGGATCGGCACCGATGTCGCGGTCGCGTACGAAGATGGACATCCATTCGGCCTGCGATCGGGTGCGCATCCTGTCGCGCAGGATCGCCTCGAGTTCGTCCGCAGCGGCAAGACTGGCGATGCCCATCGGTGCACCAGAGAATCGGTCGTCGTCGAGCAGGTGTTCGACGTCGAGCACCCGCAGCCACGACCGGAAGTGATGGTCCTGTCGTGCACACATCTGGATGTAGCGCCCGTCGGCGCACTCCGCGGTGAGGAACGAGAGCTCGATGCCGCGATGGGTGAGGTCGGGCTCGGTGGTCGATCGTGGCGGAACCGGACGAGCGAGTTCCTGACGCATCAGGAAGGCCATCGACCCGTGGAACAGGCTCGTCTCGATGTATTCGCCGGGCTGATCGTCGTGACGGCCGAGGAGCGCCGCCAGCAGCGCCTGGACCGCGATCATCGCTGCGCCGTAGCTCGCCGTGGGCGGAAGGGAGAACGTGGGATCCGGACGCGACGGGTGCAGCACCTGACCACTCAGGAGGTCCAGACCGATGAACTGTCCGGACGCGGCCGCGACCGTCGCTTCGTAGTCGGGACCGTGCTCGTCGCGTACGCCACCCCACGCGCTGATGTGGCAGTGGACGATGCGCGGATTGGCCCCGATCAGCGACTCGTGTTCGAGTTCGGTCGATGTTGTCCACGAATCTGTCACGACGACGTCGGCCCGGGCGACGAGAGCGACGAGGTCGGCGCGATCGGACCCGTTCGACAGGTCGAGTTCGACGGAGCGCTTGCCCCGGTTCCACATGTGGAACCCTCGGAGGTGGGCCCGCGCCCAGTCGCCGCCGGGTGGTTCGACCTTGACCACGTCGGCTCCGTGGTCGGCGAGGACCATGGTGGCCATCGGACCCGCCATTCCCTGTGTGAGATCGACGATCCGAATGCCTGAGCACGGTCGCTGATCTTTGCCGTCGGCGGGGGTCGTGTCGCGCTGGGTCATCGGTCACCGTCCTGGGGTTGCATCGTTCGGACTCTGGCATCGCGCTCGACGACGAGCCGGGCCGACTCGCCCATCGCGGCGTCGATCATCCGACCGTCGAGCCGCACGGTGCCGGACCCGTCCTGGTCGGCAGCGTCGAGGACCTCGAGCACGCGGCGGGCGTCGGTGACCGCTTCGGCGGAGGGGGAGAACACCCGGTTGACGATGGGTACGTGGCTCGGGTGGATCACCATCATGCCCTCGTACCCCAGACGCCGGCCCGCGAGGGCGGCGTGCTCGAGTCCGTCGAGATCGTCGAGGTCCGTGCACAGTCCGGTGATCGGGTTCGCGATACCGGCGCTCCGTGCCGCGATGAGCAGTCGGCTCCGGAGGTACAAACTCTCGGACCCATCGCCGCCGACTTCGATGCGAAGTGAGCTGACGAGGTCGCCGCCGTCGGCGATGGCACCGCCGAGAAAGGCCACCCGGTCACTCGCGATCGCGATCGAGTCGACGTGCGAGATCGCGGCCGGCGTCTCGATCAACGGCCAGATGCGGATGGATCCGTGGCGCAGACCACCCTTGCCCTCGTGCCAGGAGAGCTTCCGGTCGAGTTCGACGACATCTTCGGGGCCGGAGAGCTTCGGCAGGAGTACGGCCCCGAGCGCGGGATGGACGACGGCATCGAGATCGGCATCGACCTGGCCGGCGGTCAGCGGGTTGATCCGCGCGAAGATCATGGGCGAGCCGTGCTCGGGCCGCGCCGAGATGAATGCGTTCGCCGTCCTGCGGGCATCGGCACGCGAACTGTCGGCGACACCGTCCTCGAGATCGAGGATCAACGCGTCGGCAGCGCATCGCTCTGCACTGCGGAGGAACCGTTCACTGCTCGCGGGAACGAACAGTGCGGATCGGACGAGGGGGGCGGGAACCGAACCGGTCATCGGTCACTTTCGAAGAGGTCGGGGTCGCTTCGGCGGAGACGGCGCAGATTGGCCGTCCACATCTGATCGAGGAAGTACTTGTGGTATTGGCCCTTCACGCGTCGGACTTCGTCCTCTGCGATCTCGCGTCCGCCGGCGACGGTGCACTCGAGGTGATAACGAGCCGACTGTTCGAGCATGAGCGCGAGAATCGCCGCGTGCTCGATCGTGTCGGCGACGACGACCGCGCCATGGTTGCGCATCAGGAGCACGCTTCGGCTGCCGAGACGGTCGGCCATGCGTTCGCCGTCGACCGACGGGACCGTTCCATCGTCGACGTAGTCGGCCTGCTCTTCGTGGAAGAGGCTGGCACCGACGTTGTACATCCCGATGAACTGGTCGGTGCTGGCCAGGACGGATACCCAGTGCGAGTGGATGTGCGCGATGGCGCCCACGTCGTCGCGGCGACGATAGATGCTGGAGTGGAACGATGCGGCCGGTGACGTTTCCGACGGAGAGCCGATCACGTTGAGATCCCAGTCGAGTGTGCTGGTGCCCGTCGGCAGGGTCTCGTCGAAGTACTCGAAGGGGGTCATCACGAACCCTTCACCGTCCGCGGCGCGTGCGCTCAGGTGACCCGCGACCGTGCTGTCGCATCCGTTGCGGTACATGATCCGCCGCGCCGCAGCGAGGCGGAAGCCGACCGTGGTCATGTCGATCATCGCGACAGCTCCATCATCTTTAACATCTTAATCATTGCTCTGCTGTGGTCCAATGGGGGAGTCGTACGCTTGCGTGGTGTTCGCGGCCACGGTGGTCACGATCGGGCTTCCCGTTCGTCGCTGCCGGCGGTCCGGTTGTCGACGGTGCTCGCCGTGTCGCGCAGGACGTGTTTGCGGATCTTTCCCGACGGCGTCATGGGAAGCTCGTCGACGACGAACCAACGAGACGGCACCTTGTAGTCGGCGAGGTGCTCACCGGTCCATGCTGTGAGCGCGTCAGTGGACGGGTGTTCACCGTGGGGGAGCACGAATGCTGCGACGATTTCGCCCCAGCGTTCGTCGGGGAGACCGATGACGGCGGTCTGGGCGACGGCGGGATGTGCGTCGACGACCGCTTCGATCTCGCCCGGCGAGATGTTCTCCCCACCGCGGCAGATCTGGTCTTTCAGACGCCCGACGACGCGCAGGTATCCATCGGGGTCCATCGTGCAGAGATCGCCGGTACGGAGGTACCCGTCGTTCGTCAGGGCGTCGGCGGTGGTGGTCGGGTCGTCGTGATACCCGTGCATCACGAACGGGCTGCGCGTCCAGACCTCACCGGGTTCCCCGATGTCGACGACCCTCCCCGAATCGGCGTCGACGACTTTCACCTCGACATGGGGGAGGGGCCGGCCCACCGTCTCGGCCTTGAGGATCGCTGAGTCGTCCGGTCGCGTCTGCGTGATGTGACCGTGGCACTCGGTCTGACCGAAGGCGACGACGAACCGGACGTCGAGTTCACGTTCGATCTCTCGGACCAGCCGCGGCGACACGGGTGCGCCACCGGACATCACGACCTCGAGCGATTCGAGGTTCCGCTCGCGGCGCCCGGGATCCCGGAGCAGATCGACCAACATCGTCGGTACGGATCCCATCACGGTCACCTGCTCGGATTCGATCAGGTCGAGCGCCCCGCGAACCGTGAACCGCTCGGCGAGGATCTGCGTGCCGAGTGCGGTGATCGGACCGAATGTGCTCACACCGCAGCCGCCGATGTGGAACAGCGGGATCACGTTGAGCCAGGTGGGCGGACGGTCGAGGTCCATCAGTTCGACCGCGGTGGCCGACATGCCGACCAGACCGCGATGGTGCAGCAGCACGCCCTTGGGAGTTCCTGTGGTGCCCGACGTGAACTGGATCTGGGTGACGTCGTTCGGGTCGACGACCGGGAGGGTGGTGTCGTCGACGACGCTGCCCCCGTCGGCGCGGGTGGGATTCGAACCGAGGATCTCGTCGAACTCGCGCGTGGCGGTCACCGACGGCACGATTCGGGCGATCTCGTCGACCGAGGCACGGAGGTCGTGGTCACGGTGCTCAGCGGCATGGGCGATGAACCTCGGACGGGTTCGTTCGACCAGAGCGATCGCCTCGCCGAGGCCGTAGGCGGGATTGATCGGTACGGTCACGAGGCCGGCCAGCGCGGCGGCGAGGTTGGTGATCAGCCAGGCGGGATGATTGGCGCCCCAGATGACGATGCGGTCACCGGGTTGGTTGGACCCGGCCAACTCCACGGCGAGCTCGACCGATTGGTCGTACAGCTGCTGGTACGTCCATCGGCGACCGGCTCCCGACGGGGTGCCGTCGACGAGGGCGATCCGATCGGGGGCAAGGTCGACGGCGCGTCGGAGCGCGAATGGGATCGACCACGGTTCGAGCTGTGGGTCGGACGGGCCGCGACGCCACGATGTGGACCGTGCCCGGTCGCCATCATTCATGCCCCTGCCTCCGACTTCCGACTCGATGCTCCCATGGTATCATTGCAAAGATAGAGTCTTCACATGCCGAGCGCCGACGACGATCCCACGGACATCCACTTCGACGTGACCGACGGGGTCGCCCGGATCGTCATCGATCGTCCGGCGCGCCGCAATGCGATCACTCGTGCCAATCGCGACGAGATGATCGCGATGCTCGACGAGTGCGCCGAACGCGTCGACGTGCGTGTCGTCGTGTTGACGGGTACGGGCGATGCATTCTGCACCGGTGCCGACCTGAGCGCGCCGATCGCGCAGCCGCATCGGCCTGCCGACGCCCCCGATCGGATCGCCGGCGAGGTCGCGCGAGGCATTCGAACGAACGCGCAACGCCTGATCACGTCGATCATGGACTGCGAGAAGCCGATCATCGCCGCCGTCAACGGCGTGGCCGCAGGGATGGGTGTGCACGTCGCGTTGGCCTGCGACCTCGTTGTGGCCGCCGAGGAGGCATCGTTCGTCGAGGTCTTCGTCCGTCGCGGGTTGGTGCCGGACGCGGCGGCCAGCTATCTGCTCCCGCGGCTGATCGGTCCGCAGAAGGCCAAAGAACTCTTCTTCCTCGGCGACTCGGTGTCGGCCGTCGAGGCGGAGCGAATCGGCCTGGTCAACCGCGTCGTACCGACGGCGGAGCTCGACGACGCCGTCGCAGCGTGGACCGATCGACTCGCGGTCGGTCCGACGCGTTCGATCGCGATGTGCAAGGCGCTGGTCAACAGGTCGTTCGACATGGACCGCGATTCGGCCCTCGCCGCCGAAGCGATCGCGCAAGACCTGAACATGACGACGACCGATGCGAACGAGGGTGTTCAGAGCTTCATCGAGCGGCGCAAGCCGACGTACCGCGGTTGGTGACCAGCCGATGGTCGTGATGGTCGAGGTGCAACGGTCGGGCCGACTTGCGGACCGTCCTCGGAGCCCTTATCGTATGTAAGATATATATGTTGGCGCACCGTCATCCGAATGGGCCGAGCCCGAGTCCTTCTGAGCTGCCGGCCTGATCCGGCCGGGTGCGCGTCGCCACCATCACCCGCATCATCGAAGTCACACGTCCACACCACCATCAACAACTCAAACTCGCAACACGACAATTCGGAGGAACATCCCATGGGTCTGCTCGACGGCAAAGTAGCGATCGTCACCGGAGCTGCACACGGCATCGGGCGCGGTCACGCGCTCGAACTCGCCAAGGAAGGTGCCAAGGTCGTCGTCAACGACCTGGGTTGCTCGGTCGATGGTGCCGATTCGAGCATGGACGCCGACCTCACGGTCGGCCTGATCGAAGAGGCCGGCGGGACCGCCGTCGCGAACTACGAAGACGTCGCAGATTTCGATGGCGCCGGGCGCATGGTCGAACAGGCGATCGACGCATACGGCAAGCTCGACATCCTCGTGAACAACGCCGGGATCGCTCGTGACACGATGATCTTCAACATGACCGAAGAGGCCTGGGATTCGGTCATCCGCGTGCACCTCAAGGGAACGTTCGCCCCGACCCATCACGCTGCCAAGTACTGGCGTGCCGAAACCAAGGCCGATCGCCCCGTGGCCGGCCGTGTGATCAACACGACGTCAGGCGCCGGAGTGTTCGGCAACGCCGGGCAGGCGAACTACGCCACGGCGAAGGCCGGACTGATCGGCTTCACGCAGACCGTCAGCGTCGAACTCCGTCGTCTCGGCGTCACCGTCAACTGCATCTCGCCGACGGGCACGACCCGCATCGCGGCGACCATCCCCACGGCCGGCATCCCGATCAAGGAACCGAACGAGTACACCGAGTTCGACCTGATGGACCCGTCGTCGAGTGCACCACTCGTCGCCTGGCTGTCGAGTGACAAGGCGGCGCACATCACCGGTCAGGTGATCCGTGCGTACGGAGATCGTCTGGCTCGAATTCTTCCGCTGTCGTACGGCCCCGAGGTCAACAACGGCGACAAGCGGTGGACGCCCGAGGCCGCCGGCGCACGGGTCGACATGGACCTGTTCGGCGTGGTGACCCCAGGCCTCAGGTACTGACGGTCGGTCGTGACGAGAGACTCGTGAGCAGGGGCTCGTGATGAAGACTGCGATGCCGCCCGTCGAGTGGTTCGTCGACGCGGACAGCCACCTGTACGAGCCCCGCGACGCGTTCACCAGATACATCGAACCCGAGTTCCGTGAACGCGCGGTGCGGGTCGAGCACGTCGACGGTCAGGAACAGATCATGGTGGGCGATGTTCCCATGACCTTCGTGCAGCCGCTGTACGACACGGTTCCGGTGCCGGGCAGTCTGCGTGAGGTGCTGCGCGCGCTCGACAGCGGGCAGATCACCGAGGAGCGGTTGACCGGTCCGAACCGACCGGAGTTCGTTGACCCGGCGGCTCGGCTCGCATGGATGGATGACCACTTCGTCGAACGTGCGGTCGTGGTTCCCAGTCTCGGCGGAGTGGTCGAGACGTTCATGGATGACGACGCGGCGCAGACCGACGCGAACATTCGAGCGTTCAATCGTTGGCTCGACGACGACTGGGGCCTGACATACGAGGACCGCATCTTCACGACGCCGATGGTCTCGCTCCTCGACGTCGACCTGGCTGTCGGGCAGATCGAGTGGATCGCCGACCACGGCGGGCGGTTCGCGCATCTTCGACCCGGTCCGGCAGGCGATCGCTCTCCTGCCGACCCGGTGTTCGATCCTTTCTGGGCGCGAGTCGAAGAGGCCGGCATCGTCGTGGTCCTCCACATCTCGGAGAGCGGGTACAACCGGGACCTCACCACTCGTTGGAGTGAGGCCCCTCGTCCGAACGCATGGAACATCTCGGCGTTCCAGTGGACCGTGGCGTACGGCGATCGGCCGATCATGGACACGATCGCCGCGTTCGTCCTGCACAACCTGTTCGGCCGGTTCCCGAAGCTGCGGGTCATGAGCCTCGAGAACGGCTCGCTGTGGGTGCCGTACCTACTCGCGGCGATGGACAAGATGAAGGGCATGGGTCGTCGTAGCCCGTGGCTGGGCGGGCCGGTGCTCGACCGTCCGAGCGACATCTGTCGCGAACACCTCTACGTCTCGCCCTTCCACGAGGAAGATCATCGCCCGGTGGTCGAGCTGTTGGGGGCCGACCGGGTCGTCTTCGGCTCGGATTTCCCTCACCCCGAGGGCGTCGCCGAGCCGATCGACTACCTCGAGGGCCTGGCGAATCTGCCGCCCGATGCGGTGGCGCGCATCATGCGACACAACCTGAACGAACTGTTGGGATGACCGACGGAGACGCCTGGGAGGGCAACCATGACCACTGATGTGAACGTCCGCGAACTCGTCGAGCGCCGCGGGCTCCGAGGACGGGTGGCTGTCGTGACCGGCGCCGGGAGCGGGATCGGTCTGTCGACCGTCCGCCGCCTGGCCGAGGAGGGTATGTCGGTCGTCGTCGGCGACATCGACCGCACGAGTGCGGAAGAGGTTGCCGAGCAGCTGCGAGCCGACGGGTTCGAGGCATCGGCCATCGTCGCCGATGTCGCCGACGAGAACCAGGTCGCCTCCTTGGTCGCGTCCACGATCGAGCGATACGGCCAGATCGACGTGTTGCACAACAACGCCGGAGCGGTCGAGCTGGACACCATCGGCCGCGATGGCGACATTCGCCGGCTCGACATCGACGTGTGGGACCGCACGATGGCGGTGAACCTCCGGGGCGTCATGCTCTGCACCAAGCATGCGAGCCCGCACATGGTCGAGGCCGGTCGGGGATCGATCATCAACACGAGTTCGGGTTCCGGCCTGACCGGCCACTCAACGCGTTCGGCGTACGGCGCGTCGAAGGCGGGTGTGAACATGTTCACGCAGTACACGGCGACGGCATTCGGACGGGACGGCATCCGGTGCAACGCGATCGCGCCCGGCTTGATCATGACGCCGGCTGCCGAACGGAACCTGACCGAGAGTGACGTCGACATGTTCTCCCGTCATGCGCTCACCCGGCGGCTCGGCACCCCCGAGGACATTGCGGCGATGGTCGCGTTTCTTGCCTCCGACGAGGCCGGCTTCATCACCGGTCAGGTCATCTCGGTCGATGGTGGTGCGCTGGCGCACTCCCCCACGTACGCCGAAGTCGAGATCCTGCGAACCCAGAGAGATCACGACCGCTCGCGCGAGGGCAAGCTGCCGTCGTAGCCGGTCGACCGGTTTCAGTTCGACAGGTGCTGGTCTGACGTAGCGCGGAACCAGGGGCGCACACGGCTTGGCTCGTTCAGCCCTCCCGCTCCAGCTTGCAAGTGCCCCGTTTGAATTTGCACGTTCAATGCAATCAATGTTATCATTGCCCTATCGGAGGTCGACCCGGGGAATCGTCGACTTCCTTTGTGACATCGCATCGTGGCGAATCGATCGTTGTTCCGGACCTGCACGCGATTGACGACCGAGCGCTGGTGGACCAACGGCAACGCTCGGGACGAAGGACACCCACCGTCAAGAACTCTTGACCTCGAGAAAAGAAAGAGTGAATCATGAGAGCACGCACGAAGAAGGGGTTCGGAGCGCTCGTGGCGCTGACCCTCGTCGCCACGGCATGCGGCGGCGACGACGACACCGACAGCGCCCCGACGCCCACGGATGCCGATTCGACGGCCGACGACACGTCCGACGACGGCGAATCGGGCGAGACCGACGACACGTCCGACGACGGCGAATCCAGCGAGAGCGACGACACGTCCGACGACACCGGCACCACGGATGCCGACGGGTCGGGCGCCGGCACCTGCGAGGGTGAGACGGGCGGAGTGCTCACGTACGGCTCGCCCAGCCAACCCGCCGGGCTGGATCCGGTGTTGGTTCCCGGAGCGGAGTCCACCGGCATCACCGCAGTCGCACAGATCTACGACACCCTGATGCAGTGGGATTCCGACTCCGGCACGTACATGCCACGCGTTGCCGAGTCATTGGAACCCGACGCCGATTTCATCAACTGGACCCTGACGCTGCGCGAGGGCATCGCATTCGGCAATGGTGATCCGCTCACCGCCGACGCGGTCAAGGCCAGCATCGAGCGGTTCAACGAACTCTCCACCGGGCCGTTCAAGAGCCTCACCTCGAAGATCACCGCCATGGAGGTCATCGACGACCTGACCCTGGTCTTCACGTTGAACGAGGCGTGGTCGGGCTTCCCGTTCACCCTGTCGCTCCAGCCCGGGATGATCGTCAACACGGCGGTCGTCGATGCGGCAGGCGAGTCCTTTGCCCTGGATCCGGCCGGCGCCGGCGTCGGTGCCTACGAACTCGACACCTTCACATCCGGAGAGATCACCACGCTCACGGCCAAGGAGGACTACTGGAACGGCACGCCCTGCATCGAGGAACTTCGGTTCGTGCCACTGCCCGCCGACCAAGCTCGCCTGGAAGCTTTCGAGAACGGTGAGTTCGATGTCGTGTACCTCAGGGACCCGATCCCGCTCGAGGCGAGCTCCGAGTACCCTGGCTTCAGCCGGTACGTGAGTGCGTCGAGCGCGTTGCTGTTCAACTCCGGGGTCGGTGCCCCGTCACCGGCGAACGATGTGCGGGTTCGCCAGGGCTTGGCGTTGGCGATCGACACCGAAGCAGTGAACGAACGTGCCAACGAAGGGCTCGGTGACGCCGACGGCGCAGTGTTGGGGGCGAGTTCGCGGTTCGACCTCGAGGTCGCTGCAACCGCTCCGGACGTGGAAGCTGCCCGCGCGCTGCTCGACGAAGCGAAGGCAGACGGTTGGGACGGCAACCTGAGGTTGATCTGCGACGCCGGTCGTGAAGAGGTGGCGCTGGCCATCGCCGCTCAGGCGGCCGACGCCGGGGTGACGATCGACGTCCAGGTCGTGCCGAACTTCGGGCCACTGGTCGATGCCATCATCGTGAATCAGGACTTCGACCTGGCGTGCTGGGGATTCAACACCGCCGACGAGCAGCCGTGGGTTTCGTTCAACAACTCCCTCTCGAGCGACAGCCCAGCCAACTATGGTGGCGGCGTGAGTCCTCGCGCCGATCAAGCGGTCGATGATCTCCGGGTCGCTTCGACCGCAGACGAGGTCACGCAGGCCCTCAACGAGATCCAGGCAGAGTGGAACGAGATCGTGCCGGCTCTCATCTTGCTGAGCACCGCGGACCGCGTCATCCACAACGAAGCCGTCACCGGAATCCAGCCGTCGAGTAACACGATGACGTTCTTCGCTGACGCCTCCATCGAGTCGTAGTTCATCGCCGGTCGACGCCGAATTCGCCATGAACCACGATTCGATCGACGGGGGGCCGTCCGCTGCGTCACTGCTCGCCGTCGACGAGGTCTGCACCGACTTCACGACCGAGCGCGGGCAGCTTCGTGCGGTCGATGGGGTCTCCCTGCGGGTATCGGTCGGGGAGACGCTCGGCATCGTCGGCGAATCCGGTTCTGGGAAGTCCGTACTGATGCGGACGATCATGGGCTTGCTGCCCCGCCACGGAGTCACCGTGGCGGGGCAGGCGGTGTTCGACGGTCAGGACCTGCTGGGTTCGCGACGCACGACACGACGACTCTGGGGGACCGAGATCGCCATGGTCTTCCAGGATCCGATGACGTCGCTCAATCCCACGAAGCGGGTCGGCCAACACATCACGGAGTCGCTCCGCTATCACCTCCGCCTCGGTCGCCGCGACGCACAACGCGAGGCGATCTCGCTGCTCGACCAGGTCGGAATCCCGGATGCTGCCCGCAGAGTGGACCAGTACCCCCACGAGCTGTCGGGTGGGATGCGCCAGCGTGTCACGATCGCCGTCGCGATCGCGTGCCGGCCGCGTTTGTTGATCGCCGATGAACCCACGACGGCGCTCGATGTCACCGTGCAGCAGCAGATCCTCGAGCTGCTCGGCCGCCTGCAGGCCGAGCGCGGCATGGCCATGATCCTCGTGACCCACGATCTCGGTGTCGTCGCCGGAAGAACGGATCGCGTGGCGGTGATGTACTCCGGCCGAATCATCGAGACCGCCGAGACGGCCGCCACATTCGCCGACGTCCGCCACCCCTACACCGAAGGACTCCTGGCGTCGATTCCGCGCATCACCGACGCCAGTCAGAAAGCACTCGACGCGCTGCCCGGTCGTCCGCCGGACCTCGTGGCGTTGCCCGACGGTTGCCGTTTCGAGCCTCGATGCAGCTACGCCACGCAGCGCTGCGGCGAGGTCGACCCGCCGCTCGAGTCGGACCCCCACGGCCACGCCGTGGCCTGCTGGCATCCGCGTGGCAACGCCCCGCAGCCTCACGTCGACACGGACTCGGGTCGGGCCTGATGGCTGGGACCGGTACTGCGCATCTCCACCCGGACGGCGATGTCGTCCTCAGGGTCGCTGACCTGACCGTCGAGTTCCCGATCGGGAGGGACGACGTCGTTCAGGCCGTGAGCGGTATCAGTTTCGACATCCGACGGGGGGAAACGCTCGGTCTGGTGGGGGAGTCGGGTTGTGGCAAGTCGACCACGGGTCGTGCCGTGTTGCAGTTGCCGCGACCGACGTCAGGCACGGTCTCGTTCGACGGCGTCGACCTCGGTGCGCTTTCCGACGAGGCGCTGAGGAGAACTCGGATCCGTATGCAGATGATCCTGCAGGACCCGGTCTCGTCGCTGAATCCCCGCCGCACGATCCGTCAGATCGTCGGTGAAGGGCTGACGATCTGGGGGCGGAACGAGGGACGCGACGAGCGGATCGACGAGGTGCTGACCGCCGTCGGACTCGACCCCGAACTCGTGCGCGACCGGCGCCCTCATCAGTTCTCGGGTGGCCAGTGCCAGCGAATCTGCATCGCGAGAGCGCTCGCGCTCGAGCCCGAACTCCTGATCTGCGACGAGCCGGTGTCGGCGCTCGATGTCTCGGTGCAGGCACAGCTCCTGAACCTGATCCGGGAGATGAAGGCTGCGTACACCCTCACCATGATGTTCATCGCCCACGACCTGGCGGTCGTGAGGAACATCAGCGACCGGGTGATCGTGATGTACCTCGGAAAGATCTGTGAGGTCGCCGACGCTGACACTCTGTTCGACGCCGCGGCCCATCCGTACACCCAGGCTCTCGTGCAGGCCGTTCCGAATCCCGATCCGCGTCTGCCGGTGGCGCCGGCGGGACTCAAAGGTGAACTACCCAGTCCCCTGGCACCGCCCTCGGGTTGCCGCTTTCGAACCCGATGTCCACTCGCGACCGACATCTGCGCAGCGGAGGAGCCGCAGGTCCGTCGACTCGGACCAGGCCATTTCGTGGCGTGTCACCACGCTGAAGCCCCGGTGGCGACGTGATCCGGCGCGGGGTGCTCAAGGTCGTTCGCATGATCGTGATCGTGTTGCTGGTAACTCTCGGCACCACGTTGATGCTCGAACTGGTGCCTGGGGACGTGGCGACGAACGTGCTCGGTGAGGGGGCGACCGCGGAGCAGTACGATGCGCTCCGACAGGAGCTGGGCCTCGACCAACCGGTCCTCAGTCGGTACGGCGACTGGCTCGGGAATGCGGTCACCGGCGACTTCGGCCGCTCGATCGTCCCCCCGGTGACCGAGGTCAGCTCGCTGATCTCGGCGCGTCTGCCCATCACGCTGGAGATCGCCGTGCTGGCGATGCTGCTGTCGCTCTTGGCAGCGGTGCCGCTCGCGATGTGGACCGCGTACCAATCCGGCGGGGCGGGCGACCGGCTGGTCAGCGGTTTCGCGTTCGGCGCCATTTCGGTCCCGCCGTTCCTCTCGGCGCTGCTCGTCATCTTCTTGTTCGTGTTTCACCAGGGAGCCGCGAAGGTCCTGATCTCGGTCGTCGGCGCGGCGGTCGTCGTCGGCATCGTGTACGGGTGGACCGAGCGGGACCGACGACCATCCGGCGGGCGTGAGTGGGCTCGATCGGCCGGCATCGTGGCGGCGGTGGCGGTGCTCACCGCACTGATCGTCTGGCGGCTGCCGAGCTTCCCACGCCAGGGCTTCGTCCGGATCACCGATGGCGGCCCGATCGCCAACCTCCGCAGCGCGTTCCTGCCCGCGTTGACGCTCGCGCTCCTGGAGGGTTCGGTCTATCTGCGGGTCCTGCGTGCCGACCTCGTGACCACGCTCGACGAGGACTTCTTGCTGTCGGCCGAGTCGAAGGGTCTGCCCGTCTGGCGCGTCATGACGTTTCACGCGCTCCGCCCGTCGTCGCTGTCGCTGGTGACGGTGGCCGGAGTCGGTTTCGCGCGACTGCTGGGCGGAACGATCATCGTCGAAGCGGTCTTCAACGTCCCCGGCATGGGCGATCTCATCGTCAACGCGATCCAGACGAAGGACTATCCGGTGGTGCAGGCCGGAGTCGCCGTGCTCGCCGTCGTCTTCGTCATGATGAACGCGCTCGTCGATCTCACCTACGCCTATCTCGACCCACGGATCAGGGCCCGGCATGTCTGATCGGCGCGGACGCTACCGCGATCTGTGGACGGCCGTCCCCGCGATGTTGGCGGGCGCCGCCGCGGTCTGGACGGGCACCGCCGTCCTCGTCGACGTCACGGCCGAGTGGAGGGTGCCGTTGGTCGTCGCCGGAATCGCCCTGCTGGTCGTCGGGCTGGGCCGGTTGCTCACCGCCATCGCTGGACGCAAGGTCCATGTCGGGCTCTGGCTCTCGTTCGCCTGGCTCGCGATGGTGATCATCGCTGCGGCACTGGCCGATCTGCTGCCGCTGTCGGAGTCCCGTCGCCCGGGCGAGACGCTCGACGTCGAGGCGCGCCTGCGACCCGACCTCCTGTCCGCGCATCCACTCGGCACCGACAATCAGGGCCTCGACATCCTCGGAGGCATCATCTACGGCGCCCGGGTCTCGCTGATCGTCGGCGGCGGTGCCGTGCTGGTCGGGGCGCTGATCGGCGTCCTGGCCGGCATCCTCGCCGGTTTCAAGCGTGGTCGAACCGAAAGTCTGATGCTGCTCCTGGCCGACCTCCTCCTCGCATTTCCGCCCCTCGTGCTGCTCCTGGCGATGGTCGCCGTGCTCGAACCGAGCGTTCGCAACGTGACGCTCGGACTCGCGATCATCAGTGTGCCGATCTATCTCCGCCTCGCTCGAGCCACGACGCTTGCGGTCGCCAAGCGGGAGTACGTGTTGGCGGCGCGCGTGCTCGGTGCTCGGAATCGACGGCTGATCTTCAGCGAGATCGTGCCGAACGTGCTGCCGGTGGTCGTCGCCTACTCGTTCGTGCTCATCGCCGTGCTGATCGTCGCCGAAGCATCGCTCAGCTACCTCGGGCTGTCGATCAATCGCCCGAATCCGACCTGGGGCAACATGATCGCCGCGGGCCAGGACAGCTTCAACCGACACCCTCACCTCGTGTTCGGACCCGGCATCGTCCTGTTCCTGACCGTCTTCGCACTCAATCGGGTCGGTGAGGCGGCGTCCGCCAAGTGGAGCAGGCGACGGCGTTGAACGCCGCACGAGCGACCGACGCCCGCGCGCGGGTGCTCCGGAGCCGGCCGAACCGGCCTTCGAGGAGCAGCGCATGAAACCGACTCGACTCGTGGTCACCCGGATCGACGAAGCGGGCCGTACCGTTCACGAGGAGTCGATGATCGATCCCGTGGTCCGCCAAGGCGACCCGGCCGGTGACCGGGCGGGAAACGCGTATGCCATGGTGTGGGGGACCGACCCGGACCAGGCGACGGTCGGACCCGGGCTCGATCACGCCGCGTCGCGGCTTCCGTTCTTCGCACCCCTGGGTGGCTCACGATTCGTGTTGTTCGAGGCGCCGCCCGTGGGAGCGGCACCAGCGAACGACGAGCCGGTCGGCGCCATCGACGGTCTCACGGAGGTACTCGCCGACGATGCCGACGGCTTCCACGTGACCGACACCGTCGACTATCTCGTGGTCATCGACGGTGAGATCACGCTCGAGCTCGACGACGGCGCAGCGATACGTCTCGGACCCGGTGATTGTGTGGTCCAACGCGGCACCCGGCACGCGTGGAAGAATTTCTCGTCGACAACGGTGTTGGTGGCGGGCTTCATGATCGGTGCCGAACGAACCGGCTGACCGGCGACGAGCGTGTCGCTCAGCCGTTCGGGGCGCCCACCGCGACACGGGTGGAGAGGATCTTCGCCGGGCGTCGTGACGTCGCTTCGTGTTGATCGGCGGTGGGCGAACACGCCACGAACAGGGTGTGGCCATCGGGCCCACCCAACGCGCATGCCTGGGTTTGTTCGTTCGGCGCCTCCCACGTGGTCTGCACCTCGCCGTCGGCATCGACGTGTACGACCTGGCGGGTGTGCGGGTCACCGAACCACACTCCGCCGTCACGATCGATGCCCATCCCGTCGGGCCCGCGATCCGGCAGCGTCGCGAACACCCGTCGTCCGCTCAACGAACCGTCGGCCGCCACGTCGAATGCCGTGATCCGCTCGCCTCGGGTCTCTGCGACCAGGAGCGTGTTGCCGTCGGGGGTGAGCACCATGCCGTTCGGGAACCACAGGCCGTCGGCGACCTGACGCGCCGAACCGTCGACATCGACCATCACCAGTGCCGCCGGCTGTCGTTCGGCTCCACCGACGTAGTCGTAACCGAAGTTGCCGACGTAGGCGCGACCGAGCGGGTCGACGAGCATGTCGTTGCAGTCACCGTTGGTGAGGTCGGCGAGGTCGGCCCAGAGCTCGGGTCCATTGGGGCCGAGCCGCATGACGGATCGCGTCCGCATCGACACGACCAGGATCGTGCCGTCGGGAGCAAAACCCAAGCCGCTCGGGAGGCCATCGACCTCGGCGAGGGTCTCGGGCGACCCGCCCGGTGCGACGCGCTGCACCACGCCGCCGAAGATGTCGGAGTAGTACAGGTGGCCGTCGCGCCAGCGCATGCCCTCGGGGAACGCCAGCCCGTCGACGATGACCTCCCACTCCGGTGACGACGTCACGACGTCACGCCCAACGCCGTGCGCAGCTCGGATGCGATCTGGTTCACTGCCGCGTCGGCGGCCTCGAGGACGCCACCGAACATCAAGAACGAGTGGAACATGCCCCCGTAGACCGTCACGATGGTCGGCACCTCGGCGGCTGCGAGCGCCGAACCGTAGGCCTCGCCCTCGGACCGCAGCGGATCGTGCTCGGGCAGTACCAGCAACGCCCGCGGTAGCTCGCCGAAGTGTTGTGCCCGGAGTGGGGATGCGTACGGGTCGTCGGCCGCCGTGTCGGCGGTTCCGTCGTCGGGCAGGTACTCGCGCCAGTAGTACTGGACCTCCGATGACGTCAACCCGTTGGTCGTGCCCTGTGTCGTGTGCGAATCGGTGTCGAACCGGTGATCGATCACCGGGTACATCAGGACCTGCGACGAGATGGTGGGACCGGAGCGGTCGCGCGCCATCAGACAGACGACCGCCGCGAGGTTCCCGCCCGCGCTGTCGCCGGCGACCGAGATCCGGTCCGGGTCGCATCGGAGCTCGTCGGCATGCCGCGCCAGCCAGGTGAGTGCCCCGTAGCAATCCTCGACCGGGACGGGGAAGCGGTGCTCGGGAGCCAGCCGGTAGTCGACGGACGCGACGCAGCACCTCGACTGGTTCGTCAGCGTGCGGCAGAAACCGTCGTGGGAATCGAGGTCGCAGACGACCCAACCGCCTCCGTGGAAGAACACGACGAGCGGCAACACCTCATCCGGATCGGCGTCGAGGGGCCGGTACACCCGAACCGGAATGGCGCCGTTCGGCCCATCCGCTTCGATGTCGGCGACCTCGCCGACCGGCTCCGGGGCGTCGGGGATGACGTCGCCGGCGCGTTCCTTGATCAGCTGACGCATCTCGGTGCCACTGATCGACGGGTCGGGGGGCGGGAAGACAGCCGCCATGTGGTCGACGATCGCCCGGGCTCGTGGGTGCAAGGTCACGCTTCGTCCTGCTTTCGTGGTGGTCGCTCGGACGGTCGGCCGATGGCTCGTCGTGGGTCCGAATCCGGTCCGAGCGGTCGTGTGACCCGCCGCGTCCGGGGCTGGTATGCATATCATTATGATCTTAGATCAAACAGCGGCCGATCATGCCGCCGGACGAACGAGCCGCCACCCGAGGGACCGACCAACCAACGTGCAGACGACAGCAGCAGTGATGCGGGCGCTCGACGAGCCGCTCTCGATCGAGGAGATCGAACTCGACGAACCCCGGGCGGGTGAGGTGCTGATCCGGATGGCCGCGGTCGGGATCTGTGGATCCGACCGCCACGTCCTCGAGGGACACTTCCCCAGTTCGACGCCGTCGGTCTGCGGCCACGAAGGCGCCGGCGTCGTCGAGGCGGTTGGTGAAGGCGTCGACTCGATCTCGGTCGGCGACCATGTGATCCAGACGTTCGTCGGACCGTGCGGTCGATGCAACGCCTGTCGTCGCGGCAAGCGCACCTTCTGCACCGCCGGCTGGAGCGTCGATGGCCGCCTGCCGGACGGTACGTACCGGATGCACGGCAGCGACGGGGTCGACATCGGCACGACGCTCGGACTCGGCAGTTTCAGCTCGCACACGGTCAGCCCGGCCCGGAACTGTGTCGTCGTGCCGGGTGACGTCGATCTCGGCCACGCCGCGCTCGTCGCCTGTGGCGTCTCGACCGGGATCGGCTCCGTGCTGAACGTCGCCCGGATGAGGCCCGGGGACTCGGTCGCGGTGATCGGGGTCGGAGGCGTGGGCGCCGCTGCGATCATGGGCGCCCAACTCGGTGGGGCGGGCCTGATCGTCGGTGTCGACGTTCACGACCGCAAGCGGAGTGCCGCCGAAGGGTTCGGCGCGTCGCACTTCGTCAATGCCCGCGAGACCGACGTGGCCGACGCGTTGCGCGAACTCACGAACGGGTGGGGAGTCGACTGTGTCATCCTCACCGTCGATCGCACCCTGCCCGAGCATTACACGCTGGCACTCGAAGCCCTGGCACCGGGTGGGATCGCGGTGCAGGTGGGGTCGTCGACGTCGGGTCTCGACCATCTTCCCGTCTCGCCATCGGTGTTCACCCGCAAGCAGGTCTCGTTCACCGGAACCGTGTACGGCGGTATGGACCCGGCGCTCGACGCCGCGAAGTACCTCGAGTTGTACCGTGACGGCCGCCTCGACCTGGAGTCGCTCATCACCACCACCTACCGGCTCGATCAGATCAACGACGCGTTCGACGACCTGGCCGCAGGTCACAACATCCGCGGCGTGATCCGGTTCGACGATTCCGACTCCGCACCCGCAGCCGAATCGCACCCGTCGAAGCAGAGGAACCAATGAACGACACCGCGTCCGCCGGCCAGAGCACCGCCCTCCCCGCCGCCGAGGGCCCGTACCGCTCGATGGCCGAGGCGGTCGAGGAGTGGGTCGTCGCCGAACCCGACCGGATCGCCATCGTCGACGCCGATGGGGAAGAAGTCGACTACCGGACCTTCGGTGCACGCTCGGGCGCCCTCGCCGCCGATCTCATCGACCGGTTGTCGGGTCCGGGCGCCCGCGTCGGGGTGTACATGCGGAACTGCTCCGCCTTCCTCGAGACGTACATCGGGGCGTCCGCTGGTTCGATGACGCCGTTCAACATCAACTTCCGGTACACCGCGCCCGAGATCGCGTATCTGCTCGGCAACGCCGACGCCGAAG
Source organism: Ilumatobacteraceae bacterium (assembly GCA_033344875.1). Taxonomy (NCBI): domain Bacteria; kingdom Bacillati; phylum Actinomycetota; class Acidimicrobiia; order Acidimicrobiales; family Ilumatobacteraceae; species Ilumatobacteraceae bacterium. Next base: position 3,144,716 of record JAWPMO010000001.1, on the reverse strand, counting down.
CGGTCGTGGTCCATCGCGAGTTCCAGTCGGTGCTGCGCGACGCGCTGGTCGATTCCCCGTCGGTTCGTGTCGTGTACGTGGTCGACGACGGCACCGAGCCGATCGACCACCCCACCGCTGACGATGCCGGGGCGGCCGAATGGGTCGACTATCGATCGGTGCGGAGCGCCGATCGGACGGTCGAGGGTCGCGGCAACGGCGATGACCTGATGTTCCTGTACACCGGCGGCACCACCGGAATGCCCAAGGCCGCGATGTGGCGCCAGGGCGATCTGGTGAAGCTCTACACCGGCACGATGCGGGCGCTCGCGGCCCAGAGCGATCTCGGCGACGTGCAGCTGACCACGCTGACCGTCGCTCCGCTGATGCACGGCACCGGACTGATCAGCCAGTTGTCCAACCTGTTCGACGGCGGCAAGGTCGTCATCACCGGTGCCCACCGGTTCGTGGCGTCCGACGTGATCGATCTGCTGGAGCGGTATCGGGTTCACGTCTTGACCCTCGTCGGCGATCCGTTCGCAGCACCGTTGCGTGACGCGCTCGACGCTGATCCGGATCGCGACCTCGGGTCGCTGGCCGTGATCTCGTCGTCGGGAGCGATGTGGAGCCAACCGGTCAAGGAGGGGCTCCTCGAACACCTGCCCGACGTCACGCTCTACGACAGCTTTGCCTCGTCGGAGGCGATGGGGCTCGGGGCCTCGGTGACTCGTCGTTCGGCAGCGGCGACCACGACCGCAACGTTCGCGTTGGGCGACCGGGCGAACGTCCTGGCCGACGACGGTTCGTGGGTCGAGCCCGGGAGTGGCGTTCCGGGCCGGATCGCAGTCCGAGAGCCGGTTCCGATCGGCTACTTCAAGGATGCGAAGAAGTCAGCCGAGACCTTCGTGGAGGTCGGCGGTGTCCGCTATTCGGTCCCCGGAGACTACGTCATGGTCGAACACGACGGCTCGCTGACCTTGCTCGGAAGAGGCTCGTCGTGCATCAACACCGGTGGCGAGAAGGTGTACCCGGAGGAGATCGAGGAGACGTTGAAGCTCCACGACGCCGTGGAGGATGCGGCATGCCTCGGTCTGCCCGACGAACGATTCGGCGAAACAGTCTGCGCCGTCGTCCAGGTCAGGCCGGGAGCGTCGCCGACGGCCGACGAACTGATCGAGCACTGTCGCTCGCGGCTTGCCAGGTACAAGGCGCCGCGCACGATCGTGTTGGTCGACGACCTGATGCGCGCTCCCAACGGGAAGCTGGATCGGCCGTCGCTGAAGGCGTTGGCGATCGAACGCGCTTCGTGATCCCCCGGGCGTGCCCCAGAACCATCATCGATCGGGTCAGGGGTGTGGGAAGTCGATATCGACGGCCTGGATCTCGTACTCGAACTGAGCCCGTCCGACCTGGGGCTTGCCGACGTGCTCCCACCTTCGTCGGGCTTCGTCGTCGCTGATCGTGATCGGTGCTCCAATCGCTTCGCTGTGGACCTGTGTCCCGGCAGGCGTCTTTCATCGGGAGGAACCACCACGCAGCTGCTTCGACCGACGTGCCGACCGTCAGCAACCCGTGGTTGGCCAAGATGGCGGCCTTGTGGCCGCCGAGCGTCGTCGCGATCGCATCGCCCTCGGCGGCGTCGAGCACCACGCCGCAGAACCTCGCGAACACCTCGTGATCCTCGAAGTATGCGCAGCCGTCCAGGGGTTTCAGCAAACGGCGGGTCGACGCCCAGATCTCGGCGTCCGGTGAGTGGGCATGTGCCGCGCCGACGATTTCGGGTCGGGGGCGATGGAGCCGTGAATGGATCGCGAAGGCTGCCTGGTTGAGGGCCGACGCCGACGAGGACGTGACCGCGCCATCGACGAGCAGGAGGTCGTCCGACGGCATTCGCGAGACGTCTCGCACCGGGGGTTGACCCAGAAACCGGTTGTCGTGACATGGGTCGCGGGCGCTGATGTGACCCGCTGCACCGTGGGTGACGCCTTGAGCGGCGAGCAGGCGCAACGCCGCCGCGACGTTGTACTTGCGATGCGCTCGCTCGTCGTCGACGTCGCGGATCCGCTCGGCTCCCGGTCGATCCCCGGTCGCGTCGTCGTCGAGTGCAGTGGTGGCCATGGGTGCCCCCTCCGAGGGTTCGTCCGCCCGTGGTCGATCAGCGGAAACGGGTCACGAGCACAGAGGGCGGCTCACAGGACTCCGCCACTCGATCTTGCCTAACATTGATATCTCTGTAAAGATGGATGCTCTATCGAGACTTGGGGGTACTGATGAGAACTCGGCACTTGGGTGCGTTGCTGGGAGCCGTTGCGATCGTGATCGGCGCTAGTTGCGGCGGCGACGACGCCGGCGACGACGCCGATACGACCGAGGCGGCGTCGAACGACAACGCCGACGGTCAACCGTCGGCGGGTGGCGACGACACCACGCGGACGTCGACGTCTCCCGCCGAGGGCACGGGCGACGAACCCGACAACGAACCGGAAGGCTCCGATGCCGTGCTCCGATTCGCGTGGGTGGCCCCCTCGACGGTCGACCCCCACCTGTCGACGATCTCGTCGGATCTCGTCGTGTTGTACCCGGCATTCGATCGCCTGATCCACCAGGCGCCCAATGGCGATTCGGTCCCCGGGCTCGCGTCGGCGTGGTCCTTCGTCGACGACGGAACCGTGCTCGAGTTGGAGCTGCGAGACGACGTGGTGTTCCAGGATGGGACGCCGTTCGACGCCGAAACCGTGGCGTTCAACATCGAGCGTGGTCAGACGATCGAGGGCTCGGGTGTCGCGGCCGATCTGGCGGTGATCGACGGGGTCGAGGTCGTCGACCAGTACACCGTCCGCCTGCAACTCAACGGACCGGCTGCCTCGTTGCCGCTGGTGCTGTCGGGGGCACCGGGCATGATGGTCAGCCCCGAGTCGGTCGGGGCCGGAGCCTCTGACGCAATCCCCTCCGGCGCCGGCATGTATCGGATCACTGACTACGAGCCGGGCGTCAACATCTCCTACGAGGCGTGGGACTCCTACTGGGATCCCGAAGCCGCTCTGCTCGGGGGCATGGAGGCGAAGTTGATCGGCGACTTTGTCGCTCGCCTCAATGGCCTGCGCAGCGACCAGCTCGATGTGGCGCTGATCGAGCCCGGACAGGCGGACGAAGCCGGCGACGCCGGCCTTGACGTCGTCAACGTCAAGAGCGTCGAGTTCGGCCAACTGCAGTTCAACCGTTCGAAGCCGCCGCTCGACGACGTCGCCGTCCGCCGTGCGATCAGCTATGCGATCGATCGGCAAGCCCTCGTCGATGCCGTGCTGTTCGGCTGGGGCGAGCCCGACGTCCAGCCGTACCCCGAAGGCTTCTTCGCTCACTCCGACGAGGTCGAGCCCGATCTCTACCCGTACGACCCCGAACTCGCTCGGAGGACGCTGTCAGAGGCCGGCTATGACGACGGTGTGGAGTTCGAGCTGAACGTGCCGGCGGTGGACTTCGTCACGACGACGGCCGAAGCGATCCAGGCGATGCTCGCGGATGCGGGGATCGACATGAAGATCGTTCCGGTCGAAGTTTCCCAGTTCGGTGAGCTCGTCTATGTGCAAGAGCAAGGCGACGCCGTGATCTCGACCGGTTTCAGCCGCAACGACCCGTCACAGATGTTTGCCGCGCTGTTCACCGACACGTTGACCAATCCGGGTGGCGCGACGACGCCTGAGATTCAGCAGCTGATCACGTCGTCGCTCGACTCGAGCGTCGACCCCGAACAACGAGCGGAGACCTTGCAGGAACTGTCGCGGATCGTCGCCGAGGACGCGATGAACGTGGTGCTGTTCCACACGGAGCGGCCGTGGGCGACCGCCCCGACGGTGAGCGGCTTCGAGTCCTACCTCTCGGGCAAGCCCGAGTTCCGTGGCGTCTCGATCGAGGAGACCGAATGAGCACGATGACCGATCCGACCATCGAAAACGCGATCGCGGAGCGGTTGACCGGTCGCTTGATCTCGGCCGATTCCCACGTGGTGGAGCCCGGCGACCTCTGGTCGGAACATCTCCCCGACGACCTCGCCGACCGTGGTCCGCGCGCCGTGCGCGACCCGGACAATCATCACACCTACCTCTCGATGCCGGATCATCCCCGTGCGATTGATCTCACGTTGTCGCGGACCGCTGGGATGGCGCCGGGCGAAGTCGATCGTCTGCTCGCCGACGACCCCACCCGCGACGTGGGGGCACGCGGCGGATTCGATCCCGACGCCCGGCTCACCGACATGGACCGCGACGGTGTCGCAGCCGAGGTGCTCTACCCGACGGCGGGGCTCAGCCTCCTGCAGCTCGAAGACCCCCCGCTGCAGGATGCCTGCTTCCGCATCTACAACGACTGGTTGGCTGACTTCTGCTCGACGGCGCCGTCGCGGTTGTTGGGCTATGCGCTGATCTCGGTGTGGGACATCGACGACGCGTTGGCCGAGGTCCGGCGCGCGGCCGAGCTGGGTCATCGCGGCATCATCATCTGGACTGCTCCGCCGGTCGGCGAGAGTTTCTTCTCGCCTCGCTACGAGCCGCTCTGGGCGACGGCGAGTGAGATGAACTTGCCGATCTCGCTGCACACCCTCGCCGGTCACCGTCAGAGCAAACAGTTGGCATCGTTCTCCGATGGGGTCGAGTCGAGCTTCTACTTGTCGATCGGGGTCCAGGAGGAGCTCCAACGTTCGATTTGTGAGCTGATCGCGTCGGGTGTGTTCGCCCGCCACCCCGATCTGCGGGTGATCGGCGCCGAGGGCGGCATCTACTACGCCGCCAGCATGGAACGTCGGCTGGACGCGAGCTTCAAGCACTGGTCGGCGCGTCAGGATGATCTGACCGAACCGCCATCGTTCTACTTCCGACGCAACGTCGGCCTCACGTACATCACCGATCCGATCGGGCTCAACAACCTCTCGTTCACTGGCGCCGACCACTTCATGTGGTCGAGCGACTATCCGCACGGGGCCGGGACCTGGCCGGACTCGATCGGTGCGCTCCAACGCGACGCCACCGCGGCGTCACTGGACTTCGAGACGGTCGAACGACTTGCCGTGACGAACGCCTCCGAGCTCTACGGACTCGACACCTGAGATGATGTCGGAGAGCAAGGGGCACTCATGACGACGACGTTGTTGCGAGGCGGGATCGTGGTCGACGGTACTGGTAGCCCCCCTCGCCGGGCCGATGTCGTGATCGACGGCGACGTGATCGCCCGGGTCGACGATGACATCGATGGCTCGTTCGATCGCACGATCGACGTGACGGGCCTGGTCGTGTCGCCTGGTTTCATCGACTTGCACACGCACTACGACGCACAGGTCTTGTGGGATCCCGACATGACTCCGTCGTCGTGGCATGGGGTCACGACTGTGGTGGCGGGCAACTGCGGTTTCGGGATAGCGCCGGTTCGTCCCGACGACCGTTCTGCGATCGTCAACACCCTCGAGACCGTCGAGGGCATGTCGCGAACCGCTCTGACGGAAGGGATCACCTGGGAGTTCGAGACCTTTCCCGAGTACCTCGATGCCGTGCGACGGCGTTCATTACGCTCCAATATGGCCTTCTTCATCGGCCACACACCGCTGCGCATCTATGTGATGGGCGACGACGCCTTCGAGCGAAAGGCGACGAGTGACGAGATCGCCGAGATGGTCGGTCACGTCCGCGACGCGATGGCCAACGGCGCCGTCGGGTTCGCGACGTCGGCGTCGCCGACGCACGTCGGTGATCGTGGCCGCCCGGTGCCGAGCCGACTCGCCGGTGCCGACGAGATAGAACAGATCGTGGCCGAGGTCGGCAGGTGGGGCGGGCTGCTCCAAGCGACGGCGGGTCCGGGGCTCTCGCCGACGGATTTCAGTCGGCTGAGCGTGGCGCACGGCGTGAAGATCACCTGGGCTGCCGCCCTGGTCGGTCAGGAGTCGTTCCTCGCCGACATCGCCGGCATGCAGGAACTGCGCCGCCCGGCGATCGAGGTCGTCGAGGCGCAGGCTGCGCTCCCGGGCAATGTGTGGCCACAGGTCACCCCCCGTCCGGTGACGTTCCAGATGATGCTGGATGTCCCGCCCGGATCCTTGGCGTCGTTGCCGGCGTTCCACGACATCTTCGAAGTACCCAGAGCGGAGCGGCTCGACGTCTATCGGACGACGGAGTGGCGTGATCGGGCCCGGCCGCAGGTACTCGAGGCCTGGCGTCACCGCTGGTCGCGGATCACCGTCGCGGAGTCGACCGCCGATTCGTCCGCCGTCGGCCGAACGCTCGAGGATCTGGCCGCCGCTCGCGACACCACGCCGTTCGATGTGATGGTGGACCTAGCGGTCGGCGGGACGACCCGCTACCGCGAGGTGCTCCTGAACGACGATCCCGAGCAGGTGGTCCGGTTGCTCGAGCACGAATCGACCACGCTCGGGTTGTCCGACGCGGGCGCGCACGCGAGCCAACTGTGCGACGCCTGCCTGCCGACCGATCTGATCGCTCGCTGGGTCCGGGATCGTGCAGCATTCAGCCTGGAACACGCCATCCACATGTTGACGGGACAACCGGCTGAGATCGTCGGACTGGCGGATCGTGGCACGATCGTCGCTGGTCACAAAGCGGACCTCGTCGTGTTCGACCTCGACACGATCGACACACAGCCCGAGCAGCGATGGTTTGACCTGCCCGGCGACGAGGACCGGGTGGTCGTCGAGAGCGTCGGCTTCGTCCACGTGTGGGTCAATGGCACCCAGGTGCGACAGGACGGAATCGAACTTCTCGTCACCGAGGCCGCAGGCCGGATCGTGGGCGGGACGCGGTTGGGCCGGTCGGACGGGTGATTCCGTACGACCGATGATTCGGCCGACGACGAGTCACGCAGGGCGCGCGCTCGTCAAGTTATGACCTCGTCGATGGCGCCCGACACCTGATCGACGTCGGGCAGCGGACGGGCCGAACCGTACGTGACGAGTTCGATCAGATTCCGGTAGGGGTCGGTGATCCAGCCGAAGGCCAGTCGTCGGTCCGCAGTGGTCGTAGCCGTACGGTTGCGCCGAACGACACGAGCGGGGTCTGAGCCACGAGGCCGACGCCGACCGTGAGATCGACCCGTCCGTTCGCGACCCGCTGGCGGTCACGTCCGGACTCCACGGATCTTGGGTCCAGCCGTGCAACGTCGATATGGTGTGCACTCGTAGCCCGAGGTCCGACAGACTCGCCCGACCGATCGGAATCGTGTCTGCAGCACGCATTCGCTCGACGACAGGTGTGTCGACATCGGCGACCGCGCTGACGGGGCCACGACGCCACAGCTCGGTCATCGGTCGAGTTCTTCGGCGGCGGGTCTCACTACTGCGAGCGACGATCTCAAGCGGGGTCGTCCCACCGTCCGAGGGGCGGTGGGTGTTCGTCGGCGACGAACAGTCCGTAGGGGCCCATGCTGATGAAGAAGAACTCCGCTCCCTCCGGGCCAGGGGTTTCCGGGCCGTAGGCGTAGCCGCCCCGAACCCATCGGAAGCTGCCTTCCCGAAAGACACCCTCACCTTCGATGTGCAGTTCACCGCGGCGCACGATGTAGAGCGTGTCGGAGCGGTGCCAGTGGGTTCGCCCACCGATGCCGGGCATCAGCTTGACCGCCATCGCATAATGGCCGGATTCGGGATCGACGAGCGTCTTGGTGAAGACCAGCGACGCCGATGCATCGCCGTCTTCACCGACGTAGGGCACCCAGGGAAGTGCGTCGAGTTCGATGACGGTGCAGGGGGCGAGCGGGTCCGCCGGCGTCACGACCAGTTCCGATCCGAGACGGGCGGTGAGTGTGTCGGAGATGTTCACGACGGACCTTTCGATGACGAGGGTGGGTGTGTCCCGTCCCCCAGGTGATTGATCAACATTTTAATGATAGAAAACATTGGTGCCTCGGACAAGCGCGCCGACGGTCGCTGCGAGCCGGATCACCCGTGACGCCGCAACCAGTCCGTGATCATCTCCGCCAGCTGAACCGGCTGCTCGGGCAGCATCGCGTGACCGGCGCCCCCGAGCATGCGGAGTTCGCCCCGATTCCCGAGATCCCCGATCAGCTTCTCGCCGTTCGCCGGCGGTGCGATGACGTCGTTCGCGGCTTGGACGACGAGCACGCGGGCGTCGCCGCTGCGCCACCACACGTCGGGGTCGATGTCGGTCATCGAACGCCCCTGCATCTGTGCGACCGCAGGGTGCCAGCCGTCCCGCCAGGGCGCCGGATCGTTGCCCGGAGCGAAGAACGCGCGGCGGACCGCCTCGAGGTGACGTTCGGCGTCGAGTGACTCGTCGAAGACATCGATCAATGCCCGGCCATCGACCGGCTCCGGCAGGATCGCGCCTCCACAGCCGAGGAGGATGACGCCGGCGACGAGGGTCGGATGTCTCGTTGCGACCATCCGTGCCACACGGTTCCCGAACGCGTGCCCGAGGACGAATGCGGGTCCGCCGTAGTGCGCGATCACCGCGGCGACATCGTCGCTCAAGCCGCGGAGGTCGACGTCGTCGGGGCCGGGCTCCGAGCCCCTGATCCCGCGTGGTTCGGGAGCCACCACGCGGTATCCGACGGCGGCGACCAGTTCGGCCAGCTCGTCGAAGTCGTCGGCGCTCCTCCCGAGCGACGCGATCATCACCAGCGTCGTCCCTCGGCCGGCCACGCGGACCTCGAGCCGACCGTCGGGTCCGGCGATCAGATCGATGTGCACGCCGGAACCATCATCAATCATCTATACCTTTGACATCTTTGCGTAGACAGATGTTACACTACCAACCGTCGACGCCGATCGCGATCGACGATGCCGAGGGGAAAGTGGGTGAGAATGCGGTTCTGGAGCCGTGCTACGGCCGATCCTGATCGAATTGTGCTCGTCACCGCGGGCGGTGTCGAACATCGGGCCGGTGAGGTCCTCGCGATGGCGAATCGGATCGTCGATCGAGGTCGGGCCGACGGTGTCGGCGTCGGAGACGTCGTGGCGACCGTGCTGCCCAATGGTCTCGAGATCATGGCCGCCTATCTCGCCGCCATGCAAGCCGGTTGGTACCTCACACCCGTCAACCATCATCTGACCGAGTCGGAGATCGCGTACCTCATCGCCAACTCCGAGGCGCGATGCGTGATCGCTCACGAACGCTACGGCCAGACGGTCGGTGCCGCGCTCGCCACACTCGAATCACCGCCGACGACGGCGTTCGTCGGAGAGGTCGACGGCTACCAGTCGTTCGAACAGTGGATCTCCTCGGCCTCCCCGGCAACGCCGGACGACCGAACGGCCGGCGCCGTCATGTACTACACGTCGGGAACGACCGGTCGTCCGAAGGGTGTCCGGCGCCCGCTCCCCGACTCCTCACCGGACGATGCCGCGATCCCCTTCCTCGACATGCTCGGCTTGTTCGGGATCACCACGTCGAGCGACGACGTCCACCTGTGCACGTCACCGCTGTACCACACGGCCGTGCTCGCGTTCGCCGCGTCGGCGCTCCACACCGGTCAGCAGGTCGTGCTGATGGACCGGTTCGACGCAGCGCAGACGCTGGAGCTCATCGAGCGGTACGGCGTCACCAACTCGCACATGGTGCCGACCCAGTTCCATCGGCTCCTCGCCCTTCCGGACGCGGTCCGCAAGGGCGTCGACGTGTCGTCGCTCCGCTACGTGGTCCACGGGGCGGCACCGTGCCCGCCCGACGTCAAACGGCGAATGATCGAATGGTGGGGGCCGGTCATCTACGAGTACTACGGCACGACCGAGGGTGGTGGAACCTTCGTGAACTCATCGGATTGGCTCGCGCGCCCCGGCACGGTCGGGCGCGCGTGGGAGGGCGCCGACCTTCGCATCCTCGACACCGAGGGTGAACGGGTGCCGTCGGGGGAGATCGGTTCGGTGTACATCTACCTCGGACCGGAAGGCTTCCGGTATCACAATGACGACGAGAAGACGGCCGCTTCGCGGGTCGGCGACTACTTCACCGTCGGCGACATCGGCTACATGGACGACGACGGCTATCTCTTCTTGAAAGACCGGTCGTCGAACCTGATCATCGCAGGCGGCGTCAACATCTACCCCGCCGAGATCGAGAACGCCCTGCTGTCGCACGACGACGTCGCGGACGTCGCCGTGTTCGGGATACCCGACGATGACCTGGGTGAGCGCGTGGTCGCGGTGGTCGAAGCGCGGAACGAGCCTCCCGACGTCGAGGCGCTGCGAGCGCACTGCGAGCGGCTCCTGGCCCGATTCAAGGTGCCGCGCGAGTTCTCGTTCATCGATCAGCTTCCCCGCGACCCGAGCGGCAAGTTGTTCAAACGCAAGGTTCGCGAGACCTACCTCGCGAGCTCCAAATCTCCGATCGGCGCCGCTGGTCAGAGCAATCCAGGGTCGTCAGACCTCGAGTGAAAGGAAGACCGACATGCTGAGACGAAAGCTCATGGCAGGCGCGCTGGCGCTGGCGCTGGTGACGACGGCGTGCGGGGGGGACGACGACGATGCCTCCCCGGACGAGCCGACCGCCGACGATGCCACGACCGATGACGAACCAGCCGGTGATGAACCGGCTGATGACGAACCGGCCGATGACGAACCTGCGGGAGACGAGCCGTCCGATGACGACTCGGGCGACGACGCCACCTCCGGTGACGAACCAGGTGACGAACCCGCCGGCGACGCCGACGGTGTCCTGAGGTACCCGTGGGTCGCCCCGACGAGCCTCGACCCCCACAAGTCGTCGATCGGCGCCGACAAGTACGTCCTGTATCCGATGTACGACCGCCTGGTGCACCTCTCACCCAATGTCGAGCCGGTGCCCGGACTCGCCACGTCGTGGGAGTTCTCCGACGACGGGTCGTACCTCGAACTGCAACTGCGCGAAGGCGTGGTGTTCCAGGACGGGGAGCCGTTCGATGCCGAAGCGGTCAAGGCCAACATCGAGCGAGGTCAATCGCTCGAGGGTTCGTCGGTCGCCGGCAACCTCGCGGTGATCGAATCGGTCGAGGTCATCGACCCGCTGACGGTCCGCTTCAACCTGTCGGGGCCGGCTGCATCGTTGCCGATCACGCTCGCCAACCAACCCGGGATGATGATCAGCCCGGCGGCGCTCGACAATCCTGACCTCGACCAGAACCCCGTCGGTGCCGGAATGTACCGTCCGACGTCGTACGAGCCCGGCGTGAAGCTGACGCTCGAGGCGTGGGACGAGTACTGGGACCAAGAGGCTCAGCAGCTCGGCGGTATGGAGATCGTGATCATGCCCGACTTCACCGCCCGCTTGAACGCCCTGCGCGACGATCAGCTCGACGCGGCCCGCCTCGAACCGGCTCAGGCCGCCGAGTTGGAGTCCGCTGGTCTGAACCTGCTGAAGCAGGACTCGATCGAGATCGGCATGCTGCAGCTCAATCGAGCGAAGGCACCGCTCGACGACGTTCGAGTTCGTCAGGCGCTCAACCACGCGATCGATCGCGAGGCCATCGTCGAGGGGCTGTTCTTCGGCCTCGGGACACCGTCCGTGCAGATCTATCCCGAGGGATTCCTCGGCCACAATCCGGACGTCTCGGCTGATCGCTACGCCTACGACCCGGATCGTGCCCGGGAACTCCTGGCCGAGGCCGGCCTGGAGGACGGATTCTCGATGGAGATCAACGTGGCGGCACTCGACTTCGTCGTCGCCTACGCCGAAGCGATCCAGGCCCAGCTCGGAGAGATCGGCGTGGACGTCACGGTCAACGCCGTCGAACTGTCGCAGTATGGTCAGGTCGTGTACGTCGACGCGAACGGCGAAGGTACCGCGGTGATCGGAGCCGCTCGACCGGACCCGAGCGAGACCGCCCTCCAGTTCCAACCGGGGGCGTTCACCAACCCCGGCGGTGCATCATCTCCCGAGGTCGAAGCGCTGTATCAACAGAGCCTCGATTCGACGCTGACCATCGAGGAACGCGACGCCGTTCTCCAAGAGCTCTCGGCAACGCTCGTCGAGCAGGCGTTCGCGATCGTGATCTTCCATCCGCAGAACCCGTGGGGCTTCAACGACAAGGTCACGGGTCTGCAGAGTTGGAAGGACGTCATCGAGTTCCGTGGTGTCGGGATCAGTTCCTGAGCCCTGGTGAATTGACGGGTTGACGACGATGCGACGGGCAGTAGTGAGGCGCTTGCTGGCGCTGATCCCGCTGCTGCTCGTCGTGTCGTTCATCGTCTTCTCGTTGCTCCTGCTGACGCCGGGCGACCCGGCCATCACGTTGGCGGGCGACAATCCAACGCCCGAACAGATCGCCGAGATTCGTAGCCAGCTGGGACTCGACGATCCGATCATCGTCCAATACGGACGGTGGGTGTCGGATGCGGTTCGTGGCGACTTGGGGACGTCGCTGTACAGCTCAGCGTCGGTCACCGATGCGATCTGGTCACGACTCCCGGTCACGCTGTCGCTGACCGGTGCCGCCATCATCTTCTCGGTGATGGTCGCGGTGCCGTTGGGGCTGCTGGCAGCCCGACGTCCGGGAGGCGTCATCGACCACGCGTCCACCGGTGTGGCGACCATCGGCATCGCGTTGCCGAGCTTCTGGATCGGCATGGTGCTCATCATCGTCTTCGCACTCCGCCTGGGATGGTTCCCGCCCGTCGGATACGTGAGTTTCGGTGACGACCCACTCGAGTGGGCACGGCACATGGTGCTCCCGGCCATCGCGCTCGGGACGGCCGGTGCCGCCGAGACGACACGCCAGTTGCGCGGGGCGATGCTCGACGTGCTCGATTCCGACTACGTGCGCACCGCTCGGTCGAAGGGCATGCGGGGCGGGACCGTGTTGTACAAGCACGCGCTGAAGAACGCCGGCAGCCCCGTCCTCACCGTGCTCGGCCTCCAGGTGACCTTCCTGCTCGGCGGCTCGGTGATCATCGAGCAGATGTTCGCGATCCCAGGACTGGGATCACTGGCGATCACGGCCGTCCTGGCGCGCGACATCCCCATGATCCAAGGGGTCGTCCTCGTTGCGGTGGTGGTGTCGGTCGGAATCAACCTCCTCGTCGATCTCGCCTACGCCTGGCTGAACCCGAAGGTTCGGGCCTGATGAGCATCGTGATCGAACCGATCGATGACGACCTCGGGCCGCGCCCACCGTCCGATCCCGCCGAACCGGCCCGTCGCTCGACGTTCTGGCGACGTTTCGCATCTCGCCGCTCCGCGGTCGTCGCGCTCGTGTTCCTCGCTGTCGTCGTCGTGATCGCAGCCTTCGCCCCGCTGTTCGCCCCGGCTGACCCAGACGCGCAGAACCTTCGGCACGTGCTCGAAGGCCCGAGTGGTGAGTACTGGCTCGGTACCGACGAACTCGGCCGGGATGTCCTGAGTCGATTGGTGTTCGGCGCGCGTGTCTCCTTGCTCGCCGCCACGGAGGCGGTGCTGGTCGGCATCGTGCTGGGTGTGCCCGTCGGTTTGATCAGCGGGTTCTTCCGCGGCTGGTTCGATGCGGTGGCCAGCCGGGTCGCCGACGGCGTCCTGAGCTTTCCTCCACTCCTGCTCGCGATCGCGATCGTCGGTGTGCTCGGCCCCGGGCTCACCAACGCCATGCTCGCGATCGGCGTGGTCTTCTCCCCGCGGTTCTTCCGGGTAGTACGTGGCAGTGTGCTCGCCGTCCGGGAGGAGACCTTCGTCGATGCCGCCAGAACGATCGGCTGCACCAACGCTCGGATCATCCGTTCCCACGTGCTGCCGAACGTCGTCTCCCCGCTGCTCATCCAGATCATGTTGGCCACCGGGCTGGGCATGCTCTCCGAGGCCGGTCTCAGTTTTCTGGGTCTCGGTGTGCAACCGCCCGACGCGAGTTGGGGTTCGATGCTCGGATCGTCGTACCGTCACGTCTCGCGCGCGCCGTGGCAGGCGGTGTATCCCGGTGTTGCGATCGTGACCGTGGTCCTGGCGTGCAACATGATCGGCGAGGGGCTGCGCCGAGGCTTCCGACGACGAGGGGAACGGCAGGCATGAGCCGGTTCACGACCGACAAGGCACCGGTGGTCACGCCCGACCGAGCCGATGCTCCCGTCCTGGAGATCGAGGAACTGACCGTCGAATTCCTGACCGACGTCGGATGGCGTCCCGTGGTCGAGGACGTCGGATTCTCGGTGGATCGCGGCGAGGTCGTCGGATTGGTCGGTGAGTCGGGCTCGGGCAAGTCGGTGACCTGCCTCTCGATCACCCAGTTGCTTCCCGCCCGGACCTCGCGCATCGCCACCGGCAGGATCCTGCTCGATGGCCGCGACCTCCGAGCGGTCACCCCACGCCAACTCGAAGATGTGCGCGGTCGCGAGATCTCGATGATCTTCCAGGAGCCCATGACGAGCCTGAACCCGGCGTTCACGGTGGGCGAACAGATCGCCGAAGTCGTCCGACGCCATCGGGGGAGTTCGCGACGTGACGCGACGCTGCGGGCCGTCGAAATGCTCGACGCCGTCGGTATCGCCGCGCCGAAGCAGCGGATCCATGCCTACCCCCACGAACTCTCCGGCGGCATGCTCCAGCGGGCCATGATCGCCATGGCGTTGTCGTGCGAGCCGAGCCTGTTGATCGCCGACGAGCCGACGACCGCGCTCGACGTCACCGTGCAAGCTCAGGTCCTCGACGTCTTGCGGTCCATGTGCGCCGAGTTCGGAACCGGGGTCCTGTTCGTGACCCATGACCTCGGCGTCGTCGCCGATCTCTGCGATCGAGTCGTCGTCATGTACGCCGGCCAGGTGGTCGAGCAGGCGCCGATCGAGACACTTTTCGACGCACCGAATCATCCCTACTCGTGCGCACTGCTCGACGCACTCCCGCAGTTGGGAGCGCGTCGCGGACGCCTGTCGAGCATCCCCGGCGTCGCACCGCGAGCCGGCCGGTTCCCGACGGGTTGCCGCTTCCACCCGCGCTGCCCCGCATCGACCGAAGCATGTGCCGCCGAGAGCGTCGACCTCGAGTTCTACGAAGACGGGCGGGCCTCACGGTGCATCCGCCGGACCGAACTCTTCGCCGGTGGCACCCCGTGACCGACTCGACGTTGCTCCGTGTGGAAGACGTCGCGGTCACGTTCTCGCGCCGTCGTCGCGTGCGCGTGGGTGGCGGAGTGCGTGCGCTCGACGGCGTCTCGTTCGAGCTCGGGCGTGGTGAGACGTTGGGAGTCGTCGGCGAGTCCGGCTCCGGCAAGAGCACGCTCGCCCGCGTCGTGATGCGATTGCTCGAGGCCGACCGCGGCAAGGTGGAACTCGACGGGGTGCGCATCGACGAGCTCTCCGCCAAGGCCCTCCGGCGGCTCCGGCCCCAGTTCCAGATGGTGTTCCAGGATCCGTACTCGTCACTCGATTCGTCGATGACGGTGGGCGAGTCCATCGCCCAACCCCTCGTCGTTCACCGCACCGTCAGCAAGTCCGAGCGCACGGAGATGGTCGGTGGGCTGCTCGAACGAGTCGGTCTCGACCGCGACTATGCCGACCGGTACCCCGACGAGCTCTCGGGCGGTCAGCGGCAACGAGTGGCGATCGCCCGTGCGCTCGCGTTGGAACCGAAGCTGATCGTGTGCGACGAGTCGGTGAGTGCACTCGACGTCTCGACCCAGAACCAGGTCATCAACCTTTTCGAGGACATCCAACGCGACAGTCGGACGTCGTACCTTTTCATCGCGCACGACTTGTCCGTGGTGCGGCACATCGCGCATCGAGTCCTCGTGATGTACCTCGGCAGGGTCGTCGAGTCCGGCCCGATCGAGCGGGTCTTCTCGGCGCCCGCTCACCCGTACACCGAAGCCCTGCTCTCGGCCATCCCGATCCCGGACCCTCGCGTCCAGCGGTCACGCGACCGGATCACGCTCGAGGGCGACCCGCCCGACCCGACCGCGATCCCGAGCGGTTGTGCGTTCCACGACCGTTGTCGGTACGCGATGCCGCGCTGCTCGGTCGATGAGCCACGACTCCAACAGCTCGATGGCGGTGGCGAGGCCGCCTGCCACCTGCTCGATCTCGATGAGGAAGTGCACCTCGAAGGGCTCGACGCGGCGGTGGGTGTCGACCGACCCGTCCGCATGCCCGGGCTCTCATGAGTGGGTCCGACGACGTCGTACGGTTCGACGTGTCGGACGGCATCGCGATCATCACGATCTGTCGACAAGAGGTACGCAATGCCGTCGACCATCGTGTCGCCGCCGGCCTCGAAGCAGCACTCGACACGATCGACGCTGACGACCGGATCAGGGTCGCGGTGATCGCCGGTGACGGGTCGTACTTCTGCTCGGGCGCCGACCTGAAGATGATCGCCGAGGGGACCGTCACCGCGATGACCGACCGCGGCGGATTCGCCGGAGTGGTCGAGCGTCAACGACAGACTCCGCTGATCGCAGCGGTCGAGGGTGGCGCACTGGCCGGAGGACTCGAGATCGTGCTGGCGTGTGATCTCGTCGTCGCCGGGTCATCGGCCAGTTTCGGCATACCGGAGGTCAAGCGTGGGCTCGTAGCCGGCGGTGGCGGACTCGTCCGGCTTCCGCACCGCATCCCTCGCAACGTCGCGATGGAGCTCGCGCTCCTGGGCGAGCCGATCACCGCCGGACGCGCGCATGCGCTCGGCCTGGTGAACGTCATCGCCGATGACGGGCGCGCGCTCGAGACCGCCCGGGCGTTGGCGGTCGACATCGCCGCCAACCCGTCGGTCGCCGTCCGCGAATCCAGGTCGGTGGTCGAAGCATCCGCCGACCTCGGCGAGGCGGCGGGCTGGGAGTCGAACGCACGAGCGATGGCGGTCGTGCAGGCGAGTGCCGACTTCATCGAGGGCCCTCGCGCGTTCGTCGACAAGCGACCGCCGCGCTGGGACGCCGATTGACGACACCGATGAAGCGAGTGGCACCCGTCCGCTGCCGCTTGGTCGAGCTGCACCCGTTGCCCAGTGCCCCTGATCAGGTCCCGCCTCCCTAAGATGTGTATCTTTCCTAATCTCGACATCATCGCGATGGCAGGCGGAACTCACGGCGGTGGCGTTCGGCTCCAATCTCCAGCCGAACGTCGAGACGCGGGCTGGCCTGATCCACCCGGCCGAGCAGGACTACTGAACCCGCCCCGTGCGGTTCCGGAACAATGTCAATCATCAAGATGAAGCCAGACCAACCGCCGGTTCACCGCCGTGGACCGCTCAGACTCGAAGGTGGAGTTCGTGCCAGAAGCGCTACATGAAGGACGCAGGCAGCTTCGTCAGCCGCGTCTCGCCGAAATGGTCGCCGACACGCTGCGTCATCGGATCCTCAGTGGTCAACTCGCCGATGGGTCGACGCTGCCCAAGCAGGAGGAGCTGATCGAGGAGTTCGGCGTCTCCAAACCGTCGATGCGCGAGGCGTTTCGGATCCTCGAGACCGAGGGACTGATCACCGTCCAGCGGGGCAATGTCGGCGGAGCGATCGTTCACGCACCACAAGCGTCGAATACGGCCTACATGCTCAGCCTCGTGCTCCAGTCGCGCGAAGTCTCGCTGCACGACGTGGGCGCGGCGATCAAACACATCGAGCCGGTGTGCGCCGCGCTGTGTGCCGCGCGCGACGACCGGATGACGACCGTCGTCCCGCGTCTCACCGAACTCCACGAGGCCGCGATCGCGTGTCCGGCCGACGACGAGCTGAAGATGACCCAGTACGCACGGTTGTTCCACGAGGAACTCGTGGCCGGATGCGGCAACGAAACGATGATTCAGCTCGTGGGTGCGCTCGAGACGCTGTGGTCGGCCCACCAACAGGAATGGGCGCAGCGCGTGAGCGCGCAAGGTGAGTTCCCCGACGAACAAGTGCGTGCGAACTCATTGGCCAAGCACCAGGAGATTCTCGATCTGATCATCGCCGGTGATGCCGACGCGGTGGAGCGAGCGGCTCGCCACCACCTGGAAGGTTCGATCTTCTACGCCGTCTCGGGCGGCGGCGCGATGGGGATCAACGCAGCAGCGCTGCGCTGATCACGTGTTCCGCCGGAGCGTCAGAACTCGCCGAGATTGTCGGCATACGACGGGGCATGCGCCAGCACCCCGCCGTCGACATTGAACACCTGCCCGGTGATGAAGCCGGCCAGGTCCGACGCGAGGTAGGCCACCATCGACGCGATGTCGTCAGGTGTGCCCGCTCGTTCGATCAGACGTCCGCGCCGGAACCGAGCCGACGCGGCAGGATCCAGATTGGCGAGCGCGATCGGGCTCAGGATCAGACCCGGAGCCACGGCGTTGGCGCGGATGCCCCGGTGTCCGTACATCGTCGCCACATACTTGGTGAACATCTCGACCCCCGCCTTCGAGGAGCCGTAGGCGGCCCGCAAGATGTCGCCGGCCTGACCGGCGGTCGAGGTCGTGTTGACGATGCACCCACTGCCCTGTTCGAGCATCACCGGAACGGCATGTTTGCACCCGAACATGACGCCGCGCAGGTTCACCGCATGTGTGAGATCCCAGAGCTCGGCTGTCATCTCGGTCAGGTCGCGATCGCGGCCGAGAACGTCGTTGGAGAGTGCAGCGGCATTGTTGTGGAGCACATCGATGCCGCCGAACTCGCGCTTCGTCAGACCGATCATCTCGGCGACCTGGTCTTCGTCGGTCACGTCGACGGTGACGGCGATCGCAGTGCCTCCAGCGTTGTTGATGCCGTCGGCGACGGCGGTTGCGCCGTCGCCGACGATGTCGGCGACGGTCACCGAAGCGCCGAGCCGCCCGAACGTCGCCGCAGTCGCCGCGCCGACTCCGGATGCTGCTCCGGTGATGATCGCCCTTTTTCCGTTGAGGTCGATCATCAGCTGCTGACCGCCGGGGAG
This sequence comes from Ilumatobacteraceae bacterium, assembly GCA_033344875.1. NCBI lineage: Bacteria > Bacillati > Actinomycetota > Acidimicrobiia > Acidimicrobiales > Ilumatobacteraceae > Ilumatobacteraceae bacterium. The sequence goes on along the minus strand of JAWPMO010000001.1, from coordinate 3,125,965 downwards.
TTCGTTCGTCGGAACTGAGGCAGGGCCCGACCGTCGTCGAGCGGGAGCCAGGCGAGTTCCAGTGGTTCGTCGATCGACAGCCCGTCGAGGTCGTCGTCGATCAGGTTGGACAGCACACGCAGTCCGGGTAGCAGGTCGACGAGTGCCACCATCCGGTCGGGGGTGTCACCGCGACCGCGATGCATGGCCCACGAGTACAACCGGGGTTCGAATTTCGGTTCGGTCCACTGCAGGTCGGGCCGCCAGCAGTGGGGGCAACGCGGACGTGGCGTCGCTGCCCACGTGTCACACGATTCGCAGCGCTGCACGACCAGGCGGCGCTCGCGTGTCGCGTCCCAATACGGTCGGCTCCACTCGGACGGGGTCAACTCGATCGGCGTCATACGGTGGCCTCTCCTCCGAGCACGATGGTTCCGGTCGACGACAGCACGCCACCGCAGCCGTGGGCGACCGAGATGTCGACGTCGTCGACCACCTGTCCGCTCGAACGACCGCGTAGCTGCCGTGCCGCTTCGACGAGCAAGAAGACGCCGAACATGCCGGGATGGGTGTAGGACAGTCCGCCGCCACTCGTGTTCGTGGGGAGTGAGCCGCCCGGTTCGATGTGGCCCGCTTCGACGAATGCACCGCCGTCGCCCTTCGCGCAGAACCCGAGGTCCTCGAGCGCGAGCAGCACCGTGATCGTGAAGGAGTCGTAGATCTGGAGCACGTCGACGTCGGCGGGCGTGATGCCTGCCATTGCGAAGGCGTTCGGACCACTCACGGCGCCCGGGGTGACCGTGAGATCCTCCATCGCCGGAATCGTCAGATGACTCTGGGCGCTGGCCGCGCCGAGCACGAACGCGGCGTCCGGTCGGAGTTCGCGAGCGCGGTCGGCCCGGGTCATGACGACGGCTCCGGCGCCATCGGTGATGAGGCAACAGTCGGCGGGTCGCAACGGCCCACAGATCGCGGACTGTGCCATGACGTCGTCGACGGTCAGAGGTTCACGGTTGCGGGCGCGAGGGTTGTCGGCCGCCCACGATCGTGACGCCACCGCGAAGCGTGCGAGTTGCTCAGGCGTCGTGCCGTGCACGGCCATGTGCCGCTGAGCAGCGAGTGCGTACGGGCCCAGCGGCATCATGATGCCGTAGGGGGCTTCGAACTCGGCGAAATCGGTACCCCACGGTGCGGGATCACCACGCAGTGCGCCGGTGCGCTTGCGATCGCCCTTCGGGGTGTTGGCGTAGACGATGAGCACGGTGTCGCACAGACCGGCCGCGATCGCTGCGGCGGCGTGTTCGACGTGGAGTTCGAAGCTCGACCCGCCGACGTGTGTGCTGTCGACCCACCGGGGCCGGAGACCCAACCGTTGCGCGGTGAGCAGCGGGCTCATCGCGCCGCCTGCGATCGCGAGACCATCGACCTGATCGGGGGTGAGACCCGCATCGGCGATCGCCTCGGCCGCAATCCGCATCTCGAGCGCGAGGCCGTGGTCGGGGAGTTGGCCGCTCGGGTCGGCATCGTCGGCGACACCGACGATCGCCGTGGCGCCGCGTAGATCGAACGTCATCGTGTGACCTCCCGCGACGCGATCAGGTCGTTCCAGGGCAGATCACGGTCGACCTTCGGCTCGGCCGGCAGACCGAGCACCCGGTCGCCGATCGTGTTGCGCTGAATCTCGGTCGTGCCACCGCCGATCGTGTTCGATCGTGCGTTGATGAATGCCTTGACCACGTCGATGTCCTCCGTTCCGTCACCCATGCGATCCTGTGCCATGACGTCCGGCTGCTCGAAGTCGTATCCCGAGATCAGCATCCCGTTCGCACCCTGCATGCGTACAGCGAAGTCGAAGATGTCCTGGGGCAGGATGCCGATCGCGAGTTTGAGCACCGATCCCTCGGGTCCGGGCGTACCCGACCGGCGCGAGGCATCGGCTCGCAGCGCGGTGAGACGGATGACCTCGGCGCGACTCCAGAGCCGCATCAACTCGTCGCGGGCGACCGGGTCGTTCCGGTCGGTCGCCTGCCAGGCACGCACCGCGTGACCGATCGGGCCGAAACCGCGAGGCTTCTTGGCGGAGTCGCCGTTGTGTGCCCGCTCACTCATCAGCGTGCCGATTGTGACGCGCCAGCCGGCTCCCGGCTCACCGACCCGCATCGAATCGTGCACGCGTGCGCCGTCGAAGATCACTTCGTTGAACTCGGCCTCGCCACTGATCTGGCGCAGCGGCCGGACGTCGATCCCCGGCACGGTCATGTCGACCAGAAAATAGGTGAGCCCCTGATGCTTCGGGAGTTCGGGGTGGGTTCGCGCCACACAGATCCCCCACTTGGCGATGTGACCCATCGTGGTCCACACCTTGTGGCCGTCGAGGATCCACTCGTCGCCGTCGCGTTGCGCGGTGGTCGTCACCGCAGCCAGGTCGGAACCGGCATCGGGCTCACTGAAGAGTTGGCACCAGATCTCCTCGCACGTGAACAGCGGGCGGAGCAGACGCTCCTGCTGTTCGGTGGTGCCGAACGCTTCGATCGTGGGTGCGGCGGTTCCGACGCCGACGAAGTTGTGGAGGTAGTTGCTGGTCACGCCGGCCGCGATCAGGCGCTGGTTGACGACCTCTTGCAGCTGGGGTCGCACGCCGAGTCCGCCGTGGCCCTCGGCGAAGTGGACCCAGGCCAGTCCGAGATCGAACTGGGTCGCCCAGATCGTTTCGCGCGGCGTGGTCGTGGGATCGTGGAGCTCGAGCAGTCGGTCGACCCGCTCGGTGACGAGCTGTCGCTCGCGGTCGGACGGAGCGTCGGTGACCGCCATCATCGACGCCCGACGCGCCGAAGGCCTGCGAGGGACACGGTCGGAATCGTGCTGCCAGTGTTCATAACATTACAATCATAGCGATGGAAGTTGCCGGAGTGAAAGTCGAATCCACACACCCCGGTCGTTCGTTGTGGGACCTGGTCGAGCGTCGTGCCGACATGTCACCCGGAGCGCTCCTCGCGACCGACGAGCTGGGCCGTCGACTCACGTTCGCGGCGTACCGTGACCGGTGTCGGACGCTGGCCGTCGAACTCGCCGCCCGAGGTGTTCGTGGCGGCGACGTCGTGTCGTGGCAGATGCCGACCTGGCTCGAGAGTCTCGTGCTGACCGGAGCGCTCGACTTCTTGCGAACGATCCAGAATCCGTTGTTGCCGCAGTTGCGGGCCCGCGAGGTCGGGTTCATCGTCTCCGAGGTCGCGGCGTCGTGGTACATCCACCCCGGCACGTGGCGCGGCTACGACTACTCGGCGCTCGGCAGTCGGCTGGTCGACGACGTGGTGCCGTCGCTCGGAACGATCGAGATCGGACGTCCGCACCTGCCCGAACGCGACGGTGAGGTCGTCGCGCCGGTCGCAACGGGCCGCGACGAGCGCACCGACCACTGGTACTTCTACACCTCCGGCACGACCGGCGTGCCCAAGGGCGTCCGGCACGGCCACGAGTCGGTGGCCGCCGCGACGTCGTCCATGTGCGCCGGGATGCAGATCGTCGCCGACGACCACAGCGTCGTGGCGTTCCCGTTCACGCACATCGGTGGCATCAACTGGCTGATGGCGTCGCTGATGACCGGGTGTTCGCTGCTCGTCGTCGAGTCGTTCGCGGCGCCCGAGACGATGGACCTCATCGCCGGCGAGCCCGTCACGCTCGCCGGGGTCACGACGGCGTTCCACCTCGCGTACCTCGCCGAGCAGCGGGAACGAGGGCCCGATCGGCCGCTGCTCCCGCGTGTGCGCGCGTATCCGGGTGGCGCGGCACCGAAGCCCCGGACACTCCAACAGGATCTCGTCGAGACCGTCGGCGGTGTCGGCATCATCTCGGGGTTCGGGCTGACGGAGTTCCCGATGATCACGATGAACTCGATCGACGATCCGGCGAGCTCTCGCGCGATCAGCGAAGGACGGCCGTCACCCGGGGTCGAAGTGGCCATCGTCGGCGCCGATGGACGCGAGTGCGGTCCGGGCGAGGACGGTGAGATCTGTGCCCGCGGCCCGCACCGAATGTCGGGATACGTCGATGCTTCACTCGATGAAGCGGTCTTCGACGCCGACGGCTTCTTCCACACCGGTGACCTCGGACATCTGGATCCGGACGGCTTCCTCGTCGTCACCGGACGGTTGAAGGATGTCATCGTGCGAAAGGGCGAGAACATCAGCGCCCGCGAGGTGGAGGAACTGATCTTCAGCCATCCCGACGTCGCCGACGTCGCAGTCGTCGGGCTCCCGGACGGGGAGCGTGGCGAGTTGGTGTGCGCTGCGGTCACCGTTGTCGCCGGACGTTCTGTCGACTTCGATCGCATCGTGTCGCACCTGCGTGACCTGGAGGTCATGTCGCAGAAGTTTCCCGAGCGGGTCGTGGTGGTCGACGAACTCCCGCGCAACGACTCGGGAAAGATCGTGAAATCGGAGCTGCGAGACCGGTTGGTCGATCGTGGGGGGACGACGTGAACACGCCGATGACGGGCCGAGTCCGATGACGGATCTGCCCGAGTTCGACCTGCTGCGTCTCGAACGGGTGTCGACGACACGATTCCGTCTGCCGGTGACCACCGCGCTCGCAACACCGTTCGGCAGGATGTACGGCGGCATCGGCGTCGCGGCGTGTGCCGAGGCCGCCGAACAAGCGACCGGGCGACCGCTGCAGTGGATCACCACCCAGTTCGTCGGTTCGGCCGTGCCGTCGGAGAACATCGACATCGAGGTCACCGTCCCGGCGGCGGGAAAGACGACGACGCAGTCGCACGTCACCTGCACGATCGACGACCGGACGGTGTTCACGTCACTGTGCGCGCACACATCGCGCGCCGGCGGCGACCGGGCCCACTTCGGCGCGATGCCGGATGTGCCGAGTCCGAATGATTGTGGCATCGATCCCTTCGAGGGTGCGCCGACGGGCTCGTTCCTCGATCGGATCGAGCGTCGCCTGGCGACCGATGACGAGGCCGGCGGGGTCGGCGCTTTCGCCGATGGACGGGTGATGCTCTGGTGTCGCGTTCGCGACGGAGCCATCGGTAGCCCTGCGACTCAGGCGTTCGTGACCGACATCATCCCGCTCGCCGTGTGCGCTGCGCTGAATGTTCGAGCGACTGGCATCAGCCTCGATCACACCGTGCGGGTCATCGATCCCGAGCCATCGGAGTGGGCGTTGATCGAGTTGATCCCCGATGGGTTCCATCGCTCGACCGGTCACGGTTCGTTGCGCACGTGGAGCGAGGACGGACGCCTGCTGGGGACCGCCCAACAGAGCAGCATCATCCGACTCGAACCACTCGACTCACCGTGACGACGCCGGTCTGTCGGTTCGAGCCGTCCTCCGATCGGAGCGCGTCGATCATCGATCGCTCTCCTGGCCGTCGAGACCAGACGGCACCGGCGCGACGTGGGCTTCGCGATCCTGTTCGACATCACGAATCGCCGACGGCGCGCGATCTGATCGTCCGTCGTCGGCGCGGACGACTACGGTTGCACTTGCACTGACCACTCGATCGCTTGGTCATGTTCCAGGAAGGAGTTCGTCCATGCACGTGGGATATGCGGTGTCCTTCCAGAATCCGGCCGAGCACAAGACCGACGCCGAGGTGTACGCCACCGAGACCTCCCTCATCGACGCCGCGGTCGACTACAGCTTCGACTCGATCTGGGTCGTCGAACACCATTTCACCGACTACTTCCTGTCGCCCGACCCGGTGCAGTTCCTCACCTGGTGTGCGGCGCGCTACCCGGACGTGCGTCTCGGAACCGGGGTCATCGTGCTGCCGTGGCACGATCCGGTGCGTTGCACCGAGCAGATCACGATGCTCGACAATCTGTCGAACGGACGCATGATCCTGGGTATCGGACGCGGACTCGGCAAGGTCGAGTACGACGGATACCGGGTTGACATGAACACGTCCCGAGAACGGTTCGTCGAGTACGCCGAGTTCGTCCTCGAAGGTCTCGAGTCGGGAGCGGTCGAGGCCGACGGCGAGTTCATCACCCAACCCCGACGCGAAATCCGACCGCGACCTGTGCATTCGTTCCGCGGCCGCACCTACGCCGCGTCGATGTCTTCCGAGGCGATGCCGATCATGGCCAAGTTGGGCGTCGGTGTGCTGGTGGTGCCCCAGAAGGAGTGGTCGGCCGTCGGAGAGGATCTCGACGCCTACCGTTCGGCCTGGGCCGACCGTCACGGTCCCGACGTGGCGCCACCGGCTCCGCTCTGCGCCGGCAACATCGTCCTCCACGCAAACGCGGACACTGCGAGAGAGCGCGCCCACCGCTACATCGGTGGCTACTACCACTCGGTGATCGAGCACTACGGGTTCAACGAGAACGCTCACGCCGGCGTGCGCGGCTATGAGTTCTATGCGGGCATCGGCAAGCACGTCGAACGGCGTGGAATGGACGGCGCCGCGGCCGACTACGTCAACCTCATGCCGTGGGGGACGCCTGATCAGGTCTTGGACAAGCTGTCGACGTTGCGTGATCTCCTGGGCATGGCGGCGTTCAATCCGTCGTTCAACTTCGCGGACATGCCCGAAGACGTCGCGCACGAGAGCCTGTCGCTGTTCGCGACCGAGGTCCTTCCGGTGCTGAAGGAATGGCGCACCGAGGAGCTTGCCGAGGTACGCCCCAGGAGGGCGCAGTCGACGGTCTCGTGAAACGGGTCACCGCCGGCCGGTGCACACGCCAGCACCACGCAGCGTCGCTATCATCTGAAAGATAGACATTTATGGATGGGAGCGGTGACAGTGAGTGCGGAGGTCGACAGCGGGAGTCAGGACGTCACCGACGACGTTCTGTTCGATGTGACCGACGGCGTCGCACGGATCACGCTGAACCGTCCGCACCGGCGCAACGCGACGTCGCGACCCCAACGCGTCCGGATCATCGAGTTCCTCGACGACGTCTCGAAGCGGTGGGATGTACGAGCGTCGTACTCTCCGGCAGTGGCGGCTCGTTCTGTGCCGGCGCCGACCTGGGCGCGCCACTCCTCGGGCGACCGCGACCGGACAGCGCCACATTCCGAGCCGTCGGTGAGGTCGCCGGTGGGATGCACGATCGCGTGGTGCACGTCGCTCGTGAATCGGTCGCTCCCTCCCGGGCGCGACGACTCGCTCGCACTCGAAGCGGTCGTTCGAGATCTCAACATGACGACCGTCGATGCGGGCGAAGGCATCAGCGCCTACCTCGAATGCCGGCCCACCAGTGACGTCGGTTGGTGAGACACATGACGGTCGATCAGCATCTGTCCCTTGTCCACGACGATGGCCCGTTCTCGTACGTCTTCGAGCGGATCGCCGCCCGTGTGGGTGATCGCGCCGCCGTCGTCGACGCCGACGGCTCCACGGTCTCGTGGTCAGAGTTCGTACAGAACTCGAATCGGATCGCCGCCCACCTGCTCGATCGCGGGCTGGGACGTGGCGATTCGATCGCCGTGTTCATGCGGAACTCGTCGGCGTTCCTCGAGACGTATGCCGCGTCGTTCCGCGCCGGTTTCGTTCCGGTCAACATCAACTATCGGTACGGCGCCGAGGAGACCGACTACCTGCTCGCGGATTCCGGGGCGCGGGCGGTGGTCTACCACGCCGCGTTCCGTGACGTGATCGAGACGGTTCGAGCAACGGCTTCCGACGACGTGGTCTGGATCGAGGTACCCGACGGAACCGCGGGGAGCGCGCCGGAGTGGGCGACCGACCATCGCGCCATCGCGGCGACCGACAACTCTGCCGAGGAGAGCGCGGCGCTCTCGAACTCGGCACCGAGCGGCGACGTGCCCATCTTGCTCTACACCGGGGGGACGACCGGCATGCCGAAAGGCGTGATCTGGCGTCAACGCGACCTGTTCGAGATCCTGCTCGCGAAGGGAAACCCATGGCGTGACCTCCCGGCCCCGGAATCGTTGGATCACCTGGTCGACGTCGCGACGTCGCGTCCGGGGCCGGTCGACGTCGCGGCGTGTCCGTACATGCACGCGACCGGGTTGTTCAACCAACTGATCACGCTCGCGGCCGGTGGGACGAGCGTCGTCGTGCCGGGCGAGTCGTTCGACGCTCACGTCCTGTTGACCACCGCAGCGCGTGCGGGCGCGACGTTGCTCGTGATCGTCGGAGATGCGATGGCCCGACCGATCGTCGACGCGCTCGACGCCATCGGTGACCGACTCGACCTCGAGTCACTCGTGGCCGTGGTGTCGTCGGGCGCGACCTTCAGCCGGGTCGTGAAGGAGCGATTGCTCGAGCATCTGCCCGACATCTCGATCGTCGACGCCTTCGGATCGTCGGAAGCATCGGGGATCGGCATCAACATCTCGACGCGCGGGGACGTCCGCGACACCGCCGACTTCGTGCTCGGGCCGCAGGTCAGGGTGATCACCGACGACGGAGAGTTCTTGGCGCCGGGCGAAGCCGGCGAGGGGCTGGTGGCGCTCGGCGGTGTGCTGCCGGTCGGATATCACAATGATCCCGACAAATCGGCCAGCACCTTCCGGGAGATCGACGGCGTTCGATACGGGATCCCGGGTGACTTCGCTCGAGTCGATGCCGACGGAACCTTGCACCTGTTGGGGCGTGGCTCATCATGCATCAACTCGGGAGGCGAGAAGATCTATCCCGAAGAGGTCGACGAAGTGGTGCGCCGCCACCCGGCGGTGGCCGATGCGGCGTGCATCGGCGTGCCCGACGACCGTTTCGGGGAAGCGGTCGCCGCGATCGTGTCGTGTCGTGAGGGCGCGTCGATCGACTTGGAGACGCTCCGGACTCACGTGAAGTCGCAGCTCGCCGGCTACAAGGCGCCGCGCCGTCTGATCGTCGTGGACGAAGTGCTTCGGAGTCCGTCAGGCAAGCTGGATCATCGGTGGCTCCGAGCGACGGCGGGCGACTGATCGTTCAACGAGGTTCGCGCGGAAGCCCGAGCACTCGCTCGGCGACGATGTTGCGCTGGATCTCGCTCGTGCCGCCGAAGATCGTCCCGGCGAGAGCGAACAGAAACGCGCTCTGTACGGCGCCGGCCGGGTAGTCGTGCACCACGGCGCGATCGCCGAGTCCGACGCCGACCGCAGGCTCGTCGGCACCTGACAAGATCTGCCCGTCGGCTCCCATGAGGTCGATGGCGAGATTGGTCAACCGCTGCTGCGCTTCGGTCCACGCGATCTTGGTTCCCGCTTCCAGTGCGGCGGTCGCGGCTTGCCGTTCTGGGTGCAGCACGCTCGTGAGGACCCGGAGGCCGCCGATGCGCATGAGGTCGATCTCGGTGTGCGCGCGCGCCAACGCCTGTCTGACGATCGGGTCGTCCGTCAGGCCGCGCTCATGGGCCCGGGCGATCATCGCGTCGAGATCGCGGGCGTACCGCTGCCAACTGGACGTTGCCGACGTGCCGCGTTCGAATCCGAGCGTGGACATCGCGACGCGCCACCCCTCGCCGATCGGTCCCACCGTGTTCTCCACGGGGCAGATGGCGTCGTCGAAGAACACTTCGGCGAACCCGGCGGTGCCGTCGGGCTGGACGATCGTGCGAACCTCGACGCCAGGTTGGTCCATCGGCATCAGGATGTAGGAGATCCCCTGGTGGCGTGTGGTCTCGGGGTCGCTGCGCACGAGCATGAAGCAATAGTCGGCGTCCTGCGCCTGACTCGTCCAGATCTTGTGGCCGTTGACTCGCCAGTCCGAACCGTCTCGGACTGCGCTCGTTCGGAGCGACGCGAGGTCCGACCCCGAATCGGGCTCGGAAAAGCCTTGGCACCAGATCTCCTCGCCGCGCGCGATCGGGGGGAGGAAGCGAGCCTTCTGCTCGGGTGTCCCCCAGTGCAGGACCGTCGGACCGAGCAGGATCTCACCGCCGGCGGGTGGTTGGATCGGCACACCGGAGTTCGCCAACTCTTCGGCGAGCACGATCGCTTCGATCTGCTGCAGACCGCGGCCGCCGTACTCCGTCGGCCAAGTCGGCGTCGCCCAGCCAGTCGCGTGGATGCGCTCGTTCCACGCGTCGCAGAACGCGATCCAATCCGAGCCGGTCGGCCGGTCGCCGTGGAACCAGCCGTCCGGCAGTTCCTCGTCGAGCCAGTCGCGAACGACGGATCGGAACGCCTCGGCTTCCGGCGGGTAGGTCAGGTCCATTCGGGGTGACTCCGTTTCGATGGGTACGTGGACTTCGAGAACGACATCGGTCAGCCGGTGAACGCATCCGAGATCCGGCGGAGCGCGGCCATCGGGTCGTCCGTCCCGTACTGGACGGTGACCGCCACGTCGGTGGCGCCGGCCTCGAGGTGGGCGTCGATCTGCTCGATGCAGTGTGTCGGCGAACCATGGATGATCAACTGGTCGACGAGTTCGTCGCTCACGGCGTCGAGAGCCTGCCGGCGTCGTCCGGCAGCCCATTCGTCCCAGACGGGTCGGAGCAACTCGTCGTTGGCCAGCCATCGATGGAACGCCGCGTAGGCGGGAACATTCAGATACGACGCGATCAGCGGGCGGGCGCGCCGGCGGACGAGGTCGGGGTCGATGGCGGGAGCGACCGTCACCCAGACCACGAGTCGTGGGGTGACGCCGTCGGGTGCGTTGGCGCGGAGCTCGCGTGCGACCTGGGCGGTGTGGGCCGGCGCGACCCATGTCGTGATGGCTCCGTCGGCTCGGCGCGCGGCGAGCGAGAGCATTCGAGGCCGGAGTGCGGCGATCAGGAGCGAGGGCGGCGCGGCCGGTGGTCGGTCCAGCTTGAATCCGGTGACGTCGAACGTGTCGTACGACTTCGTGACGCGTTCGCCGTTCAGGGCGCGGCGGAGGAAGTCGAGCATGTCGGCGGTTCGCTGATAGGGCTGGGAGAACTCGCCGGCGTTCCAATCGCCGACGACGATCGGCGACGACGCTCCGATGCCGACCGAGGCCCGCTGCGGCGCGAGTTCGGCCAGCGCCGCTGCGGTGGTCGCGAGGACGCCGGGGCCACGGGTGAACGCCGGCAGAATGCTGGTGCCGACGTGCATGCGTGGTTCCCATGCGGCTGCCGCAGCCAACGGCACCACGGCGTCGAGACCGTTGGCTTCCCCTGCCCAGAGATGGCGGACACCGAGGTCGGCCAACTCGACGATCGCTGGGCCGTGTCGATGCAGCGGGAGATCACCGAGCGGCATGGTCACACCGACGCTCATCTGGGTGCTCCGATGCACACCGTCGACCTCAACATAGCTAAGATTGTATAGATGGATGCGGAGCGAGAGCGAATCGTCGAGGACGACGCATGAGTGTCCGGATGACGGCAGCGGAGCGCGATACGTTCCTGGAACAGGCCGACACCGGGGTGCTCGCAACGTTGCGGCGCGACGGGAGTCCGATCGCGTTGCCGATGTGGTTCGTGATGATCGATGGTGACGTCCACATCCGGACCCGAGCGTCGGCACGCAAGGTCGGCCGGATCGCACGCGATGGGCGGGCATGCTTCGTCGTCGACAGCGGAGCGGCATGGGTCGATCTCCGCTCCGTGGCGATCAGCGGCACGATGGTCGAGGTGACCGGTGACGCCGCGACCGCGGTCGAGGACGCGCTGAACGACAAGTACCGTGGTCGCGGGGTTCCCGACGAGGTCCCGACGGCCACGTCGGCGCACTACGCCGACGAGACGATGTACTACCGGCTGGTGCCCGAACGGCGCGAGCTCACGTGGGACAACTCGAAACTGGTCCGCCCGACGGCGTGACCGGCGTCGGGCGACGTCGTCGATCAGCGCAACCGTTCGGCGTCGCCAGATGGATCGCTCACGTCGTCGAGCAACGCTCGCCGGTCGACCTTCTGCATCGAGGTCACGGGGAGGGCGTCGGTCAGTCGGAGCGCTTCGGGCAACTTGAAGTGCGTCAGTCTCTCGGCTCCGAACCGACGCAGTTCGTCGAGCGTCGGCAATGAACCGACCGTCGACGGGACGATGACCGCGACGCCGATCTCGCCCATCACGGCATCCGGCCGCGGAACGACGACGACGGAGCGAACCCCCGGGTGGCTGTTGAGCACCGCTTCGACCTCTTGGGGATACACGTTGTATCCGCCCCGGATGTACATCTCCTTGCTGCGACCTGCCAATCGGAGACAGCCCTGATCGTCGATCCGTCCGAGGTCGCCGGTGTGGAGCCATCCATCGACGATCGTGTTCTCGGTCGCCGCTGGATCTCCCCAGTAGCCCGTCATGACCGAAGGTCCGCGAACGCACACCTCTCCCACGTCGCCGATACCGGTCGGGTCATCGTGACGTCCGATTCGCAGCTCCAGGCCCGTGCGTGGCCGGCCGACCGTGTGGTACCGCTCCTCGTCGGAAGCGTCGATGCTCGTCGCAGTTCCCATTCCGCCTGATTCGGTCATCGAATAGCGTGTCGTGTACGGCGCCGCGAATCGTCGGGTCGCCTCGTCGACGAGGTCGGGAGTCGATGGCCCGCCCCCGGTGACGATCCGACGCACCGACGACAGGTCGTACGTCGCGAACTCGGGTACCTGCAGCATCAAGGCGATCTGCGACGACACGCCGTTGACGGCGGGCATCGCGTATCGCTCGATCAGCTCGAGTGCGTCGGCGGCGCGCCAGCGATCCATCAGACACAGGGTCGTGTTCATCTCCAGATACGTGTGAAGCCGCAGCATGAAACCGACATGGGCGAACTGGGTCCCCGACAGGATGTGCCCGTCGGCCGCCCACGGGTCGGCCAACTCCGACGCAAGGACGGCTCGCAGTTGGCGTTCCCCGAACGTTGCTCCCTTCGGGACCCCGGTCGTTCCGGACGTGAAGACGATCGCGACCACGCGGTCGTCGTCCTCGGGAATCGGCGCAGGGACATGGCCCTCGACGCGATGATCGGCCATCACGTCGTCGGGCCGTGTGGCGGGTCGGACCACGACAGCGTCGACCTCGTGCGGGAGATGTTCGACGCTCTCGCTCGTCGTGACGACGAGCCGGGCACCTGAGATGTCGATCAGCGATGACCGTTCGGTGGTCGTGAGGAGGGGGTTGACGCCGGCGGTGATCGCGCCGAGTTTGGCCAATGCCAGATAGGTGACCGCGTACTCGGGACCGGAGGCGAGCGAGATCACGACCGGGTCGCCGGCCGTGACGCCCCGACGGACGAAGGTGCCCGCGACTTCGTCGGACCATCGATCGAGATCGTTGAACGAGACCGTCCAGCCGGCCGGGGTGATGATCGCCGCCCGATCGCCGCTGCGAGATGCAGCGCGCCTGATGATCGATCCGATCAGCGTCATGCGGCGCTGCTCCAGGTGACCGGAAGCGCTTCGAGTCCGCGGACGACGAAGCTGTCGCGCCAGGTGACGGCCTCACCGGTCAGCACGAGTTCCGTGTCGGTCGTCACGAGTGCACGGAGTGCTTCGATGGCTTCCAGGCGGGCGAGGTGGCTGCCGAGACAGAAGTGGATTCCGGCGCCGAATGCGATGTGGTCGGCCGCGTTCGTACGCGTGATGTCGAAACGGTGAGGGTCGGGGAACCGCTGCGGGTCCCGATTGGCGGCCCCCTGCGACGGGATGACGATGTCGCCGGCCGGAATCGTCGTCCCCGCGATGTCGATGTCTTCGATCGCGAACCTCGGGAGGGGACCCGTGGAGCCGAGCCGCAACGTCTCCTCCATGGCGTTTTCGGTGCGCGCCGGTTCGGACCGCAGCAGTGCGTACTGCTCCGGATCCTGCAGGAGGTGGTACATCGAGTTCGTGATCCGATTCGCCGTCGTCTCGTGTCCGGCGACGTGCAACATGAGGCACATGCCGACGATCTCTTCGTGGCTGACACGTTCGTCCCGTTCGGTCTCGAGGAGCAACGAGACGATGTCGTCGGTCGGGTGTCGTCGGCGCTCGGCGATCAACTCCTCGAAGAAGTCGAGACAGTCCTGGAGGAGCGCCTGCGCTTCGAGCGTCGCATCGGAGTCGGCGTCGGGCTCTTGGAGACGGATCAAGGCACCGGACCATCTCGCGAACTCATCGAAGCGTTCGAGCGGCATGCCGATGATCTCGCTCATCACGATCCCCGTCAAGACCGTGGAGAACTCGCCGTGGAGATCGAACTGGTCGCGCGCCCGGACCTCGCTCGTCAACCGATCGATGGCCTCGTGGATCCGCTCCGAACGACGTGCCACGGCGTGCGGCGAGAACGCACGGGCGACCAGTCGCCGCAGTCGGGTGTGTTCCGGCGGGTCGGCGTACAGCATCCAGGTCGCGAAGATGCGCTGAACGGCGCCCGACGCTCCTGAAACGTCGCCGGATGCCGGGGCGTCCGATTTGCGGAGGTCCGCGAATCGTGCGTGACGACTGTCGCGACTCCAGCGCCGGTCGCGCAAGACCTCGAGCACGTCATCGAAGTTGGTCAGGATCCATGTTCCCGACCGCGACCGATAGACGGGATCCTGCTCGCGTATCCGATCGAACAGTGCGTACGGATCCGCGATCAAGGACGCTCGGTCGGGATGGCCGGGCGTCATCCAGATGTCGATGTCGTCGTCGAGCGTCATACGGTCGTCGTTGCCCCGTGCCGATCACGATCCCGGTCGCGCTCACGGGTGATCGCCGCGGCGACGACGCGTCGATGGTCGGCGGCGCTGCCCCAACACCTCGACAGCGCAAACGTGCGTTTCAGGAAGAGGTGCAGGTCGTGTTCGACCGTGTACCCGATCGCCCCGTGACACTGCAGCGCAGTGCGTGCGACCGTGACACCGGCATCGGAGGCGAGCGCCTTGGCCATCGAAACGTCCCGGCGGCGCGTCGGCTCGCCCCGGGCGATCGACCACGCGGCGCGGTGCACGGCGGGTCGGGCGAACGACACCTGCATGAGTGCATCCGCGAGCTGGTGCTTGACGGCTTGGAACGATCCGACCGGTACGCCGAACTGGCGACGCTCCCGCACGTAGTCCGCCGTCATCGCCAACATCGAGTCGGCCAGGCCGAGGAGCACGGCGGCGGTCCCGAAGGCGCCGCGGTCGCGCGCGAGTGCGATCTCGGCTGCGTCGTCGGTCACGATCGAATCGGGGGAAGGTGACCACACCACGGTGGCGATCCGCCGCGAGCGGTCGACCGCGGTGTCGGGAACGAGCTCGACCGATTCGCGATCCACGAGATGGAGCGCACCGGCGCGTTCGTCGAGCAGGAGCAGCCGGTCCGCGTCGGCAGCACATGGAACGTTGGGGCCGCCGAGATCGGTCGAGATCAACGTGCCGTCGACCACCGACGGATCGAACGCCGCAGCGACGATCGCGGACTCGACGAGCGGGTGCGGCAGAGCGGCCCGTCCGGTCTGTTCGAGCACGAGTGCCGCCCAGACCTCGTCGAGCCCGAGCCCGCCGTGCTGCTCGTCGACCAGGAGCGCATTGACGCCGAGGCCGACCAGTTGATCCCAGACCGCACGATCGAGCTGTCCGGCCGGTGCCTCCCATGCGGCGCGGACCACGTCGGGGCCACACTGCTCGGAGAGGACCGCTCGCGTCGCGTCGGCAAAGGCATGGTGATCATCATCGAACGAAAAGTGCATGGGTCACTTCCTGGGGAGACCGAGGAGACGTTCAGCGGCGATGTTGCGCTGGATCTCGTTGGTCCCGGCGTAGATCGGACCGGACAGGGCGAACTGGAATGCCTTCGACCACGCATGCTCGAGTTCGGCATCTGGGCCGAGCAGATCGAGCGCGAGTTCGTGGATGCCGATGTCGAGCTCCGACCACCAGATCTTGTTGATCGACGACTCGGCTCCGATCGACGCCCCGTTCGCGAGCTGGGTCACGGTTTGCAGCGTGAAGAGTTGGTAGGCCTCGGCCCGCATCCAGACGTCGGCGATGTCGTCGGTGACGGCGTGGTCGGTCTCGGAGGCGAGGTCGACGAGCCGATTCACCGCAGCGGTGAATCGTCCAGGAGATCGCAGGGTGAGACCGCGCTCGGAACCGGTCGTCGCCATGGCGACCGCCCAACCGTCGTCGACGCCACCGAGCACCACCCCGCCAGGGATCGCGGTGTCGGGCACGAAGGCGTCGTCGAAGAACACCTCGGCGAAACCCTCGTCACCATCGAGTCGGCCGAATCCGCGGACCGTGACGCCGTCGGCGTCGAGCGGAACCATCAGGTACGACAGGCCGCGGTGCCGTTGCTGCTCGGGATCGGTGCGGAACAATCCGAACAGGTGCGTGCAGAACGCGCCTCGCGTCGTCCACGTCTTCTGGCCGTTGAGCAGCCACCCGTCGTCGACGCGCTCGGCTCGACACGTCAGCGAGGCGAGGTCGGAACCTGCGTTCGGTTCGGACCAACCCTGGCACCAGAGGTCGTCTGCGGCTGCGAGCCGAGGCAGGACGTGGTCGCGCTGCGCATCGTTTCCGAATTCGAACACGGTCGGCGCCAGCAGGAAGATCCCGTTCTGCGTGACCCGTTGCGGGCACTCGGCGCGGTAGTACTCCTCCTCGAAGATCAGCCATTCCCACAGCGAGGCGTCGCGCCCGCCGTACCGGCTCGGCCACGACACCGCAGCCCAGCCACCCTGATGGAGCATTCGCTCCCATTCGAGGTGCTGGGCGAACCCGGTCTTCGTGTCACCCGATTCGGGGCGGTGGTCACACGACTGGAGCCACTGATCTCGGTGCTCCACGAGCCAGTTGCGTGCTTCGTGCCGGAAGTCGTCCTGTTCCGGCGTCCATCGAAGGTCCATCGTCAGGTCGACAGGATGACAGATGAGCCGTGACCGAACAGGCCCTGGTTCGCGGTGATTCCGACCCGAGCGCCCTCGACCTGACGGTCGCCGGCCTCGCCGCGCAACTGCCACGTGAGTTCGCAGACTTGGGCGAGCGCCTGAGCGGGCACCGCCTCACCGAAACAGGCCAGCCCACCGGACGGATTGACCGGGGTCCGACCACCGATCGTCGAGTGTCCGTCACGCAGGAACTTCTCCGCTTCGCCGACACCGCAGAGTTGCAGGTTCTCGTACCAGTCGAGTTCGAGTGCGGTGGACAGGTCGTAGACCTCGGCGACGTCGACGTCATCAGGGCCGAGACCCGCCTCCGCGTACGCGGCGGCGGCGATGGCGTCGCGGAACGCCGTGTCGGACGGTGTGACCACCGCGCTCGAGTCGGTGGCGAAGTTGGGCATCTCGATGACCGTGTTCGGGTAGGTCGGCGTGACCGTCGAGACGCCACGGACGCGAACCGGACGAGCATCGTCGAGTCGTCGTGCGTAGTCCGCGCTGCACAGCACGACGGCGGCCCCGCCGTCGCTCGTCGCGCAGATGTCGAGCAGTCGGAGCGGATCGGCGACGACCGGCGACGCTGCGACGTCGTCGGTCGTGACCTCCTTGCGGTACCGAGCGTTCGGGTTGTGGAGACCATGACGGGCGTTCTTCACCTTGACGTGGGCGAAATCGTCCGTCGTCGCTCCGTAGAGGTCGATCCGGCGGCGGGCGTACAAGCCGAAGTACGTCGGGTTCGTGGCTCCGAGCAGACGGAACCGCAGCCAGTCCGGATCGTCCCAGCGATCACCGGCAACCGGTGCGAGAAAGCCCTTCGGTGTCGTGTCGGCCCCCACGACCAATGCCACTTCCGACAACCCGGCCATGATCCGGGCGCGGGCGACATCGATCGCCTGGGCGCCCGAAGCGCATGCGGCGTACGACGTCGCCACCCGCGCCCCCGACCAGCCGAGGGCCTGAGCGAACGTCGCGCCGGCAACGTATCCGGGATAGCCGTTGCGCACGGTTTCTCCGCCGACGATGAAGTCGACGTCGGTCCACTCGATCCCGGCGTCGGCCAGCGCGGTCCGCGCCGCTGCGACACCGTACGTGCTGAAGTGGCGCCCCCACTTGCCCCAGGGGTGCATCCCTGCACCTGCGATCACGACGTCATCGTGTTTCATGACTGGTCTCCTTCGGGTCGCCAGCGCCACATCAGGTGATCGTGCTGGTCGTCGCTGTACAAGGTCTCGATCACGAGGGTGACCTGCATGCCCACGGCGAGATCGTCGACGCCGAAACCCTCCGCGACCTGGCCGAGCACGATCAAGCCGTCGTCGGCCAGGTCGACTGCGGCCAACGCGAAAGGTTCGTATGGGTCGGTGGTGGGGATGTAGGGGGGTGGCGGTTGATATTGGGCGTCGGTGTACGACCAGATCGTTCCGGTGGTCGCGAGGCGGTGGGACTCGAACCGGTCACTCGCGCAACGCGGGTTCGGGCACGGGGTCGACTCGCTCGGTGGCGGGAACACCACGGTCGAGCATTCGACACATCGTGCTCCGATGAGGGCGGGTTCGGGTTCGAGTTCGAACCACCCGTCGACGGCGGGAATCGGTGTGCGGCTTGCGGTCTGGCTCATCAGGCCCTCTCTGGTGTGGCTCGTGCGCTGCGCGCATCGATCTCGGTCATCAGGTTGGCAACGGAGGGAAGGTCGTCGATCGCGCCGACGACCTGACCGGTCGGGAGAATTCCGGCGCCGACTCGGCCCTCGACGAGACCGGACCGATCAGCATCGGTGCTTCGGTGGCGAGCATGGTCTGGGTCCATGATCGGACTGGTCCACGCTTCATCGCAACACCTTCGCGGATCAGGTCGCGCCGGCTGGCACCGGCGAGAACGAGTGGCCCGTCCGCCGATGGCGATTGTCATCCTGGATTCGAGTTCGGCGACGATGTCGGCGAGATCGGTGCGTGTGTCGAGACTCATCGGCTGAGGTCCGTGCCTCGGTCCGTTGCGACTTCGTGTCGGCCGACACTTGGCGGGGCGTCGGAGACGAATGCACCCACGATCACCCTGCGGGTGCCATCGTCGGTGGGGCTCACCTCGCTAGCCATCAAGAAGATTGTAATCTATTGCATGTTGGATTGCCAACGGTGCCGACGATGGTCACGCGGGCGGACGGAGCAAGGTCCACGGTCCTCGACGCTCGAGCACCGTGCGGTGCAGTTCGCCGACATCCGCACCGGTCGGACCTCTGGAGAACCCGGAATCGCTCGCTATCCTGACGGTCGCCAACTCGGGGACGTAGCTCAATTGGTAGAGCATCTGCTTTGCAAGCAGAAGGTCGTGGGTTCGATTCCCATCGTCTCCACCAGGTCTGACCAGGCATGATACGCTTGGAGGTAGTCCGGCAAATCGTGGATGTATCAGCGATGTATCAGCCGCCGGGCGCCGATCAGCCTCGGGGGTGGCGACATGGCGTGGAAGCCAACCGGTCAGCCGACAGTCCGCAAGCAGCGTGACAAGTGGGTCGTGCGTGTCGACGGGATCGACACTGCCACCGGCAAACACCGCCCGCGGCAGATCGGGACGTACGCGTCGCAGCGGTCCGCTCTTGCCGCAGCGCGGTCGATGAAGGCCGAGGATCGGTCGACCGAACGTGGGACGGTGAGTTGGCTCGTGCGTCGCTACGTGGCCGGCCGGACCGACATCACCGAGAAGGCGCAGGAGCAGTACGCCTGGGCGATCCCGCACATCGAGGACGGTCTCGGTGCGATTCCCTTGGCGACGTTGGACCGGGACGATGTGGCGCAATGGATCGAAGCGCTCGCCGCTGGCGGACGGCTGTCGAAGCGCAGCGTGCAGATCTGTCGGACGGTGCTGAGGGCGGCGTTGACGGAGGCCGTCGACGAAGGTCTGATCTCCCGATCGCCGGCGGCTCGTGTTGGCTTGCCCCGGTCGGTGGCGAAGCCGGTCAAGGAGAAAGAGACGGTTGCGTGGACGGCGGAGCAAGTTGACCGCTTCCTCGCCGCCACCGCCGACCATCGCTGGGCGATCGCGTTTCGGCTGGGCGTGCTCTATGGCCTGCGTCGGAGCGAGGTGCTCGCATTGCGTTGGGACGACCTCGACGTGAAGGCGAACACGTTGCGGATCGACGAGAGTCTGGTCGCGACCAAGGCGGGACCGCGATGGAGCGACGCGAAGAACGAACGCTCGAGACGCACGATCCCGATCGACGACGACACGATGCGGGTCGTCGCGAAGCGAAGGGCCGAACAGGCGGCAGAACGGTTGGCAGCCGGCAGCGAGTGGGAGGACAACAACCTGATCATTGCGACGCGGTCAGGTCGACTGGTGCTCCCACGATCGTTCGATCGAGCCTTGGCCACCATCATCGAACGGAACAACCTCCCCGGACTCACGTCCCATGGGCTGCGCCACACGGCCGCCACCCACATGGTCCAGGGTTCGACAGATCTCGGCGAGCTGAGAGCGATCGCCGACCTGTTAGGCCACAGCCCCGAGATGCTCATGAACACCTACGCCCACGCCTTGCCCAACAGCCAAGCCGCCGTCGTCGAGCGTCTCCGCCGAGGGCCCGAGCAGCGCGGGTAAGCGGTCAGGAACGCCTGGGTTGTTCGAGCTATCCGCTCGCCCGCGAACTCGGAGATTATGGGGCGCCCCAAGTTGCCGATCAGGCGTGCGACTTCGGCTCCTCTCTGTCAAGAGGTGGGTTCGGGGTGGGCATATGAGGACGTCTGTTGGCGTGTGCCGTCCGCGTGATCAGCTCGCACCTCGAGGCTGATTCTTCGTTGCGGCCACACCCCGAACCCGACGCCGAGGTTAGACCGGGGTCGGTCGTGGTTGCATCGGCTTGCCGTTCATCCGCAGTGTCGCTGGTGACCGATACGACGGTTCACCT